>JBGPFC010000012.1:0-97363 GCA_041483195.1 Candidatus Eiseniibacteriota bacterium
AACGGCCACGCTGGCGACCCGACGATCGGCATCCGCTCAAACGGCTCGCTCATCCCGAGGCGCTCGATCCGGAAACCCCCAACCGCACCCGGACAAAATCACTGCGGAGTTAACCGGACAGAATCACTGCGTGACAACACGCGCGCGACGCGATCCCGGGCCCTCGCGGGCCCGGGACCCCGGCTGCATCGAGACCGCCCGGTCGGCTACAATCATCGCCCTCCCATGTCCGAGCCGTCGCACGATCCGTCCGCCGCGTTTCGCGGCCTCCAGCGCGCGCTCCTGCGCCGTCGTCTCGCGGCGATCGAGCCGCGGCTGCGCGTCGAGCTGGTGGCGATCGGCACGCTGATCGCGGGCTTCGTGTTCTGGCAGGAGCGCGTGCGCCTCGCCTCGCTCGCGTTCGACCACGGACCGATCGCGGTCGCACGCGAGAGCGCGCTCACGCTCGCGCTGCTCGCACTGACCGGCGGAGCGCTCGCCTTCGCCCGCCACGTCTTCCGCCTGCGGGGCGTCACGCCCGGACCCGCGTGGCTCGCGCTTCCGCTCCCGCCCCACCTCGTGCACCGGCACCTGGCCTGGGGATCGCGCACGCACGCGCTGTGGGTGGTGCCGCTGGCGCTGGGCGTGCTCGCGGCGGGCCTGGGGCTGGTGCCGGGCTGGTGGCCGCCGTTGCTGGCCGCGGGATTCCTATGGCTGCTGCTCGAGTCGGGCCGCGCCGGTTGCGCGATCGCCTGGCGCCTCGCGGCCCGCGCGGCGGAACCGCGGCCCGGCCTCCATCCGATCACGCGCGTGCTCGCGAGCTCGGCGCGCGCCGCGCGCATCGCACGCGCCGCCGCTCCGCGATGGCGGAACGATCCGCCCTGGCGCGCGATCATGCGCAACGATCTGCTCGTCACGCGGCGGCCCGGCCCCGCGCGAGCGCGGGCGATCGCGCCGCTCGCGCTCGGCGCATGCGCGTTCGGAGCGTGGGCGCTGCCGGTCGCGCCCGCGCTCGCGCACTTCGCGGCGTTCGCCCTCACGCTCGGGTGCGCGGCCGCCGCCGCCGAATGGATCATCGCGCTCGCGGGCGGCGATCCGTTCCCGGTGCTCAAGACGCTGCCGCTCCGCGTCGGCGACGTGTGGGGTGCACGCGCGGCGTGGGCGGTGCTGATCGCGCTCACGCTGACGGCCGGCCACGCGGTCGCCGCCCGCACGCTCGATGGACCCGCGCGCCTGGTGTTCCTGATCTGGTCCGGAGGCGCGGCGCTCGCGATCGGATTGCTCGGCACCAATTACGCGGTGACGCTCTACCCGCGGGCCCACCACGCCCAGCGGCTGCTCGCGCTCTCGCTCGGCCTCGCGGTGGCCGCGAGCCTGATGGTGCCGCTCATGGGCTGGATCGTGCTCGCCACCGCCGTGATCCACTCGGCGCGCCGCCTGCCGCGCTGGGCGCGCATCGAGTCGGCGTGATGCTGCGCGTCACCGGGCTCACGCGGCGCTACGGCACCCTGCTCGCGCTCGACGGCGTCTCGCTCGAGGTGGCGCCCGGGGAGATCGTGGGCCTGCTCGGCGCGAACGGCGCGGGCAAGAGCACGCTGATGCGCACCGCGGCCGGGCTCCAGCCACCGGATGCCGGCGAGGTGCGCGTGCTCGACGCCGAGGTGTGGCGTGACCCGATCGCCGCGAAGCGTCATCTCGGCTACGCGCCGGAGGAGCCTTCGTTCTACGAGGAGCTGTCCGCCGGGGAAGCGCTCGCGTTTCTCGCGGCGGTCCGCGGCCTCGATCCCGGCGCGGCGCGCGAGCGCGCCCGCGATCTCTGCTCGCGCCTCGGCCTCGATGGCCGCACCGACGAGCCGGTGCGCGGTTTCTCGCACGGCATGCGCAAGAAGCTCTCGTTCATCGCGGCGGTGCTCCACCGCCCGCGCGTGCTGCTCTGCGACGAGGCGCTCGAGGGCTTCGACGCCCCGGCGGCGCTGTTCGCGCGCGAGGCGCTGCGATCGCTGGCGGCGGACGGCTGCGCCGTGCTGTTCTCGAGCCACGTCACCGAGACCATCGAGCGGCTGTGCGATCGCGTGGTGGTGCTGCACCGCGGCCGGGTCGCGCGCGCGCTGGGCCGGGCCGATTGGGGCGCCCCCGCGCCCGGGCTGTCCACGCTCGAGCGCACCTTCCTCGAGCTGCTTCGCGCCTCCGCCGCCGGTGACTCCCGATGAAGCGATGGCTCTCGATGCCGCTCGCGTTGCTCGCCGCGATCGCGACCGCGCGCGCCGGCCTGCCGCCCACGCGCACCCAGGTGCTGCTCACCGAGTGCCCCTCGCGCGCGTCGTTGCGCTCGAGCCTGCTCGATCACGCGCGCCGCACCGGGGCGGCCACGCCGCTCAGCGCCGGCGAGGCGCTGTACTTCGCGGGATCCAGCTTCGAGCGCGCGGGGCGCGCCGACAGCGCCATCGCGTGCTATCGCGGGGCGATCGCCATGCGCGGCAACGCCCCGGAGCGCATCGCGCTCGCCGATCTGCTGCTGCGTCGCGGCCGCGATGACGATCGGGCCGCTGCGCGCGCGCTGCTCGACTCGTCGTACGCTCAAGCGGCCGCCGAAAACGATCCGGCCGCTGCCGCCTTCGACGCGCGCATCGCGTGGACCGAGGTGCTCGCCGGCCGCGCGGCGCTCGGGGTCGAGCGGTTCGCCGCGCTCGAGGCCGGGCTCTCCCGCGATCCGCTGTGGCGATACCGCATGGCGCGCGCCGCGCTCGAAGCCGGCGATCCACGCCACGCGCTCCGGCTCGCAGAGCCGCTCGCGATCGCCTCCCGCGCGCAGGATCCCGAGGTCCTGAGCCTGATCGAGCGCGCGGGCGCGAGCCTGGGCGCCAGGGGACGCCTCGATGAGCGCCTCGCCCGCGCGATCGATGCGCACGACGACGGAGAGAGCGCGCTGCTCGCGGCGATCGGCGGCCGTCGCGTCCGCTTCTCCGCGAGCGATGGATTTCCACTGGGCGGAACGGTGATCGCGCCCGACGGCGCCGCCCGGGCGCGCGCGGCCGTGCTGTTGCGCGCTCCGGGCGATACGCTCGCGGACTACGACACGCTGTCGGTCGCGCTGCGCCGCGCCGGCTGGGCGGTCATGCTCCTCGACCCCCGCGGCTCGGGATGGTCGGTGGGTCCGGGCTGTCCGTACGCCGCGGCCTGGGCGGGACGCGAGGACGCGCTCCACACCCGCACCGCGAAGGACGTCCGCGACGCGTTACGCGCGCTCGCCATCGGCGTGCCCGTGGATACGACGCGCTACGTGGTCGCCGGGGTCGGGCGCACCGCCTCGATCGCGGTGGAGGCCGCGTCGCTCGATCCGCGCGCGCGGGCGCTGGTATTGCTGAGCCCCGATCCCGAACCGGTGGACCAGGGCTCGACCCGCGCGTGGATCCGCCGCATGCAGAGACCGATCTTCTTCTCGAGCGCCCCCGAGGATCTCATGCGCTTCGCGGTGACCGACGCCCTGTATCAGGCCGGCGACCGGGCGCGCTCCCGCGTCGCAGACGCCCGCGCCGCCGGCCACGGCGGCCAGCCGTTCCGCGGCGATCCCACCGCCACCCCGCGCCTCATCCGGTGGCTGGACGAACAATGGGCCGCGCACGCGCCGCCCGCCCCTCCACGATCAGGACCGCGATCACGATGAGCGCGGCGCCCCACCACCAGCGCGCAGCGAAGCGCTCGGCCCCGACGCTCACCGCGAACAGCAGCGCGAATACCGGCTCCAGCGCGAACAGCAGGCCGATGCGCCCGGGCGACAGCACCTGCTGCGCTGACACCTGCAGCAGCGGTGCGATCACGCTCCCCGCGCCCGCCAGGTAGGCGAACCGCCACCCGCCCGCCGCGTCGAGCGCGCGCACCTCCCGCACCGCGGCCCCCGCCCATGGCGAGAGCACGAGCGCGATCGTGAGCGATTGAACTCCGGCCAGCGCGAGCGCGTCGCGACCCGGGCCCGCGCTCGCGAGCGCCACGATCTGGAGCGCGTAGCAGAGCGCGCCGAGCAGCGTCCACAGCTCGCCCGTTCCGAGACGCAGGCCGGAGCGCAGCGAGAGCAGGGCCGATCCCGCCAGCGCGAGCGCGATGCCCGCCACCAGGACGCGGGGCGGACGCTGGCCCAGCAGCGGCCACGCGAAGAAACCCGCGAGCAACGTGCCCGCGCAGGTGAGGAACGCGGAGCTGCCGGCGCTGGTCGACGTGAGCCCGATGGCCTGGAACAGGAACCCGCCCGCTGCGCACAACCCGGCGGCAACCCCGACGCGCGCCGCAGCTGCGACGGCGGGGCCGCGGCGCAGCAGCAGCACCGCGTACACCGCCGAGGCGACCGCGAAACGCGCGAACACCAGCGCCGCGGGCGGAAAGCTGACCAGGCTGTCGCGCAGGATGACGAAGGTCCCTCCCCACACCATCGTAGCGAGCACCATCGCGCCGGCCCCGGCGCGGGCGGAGCGCAGCGTCATCGAACGGACCGCGGAGCGCGCGCCGTCAGCCGCGCGCGCGGCGACGGCGCGGGGCGCGCCCCTGGGTGAGCGCGAACGAGAGGCTCTCGAATTCCATCGCCATGTCCACGGTGCGCAGCGCGATGTGCGGCGGGACGAACAGCTTGCGCGGCGCGAAATTCAGGATGCCGCGCACCCCCGCGGCCACCAACAGATCTGCCACGTCCTGCGCGGCGCGCAGCGGCGTCGCGATGACGCCGATCTCGACGCCTTCACGCGCCGCGACCGCCGGGAGCGAGGCGACATCCTGCACCTCGTGATGATCGAGCTTCACGCCGATGCGGGCCGGGTCGCGATCGAAGACCGCGACGACGTCGAACCCCTGCTTCTCGAAGCCGCGGTACGCGAGCAGCGCCGCGCCGATGTTGCCGGCGCCCACCACCCCCACGCGCCACCGCCGCTCGAGGCCCAGGATCGTGCGGATCTCCTCGCGGAGGTGCGCGACGTTGTAGCCCAGGCCGCGGCGTCCGAACGAGCCGAAGTACGAGAGGTCCTTGCGCACCTGGGCCGAGGTGATGCCCTCGCGCTCCGCGAGGCGGTGCGAGGAGATCATGCGCTTGCCCTCGGCCTCGACCTCTTCGAGAACGCGGAGATAGTGCGAGAGCCTGCGGACGGTCGATTCGGAAATGCGGGGCATGGGTTCGCGATCCGGGCCCTGCTGCCCGTCCTCAGGTGAATGTTTTCACAATGCGGCCCCGAGCGGGAGCCGCGGCGTGCGCGCGCCGCGACCCGTTCAGGCCTCGCCGCCCGCGTCCGGTTCCTGGCCGTCGCCTTCGATGGGCCCGGCATCGCCCGCGATGGGTCCGCCGTTGCCGCCCAGGAGCGCGCCGTTGCCGGCATCGTCGTCTTCGCTCACGACCCGCGTCACGGCGGCCACCGCGTCCGGCAGCAGCTCGCCGTCGGGCCCCGGCTCGAGATTGACGAGCCGCACGCCCTGCGTGTTGCGGCCCATGACCCCGATCCCGCGCACCGGCATGCGGATCATCTGGCCCTGGCGGGTGATGATCATGAGCTCGTCGCCGTCCACCACTTCCTTCACGGCGACGACGTGGCCGTTCCGGTCGTTGGTCTTGATGGTGATGATCCCTTTGCCGC
Organism: Candidatus Eiseniibacteriota bacterium; assembly: GCA_041483195.1. Taxonomy (GTDB): domain Bacteria; phylum Eisenbacteria; class RBG-16-71-46; order RBG-16-71-46; family RBG-16-71-46; genus WS-2. Next base: position 5,589 of record JBGPFC010000012.1, read on the forward strand.
CGCGGTGGGACAGGCGGTACTCGGCGATCTCGCTGCGCTTGCCGTAGCCGTGCTCGGTCACCGCGAGCAGCGTGGCCTGGCGCTTCACCGTGACCATCGCGACGACTTCGTCGGTGTCGTCGTCGAGCGTCACCGCCTTGACGCCGTAAGCGGTGCGACCCATCGCGCGCACCTCGCCCTCGTGGAAGCGGATCGCGAGGCCCTTCTTCTTCGCGAGCACGATGTCCTGGGTGCCGTCGGTGATCATCGCGTCGATCAGCCCGTCGCCCTCCTCGAGCAGCACCGCGTTGATCCCGCCCTTGCGCGGATGGCTGTAGGCCGAGAGCACGGTCTTCTTGATCAGGCCCTTGCGGGTGGCGCACACCAGGTAGTGCTGGTCGTCGAACTCCTTGACCGCGACCACCGCCTGGACGCGCTCTTCGCGGGTCAGGCCCTCGAGGTGGTTCACGAGCGGCCGGCCGCGCGCCATCCGCCCGGCCTGATCGACCTCGTGCACCTTGAGCCAGTGGCACCGGCCGCGGTCGGTGAGGATCAGCAGGTAGGCGTGGGTGTTCGCGACGAACAGGTGCTCGATGTAGTCCTCTTCCTTGGTGCGGGCGCCGATCACGCCCTTCCCGCCGCGGCGCTGCGAGCGATAGGAGGTCAGCTCCTGCCGCTTGATGTAGCCGGCGTGCGAGATCGTGATGACCATGTCCTTCTGCTCGATCGTGTCCTCGTAGCCGATGTCGCCTTCTTCGGCCATGATCTGAGTCCGCCGCGCGTCGCCGAACTTGTCCTTCAGGCGGCGCACCTCGTCCTGGATGATGACGAGCATCTTCTGCGGGCTGGCGAGGATGCTGCGCAGCTGCTCGATGAGCTTGATGATCTCGAGATATTCCTGCTCGATCTTGCTGCGCTCCAGCGCGGTGAGCCGCTGCAGGCGCATCTCGAGGATCGCGTTCGCCTGGATCTCGCTGAGCTTGAAGCTCTTCATGAGCCCGCCGCGCGCGGTCTCGACGTCTTTCGAGGCGCGGATCAGCGCGATGACCGCATCGAGGTGATCGAGGGCGATCTTGAGGCCCTCGAGGATGTGGGCGCGCTTCTCGGCCTCGGCGAGGTCGTACTCGGTGCGCCGCCGCACCACGACCTGGCGGTGGCTCACGTACTGGTCGATCAGCCCTCTCAGGTTCATGACCTGCGGGCGCTGATTCACCAGCGCGAGCATGATCGCGCCGAACGTGCTCTGCAGCGGGGAGTGCACGAAGAGCTGGTTGAGGACGACCTTCGGGTTCGCGTCCTTCTTCAGCTCGATGACGATGCGCATGCCGTCGCGGTCCGATTCGTCGCGCAGGTCGCTGATCCCCACCACTTTCCCGTCGCGCACCAGGTCCGCGATCTTCTCGAGCAGCGCCGCCTTGTTGACCTGGAACGGAATCTCGGTCGCGACCAGGCTCATGCGGCCGGCCTTGCCCTCCTCGACCTGCACCTTGGCGCGCATGCGGATCAGCCCGCGACCGGTCAGGTAGCACTCGCGGATGCCCTGCGTGCCGTAGATGATGCCGCCGGTCGGGAAGTCGGGGCCGCTCACGATGCGCAGCAGGTCGGCCGGCTCGGAGTCCGGATGATCGATGACGTGGATGATCGCGTCGCAGATCTCGGTCAGGTTGTGCGGAGGCACCTCGGTTGCCATGCCCACCGCGATGCCCGAGCAGCCGTTGATGAGCAGGTTCGGCAGCACCGAGGGCAGCACCACCGGCTCCTCCCGCGTCTCGTCGTAGTTCGAGCGGAAGTCCACCGTGTTCTTCTCGAGGTCGGCCAGCACCTCCATCGCGAGCGGCGTGAGGCGCGCCTCGGTGTAGCGCATCGCCGCCGGGGCGTCGCCGTCGATCGAGCCGAAGTTGCCCTGACCGTCCACCAGCGGGTAGCGCATCACCCAGTCCTGCGCGAGGCGCACCAGCGTCGGGTACACGACCTGCTCGCCGTGCGGGTGGTAGTTGCCCGATGTGTCGCCCGCGATCTTCGCGCACTTGCGGTAGCCGCGGCCGGGGGCCAGGTTCAGATCGTTCATCGCGACCAGAATGCGGCGTTGCGAGGGCTTGAGCCCGTCCCGCACGTCCGGCAGCGCGCGCGAGACGATGACCGACATCGAGTAGTCGATGTAGCTGGTCTTCATCTCGTCTTGAATGCTGGTGTCCACCACCCTGGAGCGATCGTTCAATGCCATGGAGTCCGTCCTGCCCCGCCCGGGCACACCGGCCCGCGGGGCGTGTTGGCGTTCCCTGCCGTCATCGCCAGCCCCACTCCACGCCGGCGCTCACGTAGCGGCCGGCGCGGTCGTTGAAGAGGCGCTGGTAGCGGATCATGAGGCCGACCGTGTTGCTCTTGAAGATCGAATAGCGCGCGCCGGCGCCGAGGCCGAATCCGGTCGAGCCCACGCCCGCCACCCGGTCGCCACGGTGATCGTCGACGACGCGCGCGTAGCCCCACGTGCCGCTCGCGATCAGGGTCGGGCCGCTCGCGGGCTCGAGGCGCGCATCGAGACGCCAGGCCGCGCCGAGGCTCGAGCGGTGCGAGAGCTCCGCGGTGCCGAGCACCACCGTGGGGTCGTTCGGGTCGTGCAGCTGGCCGAACGTGGCGCCGAGGTCGTCGGCGAACGCCGTGAGCCCGAAGGCGAAATGGTCTTCGACCGGCCACAACGCGGCCGCCGCGGCCGCCAGCCCCCCCCCGTCGTTGGGAGGGCCGATGACGGCGAGCGTCGTGCCAGCGCTCACGTACAGCTCGGGGCGCGGCGCGGCGCGCCCGGCGACCGGCGCCACGAGCACGGCGAGCGCCGCGAGCAGCGCGGGGGTCGCGGGGGTGCCGAGCGCTCGCATCAGATGTCGAGGTTCTTGACCGACAACGCGTTTTCCTCGATGAACTGGCGCCGCGGCTCGACCTGCTCGCCCATGAGGATGGTGAAGATGCGATCGGCCTCGACCGCATCGTCGCCGGTCACGCGCAGCAGCGTGCGGGTCTCGGGATTCATCGTGGTGCGCCACAGCTGCTCGGGGTTCATCTCGCCGAGACCCTTGTAGCGCTGCACCATGACGTTCTTCTTGCCCATGCGCGCGATCGCCTCGTCGCGCTCCTTCTCGTCGAAGCAGTAGATCTCGTCTTTTCCGCTCTTCACCATGAACAGCGGCGGCTGCGCGATGTAGACGTTGCCCGAATCCACGAGCGGGCGCAGCTCGCGGTAGAGGAACGTGAGCAGCAGCGTCCGGATGTGCGAGCCGTCCACGTCGGCGTCGGTCATGAGGATGATCTTGTGGTAGCGCAGCTTGGTGATGTCGAACTCTTCCTTCACCCCCGCGCCCAGCGCCGTGATGATGTTGCGGATCTCCTCGTTCGCGAGGATCTTGTCGAGCCGCGCCTTCTCGACGTTGAGGATCTTGCCGCGGATCGGCAGGATCGCCTGGAAGCGCCGGTCGCGCCCCTGCTTCGCAGTGCCGCCCGCCGAGTCGCCCTCGACGATGTAGATCTCGCACAGGCCCGGATCGTCGAACGCGCAGTCGGCGAGCTTCCCGGGCAGCGATCCGCCGTCGAGAATGCTCTTGCGCCGGGCCAGCTCGCGCGCCTTGCGCGCCGCCTCGCGCGCCCGCGCCGCGGCCAGCATCTTCTCGACGATCTTGCGCGCGACCGGCGGGTTCTCGTCGAAGAACTCGCGCAGCCCCTCTCCCACCGTGCTCTCGACGATGCCCTTGACCTCGCTGTTGCCGAGCTTGGTCTTGGTCTGACCCTCGAATTGCGGGTTCTGCATCTTGACCGAGATCACCGCCGTGAGCCCCTCGCGCACGTCCTCGCCGCCCACGCTGGTCTTGGTGTTGCGGGTGAGGCCTTCCTTCTCCGCGTAGTTGGTGAGCGTGCGCGTGAGCGCGGAGCGGAACCCGATGAGGTGCGTGCCGCCCTCGACGGTGTTGATGTTGTTGACGAACGAATGCACCGACTCGAGGTAGGTGTCGTTGTACTGGATCGCGACGTCGACCACGACGCCGTCGCGATCGCGCGAGAACGCGACCGGCTTTGCGTGGAGCACGTCTTTGTTCTGGTTGAGATACTTGACGAACTCGGTGATGCCGCCCTTGTAGAAGTATTCCTGAGACTTGTCGGTGTGCGCGTCTCCCAGATGGATGGTGAGCCCGCTGTTGAGGAAAGCGAGCTCGCGCATGCGCCCCGCGAGCGTCTCGAAATGGTAGGTCGTGTCCTCGAAGATGGTGGCGTCTGGCTTGAAGCGCGTGGTGGTGCCAGAGCCCTTGCGGCTCTTCTCGGCCGGCCGCGACTTCATGGTGCCGGTCGGCTTGCCCTGCTCGTAGCGCTGCGTGTAGAGCGTGCCGTTCTTGAGCACGTCGACCTCGCACCACTCGGACAGCGCGTTGACCACCGACACGCCGACGCCGTGCAGTCCGCCCGAAACCTTGTAGGTCTTGCTGTCGAACTTGCCGCCGGCGTGGAGCGTGGTCATCACCACCTCGAGCGCCGGCTTCTTCATGGTGGCGTGCATGTCCACCGGGATGCCGCGCCCGTTGTCGGTGACTGTGACGCTGCCGTCGGTCTCGATGCGCACCGTGATCTCGTCGCAGTATCCGGCGAGCGCCTCGTCAACGGAGTTGTCCACCACCTCGTACACCAGGTGATGGAGCCCGCGCGTGCCGATGTCCCCGATGTACATCGCGGGGCGCTTGCGCACGGCCTCCAGGCCCTCGAGGACCTGAATGCTCGTCGCGTCGTAGTGATGACCCTTGGGTTCTGCCGTCAACGCCGCTCCTCCCTCCTCTGGACTCATCGCAGGCTCCCTCCGCGGGGGACGACGAAGCGCACGTCGCGCACGTGTTCGGATCCGAGATGCTGATTGATCCGGCGGACGAGATCGCGCTTCAGATACCCCAGCTCCTGCATCCAGGCCGATCCCTCGACCTCGATCTGCAGCGTGCCGTCGCGAAACCCGACGGCGCGGGTGTGGCGGGCGATGCGGGGCCCGACCAGTGAAGGCCACACCGTCACCGCTTGCCAGCCCGACATCTCGCGGCTCAGGCCGAGCTTTCCCAGCACCCGGCCCAGCACGCTTCCCAGCGCTTCCACGCCTACCCCGCGGCGTCCGGCAGCCGCAGCGGCATGATGAGGCACAGCAGCTCGTCTTCGGGCTGCGGCAACGCTCCCACCGGCTCGATCACGGCCGCCGCCAGCGGCGTGTTGAGCCGGAACGCGATCTGCTCGGTCGGGATGCTGCGCAACACCTCGAGCAGGTAGGTGGCGTTGTACCCGATCTGCATCGCATCGCCCGCGTACTCCGCGGCGATGCCGTGCTCGCCGGCACCCAGCTCGGTCGCGGAGGACACGCCCAGCTTTCCCCCGTCCACCGAGAAGCGCACCTGCCGCGTGACGTTGTCAGCATGCGAGGCCACGATGTCCACGGCTTCCGTGAGATCCGCGCGCGAGGTCTTGAGCTCGCGCGGATTGTTGCGCGGGATGACCTGCTCGTAGTTCGGGTACGGTCCCTCGAGCAGCCGCGTCAGGATCTGCACGCGGTACTCGCCGACTTGCGCCGAGAAACCGGCCTGGTTTCGCGCGGTGGCGATTTCGATATCGACCGCGCTGGTCGCCTCGTCGGCGGTGCGGCTCACCACCTGCAGCGCGCGGATCGGCACGATCACGCCGTCCTTGCCGAGTCCGCCGAACGCGCCCTTGCGGGCGGCGCGCGCCAGACGATGACCGTCGGTCGCGACGAACACCACCTGTTGCTCGGAGCCCTGGATGAAGACGCCGTTGAGCTGCGGGCGCGTCTCCTCGATCGAAACCGCGTAACCGCACCGGGCGATGAGCCGCGACAACGCCTGGCCCTCGAGCGAGACGCGCGCCTCGGCCTTCAACTCGGGAATTCGAGGAAAGTCCCCGGCGTCCTGGGTTGGGAACTTCGACCAGCCCTTGCCGTCGCCATAGCGCACCTCGCATTGCGCCCCGGCCACGCTCAGCGTGAGGGATCCCTTCGGCATCTTGCGTACGACTTCGTGAAAATGGCGTGCGCCGACCGCCACCTTGCCGGGCGTCTTGACGACGCACGGAACGAGCACCGAGGTGGTGACGTCAAGGTCGGTGCCGGTGATGCGCAACCCGGTCTTGTCGGCTTCGAGCAGCACGCAGCTGAGCAGCGGCAGAGGGCTCTTGCTCGATACCGAACCCAGCGCTCGACCGGCCGCGAAGGCGAGATCGCCCTGCTGGATCGTGAGTTCCATCTGGTCACTCCCTGACGGGGGGGAAGTTGAAGTCCGGCCGCTAGTTCCGGGAGCTATCGCGGTGTTCATCGGGGCGCTCATGTCAGTTCGGCTGCATGATAGGCACGGACCTCACCTGCTGCAAGCACTTTCATGTCTGCTAAGTACTTGATTTTAAATAAGAAAGAGGATAGTCACAGTAGGTGCTGTGGAAAGCGTTGGTCGGTCGTCACAAAGCCGCCCAAGTACCCTGCGGCCAACGGGATGTGCTGTACCTGCGGGATGTGGATAAACTGACGGTTCGTCAACACCCCTCCCACCCGCGCCTCCCACCCTTGAATTCTCCAGACTCTTCAACCGGTTCTGCGTGGCTCATCCGGAAGCCAGTGTTGAAATCATGCCGTTCACCTTCTCGGCGAACGCGATATCCGCGGCGATCAACGCCGCGATTTTCTCGCAGGCATAGATGACCGTCGTGTGATCGCGGCCCCCGAACATGCGCCCGATCTCGGCCAGCGAGAGCTCGGTGAGCTGGCGCGAGAGGAACATCGCCACCTGGCGCGGCAGCACGACGGTGCGGGTGCGACGACTTCCGCACAGCACGTCGGCCTTCACGCCGAACCTCTCGGCGACCGTGGCGAGGATACGCTCGGGCGTGAGCTGCTCCGGCTCCGCGTTGACGTAGTGCTGCAACACTTCTTCCGCGAGATCGATCGAGATCTCCTGGTGCGTCAGCGAGGCGACCGCGATGAGCCGCACCAGGCAGCCCTCGAGATCGCGAATGTTGGTGTGAATGCGGTCGGCGATCAGGAGCAGCACGTCGTCCGGCAGAAGCAGCCCGCCGCCTTCCTGCGCGCATCGTCCGCGCAGAATCGCGATCCGCGTCTCGAGATCGGGCTGCTTGATGTCGGTGACGAGCCCCTGGTTGAAGCGCGAGGTCAGACGCTCCTCGAGCATCGGGATGTCCTTCGGAGGCTTGTCCGCCGTCACGACGACCTGCTTGTGCGCGTCGCGCAGGGCATTGAACGTGTAGAAGAATTCCTCCTGAGTTCCTTCCTTTCCGGCGAGGAACTGGATGTCGTCGATGAGCAGGACGTCGACGTTCCGGTACTTGTTCCGGAACGCGAGCGTCTGCGCGTGCTGGATGGAGAAGATCATCTCGTTCGTGAAACGCTCGGCCGGCACGTAGGTCACGCGCGCGTCGGGACGAGACTGGCGCACGGCGTGGCCGACCGCATGCAGCAGATGCGTCTTGCCGAGACCGGAGCCGCCGAAGATGAACAGCGGGTTGTAGGCGAGCCCGGGTTTCTCCGCGACCGCGAGACACGCCGCGTGCGTGAACCGGTTCCCGGTTCCCACCACGAACGTCTCGAACGTGAGCCGCGGATTGAGCTGGCTGTCGAGCCAGGAGCGACCCGCGCGCGGCGGGGCCGCCGCCGAGGTCGCGACCCGCGGGAGCGCGGCCGGCGCCGGCTGATCGTTTTCGTCACGTGCAGAGAAGCGTACTTCGGGGCTCGCGCCGAGCGCCTCCTCGAGGCCCGTGCGCAGCAGTGGCAGGTAGTGTTCGTGGAGCCAGTCCACGAAGAATGCGTTGGGTACTTCGAGATCGACGAGCTCGGGCCCGAGCGTCCGCGGCACGATGGGTTTGAACCACGTGTCGAAGGCCTGATGGCTCCCGATCCGTGACAGCACGGACTGGAGCACTCGATTCCAGAGGCGGTCGATCCCCTCTGACGGCAGTATCTGGACGGCCATTTCAACATTCCTTGCTGAAAGGGTCGCAAGCTTTTCCACAGGGTTCGGGGCGGCGAGAACCTCGTTCAATCGCAGCCGCGGGCCCGGTGGCGGGGACTGTTGTGGAAACTCTGCAGCCCACTTATCAACAATTCGACCTTGCAGCGTAAGTTGTTCAATTGTATGTGATTGAGCCTCTAGTTGCCCCCTTCACTCCACAGCCTCTCCACAGGCGTGGGATTGGGCCGGCAGGAGGGGTTCGGAGCCTCGCGGGGACGCCGAACGAGCTGCCGGATAAGCCGTTGAATATAAAGGTTTTGACTGGATCGCCGGGTGCCTGGATGGGAGGCCGGATGCGGGCCGCCTTCCGAGGGACCGAGAGGCTAGCACCGGCCTCGGAGGGCGACAAGACGTAAATTCGAGCCAGCGCTATCAGTCTATGTCGTTGCTTTGCAGTCGATTGTAGCGCCAGTTCTCGGCGACGACGCGCCCGTTCGAGAGCCCGGCTGGCGATCCGCTGGCGGAAGCGCTCCCCGAGCAGCCGCGATGGCGCCTAGAAAGGGAAGTTCGCGCCGATCACCAGCGTGCCGCGATCGCTGTAGGACGTGCCGAGCCGTTCCTGCAGCTCGATCACGAGCTGAAACTCGGGGGCCATCCGAAACTCGGCTCCCAGATGCAGCGGCAACTGGAGTCCGGTGTTGTTGTCGCCGGGAACATCGACGCTCGAGTAGCTCACGCCCAGCGCGCCGTACGGAGTGATCGAGCCGTTCGTGCTGGTCTCGAAGGTGCGACTCGCGACCGCCATCGGGCCGAGCGTCAGCACGCTGATGTTGTCGCCGGTCTCGACGCCGAGTCCGCCGCCGAACGCGAGATCGACGGGCAGGGTCTCGGACGCCTTCGCCGTCGCGACCTTGAAGTCCGCGCCGAGTCGCAGCACGGTGCGGTTCACGCTCCGGTAGTCGATGCGATCGAGCCCGCCCTGAAAGCCGAAGTCGACGCCGGGATAGAAACTGAGGCGCAGCTGAGACACGAGCCCCACGATGTTCCCGCTGGTATGCACGTACGCGCCGAAGGAGTGCGCGTTGATGGCCAGCGTCCGAGCGCCGGCGAACTGCCCGAGCGATTGCGCGGAAGCGGGGGCGGAGCACGCGATGAGTGCGGCCGCGATCACCGCGGACGCGAAGCGTCTTTTCACGATCAACCTCCATGTTGTTCCGGATGCGCGGGGCGACCTTGCCCGCGCCCTGCAACGTCCCAAATTGCCGAAACGATGGTCAAGCACAAAGTCACCGCGGCCCGCGCTCCCTGGCGAATCCTCGAATGGCCCGGCGCCGGGCCTCGCGGCGCGCGGGGCCGCCGATTGCGGCTCCCCCCGGCGCTGGCTATAGTGCCCGCCCTGCGCGATCCGCGCGGCCCGTGGAGAATCCTCGCCCATGACCAGGACCATCGACGTTCTGCTGCTGCTCGCGCTGCCCGCCTCTGGAAAATCCGAGGTCCGTCGCTACCTCGCGTCCCTGAGCCCCGAACAGTGCCGTGACGAGCTGCACCTGGGGCAGACCGTGCAGCTCGACGACTACCCGTACGTGCACATGATGCGGCGCATCAGCCAGGAGCTGCGCAAGCGCGGCGCCGACGGCGTGTTCTTCGACTCCGACGATCTGCCCATGAAGCAGCCGCTCGACTGGGGCACGCTGGTCGAGCTCTTGAACGAAGACTTCGACGATATCGTGCGGCGCCGCCGGCCGGCCCCGGGGTTCGCGGCGGCCTGGCTGTTCGATCGGTTCGATCGCGCGCGCCGCGCCGTGGGGGCGCCGGCCGCACTGGGCACGCTGCCCCCGAAGCTGCGTGAGGAGCTGCAGGCCGCGCTCGAGAGCGAAGCCGCCGGCCTGCTCCGCGACAAGAACGCGGGCGTCCCGGATTCACTCGAGGGCAGGACCGTGGTGATCGAGGCCGCGCGCGGCGGGCCGGATGGGGCGAGCCTGCCTCTGCCCGCGCCGCTCGGCTACCGGTACACGCTGAGCGCGTTCAGCGACGCCATCCTGTCTCGAGCGTCCATCCTCTACGTGTGGGTGACGCCCGAGGAGTCGCGCCGCAAGAATCACGAGCGCACCGATCCCAACGATCCCGGCTCCATCCTGCATCACGGCGTGCCGATGGCGGTCATGCTCGGCGACTACGGCTGCGACGACATGGACTGGCTCATCCAGCACTCCGACCGCCCCGACACCGTGCGCATCGAGGCACGCGGCCGCACCCACTACCTGCCGGTCGGTCGCTTCGACAATCGCGTCGACAAGACGACGTTCGTGCGAGCCGAGCGTTCGGCGTGGCGCCCCAACGATGTCGCGGCGCTCCACGCCGGTCTTCGCGATGCGCTCGATCGGCTGGCGCGCGCGGCCGGCGCCCACTAAGGCGTAGCGCGGCGGGAGGGGGGCCGGCGCTTCGGCTAGTGGTCTCCGCCGTAGAACGCAGATGCCCACGCCGCGACCGGACGAAATCCGATCCGGCGATACAGCGCGATGGCGGGCGCGTTGAAATCGTTCACGAACAGGCACACCGCGCCGCTGTGCTCGAGCAGGCGCGCGCACAGCTCGGAGAGGCCGCGGCGCGCGAGGCGCTGATTGCGGCGCTCGGCGGGCGTGAACACGCCGGCCACCTGCGCAGCGTCGGCGGTCAGGGCGCTGACGCTGGCCCGGAAGCAGAGCCCGTCCAGGTCCACCCACACGTAGGTGTATCCCTCGCGGCACTCCTCCTCGACGCGACGCGCGTAGCTCGCGGGATCCACGAGGCGCGGGTCTTCGTCCAGCTCTTCCGCGCGCAGGCGCGCGCCGCTCTCGTACACCATGGCGAAGTCCTCGGTGCGCGCGGCCCGCAGCGCCGGCACCCGCTCGAACGCCGGGAGCGCTCCGCGCTCGAGCGCCATGTACACCTGGCGGCGGTGCAGCCGCGGGGTGAGGCCGGCGTGCTCGAAGCGGCGCACGAACGGTTCGATCGTCGCGGCCGGACCGATGAGCTGCAGCCGCGGCGGCAGCATCGCGCGGCGCGCGATCGTCTGCTCGGCGAGGCGCTCGAGTGCCGCCAGGTCGTCGCCGAGTGGCAGCACGGCGCCCGACGGGCCGCCGAGGTGCACCAGCGCGACGATCGTGTCGTCACGCCGCGCCGCCCAGAACTCGTCGTGAGGCCGCGAGAGCGCGTCGCGCAGCGCGAGCGCCACCAGGTACACGTTGAGCACGGGCTCGCGGTCGAGGAACGCGAACATCTCGACCAGATCGGAGGGCGTGAGCTGCTCGACGCTCAGGACGCCGGTTCCGGGGTGCAGGGTCATGGAAGATCCTCTAGACGATTTTTTCGAAGATCGAGTCTACCAGCGCGTCGAAGCCCTCGTCGCGCTTGTTTCGCGGCCGCGGCAGCTGCACCTCGAGATCGGCCGCGAGGCGCCCCGGATGGGAGTTGAGGACCAGCACCCGGTCGGCCATCAGCACCGCCTCCTCGATGATGTGCGTCACCATCACCACGGTGTTCACCGGAAGCGCCTGATCCGACCACAGGGTGAGCACCTCCTCGCGCAGGTTGGCCGAGGTCAGGGCATCGAGGCCCGCGAACGGCTCGTCCATGAACAGCAGCTCGGGCTCCACCGCGAGCGCGCGCGCCAGCCCCGCGCGCTGCTTCATGCCGCCCGAGAGCTCGGTGGGGTATGCCTCCTCGTAGCCGTCGAGGCCGACCTTGTCGAGATAGAACGCCGCGCGCTTGCGCGAGTCCTCCTCGCGAAGATCGCGCGCCTTGAGGCCCAGCTCGACGTTGGCCTGCACGGTGAGCCACGGCAGCAGCGCGAACGACTGGAACACCATCGCCGCTTTCAGATTGACTCCGTCGAGCGGCCGGTCCTGGTAGAGCACCTCGCCGGAGGTAGGCGGCGTGAGCCCCATCATGATCCGCAGCAGCGTCGACTTGCCGCAGCCGGAGGGGCCGACGATGCACACGAACTGGCGCTCGGGGATCTGCGCTGTGATGTCGTCGAGCACCGGGATGGACCGCCCGCGATCGACGAAGCTCTTGGAGACATGTCTGAGTTGGAGCACCCTCACGCCCCCAGCCGGTAGCGGACGTTGACCGCCTGATACAGACGATCCCACACCAGGCGATTGAACGCGACCACCGTGACCACCAGCAGCGTCAGCGAGAGGAAAAGCAGCGCGCGGTTGCCGGTCTGGAACGTCGCGCGGTTCAGCATCTGCCCGATCCCCAGCACCTCGTAGGTGCGTCCGCGATAGACCACGTACTCGGACAGGATCAGCGCGTTCCAGGTGCCGCCCCACGCCACCACGCTGCCGGTGACCAGCGACGGCATGCACGCGGGCAGCACCAGCTGGCGATGGATCGCGCCGCGCGAGAGGCCGAGTGCCCGCAGCGACTCGCGCAAATCGCGCGGCACGCGCTGCACGCCGCCGAGCAGATTGAACAGCAGGTACCACTGCATGCCGGTGAGCGCGAGCGCGATCGAGATGATCTCCATGCCGCCGAACCGGTTCACGAGCAGCGCGACCAGCACCGGGAAGAACGCGGTCGCCGGCACCGAGGCTCCGACCTGGGCCACCATCGACAACGCGCGCGCGCCGCGCGGATGATCGCTCGCCCACAGCGTGGCCGGCACGATCCACGCCAGCGCGAGCACGTATGCCGCCGCGATCCGGAGGAACGACAGCAGCAGCGCGAGCGGCAGCTGCCCCGCCTCGCGCGGCCACGGTCCGGCGAGCGCGCGCGCGCCCGACACCACGCCCAGCACGAGGCCGGCCGCGAGCGCGAGGCCGGCGGGCCAGCGCAGCCAGCGCCACGCCGCGAGCGCCGCGCGGGCCGCGGCGGCCGCGCCGCGATTGATCCTCGCCACCGGGATCCTGGCCCACAGCCCGCGCCCCAGGCGGCGCAGCGGGCGCAGCAGGGTCGGCAGCCCGAGGTCGGGGATGCGCAGCGCGGTCTCTTCTGCCTCTTCTCCCACCTGCGTGTCGTAGCGAAAACGGCGCGACCACACGCGCAGCGGGCGCCACACCGCGAGCTCGAGCACCACCACGATCGCGATCAGCACCGCCAGCGCTCCGGCCGCGAGCCGCAGGTCGCCGCGCGCGAGCGCACGCGACAGCGTGCTGCCGAGTCCCGGCAGGTTGTACTCCGCCTTGCCGGTCACGATGATTTCGCACGCGATCAGGAAGTACCAGCCGTTGGCCCACGACAGGATGCTGTTGTAGAGCAGCGCGGGAATGCACGCCGGGAGCAGCAGCGTGCGCAGGCGCAGCAGGCCGCGCACCCCCAGGCTGTCGGCCGCCGCCCGCGTCTCGTGCGGAATGGTCGAGAGCCCCTCGTACACGGCGAACGCCAGGTTCCAGGCCTGGCTCGTGAAGATCAGGAAGATCGAAGCCAGCTCGAGCGAGAGGCGCCCGCCCCCGAGCACCGTGATGAACACGTAGATCGCGGCCGGGAAGAAGCCCAGCACCGGGACCGATTGGCCGACGTCGAGCAGCGGCAGCAGCACGCGCGCCGCGCGCGGGCGCGTCGCCGCCGCGTAGCCCGCGGCCCACGCGAAAACGACCGACACCAGGTAGGACGCCGTCATGCGCAGCAGCGACCAGCCCGCAGCGGCCGGCAGGTCGCGGAAGCTCGGCTCGCTCAACACCACGCCGCGCGCGAAGTTCAGCGCGCGCCCCGGGCCCAGCGCCATGGCCGCGAGCGCGATGGCCGCGCCAACGGCCACGATCGGCAGCCAGCGCGGCGAAGAGCGCTCCTCGGTCATGCGATGGTCCTCGGACGGCGTGAGCCCATACGGCGACGACGCGCCTGCGGTCAGGCGCGATGCGGGCGGTCCAGCGCAATCTATCCTCCCGCTCGCGCCTCGGACAACCGCAATGTGCGTGGGGGACGCATCGCCCGGGAGATTCCGCTCGCTGCGGCGCGCCGTTCGATTGACCACGCGCATGGGCACCCCTAGCATCATGGCAGGGGAGGCGCGCGTGGCGGACCTCGTGCTCGTGATCGAAGACGAAAAGGAAATCCGCGACCTGGTGCGCTACAACCTCGAGCGCGCGGGGTTCCGCGTCGCGCTCGCCGCGGACGGGGAAGAGGGCCTCGAGCGACTGTTCGCATCGCGCCCCGACGCGCTGGTGCTCGATCTCATGCTGCCGCTCCGAAACGGCCTCGAGGTGCTGCAGGAGCTGCGCGCCGAGCCGGCCACGCGCGAGCTTCCGGTGCTGGTGCTCACCGCGCGGGCGGCCGAGATGGACAAGCTGCTCGGCTTCGAGCGCGGCGCCGACGACTACCTCACGAAGCCCTTCAGCCCGCGCGAGCTGGTCGCGCGGATCACCGCCCTCCTGCGGCGCGCGCGCCCCAGCCGCGGACCCGCCGTGCTCGAGGTGGGCGCGCTGCGCGTGGACCCGCTCGCCCGCGAGATCTCGTTCCGCGGCACGACCCTCACGCTCACGCCGCGCGAATTCGATCTGCTGGCCTTCCTCGCGCATCATCCGGGGCGCGTCCTCTCCCGCGAAGAGCTGCTGCGCAAGGTCTGGGGCTACGATTTCCTCGGCGAGACCCGCACCGTCGACGTCCACGTGCGGCGGCTGCGGGCGAAGCTGGGCGAGAAGCACCGCGTGATCGAAACCGTGACCGGCGCCGGCTACAAGCTGGTCGCCGGCGCGCGCTGAGCGCGCGCCCGCGCGTGAACCTCTCGCTGCGGGCGCGCCTGTTCTTCGCGCAGGCGATCGCCGTGATCGTCGCGCTCGCGGCGGTCACGCTGCTCGCCGCGCAGGAGCAGCGCGCGTGGCTGGTGGAGCGCAACGCGGAGGCGCTCGAGCGGATCGCGCGGATCGCGGTCCGCGATCTGCCCGGAGAGTGGTCGCGCACCTCGGGCGATGCGACCGAGTGCGCGCGATCGATCGGCGGCGCGCTGGGCCTGCGCGTCACCCTGATCGCGGAAGACGGGCGCGTGCTCGGGGACAGCGACGTGCCGCGCGAGGCCCTCGACGCCGTCGAGAATCATCGCGATCGCGCCGAGGTCGCCGCGGCCCTCGCGGGGCGGACCGGTCATGCGGTGCGCCGCAGCCACACCCTCGGCGTGGAATTCCTGTACGTCGCCCGGCCCGCCGGCGTCCGGGAGGTCGCGGTGCTCCGCGTGGCCGAACCGCTGGTCGAGATCGCCGCGCTGCGCGCCTCGTTGCTGCGGCTCTCGCTGGTGGCGGCGGCGTTCGCGCTGTTGCTCACCCTCGCGCTCGCGTTCTGGATCGCGGGCCGGCACGCCGCGCGGGTGCGCGAGCTCGAGCGCGTGGCGGCGCGCGTGGGCCGCGGGGAATCGGCGGCGCGCGCGCCCGAGCGTCCCGCCGACGAGCTGGGGCGCCTCGGTCGCGCGCTCAACGAGATGGCCGCCGAGATGCGGTCGCGCCTCGAGGCCCTGGCGCGCGAGCGCGACGAGCGCGAGCGCATCCTCGCCCACCTGCGCGACGGCGTGGCGCTCATCGACGAGGCGGGGCGCGTCCTGCACGTGAATCACGGCCTCGTGACGCTGCTCGGGCTGGCGCTCCCCGCCGCTCCGGGAACGCCGTTCGCGGAGTTCGCGCGCCTGCCCGAGCTGGACGACCTGCTGCACCGCGCGCGCGACGAAGGCCGCACGCTCGAATCGGATCTGCGCGCGTGGACGCCGCAGGCGCGGCTGCTCCACGCGACGGTGACGCCCCTCGGCGACGGCGGGCGCGACCCGTTGCTGCTGGTGGTCCACGATCTCACCGAGATCGAGGCCGTGAACCGCATGCGGGAGGACTTCGTCGCGAACGTCTCGCACGAGCTGCGGACGCCGCTCACGTCGTTGCGTGGTTACGCGGAGACGCTGCTCGAGGGCGGGCTCGACGACGCGGAGCACCGCGAGGGATTCGTGCGGGTCATGCGAGATCAGGCCGTCCGGCTCGAGGCCCTGCTCGAAGACGTGCTGGCGCTCGCGGAGCTCGAGCAGCCCGGGGCGCGGCTTCGCGTCGAACGAATCGATCTGCGCGCGCTGATCGAGCGCCAGGTCGCCGGCATGAAGCCGCGCGCGGAGCGCGCGGGGCTCACGCTCGCGATCGAGCCGGGCGCGCCGCTGCTGGCGCTCGCGGACCGCGCGCGCCTCGAGCAGGTGATCGCGAACCTGCTCGACAACGCCCTCAAGTACACGGAGCGCGGCGGCGTGACGGTCGCGGCCGGCGCGGCCGGCCCGCTCGCGTGGTGCGAGGTGCGCGATAGCGGGCCGGGGATTCCGCCAGAGGACCAGCCGCGCATCTTCGAGCGCTTCTACCGCGTGGACAAGGCGCGCTCGCGCGAGAAGGGCGGAACGGGACTGGGCCTCTCGATCGTCAAGCATATCGTGCAGCTCCACGGCGGCTCGGTCTCGGTGGCGAGCGTGCCCGGAGAGGGCAGCACGTTCCGGTTCGAGATCCCGCGCGGCGCGGAGACGATGGCCGTGACACCGGGCTGAACGCGGCCCCCGCCCGCCTCCGCGGCCGTCCGCCGAAATATCTCCGCAATCCGAATTGCCCGCGCCGTTACAGCGCCGTCACGCTCCCGCTCCCGCGCGCACGATAGCGTGTGGTCAACGGGGACGGTGGCCGTGGCCGGGATTGCGAGGTCGCCATCGCTTGCCAGTCCATCTCTGCCGCGTGCATTCGACAACCTGATTGCGCGACGCCACCTCCCCGAACTTTCACGGCGTGACGGCTGAAGCCCTCTCGACCAGCGGTCATCTTGTCCGGGTCATCGAGGTGTTCCGGCCGAACGCCCCCGGGGGGGTGCGCTGCTCCTCCTGGGGGAAGCGTGGGGGGAGGGCCTCCTCCTCCGAACCGGGTGTTGCATCGAGGCGCTTCGATGAACGTCTTCGCACCTGCATGTGCCGATCCGCGAGGCGAGCGTGGCAGCGCCCGCAGGCGCGGCCGGCCGGCGCTGCTGACTCGCGCGGAGCTGATCGAGCAGATCCGCCGCCTGCACGAGCGCCCGCCCGGGCTGTTTCGCGTGCACGATTCGCACGCGGGCCTCTATGCGCGCGCCCGCAGGCTGTTCGGTTCCTGGCGGGCGGCCGTGGCCGCGGCGGAGGTGGACTATCACGAGGTTCTGGAGCGAGCGCGCTCCCGCGCACTCGAAACACGCGCCCTCCGCTCGCGCGCCGCCCGCGCGGCAGGGCGCAGTCGAGGCGGCGCCCCCTGACGCCTCCCGGCCCGTATTTACACCGCCGTTACACCCCGGAGCATTTTCGGCAACCCGTGGCCGCTAGGGTTTCGCGCCGAGGGCCGGAGGGTTCGGCCCGCCGCATCTCCGTCGCGCGCTTGCGGCGTCGGATGAATATCCACGGGCCACACTCCGGAGGCGATCCGCATGGACCGCGAGCAGCGAGACACGACCCCGGCATCGTGGAGCGCGTGGATGATCGCGGCCGCGCTCGCATGCGCGGCTCCCTGCGCCGCGCAGACACAGTCGCAGGCGCTGCTCATCCCTGCGACGCCGCCGGATTACCCGCGCGGCCGGATCAGCGGCTACATCTTCGGCGACTACTACGACAACCTCGCGGGAAATCCCGATCATGGCTACAGCTCGAGCGGCGCCGATTCGCTGACGCCCAACATCGACGGCTCGAAGGTGATCGGCCGGGACCTGAACGGGCTCCAGGTGCGGCGCGTGTACTTCCAGCTCGACAACGATCTCTCGTTCAGGTTCTCGACGCGCTTCCGTCTCGAGATGGACGGCAAGTCGCTGACCTCCGACGGCAAGCTCGGCGTGAACGTCAAGGCCGCGTACGCGCAGGCCAGGAGCGTTTACCCGCGCGCCGACGTGCTGGTCGGGGTGCTCTCGACGCCGATCTGGGAGGGCTCCGAGGAATTCTGGCAGTACCGCTCGATCGAGAAGACGATCGGGGACTTCCGCGGCATCGGCAGCTCCGCCGACGTTGGCATCGAGCTCAAGGGCTTCGCCGATTCCGACCACCACGTGGGCTACGTCGCGATGATCGGCGACGGCCCGGGCCAGAAGGCCGAGGACAACCGCTACAAGAAGTTCTACCTGAGCCTGCCGCTGCGCGCGGGCGATCTGCGGCTCGAGCCATACGCCGACTACGAGAACGCGTTCGGCGCGAAGGACCGCGCGACCTACAAGCTGTTCGTGGGTTACGCGCTCAAGTGGCTCGCGGTCGGGGCGGAGATCCTGGATCGTGTGAATCACCGTCCGACCGGGGGCAACCAGGAGCCGCACGGCTATTCGGTGTTCGCGCGCGGCGGCCCCACGCCGGCCATCTCCGCTTTCGCGCGGGTGGACGTCTGGGAGCCCGATCACCGGCTCGCGAACCGCGTGGACCAGCAGCTCTGGATCGCGGGCCTCGACTGGCAGCCGATCAAGGACGCCCACTTCATGCCCAACGTCGAATCCATGCAGTACGTGGCGAAGGGCACGGGGGTCGTTCCGCCTCACCACGACCTGCAGGCGCGCATCACGTTCTACTACAAATTCAGCCGCCCGCAGACACCCTGACGATCACGAAAGGAACTCTCATGCAGATCGCATCGCATCCCCTCCGGTCCATCGCGGCCGCGCGCGCCAGCGCGATCGCGCTCACGCTCGCGGGCCTCGCTTCGCTCGCCGCGCCGGCGCTCGCGCAGAATCTCACGGGGGCCGGCGCCACGTTCCCGTACCCGATCTACTCGAAATGGTTCGACGTGTACCACGAGAAGACCGGGATTCAGATCAACTACCAGTCCATCGGGAGCGGCGGCGGCATTCAGCAGCTGAAGGCCGAGACCGTCGACTTCGGCGCGAGCGACGCCGCGCTCTCGAACGACCGCCTCAAGGAGATGCCGCGCCGCGTCGTGCACTTCCCGACGGTGGCGGGCGCGGTCGTGCTCGCCTACAACCTGCCGGGCCTCGCGACCCCCCTCAACCTCACGCCCGATGCGATCGGCGCGATCTACATGGGCAAGATCACGGTGTGGAACGACAAGCGGATCGCCGCGGCGAATCCCGGCGTCGCGATTCCCACCGCGCCGATCCTCCCGGTGCACCGCTCGGACGGCAGCGGGACCACCAACATCTTCACCACCTACCTCTCGCTGGTGAGCCCGGAGTGGAAGGAGCTGGTGGGCGCGAACACCGCCGTGAGCTGGCCGGCCGGCGTGGGGGGCAAGGGCAACGAGGGCGTGGCCGGGCTGGTGAAGCAGACGCCGGGCGCGATCGGATACGTCGAGCTGGCGTACGCGAAGCAGAACGAGCTGCCGGTCGCGCGGGTGCGCAACAAGGCGGGCCAGTTCATCGAGCCGACGCTCGCCTCGACGACCGCCGCGGTGGGGGCGAGCGCCGCGCTGCTCGCGAAGGACGTGCGCAATCCGATCGCGAACGCGGCGGCGCCCGATGCCTACCCGATCTCGGGGCTCACCTTCCTGCTCGTCTACCAGGACCAGAAGGACGCGGCGCGCGCGAAGGCGCTCACGGGCTTCATCGCGTGGGCGATGCACGACGGCCAGGAGCTGGCCGCGGCGCTCGACTACGCGCGCCTGCCCGACGCCGTGATCAAGGTGAACGAGGCCACGCTCCGCACGCTGACCGCGGGCGGCAAGCCGATGGTGGCGGCGAAGTAGCGCATCGCGATCATGAGCTCCGGTCCCGCCGCCCTGTTCGCGCCCGCCGCGGCACCCGCGCGCGGCGCGCGCCGCTTCCGCCGGGCCGACGGCGCGTTTCATGGATTGCTCGCGACCCTCGCCGGCCTGGTGTTCGTGGTGGTGGCGCTGATCGTGATCGAGACCGCGCGCGGGGCGCAGCCATCGATGGCGGCGTTCGGCTGGCGGTTCCTCGTCTCGACCGCGTGGGACCCGGTGCGCGAGAAATTCGGCGCGCTGCCCTACCTCTACGGCACGCTGGTCTCCTCGGCGCTCGCGCTGCTGCTCGCGCTGCCGCTCGGAATCGGCACCGCGATCTTCCTCGCCGAGATCGCGCCGCGCGCGCTGGGCGGAGCGGTGTCGTTCGTGGTCGAGTTGCTGGCCTCGATCCCGAGCATCGTCTTCGGGATCTGGGGGCTGTTCGTGCTCGCGCCGTGGCTCCGCACCGCGATCGAGCCGTGGCTGCTCGCGCACCTCGGCTTCATGCCGCTGTTCACGGGCTTTCCGTTCGGCATCGGCATGCTGAATGCCGGCATCGTGCTGGCGGTGATGATCGCGCCCACCATCATCTCGCTCTCCCGCGAGATCCTGCTCGCGATGCCGCGCAGCCTGCGCGAGGCCGCGCTCGCGCTGGGTTCGACCCGCGCCGAGGCGATCGCGGTCACGCTCGACGCCGCGCGCCCCGGCATCCTGGGCGCCGTGATCCTCGCGCTCGGCCGCGCGCTCGGAGAGACCATGGCGGTGACCATGGTGATCGGCAACACCAACCGCATCTCGGCGTCGCTGCTCGCGCCCGGCTCCACCATGGCGAGCGTGATCGCGAACGAGTTCACGGAGGCCACCAGCAGGCTGCACCTTTCGGCGCTGATCGAGATCGCGTTCGTGCTGTTCGGTCTCACCGTGATCGTGAACGCGATCGCGCGAATGCTCGTGTACTGGGCCACGGGCGCGCGAAGGGACGTGGCCGGTGCGACCTGAGATCCCGGCGCCGCCCGCCGCGGGACGCACGTCAGCCCCGGCTCCTGCCGCGCTCCCGGCCGGCCGTCCCGCGCTCCGCCGCCGCGCGTGGAACGCGGCGTGCGTCGCGGCCTGCGCGCTCTCGGCCGCGATCATCCTCGTGCCGCTCGCGCTGATCGTGTGGCATCTGCTCGCGAAGGGGCTGCCGGCGCTCAACCTGTCGTTCTTCATCCACATGCCGAAGCCGGTCGGCGAGCCGGGCGGCGGCATGGCGAACGCGATCGTCGGCACGCTGATCCTGATCGGGATCGGCGCGGCGATCGCGGTGCCGGTGGGGGTGGGCAGCGGGCTCTACCTCGCCGAGTACGGACACGGCGCCTTCGGCGGAATCGTGCGCTACACCACCGACCTGCTGAGCGGCGTGCCGTCGATCGTGGTGGGCGTCGCGGCCTACGCGCTGGTGGTGCTGCCGATGGGGCACTTCTCCGCGCTCGCGGGCGGCATCGCCCTCGGCATTCTCATGCTGCCCACCATCATCCGCTCGACCGAGGAGGTGGTGCGGCTGGTTCCGCAGTCGTACCGCCAGGCCGCGCTCGCGCTCGGCGCCCCGCGCTGGAAGGTGGCGCAGCAGGTGGTGCTGCCCGCCGCCGCCGCCGGGATCGCGACCGCCAGCATGCTCGCGCTCGCGCGCGCCGCCGGCGAGACCGCGCCGCTGCTGTTCACGGCGCTCGGCAACCGATTCTGGTCGGTCGCGATCGACCAGCCGATTGCGTCGCTGCCGGTCTTCATCTACGACTATGCGCGCGCGCCGTACGACGACTGGAACCGGCAGGCCTGGACGGCGGCGCTGGTGCTGCTCATGCTGGTGACCGTGATCTCGGCGCTGCTGCGCCTGACGACGCGGCGCATCCCGCGAGGCTGATCGCATGGAGGACATCGGGCAGATGAGCGTGCCGGCCTCTGGCCTCGAGCCGCAGGGCGAACCGCGCGAGCGCGCGCCCGCGCTCCGCACCGCGGCGCCGGCGCAACGCGCCGCGACCGGCACCCCCGGCGCGCGGGCGCGGCTCGAGACCCGAGACCTCGATCTCTTCTACGGCAGCCATCACGCGCTCAAGCAGGTCACGCTCGCGATCCCGGATCACAGCATCACCGCGATCATCGGCCCATCGGGCTGCGGCAAGAGCACGCTGCTGCGCGCCTTCAACCGCATGAACGACCTGATCGCGGGGGTGCGCACCTTGGGATCGGTGCGCGTCTCCGACCTCGACGTGCTCGCGCCATCGACCGACGTGGTCGAGCTGCGGCGCCGGGTGGGCATGGTGTTCCAGCGCCCCAATCCGTTTCCGAAATCGATCTTCGACAACGTCGCGTTCGGGCTCCGCCTGCTCGGGCCCCGCGGCCGCCTGGAGCTCGAGGCGCGGGTCGAGGCGAGCCTCAAGAGCGCGGCGCTGTGGGACGAGGTGAAGGACCGGCTCTCGCGTTCCGCGCTCCAGCTTTCCGGCGGCCAGCAGCAGCGGCTCTGCATCGCGCGCTGCCTCGCGGTCGAGCCCGAGGTCATCCTCATGGACGAGCCGGCCTCGGCGCTCGACCCCACCGCGACCGCGCGCATCGAGGAGCTGGCGCTCGAGCTCAAGCGGCGTTACACCATCGTGGTCGTCACGCACAACATGCAGCAGGCCGCGCGCATCTCGGATCAGACCGCGTTCATGCTGAACGGCGAGCTGATCGAGCACGGCGAGACCCGCCGACTGTTCACCAGCCCGGCCAGGAAGGTCACAGAGGACTACATCACCGGCCGCTTCGGCTGATCGCGCGCTGGCGGAAAGGAATCACCGACGTGGAACGTCACTTCGAGCGCGAGCTCGAGCTGCTCAAGGAGCAGCTGCTGCTGATGGGCGGCCGCGCCGAGAACATCGTGCGCAAATCGATCGAGGCGCTGCGCCGCCGCGACGCCGCGATGGCGGAGGCGGTGCTCGCCGACGACAAGGCGATCGACCGGCTCGAGATCGACATCGAGGAGCGCTGCGTGCGGCTGCTCGCCCTGCAGCAGCCGCTCGCCACCGACCTGCGGTTCATCACCGCCGCGCTCAAGATCTCGAACGATCTCGAGCGCGTCGGCGATCACGCGGTCAACATCGCGGGCGGCGTGCTGCGGCTCACCGGCCAGCCGCTGCTGAAGCCGCTGGTGGACATTCCGCGCATGGCCGAGCTCTCCTCCGCCATGCTGCACGAGGCGCTCGACGACTTCGTGCGGCGCGACGCCGAAGGCGCGCGCAAGCTGGTGCGCCGCGACGACGAGGTGGACCAGCTCAACGACCAGGTGTTCCGCGAGCTGCTGAGCTACATGATCGAGGACCCATCGACCATCACGCGCGCGATGGAGCTGGTGCTGGTCGCGCGCAACCTCGAGCGGGTCGCCGACCTCGCGACCAACGTGGCCGAGGAGGTCGTGTTCATCGCCGAGGCGCGCATCATCAAGCACCACGCCGAGGAATCGGCCGCGGGGGACGACTTCGGGCGATCGTAGTAGGATCGCGGGCGGTCCAGGCCGTCCGCGGAGAAACCCTGCACGTCCGTTTCCTTCGCCCGACGCTGATCGCCGCGCCGGCGCTGGCGCTGCTCGTCCCCGCGCTGCTCGCGACGCCCGCGCATCCGCTCCCGCTGTTCTCCCGCGATCGCGACCAGGCCTGCGAAGCTTGCCACGAGGTCGTGCCGCGGTTGAACCGCGACGGAGCCGAGTTCCGGCGGAACGGGTATCGCGCGCCGGGCGAAGCCGGCGTGGCGCCGCGCGTGCTGCCGTTCTCGTTGATCGCGACTTTCGGCGCCACGGCGTGGCGCGCCGATACCGCCGCCGCGCCCGGCGGACGCGCGCGCTCGAGCGAGACCGCGTTCGAGCAGCAGGCGCTCGAGCTGCACAGCGCGGGCACGCTCGCCCGCAACGTGTCGTATCACGCGTCGGTGGCCGCCGACGGCGACCGCGGAACCATTCGCGCCGGCGAGACGTTCGTCCAGCTCGACGACCTCGCACGCGGCGGTGCGCTCAACCTCCGCGCGGGCGTCTTCGATGTCGAGCTGCCGTTCCTCTCGAACGCGCGCCGCACCACGGTTCGGCGCTACCTCGCGCCCGTCACCCTCGATGCCCACGGGCTCGAGCTGAACGACGCGAGGCCCGGCTGGACATACGGCACCGGCCTCATCAACAGCCAGCGCGCGGCCACCAGCCTTTCGCCGGGCGGCAGGGCGCTGAACCGGCTCGAGGACAAGTACCTGTGGGTGGTGCGCGACGCCGGCGAAGCGCAGCTCGCCGCGCGCATGCTCTTCGGCCGGCAGGACTCGAACCTGCCGAGCCTGCCGTGGATGCAGCACCTGCAGGCGACGGCGGGCGCGTCGCTCGCGCTGCAACGCATGCTGCTCACGACGGCCTACGTGCTCGATCGCTTCGACGACCGGCCCGCCGCCGGCATTCACCAGCGGCATCAGTACACGCTGCTCGAGGCGCTGGTGCCGCTGGAGAGCGCGCAACGCTGGGCGCTCACCGCGCGGATCGAGCACGATTGCACGACGAAGACGGTGCTCACGCGGGAGGAGGATCGCAACCTCGAGGTGGTGAACGTGGGCTGCTTCACCAGTCCGAACACACGGATCGAGGTCGAGGTCGCGCACGGCGGCGACAACGTCGGAGGCCCGCGGGTGGACGAGGTGAGCGCGGGCGTCCAGATCAGCTATTGAGTGCGCCGCGGGGCCGCGGCTGCGCGCGGAGGTCCACGCGGCTTCATTTCGCGCCGCCCCGGACCGATAACCGCGAGCATGAGGCTTCGCGTCTTTCCATGGGCCGCGCTCCTGCTGCTGTCGGGGTCCGCCGACCGCGCATGCGCCGCGCCGGCCTTCGAGCGACCGCCGGCCCAGGTGCGGGTTCAGCTCATCGACCTGCTGAACCTCGCGCGCCCGATCGTGGGGCGAGCCAGCGCCCGATCCGACTGGAGCCGGAGCGTGCCGCTGGAGCGCGACCGCGATTGGACCGTGGTGCGGTTCGAAGTGCGCGAATCGGGCACCGGACTGTTTCTCGAAGTCGATGGCCAGGCGCAGTTCGAGGGCGCCGAGATCTGGTTCGCCGACGGCGAGGTGCGCACCATCGACCTGCGTTCCAGCATCCGCGGCGACGGGCTGTTCGAGCTGGCGGATTTCGGAGCCGCGCGCGAGGTGTCGCGCGTCCGCCTCGAGGTGCGCGCGCGCAGCGCGAGGGCCCGGGTGGGACTGCGGCTCGGCCGGCAGCCATGAATTTCCGCGGGACCATCCGCGGCCGCGGCGGATCGCCCGGTCAGTCGTCCGTGCTGTAGATCTTGAATCTGCCCTTGCGCTCGGCGACCGAGCGCAGCCATCGCTGCCGCTCGACCTCGCCGAGATCGTTGCGCGTGACCAGCACCAGACGGTTGTGGAGTCTGAAATTCCGGTAGCGCGCGATCGTGTCGCCCTCGAAACGCACGAACTCGCAGTAGTGTCCGCCGTTGTCCCGCAGTGCGTGCATGCAACCCGCGTGGAGCCGGGCCCAGAGAATCTTCCAGGCGTCCACCCACGTGAGCCCGACGGCGGGACGGCTCTGGGGAAACTCGCGCCACAGGATGTCGCGGAACTCGCCATCTGTGATGCACAACCCCAGCAGCGAGTCGCGCTCCCCGTGGTGCAGCGCGCGACACACCGAGCGCCCCAGATCATCGAGGCTGCGCGCGCCGCCCTTGAACGGCCCGCCAACCCGCGGCGCGTTGAGTCTGCGGCCGGTGCGCTCCGACGACGACTCCGGATCGGCCGGCGGGTAGTAGCCCGGAGAATCCTTCACGGAGGCGACGTGTCGTCGCGCGGCGGTATCGGGGGGCGCGGCCTCCCGGGCGGCGACCATGGAGGCCGCGAGCAAGCCGGCCAGCGCCCCCAGCAACAGCATGGCCGCCGGGGCGCGAATGCCGCGCGGCCTCGCGCGCCGCGCCGTTCGCGCGCTCACGAGCCGTAGGAGAGGGCGACCGAGAAGCTGCGCCCGGTGCGGTACCCCAACACCTCCTTGCCGCGCTGAAGCTCCTGGATCTTCGGATCGAGCAGATTCTTGGCCGACAGCTTCACGCGGGATCTCCTGAGCAGGGTGAAGTTCATCGTCGCGTCGAGGCTGGTGCTGGGTTGTTCGTAGATGTCCGGGAGCACATAGGGTCCGAGCGCGCGCAGGCGCCGGCCGACCGCGCCCAGTAGAATCGCCATGTCCGTGCGCCCGCCGGCGGCCGCATAGCTCAGGGCGGCGTTCACGAGGTAATCGGCCTGGCCCTGCAAGGGGTGCCGCTGCGAGCCGGTCGACGTGATCAGGGGATTGAGCCGCACCTCGGATGAGATGAACGACGCGTTGGTATTGAGCGAGAAGCGCTTCAGCCCGCGCCACAACCGGCCCAGCCCGGCACGCGCCTCGAGCTCGACGCCCGCGTTGTGACCGAGCCCGGAGTTCTCTGGCGTCAGGTCGAGCGGAGTATCGGCCGTGATGACCTGCTCGATCGGCTGGTGGAGCCGCTTGTAGAAGAAGCCGGCGGCCAGCACCTCGGAGAGCGCGGGAAACGCCTCGAACCTCACGTCGTAGTTGTCGATGAGCGCCCGCTTGAGAAGCGGATTGCCCTGGATCCGCATCCCGCCCACGTATTCGAGGAACGGCCTCGGGGAAAGTTCGTTGAGGTCGGGCCGCGAGAGCGTCCGGCTCGCGGCGAGCCGGAGGTTGAGCGCCTTCGCGATCTCGAACGTGAGGTTTCCGGAGGGCAGCCAGTCCGCGTTGTCGAGCTCTCCCTTCGATGTGACGCGGGCCGGGGTCCTCGTTTCGAAGCTGAAGCTCCTCACGTCCTGGAAACCGCGTTCCTTGCGAATGCCGAGGTTGCCGCGCGCGCGCCTCCCGAACGGAAGATCGACGCTCACGAACCACGCGGTCACGCGCTGACTCGCCCGGTAGTTGTCGTCGGGGAGCGTGGATTCCGCCACCGTGGTGTGATCGAAGATCTGTTCAGGGGGCGCGGACGAGCCATAGCTGTCGTCGGGAATGGCGAAGTCGAATCGGCGGTAGGAGTCGCGGCGCTCCTTGGACTGGCGGTCGACGCCGAGCACCACTTTGCCGCTCCCGAGCGGGCCCAGCCGGTAGGGCGCCGCGCCGCTGGCCGTCGTGCCCCATCCGTTCTCGAGCAGGTCGCCGAACTCGCGCCTGCCCAGGGAACCGATCGCCCAGTGGCCGCCGATCCCATTCCCGCTGGCATCGACGTCGTCGTACCGGTAATCGTAGGTCGTCTCGCGGCGATCGGGCTGCCGGCGCCGCGCCCTCGAACGGGTGAACCTCCAGTCGAGGCTGGCTCCGAGGAGGTGGGAAAACTCGTTCTTTCCCTCGACCGTCCCCGAGAGAATGTTCCGCTGCACGTACATGAGCCGCGTGTTGCGGTGGATGAGGGGCCCGCCGGTCAGCGGCTCGACCAGATTGAAGTCCGGGCCCTGATAGATGCGCACCTCGTCATCGGCGCTGTTGGTGTAGAGGCCGCGAAGATGCAGCGAGTGGCGCGGAGAGAGGCGATAGCTCAGGCCGGAGACGCCGCCGAGTTGGACCGACTCCTTGAAGCGGCTGACGGCGTAGTCGTAGATCGGGTGGTCGAACGTGCCTTGAAACAGCTGCTGGCGTTCGTCCTGGTGGTCGAAGGAGCGGGACAGGCTCCACGACTCGATCAGCCCGAGCGGCCTGCCGAACAGCTTGAACTCGTCCCCGAAGGAGGCCGAGTACCCGGCGTTCGGAATCGTTCGAGACGAGGTGGGCGACCAGACGTTCGAGAACGACTTTCCGATGGAGGCCGGCGTCTTCCTCGGGTCGAGCTTGCGATCGGGGGCGAGCATGGTGATCGGGTCCGGGATCTTCCGGGCGTCCGCGCCGAATCCGAAGAGGTCCGCCCGCGTCGATGCGTAGGTCTGCCGACCACGAAACGTCGTGCCGTCCGCATCGCCCTGGGCGATGGAGAACGACCACATGCGAGCGCCCGGAAAATCCTTGGTCCTCACCTGAACGTCTCCGCCGCCGAATTCTCCAGGCCGGTCCGCCGTGTATGTCTTCTGGACCACGATGTTCTCGAGCAGATTGGCGGGCAGGAGGTCCAACGCAACGACGCGCTTGTTCTGCTCGGGGCTCGCGACGCGAACGCCGTCCACCTCGGTCGAGCTGTACCGTTCCCCGAGGCCCCGGACGAACACGTACTTTCCGTCCGAGACCGAGAGCCCGGTGACGCGCCGCAGCACCTCCGCGGCATCCTTGTCCGGCGACCTGCGCATCTGCTCGGAGCTGACGGCGTCGGTCAGCGATGCGGACTTCCTTCGAGCGGCCAGCATCGAGGTCTCGGTGTTCTGTCTCGCCCTGGCCTCGACCACGATCTCCTTCTGCTGGATCGCCTCCGGCGTCAGGGCGGCGCCGAATGGCAGCAACGCGCCCGCCTCGAGGACGATGCCCTCGATGCGCTTGCTCGCGTAGGAGAGCGCGCGCATCTGCAGCGCATAGCGACCGGGTGCGGCCTCGAGCAGGAACGTGCCGTCGGCGTTCGTCATTCCGCCCACGCGCTTCATGGTCGTGTCTGCGGGAATCAGCAGGACGTCTGCGAATCCGAGCGGCTCACCCGAGTCCGTCGCGACGACCCGGCCCTGGAGCTTGCCGGTCGTGGCCGCGGAGGCCGGCGGTAATCCGGCGAACACGAGCGCCAGCGTCAAGCCGGCCGCCCACGCACGCTGGCGAGGGCGAGCCGGCTCGTGCCCGGGAGCGATTCCGATCAATCGATCCTCGTGACCTTGCCCGTGGACTGATCGCCACTGGCCCGCACCTTGTAGAAGTACATTCCAGGAGGCGTCCCCCGCTCCACGTTCCAGATGAGCGAATGCGGGCCCGCCGCCAGCTCGCCGTCCGCGAGCGTGCGCACGAGCCGCCCGTCGATCGCGAAGATCTGGACCCTCACGTGGCCGGCTTGCGGGAGCGAGAAGGACAGAGCCAGCTGGTTGCGGAACGGATTCGGCGCGCTCCGCACCACGAACAGGCTGCCTCTCGCGATCGGCACATCGAGCGCGTCCGGGCAGTAGACCGCCGGGACGACCGGGGGCGAAGCGCAGTGGGCCTGGAACGTCGCGTCGTCGTCGATCTTGAGGGCCCCGGTCTTGAAGTCGTAGATGATGGTGTTCAGGATCGTGCCCTCGGTTCCGCGCCGGAAGTTGACGCCCGCCGTCGGCCCCGGGAACGCGGCGCCCGCGCGCTTGTCACCGATCATCGTCATGTTGCAGATGGTGGTGTTCGATCGTCCCGAGCACACGGTCGCGTTGAAGTCGAACTCGTTGTCGTCGGCTTCGATTCCCTTGTCGCCGCTCTGAGTGCCAGAGGGGGCGAAACGGGGACTCTGGCGCACGATCACGAACTGCGATCGGTTCCGGGTGCCGAGCTGCCAGTCGTAGCCGTCGTCGGTTCCATCGATGCCGATCAGGTACCTCGAGTCCATCTGGCCGCCGAACCACTCGAACGAGTCGTCGGCGCCCTGGAACGCCTCGAGATGATCGGCGGTCGTGCCCCGCCCGCAGCCGTTGAACGTGAACGAGTTCAGCTCGTTGTTCGGCGTGATTTCCTTGCCCGAGAACTCCACCCGGACGTAGCGCAGCGTTCCGGAGTTGTCGTTGTCGTCGTTGCCCCCGTAGTAGCCGATCGAGCCGCCTTCCGAGGCCGCCGAGTCGCCGGCGCAGGAGTTGGCGACGTTGATCTTCGCCCGGCCGTTGATGACGATGCCGCCGCAGTGGCCGCGCGTGAACGAGCCAGGGGGGTCGTCGGAGGTGATGATGATCGGCGCCGCGGCCGTGCCGACCGCGAAGATCTGCCCGCCGCGTTCCGCCACGATCGTGCCGAGCGTCGCGAACTCCTCGAACACCACGTCGCCGGCCGGAATAGTGAGCGAGGACTGAGCCTTGATGCGAAGTTGCCCGCGGATCAGGTAGTTGCTGTCGGCCGCCCACACCTGAGGCGAATAGAGGTTGATGTTGTCGTAGATCGCCAGCGGACGCGGGCTGGGCATGCCGCTCAGGTGCAGATCCTGCCGGCTCGCGCCGGTCGAATCGTAGTAGGTCCAGCCCACCGTCCAGTCGTCGCCCGGATTCGGGCCGATCGCGCCCGCGTAACAGGTCTGCTGGAAGAACCCGTCGTTCGGAACCTTCCTCGAATTGGCGTAGGCGGGGCTGCCGACTCCCGGCTGAAAGTTCGGAACGACGTTCGCCTTGTATGGGGCGTTGGGTAGCAGCGGATCGGCGTAGACGTTGTGGGTGTAGGTGACGGTGCCGAGCATCGCGGCGGTGAAGCCGGGAACGCATGCTGGCGCGCCGGCACCGGCCGCGCCGAGGAACTGGCCGGCCAGCGTGCCGCTGGCGTTGTTCTGGTAGAGCACGTTGCCGTCGAACACCATCTGGGCGGATGCGCCGCCCGCGGTGAGCGCGAGCAGCCCGAGCGCGATCAATCCGCGCCTCACGGGTCCGAGTTCACCCTTCACGACGAAACGCATTGCGCCTCCCTCGAGGATGTCTGGTGTGGATCTGCGTGGCGTGTCGCGCTGGCGGGTGCGTCAGGAGGAGGTTGCGGCCGCCTTCCGAACCGCGCGCATGCTACGGGGCGTCCCGGGCGGGAGGCGTGACCGGCGCATGACCAAGCCGGAAACTTTTGTTAATGCGATGTGTCGGGGTGGGGATCGCGGTGCGGGGACGGCGAGGCGGGCGCGGAGGATGGGGACCGCGCGCCCTTCACTCCTCGGTCGCCACCCGGCGCTCGCGCTTCTTCACGGCCTCGCGCTTCTTCTCGCCCAGCCGTCGCTCGACCGCCGCGCGCGTGGGTCTGGTCGCGACCCGCGGCTTCCTGCGCGCGGCGCGGCGCTTGAGCTCCGCCCCCACGCGCTCGAGCGCGAGCACGCGGTTGCGCAGCTGCGATCGCGACTCGGTGGCGATGCGCGTGATGCCGGTCGGGCGGTGGCGCACCCGCACGCTCGACTCGGTCTTGTTCTTCTTCTGCCCGCCCGGCCCCGACGACTTGAAGGGCGTGACGTCGCAGTCGCGCGCGAGGCGCTCGAGGTGAGGGGCGAGGCCCACGGCGGCTACTCCAGCTGCTTGTGGAAACGCTGCACGCTGAACGTGAAGAACAACACGGCGAAGCCGAGCAGCGCGAGCGTCTGCGGCCACAGGGTCTCGATCCCGACGCCCTTGAGGATCACGCCGCGCAGGATCTGGAGGAAGTAGGTGAGCGGCACGAGCCATCCGATGGCGTACGCGAAGAACGGCATCGCCTCGCGCGGGAACATGAAGCCCGACAGCATGATGTTGGGCAGCAGGAAGAAGATCGAGGACTGGATGGCCGCGCCCGCGGTCTGCGCCAGCGTCGAGACGAACAGCCCGAGCGACAGGCTCGCGGCGATGAACACGAAAGCGACCAGGTAGATGAAGAGCAGGCTGCCGCGGATCGGCACGTGGAAGAGCAGCGAGCCGAGCACCAGCACGGCCGTCATCTGCACGTAGCCGACGATGATGTATGGCGCGATCTTGCCGAGCATGATCTCGGTGCGCGTGAGCGGCGTCACGATCAGCTGCTCGAGCGTGCCCGCCTCGCGCTCGCGCACGACCGCCAGCGCGGTGATGATGATGAGCATGTTCGAGAGCAGCACGCCGATGATGCCGGGCACGATGAAGAGCGGCGTCTTGAGCGCCGGGTTGTAGAGCGGGCGCACGCGCACGTCCACCGGCAGCCGGCTCTCGTTCAGCCCGCCGCCCGCGAGGCTCTGCACGATCTCGAGGTTCTTGCGCTGCCCCACCAGCTGCGCCGCGCCGATCGCGGCCTGCGATGCGGTGGGGTCGCTCGCGTCCACCAGCACCTGGACCTGGGCCGAGCGCCCGCGCTTGAGGTCGCGGGCGTAGTCCTCGGGAATGACGATCGCCGCGCGTGCTCGCCCGCGGTCGACGAGCCGGATCGCGTCCTCGTACGAGCTGGCGGGCGCGATCAGGCGGAAGTTCCCGGTGGCGTCGAAGCGCTGCACCAGCTCGCGGCTCTCCTGCGTCTGGCTGAAGTCAACGACCGTCGTGGGCAGGTGGCGCACGTCGAGGCTGATCGCATAGCCGAACAGCACCAGCTGGATGACCGGCACGCCCAGCATCATCCGCAGCGTCGCGCGATCGCGCCGCATCTGGATGAACTCCTTCCAGAAGATCGCGCGCAGCCGCTCGCGGATCATCAGTTGGTCTCCTGCAGCTTCACGAAGATGTCCTCGAGCGTCATGTCCACGCCGAACGCGTGCCGCACCTCGGTCGGGGTGCCGATCGCGGTGAGGTGGCCCTTCGACAGGAATGCGAGGCGGTCGAAGCGCTCCGCCTCGTCCATGTAGTGGGTGGTCACGATGATGGTGGTGCCGGACTTCGCCAGCTCGTGCACGATCACCCAGAACAGCCGGCGCGCCGCGGGATCGACGCCGGCGGTGGGCTCGTCGAGGAACAGCACCGGCGGGTGGTGGAGCAGCGAGCAGCCGAGCGCGAGGCGCTGCTTGTTGCCGCCCGAGAGCGTGGCCGCGAGCTGCTTCGCGGCCTCGCCCAGACGCATCGCGTCCATCGCCCACTCGATGCGCTGGTTCGCGGTCGCGCCCAGCTCGTACACCCCGGCGTAGAAGCGCAGGTTCTCGGCCACGGTGAGGTCGCCGTAGAGCCCGAACTTCTGCGACATGTAGCCGATGCG
Organism: Candidatus Eiseniibacteriota bacterium; assembly: GCA_041483195.1. Lineage (GTDB taxonomy): Bacteria > Eisenbacteria > RBG-16-71-46 > RBG-16-71-46 > RBG-16-71-46 > WS-2. The sequence continues at coordinate 37,907 of JBGPFC010000012.1, forward strand.
CGACTTCACGGCGTCCGGGGTCTTCACCACGTCGACCCCCGCCACCGTCGCCTCGCCGCTGGTGGGCTTGAGCAGCCCGCACAGGACGCGGATGGCCGTGGTCTTGCCCGAGCCGTTGGGGCCGAGCATGCCGAAGATCTCGCCCGGCCGGATGTCGAGCGACACCCCCGCCACGGCCGTGAGGGTGCCGAACTTCTTCGTCAGCCCGCGGACGATGACGACCGGGCCGGCGTCATTCATGGGCCCGGATCCGCGCGTCGGCGGGCAAGCCGGCCTTGAGCACGCCGCCGGTGGGGCCGACCACCACCTTCACGCCGAACACCAGGTTGTCCTGCTCCTCCTCGGTGAGCGCGGCGCGCGGCGTGAACTCGGCGTGGGTCGCGATCGAGACGACGCGCCCGCTGAAGGTCTTGCCGGGCGCTCCGCGCGACACGATCTCGACCGGCGCGCCCAGCATGACCCTGCCGATCTTCGGCGCGCCGACGTACACGCGCATCCACAGGCTGTCGGGATTGCCGAGCGTGAGCACCGGGAGCCCGGGCTGCGCCAGCTCGCCCGGCAGGAAATTCTTGAGCAGCACCACGCCCGAGATCGGCGCCGTGAGCACCAGCTCGCGCGCGCGGCTCCTCGCCCCCGCGAGCTGCGCATTCGCGGCCTCTGCCGACTTCTCGGCGGCCGCGATCTGCTCCCCGCGGCTGCCCGCCTCGAGCAGCGACAGGCGGCGGGCCGCCTCCTCGCGCCGCGCGATGGCGGCGTCGCGGTTCGATTCCGCGCGGTCGAGGTCCGACTGCGATGCGACGCGGGTCGAGAACAGCGCCTCGGTGCGCGTCGCCTCGCTCTCCGCGAGCTTCGCCTGCGCGGTCGCGGCCTGGAGCGTCGCGCGCGCGGCCTGGATCTCCGAGGGGCGCGGGCCCTGCTGGAGGTCGCGGAACTGCGCGAGCGCGCGCCCCGACTGCGCGACCTGCGCCGCCAGCTCGGCCAAGATCTCGCCGCGGTCGAGCACCACGAGCGTGTCGCCGCGGCGCACGCGATCGCCCTCGTTCACGGGGATGCGCAGCACGCGCCCGCCGGTGAGCGAGGCCACGTCCACCTCGTCCATCTCGATGGTGCCAGAGCCGCGCACGGTGTGGCCGGAGCCGGAACAGGATGAGAGTGTGACGAGCAGCGCGACGGCGACCGGCCGCACCCGCGCATGCATTGACACAATCATGCGGCTAGGTTGGAGGAAGCGGGGGAGGCGCGCAAGTCAGGCGCGCTTGTGGCCCGCCGCCCCCGGCCCGTATCCTGCCCCGCGATCGGCCGCCTCATCCGTCCCGCACATCGGAGGCATCATGCGTCTCGCGCCTCTAACGGTCGCCGCGCTCGCGCTCGCGCTGCTCGTCGCGCCCGCCCTGGCCGCGAGGAAGAAGCCGCGGCCCGCCGCGGCCCCCCCGGTCGCGGCCGCCGTCGCGCCTATGCTCACGCCCGCGCTGCTCAGGGTCGAGCGTCACACGCTCCCCAACGGGCTCGTCATCCTCACGCACGAGGATCACAGCGTGCCGGCCGTCGCGTTCTGGCAGTGGTTCAAGGTGGGCTCGCGCAACGAGCGGCCCGGCATCACCGGGATCTCTCACTTCTTCGAGCACATGATGTTCAACGGGTCGAGGAACGTGCCGCCCAAGATGTACGACCAGATCCTCGAGTCGAACGGCGGCTACTCGAACGCGTTCACCGACCGCGACATGACGGCGTACTACGAGGAGACCGCCTCCGACCGGCTCGGCACCTGCCTCTACCTCGACGCGGATCGCATGGCGTCGCTCTCGCTGCTGCCCGAGCAGCTGAAGAGCGAGATCGAGGTGGTCAAGGAGGAGCGCCGGCTCAGCACCGACAACAGCATCGCGGGCAAGCTCGACGAGGCGCTGTGGGCGACCGCGTACTACGCCGCGCCCTACCGCTGGCCGGTGCTGGGATGGATGGGCGATCTCAACCGCATCCAGCGCGACGAGATGGTGGAGTACTTCCGCACCTACTACGCGCCGGACAACTGCATCATCGTGCTGACCGGCGACTTCGAGACCAGGACCGCGCTCGACAGCATTCGCGCGTACTTCGGCGGCATCCCGTCGCAGCCGCCGCCCGTGCCGCCCATCAACTCGGAGCCCGAGCAGACCGGCGAGCGCCGGGTGGACGTGCACTACCCCGCGCAGAACGTCTCGTTCGACATGGGCTACAAGGCGCCGAACGTGAAGAGCGCGGACACGCCGGTGCTCGACGTGATCTCATCGATCCTCTCCGATGGCGAGTCGTCGCGGCTCCACCAGGCGCTGGTGTACGAGAAGCAGATCGCGCTCGCCGTGTTCACGTCGTTCCAGTCACGCATCGATCCCGGGCTCTTCGAGTGCTACGTCGAGATGCGCCCCGGCAAGACAGCGGCCGAAGGCGAGGCGGCGGTGGACGAGGCGCTCGATCGCCTCGCGAAGGACGGACCCACCGATCGCGAGCTCACCAAGGCCAAGAACCTGCTCGAAGCCGGCTTCGTCAAGGCGCTCAAGACCAACAACGGCGTGGGCCAGACGCTGGGCTACTACGAGCACGTGTTCGGCGACTACAACGAGATGTTCAAGGCGCTCGACCGCTACCACGCGGTGACCGCCGCCGACGTGAAGCGCGTCGCGAAGCAGACGTTCGACTCCAGGCTGCGCACGATCGCCGTGCTGGTGCCCGAGAGCGAGCCGGAGGCCAAGCCATGAGCCGCGCAGCCGGCATGCAGACGCGCACCCGCGCGGCCGGCGGCGCGGCCGCCCGCGCCACGGCGATCGCGCTGCTCGCGATCGCGGCGCCGGCCGCCGCGCTTCCGGTCCGGCTGCCCGCCTATCAGAAGGCCACGCTCAAGAACGGCCTCACCGTGTACGTCATGCCCACCGCCCGGCTGCCGCTGGTGGACTTCCGGCTGGTGGCGCGCGCCGGGTCGGTGAACGACCCCGCCGGGAAGGAGGGCCTCGCGAGCCTCACCGCCGACCTCCTCACCCAGGGCGCCGGACCGCGCAGCGCGAAGCAGATCGCCGAGGACATCGCGTTCGTGGGCGGATCGCTCGATGCCTCCGCCTCGGCCGAGCAGACCGTCGTCACATGCGAGGTGCTGAAGCGGGACTTCACGACCGGGCTCGAGCTGTTCCACGACGTGATCGTGGCGCCCACGTTTCCCGCAGAAGAGTTCGCGCGCAAGCACGACGAGACGCTCGGGGCCCTCGCGAGCGAGAAGGACGATCCCGGAACGGTCGCCGACCACGCGCTCGGCACGTTCCTGCTGGGAGCGAGCCCGCTCGCGCACCCCGCGATCGGGTGGGAGAAGTCGGTGAAGGCGCTGACGCGCGATGACCTGGTGGCGTTCCACGGCGAGCAGATGGTTCCCGACAACGCGATCCTCGCGGTGGTGGGAGACGTGAACGGCGCGGACGTCCTCGCGGCGCTGGAGCGGGCGTTCTCGGACTGGAAGCCGTCCGGCAAGCCGCACCCGATTCCCTATCAGCCGCTGGTCCGCGTGAGCGGGCGCGCGGTGCGCATCGTCAGCAAGCCCGAGGTGACGCAGACGCAGATCCGCATGGCGTGCCCCGGCGTCGCGCGCAACCACCCGGACTACTTCCCGATCGTGGTGGTGAACACCATTCTCGGCGCGGGCTTCACCTCGCGGCTGGTGAACGAGATCCGCGTGGTGCAGGGGCTGACCTACAGCATCAACAGCCGCTTCACCATGTATCGCAACGCCGGCGTGTACGGCGTCACCACCTTCACGCGCAACGAGACGCTGCGGAAGTGCATCGACGAGACCATCAAGGTGATCAAGACGCTGATCGATCAGGGCCCGAGCGATGAGGAGCTGGCCAAGGCGAAGCGCTACCTGACCGGCCTGTTCCCGCTGCGCCTGCAGGCGCCGGACGCGCTCGCCGCCCAGCTGCTCGACATGGACTTCTACGCGCTCGATCCGCACTACGTCGAGAACTACAGCGACCGGATCAACGCCGTCACCATGACCGACTGCCGCCGCGCGCTGAAGTCGTACTTCTGCACGGACGACCTGAAGATCCTGGTGGTGTCGAACCCGGATTCGGCAACGGCCGCGCTCTCGGGGCTCGGGCCGATCGACGTGAAGCCGATCGAGTAGCGACGGGGCGGGGAAGGCACGCCCCCGTCCTCAACCCTCGTCCAGCCGCTCCCGCAGGCCCGCGACGTCGATCTGGATCGACGGGCTCGCGCGCATCAGCTCTTCGAGCGCCTGCTCGCGCGGCCGCACGGCGCGCCCAGCTGGCCGCCGGTCCTCGAGCGCCGGCCAGAGCGCGGCCTTCACGTCGGCGGGGAGCGTGGACTCGAGGTACTCGAGCGCGGTGCCGCGCAGCCGCGCGTCGCCGCCCTCGATCGCCCGCGAGGCGAGCCGCAGCGGCTCGCCGGGGAGCGCCAGCGCGAGCAGCGCGAACACCAGCTCCAGCGTCTGGCGGGCGCGCTCGCGCACCACGGTGTCGAGCGCGGAGCCCGGAAGCGCGGCGAGCGCGCCGACGCGCGGCGGTCCTGCGTTCCACAGCTCGCGCCCGAGCAGCGCCTCGCGGGCCGCGGCCGCGAACACGCGGCCCTCGTCGAACGCGAGCGCCGGGTTGCGCTCGTGCATGCGCCGCAGCGCACGGGCGGAGTGGAAGCGCACCTCGAAGCGCACGTCGTCGAGCCCGCGCAGCAGGCCGTCCACCGCTCCCGCGGAATCGCACACCGCCAGGGCGCGCGGCAGGCGACGGCGCACCGCGAAATCGGTCTCGGGATCGAGCAGTACGCGCACCAGCTCCATGGTGAATCGCGGCGCGGCCTCGCGCAGCGCGCGCAAGGCGTCGGCCGCCGCGTCGTCGCGCGCGAGCAGCGCGATGGCGTGCGCGAGCACAGCTGGATCGAGCGGACCGTCCGCGAGCGCGGCGCACACACGCGCGCCGTCGAAGGATTGCAGCGCGGCGATGCGCTCGAGCGCCGGGTCCGAAGCGGGCGGCGCGCCCGGTTGCGCGCCGGAAGTCGCGCCGGCCTCGGGGGCTCGGTGTTCGCCGGCGGCCCACGCCGCGCGCAGCGCGGTCACGTCGATGCCGCGGCTGCCGAGGGTCAGGATCATGGTGTCGCGCGTGGTGCGGTCGCGCACGTCTTCGGCGTCGAGCGCGACGGCGCCGCGCAGCAGCCCGCGCTCGAGCGCCGCGACGTAACCGCGGTGGAGCCGCAGCGCGAGCGCGACGCCCGCGATCGAGAGCGCGACGCTCGCGAGCAGCATCGCGGGGTGCGAACGCTCCGGGCCGAGCAACATGAGCAGCGCGGCCGCGCCACCCCCGAGCGCGTCGCCGGCGCGATCGAAGCCGACGTCCACCAGGGTCTTGGTCGCGCGGCGATCGTGCGGCGCGAGCGGCGTGAAGAGCAGCTCGTAGCCGGAGCGGAAGACCGAGCTGCGGACCACCGCCTCGATCGCGCGGCCGATCGCGACGCTCGCGACGCCCGGGACGAGCAGCGCGCCGGCGCCGCCGATCGCGACGCCGGCCGGGAGCAGCGCCGTGGTGCGCGCGAGCCCGGCCCGCTCCAGGCACCAGCGCCCGCAGGTGGCCTGCGCCAGGAACGTGAGCAGCGCGATCCCCGCGTAGAACGCGGAGAGCATGCGCATCAGGTCCCTGCCGCGCGGATAGGCCGCGGTGACGCGCGCCTTGAACACCACGTCGAGCAGCACGACCGCGACCGTCACCGTCACCGTGAGCCACGCGATGTTCCGGAGCAGCGGCGTCTCGCGGAACACGCGCAGGGCCGAGCGCTGCGGCGCGGCATCGGCCGGCGCGGCGGGTTGCGCGAGCGGCACCAGGCCGCGCGCGGCGACGGCGCATGCGACGTGGAGCGCCGCGAGCACCGGCAGGATCGAGATCACGTCGAAGCGCGCGCCGAAGCGCTCGGCGACCAGGCCGCCCGCGACGCCGCCCAGCGTGCCGGCCGCGCCGATCGTGCCCATGCGCCGCCGCGCGGTGCGCGGATCGAACGCTTCGGTCACCTGCGACCAGAACGCGGAGGCGAGCGCCGTGCCGAACGCCGAGACGTGGAGGAACACCGCCACCGCGATCACGCCCGGCGCGCGCGCGGCGAGCGCCCACTCGATCAGCGTGAGCGCTGCGCTGGCCGCGAACGCGGCGGGCACGACTCGCGCGGGGCCGCGTGCGCTCAGCGCGCGCGCGAACAGCGCCGCCAGCAGGATCGAGCAGACCGCGGCCGCGATCAGGGCCGCCGGCAGCCGCGCCACGCCGAAGCGCGAGAGAAAGAGCGCGTCGCGCGTGGCGCGGGATGCGACCTGCTGGGCGATCATCGCGGCCGCCGTGATCATCGCGGCGCGGGCTGCGGGATCCGTGGGGCGGGTCATCCGCGCGAGTATGACGTGGCGGGATCGATGCGCGCCAGCCCTGTGCTAGGCTCGCCCGCCGTGACCCACGCTCCCATCACGGCGCCGCCGCCGGAGCACCGCCCGCACCGCGAGAACGAGGAACGCGATCATGCCAACGTTGCGTGAGGTCGGCGAGTTCGAGGCGATCCGCCTGCTCACGCACGCGCGCGGCCGCGCGCGGGGCGACGAGGCGGCGGGCGTGGTGGCGGGCCCCGGCGACGACGCGGCCGTGCTGCGCGTGGATCCCGGCGACGACCTGATCGCCACCACCGACGCGTTCGTCGAGGGACGCCACTACCTGCCGGCCTGGCTCACGCCCGCCGAGGTGGGCGCGCGGCTCGCCGCCGCGAACCTGAGCGACCTCGCCGCGATGGCGGCGCGGCCGCGCTGGGCGCTGCTCTCGATCGGGGTGCGCGCCGGGCACGACATGGATGCGCTGCTGGCGTTGCAGCGCGGCGCGAGCGCCGCCCTTGCGGCGGAAGGCGCCGCGATCGTGGGCGGCAATCTCGCGGCGGTGGACGGCGCGGAGTGGTGGAGCCTCACGCTGCTGGGCGCTGCGCCGCGCGGCCGCGCGTGGACGCGGCACGGCGCGCGCCCCGGCGACCTGCTTGCGGTGACCGGCTCGCCGGGACGCGCCGGCGCGGGGCTGCGGATCGCGACACGCGAGGATCGCATCGCTCGCGCGCCCGAGTGGGCGACGCTGCTCGATGCGTGGCTCCGCCCGCGCCCGCGAGTCGCGTTCGCGCTCGCGCTCGCGCCATCGCGCGCGGTGACCGCCGCGATCGACATCTCGGACGGACTGGCCGGCGATCTCTCGCGGCTGTGCGAGGCGAGCGGGGTGGGCTGCGCGATCGAGGCCGCAACCTGGCCGCCCGATCCGCTGCTGGAGCGGGCCGCGAAAGCGCTCGGCGTCACGGCGGGCGCTTTACGCGTCGCGCCGAGCGACGACTACGAGCTGGCGCTCGCCGTGGATCCCGCGGGGCGCGCGGCGTGCGAGGAGGCGGCGCGCGCGAGGGGCGTGCCGCTCGCGTTCGTGGGGCGCTTCACCGATTCGCCGGGCGCATGCGTCGTGCTGGGCCCGGGAGGCGAGGCGCCGCTCGGCGACGCGGGATTCGACCACTTCGCCGCCGACCGCTGAAGTCAGCGGTACAGCACCTTGATGCGTCCCCAGGTGCTGGTCCGGGTCGGCGTCGAGCACAGCGGGCCGCTCGAGAAGTTCGGGTGCGCGACGTCCCAGAAAGTATTCCCGTACTGCGTCGCCGTGCCGCAGAACACCAGGTCGTAGCCGGTCGGCACCGCGTTGAGAAACCCGCTCGTCGGCCACACGAGCGCCGTCATCGCGGTCGCGAGATTGCCCTGGGCTCCCGAGCCCCACTGCACGAAGTCGATGATCTGGCTCACCTCGGTGAGGCCGCTGCCGGCCCCCGTGACCGGGGTCGCCGAATTCGGCACGTAGAGCGCGATCGATCCGGCCGTCGGGAGGTCGCCGAGGCCGCCCATGAAGAGATTGGTCGCGGTGTTGGTGCCGGCCTCGTTGGTGTGAATGGTGACGCGTCCGCCGGTGAACACCGTGACGCTGTTGAGCGGGACGAACTGCACGGGGGCGCCGTTCACGCTGATGCGGTAGCGGCCGAGGTCGCCGGTGTCGCCGCCCATGTTGGTGATCTCGATGCGATCGAGGCCGCCCGCCTGGTTGTATTCGAGTTCGGTGATCCGAAAGTTCGAGACCGGGATGCCCGAGGCGCTGATCGTGAGCGATCCCGTCATGCCGGAGAACTCGTGCTGCACGCAGTAGTAGGGCACGCTGCCGGTCTGTGTGCTCTTCCAGCTGAACGCGTTCCCGCTCGTGAGCTGGAGGTTGGTCAGGAACAGCGAGCCCGCGCCGGGGTCGCTGGAGCCCGCGCCGCTCTCCACCGTGTGCCCGCCCCCGGTCCACACCCACACCACCTGATCGCCCTGGTTGAGCGCGATCGAGTTCGGAAGGAACGTAAAGGACCCGGTGGCGTTGATCCGCACCTGCCCGGCATGAGCGCCGCTCGCGAAGCTCGAGAGCAGGACGAGCGCCGCCATGAACACGAATAGTCGCGAACGTCGCATGTGTATCTCCGGGGTGCGGGGCTAACGCCCGCGGCGCGTCGCGCCCCGCGCGCTGGCGCGGGAGGCGCTGGTGCTGCGTGCTGCGGCCGTCGCCTTGATGGAGGGTGTGCTGCGGCGCGCGGCCTGCGCGTTGACGGAGATGGTCGCGCCGCGCGTGGACGGCGCGGGCTTCGAGACGGTCGCGCGCTTCGCGACCGGTACGGGCTTCGCGGCCGGCGCGCGCTTCGCGGGCGGCGTGGGCTTCGCGACCGCCGTCTTGCCAACGTAGGCGGGCTTCGCCACCACCGCCACGCGCGGCGCGGGGCCCATCATCGCGGGACGGAGATCGAGCTGGTCTTCCATGAGACCGAAGCGCGCCTCGTGCTGGAGCAGCCAGCGCTTGCGCGGCACGCCGCCGCCGTAGCCCACCAGGCCGCCGTCGGCGCCGATCACGCGGTGACATGGCACGATGATCGCGATCGGGTTGTCATGATTCGCGAGGCCCACCGCGCGCGCGGCCTTCGGCTGGCCGATCGCCTTCGCGATCTGGCCGTAGGTGCGGGTGCGCGCGTAGGGAATCTGTCGCAGCTGGTTCCACACCGCCTGCTGGAACTCGGTGCCCACCGGATCGAGCGCCAGGTCGAACTCGGTGAGCGTGCCGCAGAAATATGACTCGAACTGATCCACCACCGCTTTGAGCTCGAGCAGCGAGGCTTCCCACTTCGCATCCGGGCAATCCGCCTCGTGACGCTGGATCATGCGCCGGATGCTCTTGCGATCCATGAACTCGGTATAACGCAGCCCGCGCTCGGTGCGTGCGAGAAACAGGAGCCCGAGCGGCGGGGGCGCGGACATCACATGGTAGGCGAGTCGCACGGGGTCAGGATACCGGAGCGCTTCGCGAGTGCCAAGCGCGCGCGTCGAATCCGGTGCGCTGCGCGTGGACTCCCGGGCGGTCATGTTTACGGACGCTCAACCCGGAGACGCGCATCGGGTAGGGCAATCTACGCGTCCCGCGCAGGGCCGATGCGTGGGATTACGCGCCCGGTCCGCGCGCGATAGCGAAGGTAGGCCTCGCCGAAGTGCGCCTCGAGCAGCGCCTCCTCGCGCCTCGCGCGCAGCTCGAGGGCGATCGTCATGAGCGCGACGCCCGCGAGCCCCACCGCGCTGCCGAACGCGAGGGCCGCGCCCAAGTTCGCGAGCCAGGCTCCCGCGTAGCCGGGATGTCGCACCACGCCGTACACGCCGCGGGTCTCGAGCGCGTGATCGCGCTGGATGGCGGGGAACGGGGCGAAGCGGCGCCCGAGCCGCACCATCGCCGCGGTGCGCAGCGCGAGACCGCAGGCGGCGAGCGCGACGCCGCCCCATCGCAGCGCGTCGCCCCCTGGGAGCGGCCAGAGCGCGAAGCGCTCGCCCCATGCCGCGAGCGGCGGGGTGAGCATCGGGATCGCGAACAGCGCGATCAGCAGGAGTGCGGGGTCGCGATCCTCGCGCGCGGTGTCGAGCGCGCGCACCGGACGCAGGAAGCCGAGCAGCGTCGCGCCCGCGCCCCAGATCGCGAGCAGCGCCAGCGCGCGCGGGTGCGCGCGCAGCGGCGCGATGCCGCCGAGCGCGAGTGCGAGCAGCACGGCATCAAGCGCCGTGACCGCGAGGGCCATGGTCAGCGTGATGAGGGGATGTCGCGCCGCCGGGGGTTGCGGCGAATCGTTCACGCGGCCACTCTACCAACTTGGCGGGCGCGCGTCACCGCGATAGGGTTCGCGCCTCGAGCCCCCCGCCGCCCCGTGAGGAGGATGTGATGGAGGAGTTCCTTTCGCAGTTTCATCCGCAGCTGGTGCACACCCCGATCGCGCTGATCATCGTGGGCGCCCTGTTCGAGCTGGCGGGCCGCGCGATGGACACCGAGTGGATGCGCAAGGCGGCGTTCGCGATGCTGATCGTCGGCGTGCTGGGCGCGTACGGAGCGGTGCTCTCCGGCGAAGGCGCGAGCGAGAAGGCCGAGCACGCGGGGATTCCCGAGGCGACCGTGGACCGCCACGGGGACCTGGCGAAGATCGCGCTCTGGCTCGGGGTCGCGGCGGTGCTGACGCGCGCGATCGCGGGGCGCACCGGCCGCGTGAAGGCCGCGGTGGGCGGGCTCGCGCTGGTGCTGCACCTCGCGGCCGCGACCACCGTGGGCTTCGCGGCGCACCGCGGCGGCAAGCTGGTGTACGAATACGGCGCCAACGTGCGCGTGAACGGCGTGCCGGTGTTGAAGCCGAAGCCCGGCGCGACGAACGAACACGGCGCGGGCGGCGAGAAGAGCGGGGAGAAGCGCGGAGACGGCGACTGAGATCGCGGGGGCGCTAGTCGCCGCGAGGGCGCCGCCCGCACACGATTATTTCTTGGCCTTGTATGGCCCCAAGAACTTGGGACCATTGAAGTGGATCAAGTGGTCGGGCCGGTCGGCGATCCACACCTCGGTTTCCCATGCGATGTCGCCCGCGTGCCTTCTGAATCCAGGCGTGTCGAGAAAGGCCGTGACGTAAACGCGCTCGGCTGGACAAGTGCACATCAGCTTTTCAAGTTCCGCGCGCCGCTTGGGAGAGATAGGGCCGTGCGATGTGACCGCTTCGATTAGGAAGATCCAGTTTTTCTCCGGCCAGTAGAGGATGATGTCAGGCAACTTGTCGTGCTGGGTGATAGGCACGCTGAGGCCCCTGAGCCGGGCGTCGGCGAGCACCACGTCCTTGCGCGCAGTGTCCCCGACATACAGCACCTCGCTGCCAGGGGCAAAGCGAGGGCCGAATTGCTCGATCACGGCGACCTGAAGAGCGTTGTGGCTGCCGGGGGATAGGAACACCGTGCAGCCGTCTGGCAGTTTGAGGCGCACGAGATGAGACTTGCGAGCCTGCTCGTAAGAGGCTGCTAGTGATCCGTGCTTGGCGACAAAGCCATTGGCGGCAGCAGCGAATCTCCGCTTCCCGTAGGCTTTGAGAACGCGCAGAGCATCGGGTGTGAGGCGGTAGGCATTCTTACCACTGTTGGTAGGTCGCGCCGGGTCGTCAGGGTTCCTGTCGACGATTCTCGCCTGCTCGAATTGGTGCAGGGTTTGCCGGCGAAACGTCTCGCGTGAATTTGCCGCATAGTTCTTGCCGTGGTGCTTCCGGATGAAGGCCATGATGTCCACAGTGCGCAAGAGCGGAGACTCGGCGTCCTCCCAGGATGTCTTCGGGCGCAAATTCGCGAGGGCGAGCAACGTGAGAGCCGAGCGCGCATTCTGCTGGGCCCGCGGAACTCCTAACGAAGCGAGGATCTTGGCGGCCTCGGATGCCCTGCTCAATTTTCGCGCTCCCTCAGGTAGCGCCTCAGAGGCTCGGCGACGTCTAGTTCGCGAAACACGGCTGCCTCAGCGCGCGCGTGCGTGATGGGCGCGAGTTCTTGAATCTTCGCGCCAATGCGCGCCACGGTCCGAAGGTCGGGAAGCGGCATGGACCGAATCTCGGTCGCATTCACCTGCGTGTTTCCGCTGATCGCGCGAAAATAGCGATCGAGCAACGCAGAGTTGAAGAGCGCAGTGAGCCCGAGGCACTCTTCCTCGGAGAGCTCGCGCTCCGCGTGGTAGACGTAGTTCAAGTGATTCTCCAGCGCAATCTCCGTCCGGAGCGCTTCCTTACGGAGGAAGCTGCTCGCGACAAGACGCCGGCGCTCCTCCTTCGCGGTGAATCGTCGAAGCAGGACGTAATTTCGCGCCGGGAGGACCAGCGCCTCGGACTTCGGCCGGACCGCGAACGCCGTTGGCTTGCGCCCCTTGTCGAGCGGCCAGATGGTTTCAAAGGCCCGCACGTTGTGGACCGAGAGCAGGGGGATGGTGTCGTCTCCCTCCATGGCTGCGCGTAGGAATTCGGTGGCGCGAAATGAAACCACGGGACCCGTCGAAACGCGAAGTCCCAGCTCCGCGAACCGCTGCGGCCAACCCTCCACCAGCTTCATCACGCGCGAGTCATTGGGCTCTTCGGGGATACGGAGGACCATGTCGCCGGCGGTGTGGTCCAGGACGTGGGCCGAATGCAGCCTGCGGCGCGCGAGCCGCCGTGGGATATCCTGGCCGAAGCTCGTGGTGAGCGAGACGCGCGGCGCCTGAGCTTGCTTGGTGGTCTTCGTGACGACGCTCTCTTGGAGAACGTTCGCGTCGCGGAAGGTGTCCCTGCGTGACTCGAAGAGGTGGATGTGCTCGAGCGACATGCGCTCGAAAAACCATCTCCGGAAACCCCTAAAGTAGAGGCCGTTGCAGAAGCTCCGCGGCGTGATGGCGACAAGCTGTCCGCCGGTGCGGAGCAGGCTGGCCGCGAGCGCGAGGAAGAGTGCGTAGATGTTTGGCTGGCCGCGCACGACATTCCCCATCGCGCGCGTGTAGAGCGAGTCTCTTCCGATCTTGAAATATGGCGGGTTCATGATGACGGCGTCGAGTCCGTCCTGCCGATGCGCGTCCACGAAGAGCGAGGGCTGCGGCGCTGCCGCGAGGATGAAGTCCTCCTCGTGGAGCGAGTAAGTGAGCTCGTGTCCGGCGCGCTCAAGGGCCCGGCGGCATCGCTCGAGGCACGCTGCGAGCGACGGGAGCACGGACGGGTCGGTCTCGTAGAGCTCCAGATGGACTAGTCGCTTTGCCTTGAGTCCCAAGATGCGCTCGCACACCGCGGCCGAGAGAATTCCCGAGCCGGCGCCCGGGTCAAGCACGCGGATGCTTCGCGGAGGAATCTCGATGAGACCCGCCATGAAGCGCGCGACTGGTGGGGGGGTGAAGAACTGCCCGTGGGCCTTGCTGTGAGAGCGTGGCGAGCGCGCTTGGTGCTGCTCTTGGAGTTCAAGGGCGGAGCTCAGGAGGCTCGGCGTAGTGATGGATTCGGTCATGCGGGTCCGGTCTCCCGGGGGCTGCCTATTGCGCTAGTCCTCTTCGAAGATCAGCTCGTGTTTCTCCCAGTCGATGGTGACGCGGTAGGCGCGGAAGAATTCGCTCGCGAGCACGGCGTCGCGGCGCACGCCGTGGCGCCACAGCTCACCGGCGTCGAGCGCGCCCGATCCACCGCGCACGCCCGAGTCCGCAATCGGGCCCACGGCGATGCTCGGCACGCCGCACTCGACCCACGACTGGCCGGCCAGCACCGATCCCGCGCCGCGCATCACTTTGGCGATGCCGCCGGGCTTGACGCCGATCTCGTTAAACACAACCTGCGGCGCGCCCACCGCGCATCCCGGCAAACCGTTCTGCACCACCATCGCCATGCGGCGACGGCCGGCGCCGAGCAAGCCCCACACCGTCATTTCGCTCTCGCCCCAGATCTCGAACCGAACGCGCGACGCGCCGTCGGGGGGTATGAGCGCGTGACCTAGGCGGTGCAGCTCGATCCGCCCGTGCTTGAAGTCGATCGTTGGCGTGAAATGGCGGAGCAGATTGAACCCGATCACTCCGGCGACCTGCTCGGACTGCGGATTGACCACGATGCTATAGCGGCGCATAGCGATCGCGGCCGCGGGGATCCTCTCGATGCGGAGCCCGCCGATCTCGAGGCGCTGCACCAGCGCGGCGCGCGCCGCGACGCGTGAGCCGTTCCAGAACACGAGCGAACGGCCGCCCATGAACTGCACGTTGCAGCGCCGCGCAACGCTCTGGTCCACAAGTAGGTCGGAGGCGCCGAAATCCACCGCGAACAACAGGGTCTGGCCGTTGAGCTTGACGCGCACCAGCGGCACTGGAAGCACTCGCGACATCAGCAACTTCACCTCGTCGGGTCCGGTGATCGAGTAGGCGCCGCCCTGATCGAGGCGCTCGAACAACGGTGCGCGCCCCGGCTGGTCGGCGTCGGTCGCGATCGCGGCCGCCGCCTTCCACTCTCCGCGCCGCACATACACCGCGAGCAAGTCGGCGAGGATCGCGGGATCGCCGTGCGCTGACGCCGCGAGCAGGCTCTCGGCCTCCGCGGTGCGGTCGTGGAAGAGCGCGAGCTTGCCGAGCCCGGCCCGCGCCGCGTCGTCGCTGGGAGCGAGCGTCAGCACGCGGCGGAGAACGGTCTCGGCGTCCGCTTCGCGGCCGAGGCGCAGCAGCGCGATTCCGAGCGAGTCGAGCCGCGCGGCATCATCAAGGTGTCCCACCGTGTCCCGCAGCGCGACCTGCAGCGCGAACTGCGCGTCGCGGAGTGACCCGTCGGGCTGTAGCCAATTGTCGCGCGCGGGGACGATGCGGAGCGAGTCGCGCTGCACGGCATCAGCGCGTTGCCCCACCGTGTCGGTCAGCGCTGCCTGCGCGTCGCGGTGCGACTCGTCGGCGCGCGCGCGCGCGGCACCGAGGCCAACCGTCACGACACATGCGGCGAGCACGACGAGGGTGGCTCTCACGCGCCCCGAAACCTTCGTGAGCCCGCCCACCTCACGCCTCGAGGAACTTCTGCGCGGTGCGCAGCAGCACCTCGGCGCCGACTTCGAGGCAGGTCTCGTCCACGTCGAATCGCGGGTGGTGGTGATCCCAGGTGAGCCCCTTCGAGGCGTTGCGCGAGCCGACCGCGATGAAGCAGCCGGGCACCTCGCTCAGGAACCACGAGAAATCCTCGCCGCCCATGGTGCGGACGTCGTCCAGCACGTTCTCGGCGCCGACGATCTCGGCCGCCGCCGCTCGCGCGATCTTCGCCATCGCCGGGTCGTTCACGGTCGGTCGGTTGCAGCGCTCGAACTGGATCTCGACGCGGCAGCCGAGTGCCTCGCACACCCCGCGCACGATGCGCTCGAAGCGCGCGGGCAGCTCCTCCCACACCCCGGGATCGAACACGCGCACCGTGCCGTTCATGGTCGCGGTGCCCGGGATGATGTTGAACGCCGTGCCGGCGTGGATCTGCGTCACGCTCACCACGACCTCTTTAAACGGGCTCACGCCGCGGCTCGCGATGGTCTGGAGCGCGGTCACGATGTGCGCGACGCACACCACCGGGTCGATGCCCATCTCCGGCATCGCGGCGTGCGCGCCCTTGCCGGTGACCGTCACGGTGAACGAGTCCACCGCCGCCATGAAGGGCCCGGGCGTGACGCCGATCTTGCCAAGGTCGAGGTCCTGCCACACGTGGAGCCCGAACGCCGCGTCGGGCTTCGGCGCGGCCAGCGCGCCGTCGGCGATCATCGCGCGCGCGCCGTCGCCCTGCTCTTCGGCGGGCTGGAAGCAGAGCCGCACGTTGCCGCGCAGCGAACTGCGGTCGCGCGTGAGCCTTTTCGCGAGGCCGAGCAGGATCGAGGTGTGGCAGTCGTGTCCGCACGCGTGCATCTTGCCAGGCGTCTGCGAGCGATAGGGGACGGCGTTCTCTTCGACGATCGGGAGCGCGTCCATGTCGGCGCGCAGCAGCACGGTCTTGCCGGGGCGGCCGCCCGCGATGGTCGCGAGCACGCCGGTCCTGCCGACGCCGGTGCGCGGCTCGAGCCCGAGCGCGCGCAGGCGCTCGGCGACGATGCCCGAGGTGCGCACTTCTTCGAACGCCAGCTCGGGATGGGCGTGCAGATCACGGCGCACGGCGATCAGCTCCTCGATGTCGGCCGCGCTGAAGGTTTCCGGTGCGGGTTTCATTGACGCTCCCCGTGAAAAGACGAAGCGATGACGAACGTCATCGCCGGCCCGAGACCACCCAGCTGAAGCTCGGGCATCGTATCACGCCCCCATCGCGGAAGCGCCGGGTGCGCCGCGCGAGCCGATCGCGCAGGGCGCGCTGCTGGGCGCGGGAGAGGCGGGCGTGGAGCGCGCCGAACGGGCCGGTGCCGTCGATCGCCATCTCGAAGCGCTCGTCCTCGTGGTGGAACATGAACTCGGTTCGAACGCCCTCCGCGCGCACCCCGCGAAATCCCGCGCGGCGCAGCATGCGCGCGAGCAGCCCCTCGCGCCCGAGGCGCAGCGGATGCGGCGTGCTCTCGGGATCGGGCGGCGGCTCGCGAAGGAACGGGAGCGCCGCCTCGATCCGCCCGCTGAAGTAGGGATTGCGCTCGACCGGCCCCCACACCGCGAGCGCGATGCGACCGCCGGGCTTGAGCGCCGCGCGCAGGCGCGCGAGCGCGGCGGGGATGTCCTCGACGAACATGATGCCGTAGCGCGACACGACGCGGTCCACGCGCGGGCCGGTCCAGCGGAACGATGCGAGGTCGCCGCGCCGGAAGCGCGCGTTGCGGATGCCGCGCACCGCGGCCCGCCGGCGCGCGATCGCGAGCATCGGGCCGGCCACGTCGATCCCGATCACTGCGCCGCGCGGGCCGACGGTCTGTGCGATCGCGAGCGCCGGATCGCCCGACCCGCAGCCCACGTCGAGCACGCGCTGTCCCGGCGCGATCGCGAGCGCGCGGAACAGGGCCGGATCCACCGAGGCCAGCGCGTGCAGGTGCTGGTTCTCCCAGCGCTCCCACGACCGGGCGAACACGTTCCAGTCCTCGCGCACGCGGCGGCGCCAGCTCGCGCCCCGAAGCGCCTTCGCCATGGCCGCTCCTCCCAAGAATGCGAAGACGCGGGCCGGCGTGCTGCCGGCCCGCGTCTCGCAGAGCTGCGCTACCTCTTGGTCGTGTCTGGCACCGCGGGAACCGCGGGTGCCGGCTTCGGAGTCGAGTCGTTCGGCGCCGTGACCGGCGGCGTCTCGTTCTTCTGCAGCAGGCGACGTCGCTCGCTCTCGCGCTTCAACACGTCCTTGTTGATGACCACGAACTCCACGCGGCGATTCTTCGCCATGTTGAGGGCGTTCGTGTTCGGGGCGATCGGCTTCGACAGGCCGTAGCCCTTGGCCGTGAACTGGTCGGGGCGCAGGCTCGGGAACTTCCGCACGATGTAGGCGAGCACCGTATCCGCACGCGCCTCGCTGAGCTTCTGGTTCTTCACGGCCAACCCGCGCGAGTCGGTGTGTCCGCCGATCTCCATCTTGAGTTCCGGCCACTTGGCGAGCACCTGGCCCACGATGTCGAGAGTCGGATAAGACTCCGGCGCGAGGTCCGCCTTGCCGGTCTCGAAGTTCACGTTCTGGACCCGGATCATCCCGGTGTCGAGCATCTCGGTCTCGCGCTCGACCACTTCGATCGGGCAGCCGTTCGCGTCGACCTTGGCGCCGGCCGGCGTGTTCGCGCAGCGGTCGAGCCCGTCGCACACGCCGTCGCCGTCGGTGTCGATCGGGCAGCCCACCGAGTCCACGTTGCAGCCGGCCTGCGTGCCCGGGCACTTGTCGAGCCCATCCAGCACCCCGTCGCCGTCGCTGTCCTTCGGGCAGCCGTTCGCATCCACCGTCGCGCCCTTCGGCGTGTTGGCGCAGCGATCGATCCCGTCGAAGACGCCGTCGCCGTCCTGATCGCTCGGGCAGCCCTTCGCATCCACCGTCGCGCCCTTCGGGGTGCCGGGGCACGCGTCGAGTCCGTCGAAGACGCCGTCGCCGTCGCTGTCGATCGGGCAGCCGGTCGCGTCCACCTTCGCGCCGTGCGGCGTGTCGGGGCACTTGTCCTTGCGATCGGTCACGCCGTCGCCGTCGGTGTCGCGCGGCCGCCCGCCGATCGCGAACGTGAGCCCGCCGCCCAGCAGCACGTACTGCCGCTTGGGCTGGCTCGAATCGTGCCGCATCCAGATCATGTTGCGCGCCTCGAGGCGCAGGCCGACCGCGTCGGTGAGCCACAGCCGCACGCCGCCGCCGAAGTCGAGGATGCCCTGCTTGATCTGGTCCTGCTTGGTGTCCTGGCCCTTGAACCAGCCGAACCCGAACCCGCCGAACACGAACGGTCCGCCGTAACGCGTGGACCATGGCGAGAGCACGAGGTCGCCGTTGTAGTGCGAGAAATCGACGTTGCTGCCCTTCACGGTATCCACCGATGAGGGCACGAAGCCGCCCGCGCCCTCGATGCCGAGCCACGAATTGTGCTGGTAGCCCAGGCGTCCGCCCGCGTAGAGCGCGTCGGTGAGCGGCGTCTTGCCGGGGTAGGATCCGTCCTTCGTGAACTTGAGATCGCCGTCGAAGAGCGTGAACCCGCCGAACGACGTGACGGTGAAATGATGGCCGAGCGGCTCCGCCTGCGCGTCGCGCGCCGTGATCGGCGCGGCGAACGCGAGCGGAGCGAGCGCGAGCACGGCGAACGTCGTACGCAAGCGCATGATCACCTCCGTGGTTGTCGCAAGTTCCCGGCGATCCGACGGGGCAGGACCGGGATCATCCCTGACAGGTCGCGCGGGACGATAGCGGCGGGGTGGGCGGCGCGCAAGCGAAGGGGCGAACGGCGGGCCCGCGAGACCGGATTGACGGGCGAGGGGAGAGGGGGCACGTTGAGGGGTCACCGAGTCGATCGAAACCGGGGGCAGACTAGATGACCGCCAGAGCGTCCACCATCGCCAAGCTGATCGCTGCGTGCCTGCTGTGCATCGTCGTGATTGCCGGCCTCGTCCTGCTCGTGCGACATTTTCGGATGTCCTGACGCGCCAGAAGTCCCTTGAACCGGAGGGGTTCGATGATCAAGAACATGGGCACCGCCGACCGCGGCATCCGCATTCTGATTGCGCTCGCCATCGCGTTCCTTTACTTCACCCACAGGATCGGCGGCACCCTCGCCATCGTG
Source organism: Candidatus Eiseniibacteriota bacterium (assembly GCA_041483195.1). Taxonomy (GTDB): domain Bacteria; phylum Eisenbacteria; class RBG-16-71-46; order RBG-16-71-46; family RBG-16-71-46; genus WS-2. The sequence goes on from JBGPFC010000012.1 coordinate 56,976, forward strand.
CTCGGGATCTTCGCGGTTGTATTCATCGTCACGAGCCTCGCGGGTTGGTGTCCGGCCTATCTTCCGCTCGGGCTCTCGACTCGCAAGCCGCCCGCGGGCCCCTCGCCGGCCGCCTGAGGAGCGCGCGAAGCATGCGACGCCTCCTCGCGCTCTGCGCACTCCTGCTGGCGACGAGCGCCGCGGCGGGCGGTGCTCCGACGGTCGCCGAGTCGACGAGCGTCGCGGCGGCCCGGCGGATCCCCGTCTTCCGCCTCGACCCGTCGCTCCCGCGCATCCGGCTGGACGCATGGCTGCGTCAATTGCTCGGTCCGCGGATCGAGGTTTCGTGGGAGGCGAACGATTGCGGCGAGGGATCTGGATCCCCTGCGGACTCGAGCCGCGATCTCCCGACATGCGTGGAAGCGTCCGCCCGACTGGGAGGTGGAGCGCAGATGTATTTGTCCGTGACGGTCGGCTCGGTGGCGACGGGGGTACACGGCGCCCCGGCCCTGTGGGACGCGGTGATCGTGCGCGGAGACAGCAGCGAGTCGTTCAGATCCCTGGCCAGGTTCGGGCGCGCCGTCAGGGCGGGCCGCCGTTAGGCCCGGGGCGCGAACATAAGAACGACTCGAGAAGCCGCGGGCCGTCGTGCCGCGAGCTCCGTACCGCGCGGCCGTGCGCGCCGGTCGCGGAGATCATCCTTCAGGCCGCGGAGGACCCGTCACCCAAACTTCGATATCCGGTCAAGGGAGCGCTGATGCTAGCGCTGAGCAGGCTGCTCCCGGATGCGATCTGGCGCTCGCTGCTCGGCGAAGGAATGAGGCGTCGTCCGAAGCGTTCGGTGGGCCGGGGCGGATCGTCGGCCTAAGTCCTGCGCGTCGCGCACGGTGATCCGCGTGACGAACGCCAGCGGCGCACAAGTGATTCCGCGAATGTCGGTGCGTAGCAGCCACGGACAGAAATGCGGGCCGGCGCCCAAGCTCGGCGCCGGCCCGCGTGATCCTGCAGAATCATCAGGGCGTCAACGCCATCTGCTTGCGGTCACGCAGCAGAAATCACCGCGCGACAGGCGTGCTCGCCGTCGCTACACTTGGAGGGTGACTTCCGCCGGGGTCGCCCCCCGGTATGTCAATAATTATTGTGCACCCGGACCCTCCGGAGCATTGGCTCTGACCCAGGCACCCCGCGGCTCCACACAGGCCATGCACCGACCCGCCCACAGGATCGCTAAGTCCGCCCTCGGCGCGCTGCTTGCCGTCGGCCTGCTCTTCCCGCCTGCGGCACACGCCCAGGAACAGTGGGGCTACAACGGGATGGAAGTGTGCGTCCGGCCGCTGTGCGCGGGGTTCAGCCCGCTCATCTGCCAGGACGGATTCGGTGGCGCGCTCATCGTGTGGGAGCGCAATCCGGGGCTGGTCAACCAGGACCTCTACGTGCAGCGGGTGCTGGCGAACGGAGTGATCGCTCCCGGATGGCCCGGGCGCGGCGTGCTCGCGGTGGGTGAATCTCACGACCAGTACTCGGAGGCCATCGTGCCCGATAGTGCGGGCGGTGCGTTCGTCGCGTGGGTGGACTACCGCAGCTGGACCGCGAACGGTCTCGATATCTACGCGCAACATGTCCGCGGTGATGGCTCGCTCGCCCCGGGCTGGCCAACGAACGGATTGCCGGTGGGGGCAGCACCGGGCGATCAGGATTGGGCGCGCATGCTGGCCGATGGCGCGGGCGGCGTGTTCATCGTGTGGGAAGACGCGCGCTCCGGGTTCAACAACACCGACGCTTACGCGCAGCACCTGAACGGCGACGGAACCCGGGTCGCGGGCTGGCCGGAGGGCGGGCTCGCGGTGTGTACGGCGCCATTCGCCTCCTACGGGCCCCATCTCTGCGCGGATGGCCAGGGGGGATGCTTCATCGGGTGGTCGGACGGGCGCGACGTTTACGGAGGAGAAATCTACGCTCAGCGGGTCGGCTGGTCGGGGGATCTGGCGACGGGTTGGCCGGTGAACGGTCGACGGATCTTTTCGGGAGGTAGCGTCTACACCGCGCGCGGCGTGTGGGGCGTAGTCCCCGATGGCGGCGGAGGCGCCTACATCGGCTGGGGATCGAGCCACGGCGCGACGGCCTACGACGACGACGTGTATGCGATCCGGATTCTCGCCGATGGATCGATCGCACCCGGGTGGCCCGCGAGTGGATTCCCCGTGGCGACATTCCCCGGCCAACAATTGCTCAACAGCGTCGCGGCCGACAGCACCGGCGGCGTTCTGCTCGGATGGTACAGCGGCATCGAACAGCCCAATACTGCGTACGTGCAGCGGCTGCGGCCCGATGGCACCGTTACGCCCGGCTGGCCGGCCGCGAGCGTGCACGCCGGAGATGTCGTGGGTTTCCAGGGCGCGGTCTCGGTGGTGCCGGATGGGCTGGGTGGCACGTACGTGGCTTACTACTCCTCGGGAGGTAGCGGCTCGCACGACTTCATCCAGCACATCACGGCAACCGGTGCTCTCGCGCCGGGCTGGCCGACCGCGGCGATCCCGCTGGTGAGTCCCTGGACATCATCGGCCTACCAGCAGGATGCGTACTTCGGCGTTACCGCGGACGGAAGCGGCGGCGCGATCGTCGCGTGGAACGACACGCGCAACGGGATCTCGAACGAAATCTTCGCGCAGAAATACAGCGGGAGCGGTCCCACCGCGACGCTGGTCTCGCTCACCAGCGTCGAAGCGCTGCCCGATCGTGTCATCCTTGCGTGGCATCTCAGCGATGGCGAGACGCCCGACGCCGCGATCTATCGGCGAACCGAAGAGGACGCGTGGTCCGCACTGGGACGCGCCGCGTTCGATGGCACCGGTCGCCTACAGTTTGAAGACCGCACCGTCGAAGCGGGAGAGCGGTATTCGTATCGGCTGGGCTGGCTCGAGTCCGGCACCGAGCAGTTCAGCGCCGAGACCTGGGTCGAGGTGCCCGCCGCGCTCGCGCTCACGCTCGAGGGCGCGCTCCCGAATCCCGCGGTGGGTGCGCTCAACGTCGCGTTCACACTCCCGCGATCCGGGCGCGCTTCGCTCGAGCTGCTCGATATCGCGGGCCGTCAGCTCGCCGAGCGTGAGGTGGGCGACCTCGGCGCGGGGCGGCACCTCGTTCGCCTGAATGAATCACGCCGAACGCCGCCCGGCGTCTACTGGCTCAAGCTCACTCAGTCGGAGCGCACGCTGGTCAAGCGCGCGGTCGTGATCCAGTAGCGACTGACGCCCGAACGTTCGTCCGGGGGGCCGGAAAGTGTCGAATTCCCGACGCGATCGTCCATCCCGCGACGCGCGTCGCAGGCCTGGGCCGCGTGGCGCCGCGGCGATCCGCGCGCTCCTCCGCGGCCCGTCGCGTGCTAGTGCCCACCGCGGTGCTGTCACGTCCGCGGCGGTCAGACTCGGGACCGGGATGGGTGGTGGTGTGGCGCAGGGGCCCCCGGGTCCCCGCTATTGCGGCCTGCCATCGGGCTCGGTCCGCGGGGCCGCGCCGCGCTCCATCCTCCGCCGATCGAACCACTCGAGCCACTCGATGGCGAAGTAGAGCAGCACGGCGAGCGCAGCCACCAGCGCGACAGCCGACATGCGCGGCAGGGTCGAGAGCAACGCCGCCATCGCGCCGCACAGCGCGCACAGTCCCCAGAGCGTGAACAGCGTGCCGCGCCGCGAGAGCCCGAGCCTCAGCAGCTTGTGGTGAATGTGCTCGGTGTCGGCGTGGAACACCGGGCGCCCCTGCACCAGGCGCCGCACGAATGCCACCACGCTGTCCGCGATCGGCACGCCCATCGCGACCAGCGGGAACAGAAGCGTCACCGCCGCGGTGCCCTTGCGATTCTCGAGCAGCGAGACCGCGGCGAGCGTGAGCCCGAGGAACTGGCTGCCGGTATCTCCCATGAACACGCGCGCGGGAGGGAAGTTGTAGCGCAGGAACCCGCCGGTCGCGCCGATCAGCAGCGCCGCGATGAACATCACGTAGAAGTCGGCGTGCGAGCGTCCCACCCACCAGAGCGTCGCGCTCGCGATCAGCACCGCGCCAGAGGCCAGGCCGTCGAGCCCGTCGATCAGGTTGATGGCGTTGGTCACGACCAGCACCCACGTCACCGTGAGCGGGATGTTGAGCGCGCCGGAGGCGAAGGGCTCGCCGAGCGGGTTCGAGAGCAGCGGCACGCCGTAGCCGAACAACACCAGCACCAGCGCGGCGCTCGCCTGGATCCCGAGCTTGGCCCACGGCGTGGTGCCATGCAGATCGTCCACCACGCCGAGCGCGAGCATCGGCACCGAGGCGAGCGTGAGCCCGAGCAGCGGCCGCACGTCGAGTTCCGCCGCCGGCCCCGGCAGCGCACGCGCGAGCCACGCCACGCCCAGCACCGAGGCGGCGAGCGCGAGCCCGCCCAGCGTGGGCACCGGATCGCGATGGATGCGGCGTGGCCCGGGAAGATCGAGCGCGCCGACGCGGTGCGCGAAGCGCATCACCAGCGGCGTCGCGAGCAGCGCCACGGCGGCGGCGGCGAGCGAGAGCGAGAGCGAGTACGGCATCAGCGGGACTTCAGCGCGTTGTGCGCGAGCATCAGGCCGGCGCGGCAGTAGATGAGCGCGACCGCGAGCGCCTCGACCAGCGGGTTCGCCGGATGGTGCTTGTGGAAGTAGTGGATCATGCCGCGATGGCGCGCCACGATCACGCGCGCCGCGACCCGCCCCTTGCTCGCCCCGATGTGGTGGACCACGACCGCCTCCGGCACGTACACGTTGTTCCAGCCGCCGAGCTTCATGCGGCGGCACCAGTCCACGTCCTCGTTGAACATGAAGAACGCCTCGTCCATGCCGCCCACCCGGTCGATCGCCTCGCGCCGCGCCATCAGGCACGCGCCCGAGAGCCAGTCCACCTCGCGCGCGCTCGCGTGATCCCAGTCGCTCATCAGATAGCGCCGCGAGAAGCGGTTGTTGGGGAACAGCCGCGTGAGCAGCGAGTAGCGATTGAACAGGAACGTGAGCTGATCGGGAAACGCGCGCGCCGAGTATTCGAGCGTGCCGTCCGGGTTCAGGATCTTCGGGCCGGCGATCGCGACCCGCGGATGGGCGCGCAGGTGGGCGAGCAGCGCGAGGGCCGCGCCCGGCCGCAGCTCGCAGTCGGGGTTCATCACCAGCGCGAACTCGCCGCGGGTCGCCGCCAGCCCCTGGTTCACCGCTCGGGCGTAGCCCACGTTCCCGGCGTTCGCGATCGCGCGCGTGGCGGCGGAGCCGGCCGCGGGCGCGCGGGCCGCCAGCGCCTCGAGGGTGCCGTCGCGCGAGTCGTTGTCGACGACCACGACCTCGGCCGCGAGGCCGCGCGTCTCACGCTCGAGGCCCGCGAGGCAGCTCAGCAGGGCCTCGCGCGAGCGGTAATTGACGATGATGACGGAAAGATCCATGCGGGGCGGGCGACTCTCCGCGACAGGGCAGGGGGTAGCGAGCGGGAAAATCCTAGCATCGCGCGCGGTCGGGGCGTTAGCGCGAGGTCATGCGAACGGGCGCGATTGCACGTCCGAGCCTCTCCCCACGAAGCTCTCCGGGCCCGATCCGTGAACCGGCCCGCTCGCGCCGGGCATTCTGGGACAGGGCCCGCGAGCAGCGCAAACGATTATTCGCCGCCGGGCTCGGGGGTCGCGAGCGGCCGGCCGAGCGCGGCCTCGAGCCACGCGCGCAGCCGCGCGACGTGAGTGCCCATCCAGTACCACTTGCCGCAATGCGGGCAGTAGTGAAGCGACTTGGCGGAGCGCAGCACGCGGCCCGGCACCTCGCCCACCGCCTCGAACGGCGTGCGCCGCTGAAGCGCGGCGTTGCATTGCGGGCAGCGGCTGAAAGGAGGGCCGGCGGGCTCGTGGGCGCCCGCGATCGCGCGCAGCGCGGCCGCCGCGTCGCGAGGCGCCACGATCACCGGCACGTCGGCGAACGCCCGCGGATGCCGCGCGCTCAGCGTGATCACGGTGCGGCCGTCGCACCGCGCCGCCTCGAACAGCTCCTCGAGGCGCGCGCCGTGCACCGACGCCACGTCGAATCCGAGCATGCGCAGGCGCCGCGCCAGCAGATCGAGCGAGGTCTCTGCAATCAGGCGCGCGGCGGGCATGGGCGCACCCTAGCGACGGGGGATGGGCGCGACAAGCGCCTTAACCCCGCGCTCGCGGCCGAGTTCGGCGAGAGCGGTTGACGCGCGGGCGCAGCTGCCCCAACCTGTCCGGTCTATGGATTCGGCCAGACCCGCGGGGCCCGCGCGCGCGCAGGATGCGCAGGACGGCCCCTCCTCCACCCTCGATCGTCGCCATTTCCTGATCCTCGCCGGCGCCGCGGCAGCTTATGCCACGCTCCGGCCAGGCTTCGCCGAGGCGCGCCGCGACGACACCCGCAACGGATTCCTCCAGCCCTGGTCGCTGCCCGACGATCTGCCCGCGACCCAGGTCGAGGTGGCGCGCGCGCTGATCGCCGCCGCCGTGCTCGCCCCCAGCGACTGGAACACGCAGCCCTGGCACTTCGAGGTGGACGGCAGCACCATCCGCATCGTCGCCGACCCGAAGCGCGCGCTGCCCGCGACCGATCCCGATCGCCGCGGCATGATGATCGCGCTCGGCGCGTCGCTCGAGAACCTGCTGATCGCCGCGCGCTCCTACGGCCTGCGGCCCACCGTGACGTACATGCCGCACGATGGCGCGGCCGGAGTGGTCGCCGAGGTCGCGTGGAGCAACGGCGAGCCGCGGCGCGATCGCGCGCTGTTCGCCGCGATCCCCGATCGCCGCACCAACCGTCGCGACTTCGACGGGCGCGCGATCTTCGCGCAGAACCGCGCGCAGCTCACCGCGCAAGTGCCGGACGGGCTCGCGCTCCACTGGATCGACGAGCGCGACCCGCTGCGCGAGGCCGCCGACCTCGCGTACGAGGCCACTCACACGCAGATCATGGACCCGCGCGCGCAGGCCGAGCAGTTCTCGTGGTTCCGCTTCGACGAGGAAGCGAAGAAACGCGGCGACGGCATCCCGGCCGACGCGCTCGAGCTGAGCGGCCCATCGAGCTGGCTCGCGGGGCGCTACTTCAACCCGAACAGCTGGTTCATTCGCTTCGGCGCCGAATACGCGGCCAAGCAGGCGCGCGGGCAGGTGCACTCGGCCGGCGCGGTCGCGCTGCTCACCTCCGCCCGGCGCGACGAGACGCAATGGCTGATGGGCGGCCAGACCTACGAGCGCTTCGCGCTCAAGGCCACGCAGCTCGGAATCGCGCAGCACCCGATGAGCGCGCCGATCGAGGTGAGCCGCCACCGCGGCGACCTGCTCACGCTGTTCGGCGCCAAGGGCGAGGAGCCGCTCATGCTGGTGCGCCTCGGCCACGCGAAGCGCCCCGACCCGCTCCCGCGACGCAGCGTGAGCGTGGTGGCGACCTTCAGGAACACGTAGGGCGCACCCCGAAGCGCGGGCCGGCACAGCCCGGGCCCTCGCGCCCTACCCGCCGCCGCTCACCGTCATCTCGCCGATCAACAGCGTCGGGCTCACCACATCGCCGTCCCACTTGAGGTCGTTCCCCACCGCGGCCACGTTTTTCAGCATGTCGAGCGAGTTGGACGCGACCGTGATGCCGTCCACCGGGTACGTCTTCGCGCCGCCCTCGATCCAGAAGCCCGCCGCCTGGAACGAGTAGTCGCCGGTCACGGAGTTGAAGCCGAACGAGCCCTGATCGTCCATGTAGAACCCGCGGTCCACTTTCTTCAGGATCGCATCGGGCGACTCTGCGCCGGGCTCGATGTAGAGGTTGTGATAGCCGATGCCGGGCACCGACGAGTAGCCGCGCACCGCGCTGCCGGTCGAGCGCGTGCCGGCGCGGCGCGCGTGATAGATGTCGTAGAGGAACATGGCGCAGGTGCCGCGATCGATCAGCACGTTCCTCCGCGTCGCCACGCCCTCGCCGTCCCACGGTCCGCTCCCGACGCCGCCCGGCAGGCGGCCGTCGTCCACCAGCGTCACGAGCGGCGACGCGATCGCCTGCCCGAGGCGGTCGGTGAGCCACGATTCCTTCTTGATCACGGATTCGCCGCTCCAGGCGTCGTGCATCTCGGAGATCCAGGAGGCCGCGACGTCGGGGTGCATGACGACCGGCACGCGCGCGGAGGGCACGGTGCGCGCGCCGATGCGCTCGACCGCGCGGCGCGCCGCCTCGCGCGCGATCTCCTCCATGGCGGGCAGCTCGCGCAACCAGCGCCTCGTGATGCCGTAGTAGCCGGTCTGCTGCTTGCCGTCGCGATCGTCGGCGAGCGCCACGATCGAAGCGCTGATCGCGGTCCCCGACGAGACGCGCGTGAGCCCGAGCGAGTTGGCGAGCGCGGTGGTGCCGTCGCGACTCGTCACCCGGGTGCGGTCCACGCGCGTGATGCGCGGATCGAATGCGAGCGCGACGCGCTCCAGCTCGATCGCCATCGCGATCTTGTCATCCGCTGGCAGTGCGAGCACCGCGGAATCGTAGAGGGCGAGATCCAGCGCGGCGGGCGTGCCCGCCTCGAGCGGCCCGGGCATGGCGTTCGCGGGATCGGGGGTGGAGAAGCGTGCGAGCGCCACCGCGCGGCGCGCGAGATCGTCGAGCGCCGCGGGCGAGAGGTCGGTGCTCGACACGAAGCCCTGCGCGCCGCCCACGATCACGCGCAGGCCGAGCCCGCGCGTCGCGCTCTGCTTCAGGCTCTCGATCTGCGCGTTGCTCGCGCACACGGTGAACGCGCGCGAGCTCTGCACAACGGCCTCGGCTGCATCGGCCCCGGCGCGCCGCGCGCGCTCGACGGCGTCGGCGGCGAGCGCCTCGAGCGCGGCGGGCGGCGCGATCGGCTCGGAGGTCTGCGGATCGTTCACGTGGCCGTCCCCCCGACGATGATCTCGCGGAACCGAACGGTGGGCTGTCCGACGCCGACCGGCTTCCACTGGCCGTCCTTGCCGCAGCTGCCGGTGGTGCCGTCGATCTCGAGATCCCCGGCGACCGCGTCGATCTTGAGCATCGCGTCGTTGCCGTTGCCGGTGAGCGTCGCGTTGCGCACCGGGACCGTCAGCGCGCCGTTCTCGATCTGCCACGCCTCGGTGACCTGGAACGAGAAGTTGCCGTCGGCGGGATTCACAGAGCCGCCGCCCAGGCTCTTGCAGTAGAGCCCGCGCGTCACGTCGGCGATCAGCGCGGCGGGCGCGAGCGGCCCGGCCTCGATGTAGGTGTTGGTCATGCGGCACAGCGGAAAATCGCGGAACGAATTGCGGCGCCCGTTGCCGCTGGGCTCGTTGCCGGTGAGGCGCGCGTTCAGCAGGTCCCACATGTAACCGACCAGGATGCCGTCATCGACCAGCACCGTGCGCCGTGCCTGCGTGCCTTCGTCGTCCACGCGGAACGACCCGCGGCTGTAGGGCACGATGCCGCTGTCGACGATGGTCACGCCTTTCGCGGCCACCTGCTGGCCGAGCTGCGACGCGCGGATCGAAGTGTGCTTGCGGATGGTGTCGCCTTCCATGCTGTGCCCGAAGCACTCGTGCACCATGACCCCACCCCAGCCCGGCGAAACCACGACCGGATACGCGCCGGCCTCCGGCTCGCGGGCGCCGAGCAGCGTGATCGCCGACCCCGCAGCGTCGGCCGCGATCGCCTCGGGGGTGCGCACGGCGTCGAAGTAGCCCGCGTCGACCGAGCCGCCGCCGGCCGCGAAGCCCTGCTGCCGCTGGTCGCCATCGAGCGCGAGCGCCGTGACCGTGAGCCGCGACAGGTACTGGCGGTCGTCGGCCCACACGCCGTCGCTGTTCGCGACGATGAACGACTTGGACGCGTCGGCGAGCGAGACCGTGACCTCGTGAATGCGGCCGTCGTGCGCGCGCGCGGTGTGGTTCGCCCGCTGGATCAGCGCGACCTTCGCCTGCTCGTCGAGCGCGATCGGCGCGGGGCGCTCGAGCGTGAACGGCGGCGGCGCCTGCACCACGCGAAACGCGATCGGCTTGCCGTTCCCCGCCGCGCCGCTCGCGATGCGCCCCGCGACCCGCGCGGCCTCGCGCAGGTCGTCCGGCGCGAATCCGTCGGCGTACGCGTAACCGGTCTGCTCGCCCGTGATCGCGCGCACCCCGACCCCTTGCGCGACGGAGTACGCCGTGGTCTTGAGCCGGTCCTCCTCGAGTGAGAAGGAGGTGTGCACCGTGTACTCGCCGTACACCTCCGCGAGCTCGGCGCCCTTTGAGCGCGCGAGCGTGAGCAGCTCGGCGACCAGCTCGCGGGAAAGCAGCGTGGCGAGATCGGGAGTTGCGCGCAGCGCGGTCGTGGTCATCGGTTCCCCGTGGGCGGCGGGGTCGAGGGCGACCCCGGCCTCCATGGCACTCGAACGCTAATCATGGCGCGTAGTCTCGCTCGGGGCGGGCCGGCGAGCAAACGGGTGAAGCGCGCTTCAGTGTTTCGTGGGCTTGATGCGCGCGCGCAGCGAATCCGCGATGGCCCGCGCGCGCAGCGAATCCGCGGCGCCCGGCGCCTGCAGCGAGTCGGCGGGGGGAAACACCGGCGGCCCTGCGTCGCGCAGCGCCGCGACGATCTCCTCGGCGGTCACGTCGGTCGCGTGCGGATTCTCGGGCAGCGAACGCCATGGCGAGCGCAGGGTCCATGCGAACTCGCCGAACACCAGCACCGGCGTACCCGGCCGCAAGATCGTGCGGCCGTCCGGCGAGAGCCTCCACTGCTCGCACCACGCGTAGATCCACTGCGCGTCCTGGGCGAGCAGCCGCACGCACGAGTGGCTCGCGGGATGCCCGGGCAGCTCGTACTCGTGGAGCGAGACGCCCTCGAAATTCTGGATGTTGACGTACCACTTGAGCAGCCACGCCTCGTCGATGGTGCTGAAGCGCTCCGTGTCCTTCCAGTTCGTGTGGTAGAGGCCGACCGGCGTGGGTTTGGCCTTGCGACCGCTGCTGGTCGGGCCCCAGCGCACGAGCCGGCCGCTGTCGTAGGCCGCGAATGCCTGCACCCGCAGCGCGATCAGCAGCAGCTTCGAGCTGTCGCGCGCCGCCTCGAGCGTGCGCGGAAACGGCGCGAGCGCGAGCGAGTCGCGCGACGGATCGGGAACGATCAGCGGCTCTCCGATGCGCACGAACGCGCTGTCGAGGCGGTTGACCTTGAGCGTCTCGAGCCATCCGGCCGGTCCCAAGGAGTCCCGCAGCGCCGTGAGCGCGCGCGCGCCGGCGGGGCGCACGCGCAGGTAGCGCGGAGCGGGGGAGGGAGGAGGCGTCGGCGCGGGTAGAGGCACCGGCACCGGCGAAGGCGCGGCCACGCGAGACGTGGCGGCCGAGGATTCCGCGGGCGCCGCCGCCGAATCCGCCACGCGAGTCGCGGCCGGCGCGACGGCCGCGCGCTCGTTGGTCGCGGACTTCCGGTCGCAGCCGGCGCAGGTGACGGCGAGCACGATCAGGGCTGCGGTCGTCACGCGAGACCACATCTCCACCCGATGCCACCCCTCCGGCGCGCGCACGATGGGCCCATTCTAGTCGGTCTAACCCGCTGTCTGGCAAGTCGCTGCGGAGCCGGCGAGAAAGATTCTTGACGGACCGCCGGCCGGACGATAACTTACTGACCAGTCAGTAATCAATTGGACCATCGGTTCGAGGAGGCACACATGGCGGCCACGAACGGCAGGACGCGCGCATCGAAGCCCCCGCGCGGCGCGCCCGCGCGGCGTGGCGCCCCGGCCCCGCGCTGGCACCGGCGCAAGGAGGCGCGCCCCGCGGAGATCATCGCGGCGGCGCTCGAGAGCTTCACCGAGCACGGGTACACCGCGACCAAGCTCGAGGACGTCGCGCGGCGCGCGGGCGTCACGAAGGGGACCATGTATCTCTACTTCGAGAGCAAGGAGGCGCTCTTCAAGGCGACGGTGCGCGAGACCGTGGTGCCGGCGATCGAGCGCGGCGAGCAGACCATCGAGAATTTTCGCGGCAACACGCGCGACCTGCTCGCCACGTTCTTCCGCGGCTGGTGGGGCGCGGTCGCGGGCCCGGGCTCGCGCATGGGCGGCCTCCCGAAGCTGATGATCTCCGAGGTCGCGAACTTTCCGGAGCTGGCGAAGTTCTACCACCGCGAGGTCGTGCAGCGTGGCCGCCGGCTCACGGCGCGTATCCTCGAACGCGGGATCGAACGCCGCGAGTTCCGGGGCGTGGACGTCGACTACGCGGTGCGCGTGATCATGGCGCCGCTCATCCTGGGCGCAATCTGGAAGCACTCGATGCAGCGCTGCGAGTCGGGGCCGCTCGACTTCGAGCGCTACATCGGGACCACCATCGATCTCGCGCTGAACGGGCTCGCCCGTCCCGCACGGAAGGAGGGGGCTCGTGCGTAACGTCCGATTCGCAGCGACGCTCGTCACGCTGGCCACGCTCGTCGTGATTCCCGGCGCGCCGCGGGCCCGCGCCGAATCGGCGCCCGCCGCGCCCGCCGCGGCCGCGGCCGGCGCACGACGGCTCTCGCTCGCGGAAGCGGTGTCGCTCGCCTCCGCGAACGCCCCGCTCGTGAATCTCGCGCAGCAGAAGGCCGCAGAGGCCGACGCGAAGGTCGTTCAGGCGCGCGCCGTGTTCCTGCCGGGGCTCAGCGGGTCCGCTTCGGCCACCAACCGCACGTTCAACCTCGAGGCCCAGGGCATCAAGTTCCCAGCGGCTCCCGGGCAGCCGGCGCTGCAGGAGCCGATCGGGCCGGTGGACAACGTGGACGCGCGGCTGCGCGTGACGCAGACGCTGTTCGATCTCTCGGGCTGGGCCAGGACCCGCGCGGCGGGCCATGGCGCACGGCAGGCGCGCGCCGAGCGCGGCACCAGCGTCGAGGGCGCGGCGCAGGGCGCGGCGGTCGCCTACCTGCGCGCCGCGCGCGCGGAGGCCGTGGTCGCCGCCCGCGCGGCCGACGAGGATCTCTCGGTGCAGCTGCTCGCGCTCGCGGAGGCGCAGCTCTCGGCCGGGGTCTCGCCTGCGATCGACGTCACGCGCGCCCGCACCCAGCTCGCCACCGCGCGCGGCCAGCTGCTGGTCGCGCGCAATCAGCACGATCGCGCGCAGATCGACCTCGCGCGCGCGCTCGGGCTCGATCCCACGACGCGCTTCGATCTCGCCGACACGCTCTCGAGCGATCTCGGCGCATCGACCGCGCCCCTGGACCCGGCCTCGGCGCTGACCCTCGCGCGCGAGCGACGGCCCGATCTCGCCGCGGAGCGCGCGCGGCGCGCGAAGGCCGGCGCCGACAAGCTCGCGATCGCGGCGGAGCGGCTTCCGCGCGTCGATGCGGCCGCCGACTACGGGCTCTCCGGCGAGCACGGGCCGGACGCGATCGCCACCCGCACCTTCTCGGTGGGCCTCACGCTGCCGCTGCTCGACGGCCTGCGGCGCGAGGGCCGGCTCGCCGAGCAGGGCTCGATCGTGCGCGAGTCCGACATTCGCACCCGCGACATCGAGGACCAGATCGCGGCCGAGGTCGAGGGCGCTTTGCTCGATCTGGGCTCCGGTCTCGAGCAGCAGAGCGTGGCCCGCGAGCAGCTCGCGCTCGCCGGTCAGGAGCTCGACGAGGCGAAGGACCGCTTCGCGAGCGGGGTCGCCGGCAACATCGAGGTCATCAACGCCCAGGTCGCGCTGAATCGCGCGCGCGACGCCGACATCGACACGCGTTACGTGGTCGCGGCCGCGCGCGTCGCGCTGGCTCGCGCCGCCGGCGTCGCCGACAGCATTCGCTAGCCCATCCCTCACCCCCACGAGGAAACCACGATGAACATCCGAACCGAATCCGCGCTCGCCCCGGCCGGCGAGCCCAGCCCCGGCGCCCCGGACGACCGGGCCGCCGCCGAAACCGTGATCCGGCCGCCCCGGGCGGCGCCCGCGACGGCGCCCGCTCCTTCATCCGCGCCGCGCCCGGGCGGATCGCGCCGCGCCGTGTTCACGGTGCTCGCGATCGCGACCCTCTCGCTGATCGCGCTCGGCCTGCGCCAGTACCTGTTCGGCCTGAGCCACGTGTCGAGCGACAACGCGCAGGTCGAAGGGCACGTCATCCCGGTGCTCGCCAAGGTGAGCGGCTACGTCACCGACGTCTACGTGAGCGAAAACCAGATCGTGCGCGCCGGCGACCCGCTGGTGGTGCTCGACCGGCGCGAGTACGAGGCCAAGCTCGCGCAGAGCGAGGCCGACCTCGCCTCGGCGGTCGCGAACGCCGGCAGCGACGGACACCCGGGCCAGGCCGACGCCCAGCTCGCGGCCGCGCGCGCCGCCGCGCAGCAGGCGCAGGCCGCTGCCGACCGCGCGCGCGACGATCTCGAGCGCACCCAGGGCCTCGCGGGGCGGGGCATCGTGAGCAGCCAGCAGCTCGACGCCGCGACCACGGCCGGACGCGTCACCGCCGCGCAGCTCGACGCAGCGCAGAAGCAGGTGCTGGCCGCGGCGTCCGCGCTGCAGGGCGCGGGGGCGCGCGCCGCCGCCGCGCGCGCCGCGCGCGATCAGTCCGCGCTCAACCTCTCGTTCACGCGCATCACGGCGCCGTCGAACGGGGTGGTGAGCCGCAAGACGGTCGAGGTCGGGCAGCTGGTGCAGGGCGGGCAGCCCACCATGACGGTGGTGCCGCTCGATGACGTGTGGGTGACCGCCAATCTCAAGGAGACCGAGATCGCCGACGTGACGCCCGGCGACCATGCCGAGATCCGCGTGGACTCGTACCCGGGCCGCGTGTTCGCGGGCCACGTCGAGTCGCTGAGCCCCGCGACCGGCGCGCGCTTCTCGCTGCTGCCGCCCGACAACGCGACCGGCAATTTCACGAAGGTCGTGCAGCGCATCCCGGTGCGCATCCGCCTCGACGGCGCGCAGGACCCGGCCCATCCGCTGCGGCCCGGTACCAGCGTCGAGGTCGTGATCCGGACGAGGTGAGCGGGCGATGAGCGCGACCACGCTGCGCGCGGCGCACGCCGCGCCGGCCGCGGCATTCGATCCGTACGCGAACCGCTACCTGATCGCGATCACGGTGACGCTGGCCTCGGTCATGGAGCTGATCGACACCTCGATCGTGAACGTGGCGATCCCGCACATGATGGGCAACCTGGGGGCCACGCTCGACCAGATCGCATGGGTGTCGACCGGCTACATCGTCGCGAACGTGATCGTGCTGCCGATCACCGGCTGGCTCTCGGCCTTCTTCGGCCGGCGCCGCTACTTCGCGGGCTCGATCGCGCTGTTCACGATCGCTTCGTTCTTCTGCGGCAATTCCCACACGCTGGGCCAGCTCGTGACGTGGCGCATCCTCCAGGGTCTCGGCGGCGGCGCGCTGCTCTCGACCTCGCAGGCGGTGCTCTACGAGGTGTTCCCGCCGCGCGAGTACGGCGTCGCGATGGCGATCTTCGGCGTGGGCGTCATGGTGGGGCCGACGCTCGGGCCGACGCTCGGCGGCTGGATCACCGACACCTGGTCGTGGCCGTGGATCTTCTACATCAACATCCCGTTCGGCATGCTCGCGCTGGCGCTCACCGTGACGTACCTGCGCGATTCGCGTTACGCCCAGAAGATCGCGAGCGTGGATTGGACGGGACTCGCGCTGCTGGCGATCGGAATCGGCTCGCTCCAGACCATGCTCGAGCGCGGCGAGCGTGTCGACTGGTTCGCATCGCGCGAGATCGTGGTGCTGGGACTGGTGAGCGCGATCGCGCTGGTGAGCTTCGTGTGGCACGAGCTGACCACCGAGCATCCGGTGGTGGACCTGCGAATTCTGAAGAACGCACAGCTCGCGGCGGGGGTGGCATTCGGCGGCATGCTCGGCCTCTGTCTCTACGCCACGGTGTTCGTGCTGCCGGTCTACCTCCAGACCCTGCAGGGCTTCACGGCCAATCAGACCGGCCTGGTGATCCTGCCGGGCGCGATCGCGAGCGCGGTGGTGATGGGGACCATGGGGCGCATGCGCGGCAAGTTCGACGGGCGCATCAGCGTGATGGCGGGGGTCGGCATCTTCATGTTCGCGATGTGGCAGATGTCGCAGTTCACCACGTTGAGCGGCAAGCCCGATTTCCTCTGGCCGCTGGTGTGGCGCGGCGTCGGGCTGGGGCTGATCTTCGTGCCGCTCACCAACCTCGCGCTCGCCGAGCTGCCCATGGAGAGGATTCCGAACGGCACCGGGCTGTTCAACCTCATGCGCCAGCTGGGCGGCAGCATCGGGATCGCGCTCTCCGCGACCACGCTCCAGCACCTCGAATCGCTCCACCGCTCCCAGCTGGCCGAGCACATCACGCGCTACAGCGACGTGACCCGCGAGCGGCTCGCGGCGCTCACCGCCACGATGATCTCGCGCGGCGTGCTGCCCGCGATCGCCGAGACCCGGGCGATCGCCGTGCTCGACGGGCAGGTGACGCGCCAGGCGATGATGCTCTCGTTCGAGCAGCTGTTCCTGTTGTTCGGCTGGGCGTTCGCGCTCGCGCTGCCGCTGCTGCTCTTCATGCGCAGGGGCCGCGGTTTCCAGGGCGGAGGCGGCGGGCACTGACGGCGGGGCGCCCGCTTTCCCATCGCGCGCGCGTCGGCTAAGCTCCGTTCCCTCACGGCCGAACGGAGAGACTTACGTGCGTTCTGGAATCCTGAATGGCGCTGCGCTCGCGATCGCCCTGGTCCTGATCGCGGCGGGCGGACCGTGGCTGGTGCGGGAGCTGCAGAGCCTGCCGCGCGGCGCGCTCACCGCGCGCTCGAGCCAGCGCGTGGTCACGCTCGAGGTGGGCGGCATGCACTGCTCGGGGTGCAGCTCGGCCGTGAAGCGCGAGCTCGCGCGCCTCGACGGCGTCGCGGCGGTGGACGTGCGGCTCCCGGAGCGGCGCGCGTACGTCGTGTGCGAGCGCGGCGTGGCCGACACCGCGCTCACCGCGGCGGTGAGCCGGGCCGGCCCCGGCTTCCTCGCGAGCGTCGTCACGAAGTAGCGCGGGCGGTCGCGGTCCTCAATCCGGCTCGACCCGAATCGGCGCGAAATCCCGCCCGGAATGCCGGGCTGCCCCCGGGGCAGGCCCCCTGGGGGGGAGCCGAATGCCCGAAACGCGGGTCTCGCCGCCCCCCAGATCGGTCCGTAGTCCTTCGTTCCAGTCTCCGGTGGACAATGGTAGACTCGATCCCTCGCGCCACCGGCGATTTCCCCCCGCCAGGGCGTTTCCTATTGGGTCGCAATCGCCGGGAGTCCCTTGCCATGCGTCGCATCTCGCTGTTCGTTGCCCTGGGAGTACTCGCGGCGGGTCTCGTGGCGGCACCCCGATACCTGAAGTCGCTCCCCGCCTCGACCCCCGCCTTCGTCCACTTCGAGAGCGGCCAGGTGCGCCCCGCCGCGCTCACGCCCTCCGGCGACCGCCTGCTCGTGGTGGACACGCCCGATGCGCACCTGCGCGTGTTCGACGTGACGGGGTTGAAGCCGCACAAGATCACGGACATCCCGGTGGGCCTCGAGCCGGTTTCGGTCCGGTGCCTCAGCGACAGCGAGGCCTGGGTGGTGAACAACGTCTCGGACGACGTGAGCGTCGTGAACCTCAACACGCTTCACGTGCGCGCCGTCATTCGCGTCGGCGACGAGCCGAACGACGTCGTTTTCGCGAACGGCAAGGCCTATGTCAGCGTTTCGCAGGAAGACGTGGTGAAGGTCTACGACACGACGACCCGGGCGCTGGTCGCGAGCATTCCGATCAACGGCCGCAAGCCGCGCACGCTCGCGAGGACGACCGACGGCACCAAGGTCTACGTCGCGGTGTTCCAGGGCGGCAACCGCACCACCGTGCTCTCGCCCACCAAGGTGCCGGTCGATTCGATGCCCGAAGACTTCGACATCCCGATGGACGGGGGCCTGCCGCCCCAGCCCAACAACGGCCTCATCGTCCAGAAGCAGGGCGTCAACTGGTACGACATGTACGGCACGCTGTGGAGCTCGAAGGTGAAGTACAACCTGTACGAGGTGGACGTCGCCGAGATCAACACCACCACCGACGCCGTGACCCGCGGCTTCGGCGGCATGAGCAGCGTCAACTACGGGGTCGCGGTGAGCCCCACCGACGGCCGCATCGTGCTGACCGGCACCGAAGCCCGCAACATCCTGCGCTTCGAACCCCGGCTCAACGGGTACCTGGTCGAGACCAACGTGTCGTTCGTGACGCAGGCGGGCGCGGTCTCGGTTCGCAAGCTCGACCCGCACATCGACTACGACGTGGTGCCCGGCACCCAGGCCGAGGCCGACTCCGCGATCGGGATTCCGAGCGCCGTCACGTTCTCGAGCGACGGCCTGCGCGCATACGTCACGTCGTTCGCCACCGACAAGCTCGGCGTCATCAATCCGGGCGGCGGCGCGCTCTCGTCGGTGCTCGCGCGGGTGAAGACCGTGGCGGGCCCGACCGGGGTCGTCTGCGACGGCCCGCGCCACCGCATCTACGTCGTGGGGCGCAATCACAACCAGCTGCAGACTTTCCAGAGCGACTCGCTCTACTCGATGAGCATCGTGGGCATCGGCTTCGACCCGACGCCCAACCCGATCGTGAACGGGCGGAAGTTCTTCTACGGCGGATTCACATCGGCCCACGGCGACCAGGCGTGCGCGACCTGCCACGTGTTCGGCGACATCGACAACCTGGCGTGGGATCTCGGCGATCCGCTCGGCTCATACGTCGACCCGCCGAATCCCAATCCGCTCGGGCTCTCGGGGTTCCACCCGATGAAGGGCCCGATGGTGACTCAGTCGCTGCGCGGGCTCACCAACACCGAGCCGTTCCACTGGCGCGGCGACCGCGTGAATCTCGCGGCGTTCAACAACGCGTTCCTCTCGCTGCAGGGGCGCGAGGCGCCGCTCGCGGACAGCGAGATGACCGCGTTCAGCGCGTTCGTCATGCCGATGGTCTATCCGCCGAACCCCAACGAGAACCTCGACCGCACCATGCCGGACGCGCCGCCCGGGCAGCCCAGCGCGCTGCGCGGGCAGGACTTCTTCATGAACGCGATCGTCGACGGCAGCGGCCACACCTGCACGTCGTGCCACACGGCGGCGAGCTTCGGCCCGGGCACCGATCGCGTGATGGTGCCGAAGGCCCAGCTCGGCGAAGACCAGGACTTCAAGGTCCCGCAGCTGCGGAATCTCTACGAGAAGACCGGATTCCGCGACACGATCGGAGTGACCAACAAGCGCGGTTTCGGATTCGACCACGACGGATCGTCCGACAACCTCGTGGACCTGATGAAGAACGTCCACGGACCGATGTTCGACTTCGGGTCGCCGGCCGCGGTGGCCGACGCGAACATCCGCGACCTCGAAGCGTTCCTGATGGCGTTCGACACCGGCATGGCGCCGGCGGTCGGCTATCAGCTCGGCTTCGATGGCACCAACAACTCCGACCCGACCGCGCTCTCGCGCGCGGACACGCTCCGGGGGCAGGCCGCGGCCGGCAACTGCGATCTCATCGCGAAGGGCCGAGTGAACGGGCAGGCGCGCGGCTGGGTGTACGAAGGCTCCGACCAGTGGAAGCCCGACAAGGTAGCGGAGAGCGACATCACCACCGCTGAGCTGATCGCGCTCGCCGGACTCGGCAGCGAGCTGACCGTGACCGGAGTGCCGACCGGGCTCGGATCGCGAATGGGCATCGACCGCGATTGCGATGGTTACCTCGACGGCGACGAGCGTGACGCGGGCAGCGACCCCGGCGGGCCGGCCTCGAACCCGACCAACGTCGACGTCACGCCTCTGCCTGCGCGCGCCGAGTTCGCGCTGCGCGGCGTGCATCCCAATCCGTTCCGCTTCGGCACCGACGTGATGTTCACGCTCGGCCGCGCGAGCCGCGTGGATCTCGTGGTGTTCGACATCATGGGGCGCGAGGTGCGCTCGGTGGTGCGCGGCGAGTGGATGGCGGCGGGACCACAGACCCTGCGCTGGGACGGCCGCGACGCGAGCGGCCGCGAGGCCGGCGCCGGCGTTTACTTCGTGAAGCTCCGGACCGAAGCCGCCAGTTGGACCCGCACCGTGGTACGCGTGAGGTAACAGCCCCTTGCCGCACGCCGCGGACCGCCCGGGCGGAACAAGCGCCCGGGCGGTCTCGCTTTGTGGATCGCGAGCGCGAGGCGGCCGGCGAGCGAGGGCTCGCACGACTGTCGCTTCGGCTGACAGTTCCGGCGGAAAAGGCAGAGCGCGCTCGAGCCGC
Source organism: Candidatus Eiseniibacteriota bacterium (assembly GCA_041483195.1). Classification (GTDB taxonomy): domain Bacteria; phylum Eisenbacteria; class RBG-16-71-46; order RBG-16-71-46; family RBG-16-71-46; genus WS-2. The sequence goes on from JBGPFC010000012.1 coordinate 77,127, forward strand.
GACGCGCGTGCAATACCTCCAGCTCCACGCCCGCCCGCGACTTGGACGAAACAGCATTCCGCGGCACGCGGATTGCGCTTGGTGATCCGGGTTACGGATTCGCCATGGAGGCACCCGTCATGAAAACCCGGCCGCTCGCCATCACGCTCGTCGCGACATCCCTGCTTGCAGCGTCCGCCTCGATCGCGAGCGGACCCCCCATCAAGTTCGCGGAGCGTCAGCTCGCACCCGACATCGGATCGTCCCTTGTCGTAGGGGAGCTCGACGGCAATCCGGGCCCGGAGGTCGTCGGGGTCTCGGGCGGCAACGTCCTCGTTCTTCGCAATCTCGGCGGGCGCGCGTTCTCGTCTGTCCAATCCATCCCGATGGCGGGCGGCAGCGAGTTCCGGCTCGCGCTCCCGGACGTGGATGGCGACGGACGGCGCGATCTGGTGACGCTGCGTTCGTCACCTCCGGCGGTGGTGCTGCGCGCGAATCTCGGCGGGTTCAATTTCGCGCCGGCGCTGGAGTACGCGCTGCCCTCGAGCCCGCGCGCGCTCGCGACGGGTGATATGAACGGCGATTCACGCGATGACATCATCGCCTTCTGCCAGGACACGGCGGCGGTCTTCATGGGCCTCCCCGGAGGCAGTCTCGCGGGACCGACGCTCGTTCCCATCGGGCCCGGCGCATTCGACGTTCCCGCCCTCGCCGATCTCGACGGTGATACGAAGCTGGATCTGGTGCTGTTCGTCGGCGACTATCCGTCGTGGTCGCTGCAGTGGCGCCATGGCAACGGCGACGGCACGTTCGGCGCGCCGAACTCCATCCCGGGCACTGCCGATTTCACCCCGCACATGGCAGCCATGGACTTCGACCTCGACGGTGATGCAGACATCATCGCGTCAACGAATACCGGCGTGATCTGGCTCGAGAACGACGGATCGGGAGCGTTCACGAGACGCGCGCCACTGCCGTTCGACCTCCACACCACCGACCCCGCGCAGGCCAGGATCGGCGACGTGGATGGCGACGGGCGCCTCGATGTGGTCCTTGCCGAACGCACGTTCGGCATACAGAACAACCTGGTCGAGGTCGCGTACTCGGCGGCCGACAGCGCCGCTCATTGTCTCGAGCGCTGGCACGTTCCGTACGAGCCGACCGGCCTGGCGCTCGCGGATCTGGACGGAGATGGCCGCCTCGACGTCGCCACCTCGTGCACGACCAGCTCGGACAACCCCTACTACTTTTCGGGTGGTCCTTCGACCGCCATCCTCTGGAATGACGCTCACGGCGGTTTGCTCGGGCGATTGGAGGCGCGGCTTCAATTTCCCTATTTCAATTCCTCGTCCGAGAGCGCGCTGCTCGCGCTGAGGCGGGCGGCAGACACTCCCCCCGATCTCGTGGCGTCCACGGATCAGCGTGCGCGCCTGCTCAGAAATGTGAGCGATGCAATGTTCGCGGCGCCCGAGAGCATCGGCGTCGGGCACCCGCTCGCGGCGGCCGACCTCGACGGCGACGGGGCCGACGACTTGGTCCTCACACGCTCCGACTCGGCGTGGGTGTTCTTGCGCGACACCACCACCCTGGGCTTCGCAGCACCCGGACCGCTTCTCGCCGGGGGCGTCTCGCTGGGCCTCGGCGACCTGAATGGCGATGGACGAACCGACCTCGTGACGGAAGGCGCAGCCGGCTCGATCGCCTATCGTCCCGGCGACGGCTCGGGTGGATTCGGGGCGAACCTTCCGTTCGGCGCGGCGCTGCAGGTTCCGCACGGGGCCGTTCTCATCCGGGACCTCGATGGGGATGGGCGCACCGAGATCGTGTTCGCCGAAGCCTCGGCGGTCACGAGCGGCGACTCCCCGAGTCATGTGCTGCGCGCCGTGCTGCATGTGCTCCACAACGACGGGGCGGGGCACTTCGCATCCGACGAGATCGACTCGCTGCGTCTGACGTACGCGTCTGGCTCGAGCTACTCCAATTTCGGCAGCGCGCTCACCGTCGCTGACGTCGACGGGGACGGCGATCGAGACGTGGTGCTCTCGATGGGGAATGGCGGCGTCAGCCTCGGCTGGTTCGGCGCGTTCCTCAATGACGGCGCTGGCCATTTCCACGCCGCTGGGCCCGCGCAGTACGGCGGCAACCCCGGGGGCGATCTCGCCTCTGCCGATCTCAACGGCGACGCTCTGGCGGACGTGATCATCGCCCAGAGCGACGGCCTCGATTTCGACCTCGGCGTATTCCCGGCGAGCGGAGGTGGAGCGTTCGGGACGATAAGCTACTTCATCGGCGCCGATGCCATGACGCGCTGCATCACCGCCGACTTCGACGGCGACGCCCGGACCGATGTGGCGGTGCTCGGTTACAACGACAACGACATCGTCATGCTGCGCAACGCGACAGAGTACGCGCCCATTCCGACGCCCGCGCTCGCCTCGCTGGTGAGCGCGGCACTCGCGGGCGGCATTGCGCGGATTGAGTGGTGGAGTCCGGACGGCGCCGCGTTCAAGGCCACGCTGCAGCGCGCGCTGGACGATGGCGCGTGGATGCCGATCGCGACGATTGTCGCCGACGGCGCAGGGCACGTCCGGTACGAAGATGCCGGTTTGCTCCCCGGGCACCGTTACGGCTATCGGCTCTGGGTGCGGGACGAGACCGGCGCGCACGCGCTCGGCGAGGCATGGCTCGGCGTGCCTGCCCGCGCGTTCTCGATCCAGCCGCCCGTGCCCAATCCCTCGACGGGCCGGCCGGCATTCGTAGTCTCGCTGCCCGATGCGGGGGAGGGCGCGCTCGACATCATCGACGTGAGCGGACGCCTCGTGCGGCGCGCGACGTTCCGTTCGAGCGCCGCCGGGCAGGAACGTGTCTCGTTCGAGCGCGAGGGCACGCTCGCGCCCGGGCTCTACTTCGCGCGCGCGCGGATGGGGCGCGAGACGACGCTCGCGCGGTTCGTGGTGATCCGCTAGCGGCTCGCGGTCGAGCCCGGCCCGGGTCTAGAGCGCGCGATAGCCCGCGCGGATCGCCCAGAAATGGAGCGTCGTGCCGCCGCGGTCCATCGAGTAGAACTGGACCTCCGCGAGGAAGCGATCGCGCAGCGTGGGCTTGAACTCGTAGCGCGCGCCGGCGCTCCACACGCCGCCCGAGCCGGTCGTCGCACGCAGCGGAACCCTTCTGCCGTTCGGCAACAGCACCGAGGTCTGTCCCGAGGGGAAGCCGCTCTCGAAGTAGCCGCCGCCCGCGCCCCCCTCGAGCCACAGGTGATTCCACGGCCGCACCGCCACCCCGCCCAGCGCCGAGCCCAGCCAGCCGTGTCCGTAGTCGATGTTCACGGCGTACGCGATGCCATCCACGAGGAAGTAGTTCGGCTGCGTCGAAGGCAGGTCGTCGTAGTCGAGCCGCGCGCGCAGCGCGATGCGATCGGCGAAACGCCGGTCCGCGCTCGCGCCCAGGTCGAACCCGGAGCCGTAGCGCGGCCGGACGTCGGAGGGCGAGCCGAGCCATCCGCCGCCGCCATGAGTCCAGACCTGCCATGGCCCCGCGAGGGTGCGCATGCTGTCCGCGTGCGTGGGCCGGCGCGGGGGCGGCTCGTGCCAGGGGCGCCCGCCGCGTTCGCCATACTGCGCGCGCGCGGGAGCGGCGATTAGGATCAGGAACGCGGCGAGCGTGGACGGGTGAGGGATGCGCACGCTGCCAGCATAGGGCCGCGTCGCGAGGCACGCCACGCCGCCGCTCGCCTCACGATCTCGCCATCGCGCGGCCGGGCCGCCCCACTTCGGCTGACCCGCGCCCCGCGTTTGATGCTAGGATCATCGCTCAATTGAAGCCGAAGCCGTGGACCGGGCGCTTCGTCGTTCCCACCTCCCAGCGTGAGGTCCACCATCCGCCGCATCGCCACATTCCTCGCCCTCGTCGCGCTGATCGCCGGACTCGCCGCGGTCCCGCGCCGGCTCGGCTCGCGCGCCGCGATCGCGCCCGACTTCGTCCACTTCGAGAGCGCGCACATTCATCCCGCGGTGCTGACCCCGAACGGGGATCGCCTGCTGGTGGTGAACACGCCCGACAACCGGCTGAGCGTGTTCGACGTGACCGGCGCGCGCCCGGTGCGGATCGCGGAGATCGAGGTGGGGATGGAGCCGGTGTCGGTGGCGTGCCGCAGCGACAGCGAGGCGTGGGTGGTGAACACGCTCTCCGACGACGTGAGCGTGGTGAACCTGAACACACTGCACGCGCGGGCGACGCTGCGGGTGGGGGACGAGCCGGGGGACGTGGTGTTCGCGAACGGGCTGGCCTACGTGAGCGTCTCGCAGTACGACCAGGTGCGGGTGTACGACCCGGCGAGCCTCACGCGGGTGGCGACGATCGCGATCGAGGCGCGGATGCCGCGGGCGCTGGCGGTGAACGGGAACGGGACGCGGGTGTACGCGGCGGGCTTGTTCGCGGGCAATCGCACCACGGTGCTTCCGGAATCCGTCGTCGGCAACGCGCTGCCGCCCCCCAATCCGCCGATGGTGTTCGGACTGCCGCCGGCGCCCGGGGTCGGCCTGATCGTGAAGCAGCTCGCGAACGGCGACTGGGTGGATGAGACCGGCCGCGCCTGGAACGCGCACGTGCCCTACTCGGTGCTGGACGCGGACGTGAGCGAGATCAACACCGCGACCAACACGGTGAGCCGCACCTTCGGCGACATCGGCACGGTGAACTTCGCGCTGGCGGTGGAGCCGGTCGGCGGCACGGTGGCGGCGACCGCGACCGAGGCGCGCAACTTCACGCGCTTCGCACCCAACGTGCGCGGCCACCTGGTGGACACGCGTGCGGCGTTCATCACGCCCGGCGGGAGCGTCACCGTCGCCAATCTCAACCCGTACGTGGACTACACCGTGACGCCGGGGCCGGCCGGCCCGCGCAACTCGGCGATCGGCATTCCCACCGGGATCGCGTGGTATCGCGGCGGGAGCCGGGTGCTCGTGACCTCGCTCGCGAGCCACCGCATCGTCGCGCTCGACCCGGCCCTGCCGGGGCGATCGGTCGCGCGCGCGGCCACCGTGGCGGGCCCGACCGGGGTGGTCGCCGACGACGCGCGCGGGCGCGTCTACGTGGTGGGCCGCTTCCACAACCAGCTCCAGACGCTCGACGCCGGCGACCTTCATCAGCTCGGACTCACCGGCATCGGTTTCGATCCCACCCCGGACGCGATCGTGAACGGCCGCAAGTTCTTCTACGGCGGGTTCACATCGGGGCACGGCGATCAGGCGTGCGCGACCTGTCACGTGTTCGGCGACTTCGACGATCTCGCGTGGGATCTCGGCAATCCGGAGGGCACGCTGCAGCCGGTCGATCTCACCGGCCAGGGCAATCCGCTGCTCCAGAGCGCGGTCCATCCCATGAAGGGCCCGATGGTGACGCAGAGCCTGCGCGGTCTGCCGAATACCGGCCAGCTCCACTGGCGCGCCGATCGCGCGAACCTCGACGCGTTCGACGAGGCGTTCGTGAGCCTGCTGGGCCGCGCGAGCCCGCTGCCCGACAGCGAGATGGCCGCGCTCGACGACTTCGTGCTGGCGCTGGTGCATCCGCCCAACCCGAATCTCTACCTCGACCGCACGCTGCCGGGGGATCCGGTACCGTCGGACGTGCCGAGCGCGAAGCGCGGGCTGCAGTTCTTCATGAACGTCGCCGTCGATCAGTTCATTCCATGCGCCGGTTGTCACCGCGTCACGGGCGGCGCGCCGGGGACGAACGAGCAGATCATCGATCGCTTCGTGCTGCAGGCGGCGCAGGACCTCAAGGTGCCGCAGCTGCGAAATCTCTACCGCAAGACCGGCTTCGTGCGCCGGCCCGGCGCGCGCAGCAAGCGCGGCTTCGGCTTCACGCACAACGGATCGGTGGACGACCTCTTCGACTTCCTTCAGTTTCCGGGCTTCCGTTTCCCGCCGAACCCCGATCCGATCCGTCGCGATCTCGAGCAGTTCCTGCTCGACTTCGACACCGGCATGGCGCCCGCGGTCGGGGCGCAGGTCACGTTCACCGGCGCCAACGATGACGACCCCGCGACGGTCGCCCGGCTCGACACGCTGATCTCGCAGGCCCAGGCGGGCGGCTGCGAGGTGATCGCGAAGGGCCGCGTGAACGGCGAGCCGCGCGGATGGCTCTACGCGGGCGCGGGCAGATGGCGGCCCGATCGCCGGGCCGAGAGCGACACCACGACCGCCTTGCTGCGCGCGCTCGGCGGACCGGGCAGCGAGATCACCATGACGGGCGTGCCGTTCGGGAGCGGAGCGCGCATGGCCATCGATCGCGACCGCGATGGCTGGCGCGATGGCGACGAGCTCGCGGCCGGCAGCGATCCGGGCGATCCCGCCTCGACGCCCGCGAGCGCGACCCCGGTCCTTCCGCCCGAGGGCCTCACGCTGCGGAGCATCCGGCCCAATCCATTCCGCGATGCGGTCGAGGTGGCGTTCAACCTCGGCCTCGCGAGCCGCGTGGACCTCGCGGTGTACGACATCATGGGGCGCGAGGTCACGGTGGTCGCGCGCGGCGCGTCACTCGGCGCCGGTCCGCAGAGCCTCGGCTGGGATGGCCGCGACGCGAGAGGGCGCTCGATGGGTGCGGGGGTTTACTTCCTGCGGCTCCGCACCGGCATCGGCGGCGTGACCCGGGCGGTGGTGCGGGTGAGATGATCGAGGTCGCACCGTGACGATCGGTATGCATGAACTCCTTGCCCATGGTGGTGATTGTGTATAACCTATACACACTTTCAAAGCTGATCCATGGCTGTAGGCCTCTTTCTGCTCCAGAATTGTGGATTTTGGAGGTCGCGTGCCACGCAAGCCCCCGAATCGCTCCAACTCAGGTACCGCGAAGGTCGCGCCGAGCACCGCACGGGGCCCACCCGTTCTCCGATGGTCCGGTCACTCATCACCGATTCCCTCAACACGGAGAACTGCCATGCGCGTGCGCAATTTCGTTCCCGTGAAGATGCAGATCAGAATTCGACGCGGCTCGCTGCTCCTGTCGGTCGCAGGTCTCGTCGTTGCCATGCTCGCATGGCCGCGCACCGGCGCGGCACAGTGCGGCGGAACCTGCGCGGGCTGTTGCAACGTCTATCTGCCCAACTGCACGATTCCGGGCGTCATCGTCGGAAGTCCCAGCGGCCAGGCGCGCCCCTATACCGTGACGCTGCGCAATTCGCAGCACAACCCGCCATCCAACGTCACGGCACTCTGGCTCGGATACACCTCGGAATTCTCCTGCCAGAACTACAGCACCCCGCGACCCTACACGTCTCACGGGGGCATCAAGCTCGACTGCACCCATCCAAGCTGCGGAATCATCGACTGGCCATACAACGAGATCAGTCAGAGCTCGGGCACGGGCACCTTCTACGCCCAGTTCGGAGGCAGCAAGACGCAGCAGCTGGGCCTCGCGGTTCAGGTCGGCCTCAGTTGCGGCCCCGGATACATCGACCTCGAGTGCCCCGAGGCGCGCAGCACCGATTTCGACGCCGACGGCGATACCGACCAGGACGACAAGGTCTACATCGGCCAGGAGATCGCATCCGGCAGCCCGCACCGCTGGTGCAACCTGGACACCGACGACGCCTCGAACACCGTGATCGACGCCTCAGACTACATGGTGATCGTGAACGAGATGCTCAGGGCCGCGCTGGACACGCTCTGCACGTGCCCCGACAACCCGGGCGATGAAGATCCGGATTGCGCGCCGGGTCCGACCCGCGCCGCCGACAATTCGCCGCCGGACACCACCACGCTCGGCATCGCGTCGACGGATGGCGGATGCGTGACGCTGCGCTGGAAGTCGCCGGGCGACGACTACGTCAGCTCGCAGAAGCTGGGCGTCCCGAAGGAATTCGATCTTCGCTATTCGTCCAGCACCATCACGTCGTCGAATTTCAACAGTGCGACGCGCTACACGGCGACGCCCACCCCCGGCATCGTGGGCGCGACCCACACGGTCACGGTGGATGCGAGCGCGCTCGGCGCCCGCTACTGGGCGATCAAGACCAAGGACTGGGCCGGCAACCTGTCTTCGATGAGCGCGGTGCTGGACGCGAACCCGCCGTCGGCCACGGTATCGGATCTCGCGGTGTGCGCGACCTACAAGAACTGCATCCTGGTCGGCTGGACCTCGCCTAACGCGCTCAACGTCGAGGTGCGGTACGCGACATCGGCGATCACGAACTGCAGCTACAGCTCGGCCAACTCCGCGGGCACGATGTCGGCAGACCCCGGGCACCTGCAGCAGCTCTACATCAGCGGGCTCACCCAGGGGCACACCTACTACTTCGCGGTCAAGTCACAGGACCCCAACTACAACTGGTCCGCGATCAGCAACGATCCGTCGGGCACGACGCCCACCTACGGCTCGAGCTGCAACTACAATCTCTTGTGCAGCGGGGACGGCTTCCGCGCGAAGCCGGCGCCCTCCGAGCCGGTGGCCGATCTGCGGTACGACCTGTCGCGACCCGTGCCGAATCCGGCCGGCGATCGGAGTCTGATCGGCTATTCGATTCCGGCCGGTCTCATGGGCGAGACGCTCGACCTCGCGATCTTCGATGTCGCAGGTCGCCGCATCACGACCCTCGCGCACGGAACGGCGCAACCGGGCCGCTTCGAAGCGCAATGGGACCTGCGCGGAGAAGGCGGACAGCGGGCGCGGCCGGGCATGTTCTTCGTCCGGCTGCGGGTGGGAGCGTCGCAACTGAACCGCACCATCGTGGTCGGGCAGTAGCGCGAAGACATTCCGTGGCGCGGGGCGGAGTTCGCTCCGCGCCACGAACGCGCCGGCCGCGGCCCCGAAGGGTCGCCGTCGGACGAGGTTCGGCGCGCGGGATCGTGCGATCCGCTGTGCCCCACGGCGCGCGAGGGACTGGTCGCATGCGCGTCGCCCCCGCGGGTCACCTCGTGGACCAGTGCAATCGAGGGGCCTCGGGTGTAGAAGCAACAGCACGGGGCCAAATACTCATCGGGGGTTCGATTCATGCGGGCGCTGCGCATCCTGGCGTTGATCTGGCTCACGTCCTGGTTGCTTCCGATCGAGAGCGCGAGCGCCGAACCGCATTACTCGGGGACTCTCCATGCCGGGTACGCCCTGACTCGTGGAAACGGCCTGGGAATGAGCGGGAGGGCGGGTGTGGCCCGCGCCATCGACCCTCATTGGTCGGTCGGCGCAGAGGCCGCTTACTCCGTACTCCCCGCCTTGAATGACGAGGGCTACATCGACGTCGTTGTTCCCCGGTTCGACGGCGCTGGCGGCACCTTCCTTGTCGCGAGGAGCGCAAGCGGGCTCGTGGAACTCCGCGACTCGAATTCACTCGCGCGTCCCTACATCGTCGGCACGGCCGGCTACTGCGAGCTCACGATCAGAACCCGCTTCAATTCCTCTCGGGTTGCGGAGGATGTCGCGCGCGAGCGACACGCCGAATTCAGCCTCGGCGCCGGCGTCTCGGGTCCCGGCCACGTGATGCCCGGCTTTCAGCTTCGCTGGAGTCACCTGTCGGGGATGGATCGGAGCGACATCGCATCCGATGCCCTCTCGTTCGAATTCGGCCTGCACTTCGAGTGAGCGAACGCATTCTCCCGACTCGAACCAACCCCCGATGATTCTTGCGCACGCCCAGCACGCGCCCCGCTCGGGCCGCTGTGCTAACGTGATTCTCCCATGACCGCCCCCGTGCAACGCCCTGCCTCCGAGCCCGCGGCCCCCCCGGTGTCCGCGGCCCATCTGCCGCTGATCGCCGACGGCGAGGGCTGTCTCGAGATCCTCTCGGATCGCCTGCGCGCGAGCCCGGGCGTGGTCGCGATCGAGGCCGACTTCGGCGACAGCACGCTCACGGTGCGCTATCAGCCCGCGCTGGTCGCGCCCGACGACCTGAACGCGCTCGCCGAAGAAGTCGGCGCGCTGTTCGCGCAGCGCGTCACCTATTGCGAGCGGCGCGAGTCGCCCGGCGCGTGCGACGAGTGCGCGATGCGTCTCGGCCGCGTGCCCGCCGCCGATGCCTCCGATTTCCGCGTGACCGCCGACCGCGGTCGCATCGGCCTCTCGCGCCGCCAGGTGCCGCCCGACAGCGCGGAGCTCAAGCGCCCGCTGGCGGGCAGCAAGCCCTGGGGCGCGCGCATGAGCGCGGCCCAGGAGGAGCACTTCGCGAAGGGCATCATGATGGCGGTGCTGACCGGCGCGTGCCTCGCGCTGCTCGCGCTCGGCATGATCCTCGAGCGCTCGCCGGCGCCGGTCGCGTGGCACCACGCGGCGTTCATCCTCTCGGGCATCGCCGGCGGGTGGTTCGCGGTGCGCTCGACCGCGGTCGCGCTCGCGCGATTCCGCTTCGACGTGAACCTGCTCATGATCCTCGCGGCGGTCGGCGCGGGCGTGATCGGCTACGTGTTCGAGGCCGCGGTGCTGATGTTCCTGTTCTCGCTCAGCAACACGCTCGAGGTGTACACCATGGGGCGCACGCGGCGCGCGCTGCACGCGCTGCTCAAGCTCCGGCCGGCGCGCGCGCTGGTGGTGCGCGGCGGGCGCGAGATCGAGGTCGAGGCCGAGTCCGTGCTGGTGGGGGAGCGCGTGATCGTGAAGCCCGGCGAGGCGATCCCGGTCGACGGGCTGGTGCTGTCCGGCGAATCGCTGGTGGACCAGAGCAGCCTCACCGGCGAATCCGTCCCGGTGCCGAAGGGGGTAGGCGACAAGGTGTTCGCGGGAACGCTCAACCAGCAGGGCGCGATCGACGTTCGCACCACGCGCGCCGCCGGCGACACCACGCTCGCGCGCATCGTCCAGCTGGTGCAGGAGGCGCAGGAGCAGAAGTCCCGGACCGAGGAGATCGCAGAGTGGGCCGGCCGCTACTACACCGTGGTGGTCATGATCGCCGCCGGGCTCATGATCGTCGTGCCGCCCTTCCTGCTCCACCACGCGTTCGCGCCGTCGTTCTACCGCGCGATGACGCTGCTGGTGGTCGCCTCGCCATGCGCGCTCGTGATCGCGACCCCCGCGACCATTCTGTCCGCGATCGCGAGCGCGGCGCGGCACGGCGTGCTGTTCAAGGGCGGACGCTTCATCGAGGCGCTGGGTCGGGTCAGGGTGATCGCGTTCGACAAGACCGGCACGCTCACGCGCGGCCGCTTCGAGGTGACCGACGTCGTCGCGCTCGATGGCGCGACGGAGGCCGACGTGCTCGGCTGGGCGGCGAGCGCCGAAAAGCGCTCGCAGCATCCGCTCGCTCAGGCCGTCGTGCGCGCGGCCGAGTCGCGGGGCGTGAGCTTCGTCCCGGCGACGCAGCTCACGTCGCATCTGGGCAAGGGGCTGGTCGCGCAGCAGGGCGGCGCCTCGATCGAGGTCGGCACCGCCGAGCTGTTCGCGAGCCTCGGGCTCGAGGTGCCGCGCGCCGCGCTCGATCACCTGGAGCGCTTCACCCGCGAGGCGCGCACCGCGATGCTCGTCCACCGCGCGGGCCGGTGGGGCGTGATCGCCGCCGCCGACGAGCTGCGGCCGATCGCGGCCGACACCGTCGCCGCGCTGAGGAAGGGCGGGATCACCGTGATCGCGGTCATCTCGGGCGACAATCCCCGCACCGTCGAGGCGATCGCGCGCCGCACGGCTGTCGACGAATTCCACGGAGCGCTGCTTCCCGAAGACAAGGTCACCGTGATCGCGCAGCTCGAGGCGAAGTATGGCGGCGTCGCGATGGTGGGCGACGGCGTCAACGACGCGCCGGCGCTGGCGCGCGCATCGGTCGGCATCGCGATGGGCGGCATCGGGAGCGACGCCGCGATGGAGAGCGCCGACGTGGTGCTGATGGCGGACGATCTCACCGCGCTGCCGTTCGCGGTGAAGCTGTGCCGACAGGCGCGGCGGGTCGTGATTCAGAACGTCGCGATCGCCTCGGGGGTGATGTTGCTGCTGGTCTGCTGGGTGTTCCTCGGGCAGCACACGCCGCTCGGCGCGCTGCGGCTCCCGGTCGCGGTCTCGGGACACGAGGGCAGCACGGTGGTCGTGATCCTGAACGGCCTGCGGCTGCTCGCGCACCGCCGCGCGTAGCGGCTCGCGGCGGCTTCGATCGCCGCCCGGCTCGACGAGCCCGCCATCACGCCCAGGATCACGCGCCGCACGCGCGGACGCGGGCTGTCGCACGTCGCTCCGCCGAGGAGCAGCGCCATGCGATAGAGCTGCGAGGTCTGCCTCACCATGCGCACGATCACCGCGGCCCCCCCGCGAGCGGCCGCGGCGGCGGCGAGGGCCGGCAGCTTCGCGCCGACGATCGCGCCCGCCCGCAGCGCCGCGGCGCCGGGGCCGCGCTCGAGAAACGTCCGCGCGCGCGGCGCAGCTCCGGCGAACGCCGCGACCTCGCCCGCGAGCAGCGCCACCGCGAGCGCCGCCACCCGCCACCTGACTCCGCCTGCCATTTGCATGAAAGACCTCCCGTCCTCCGCCACGATGGCGACTGCCTGCGATGGTTGCCGTGATTGGACGGAACCGGGAGGCGAATGGTTGCGCGGGGCTCGTGAAAGGGTCGCGCGGCGCGGGAGACTTGTCGCGGCGTGAACATGCGGGAACCGGGGCCGGCGCGCCGGTGGCCGTGAAGGCGCCGCTGGTCGCATGGTGGATCGCGGCGGCGCGACGCGTGCTGTCCCCGCGCCCCATCGCGTCAGCTCAGCGCGACGCCGACTTCCTCCAGGCACTTCTCGATCAGCTCGAACGTGCGGTCGATGTCGTTGTCGAGCCCGACCGAGAATCGCACCAATCCTTCCGAGAGACCCATCGCGCGCCGCGCCTCGGGCGGAATCTCGGACGACGTGCTGTGGCCGGGGGCGCTGAAGAGCGTCTTGAAGTAGCCGAGGCTCACCGCGAGGTACCCAACCTTCGCCTCCTGCATGCGTTCCATCAGGCGGTTCGCGTTCTCGAGCGTGCCGGCGTCGAGCGTCATCATCCCGCCGTAGCCGTACCCCGGATTCATGATGCGGGTCATCAGCACGTGCTGCGGATGGCTCGCGAGCCCGGGGTAGTGCACCTCGAGCCCGCGCTCGGCGAGCCGCAGCGCGAGGGCGTGCGCGTTCGCGCCGTGCTGGCGCATGCGAATGTGCAAGCTGTGCAGGTTCTTGAGGATGCTCGCCGCGCGAAAGCTGTCGAGCACCGGGCCCAGCAGCATGCTCGGGCCGCTGTTGATGTCGTTCAGCTTCGCGATGAAGTCGTGAGTCGAGACCACGCAGCCCGCCACGCAGTCGCTGGTGCCGTTGACGAACTTCGTCATGCTGTGCACGACGACGTCCGCGCCCATGCGCAGCGGGGACAGCAGCATCGGGCTGAAGGTGTTGTCCACCACCATCGTCGCGCCGTGTTCGTGCGCGAGCGTCGCGAGCGCCGGCAGGTCGCTCACTTCGAGCATCGGATTGCTGATCGACTCGCAGAACAGCACGCGGGTGCGGGAGTTGAACGCCGCGCGCACCGCGGCCGGATCGGTGATGTCCACGAACCGCGTGGTGATCCCGAAGCGCGGCAGCAGGTTCTTGAGCAGGGCGTACGAGCCGCCGTAGATCGTCCGCCCCGAGACGATCTCGTCGCCGGCCGAACACAACTGGAGCAGGGCGGTGGCGATCGCGGCCATTCCGGAGGCCATGACCTGCGCCGACTCGCCATCCTCCATGCGGGCCAGCGCGTCGGAGAGGAACTTGTTGGTCGGATTCCAGTGGCGCGAGTAGAGGAAGCAGCCCTCGATCTCGTGTGTGAAGGACTCCTGCATCCTCGCCGGGCTCAGGAAGGTGAAGGTGGACGAGTCGGTGATGGAGGGGTTGACGTCCCCGAATTCACCGAACACCAGGAAGTCCTGGAGGCGGGTCGCGGGATCGAAGCTCATGGCGGACTCCTCCCCGGCGCGGCGCCGGGTTGCGGGCGTTCGGGGGTCCGCTCGCGAGCATAGCCGAGCCGCGCGCGCGGGCGCCACCTCGGCCCTCTCGCCCGCCGCCTCGCGGCGCCGCGCTACTCGCCTTCGAGGTGCTTGAGCGCGGTCACCACGACGTTGTCGTAGTACACGGTGCACTGGCCGGCGCCGCCGGTGTATGCGGCGAGCGCGATGCGGCCGTTCGGGCGCAGGTTGCGGTTGTCGGTCTTGTCGAGCCGCAGCACGCCATCCACCCAGATGCGATAGCGGGACCCGCGCGCCTCGATCCGCAGGTGGTGCCAGACTCCGTTGGCGTTTTCGACGTTCGCCCGTCCCATCGGCCACTCGCGGCGATTGAGGATCACGTCCTGATATCCCGGCCCGCGCAGATCCACCCCGATCCCGGTCTCGTCCTCGGCCCGCACGACGACGCCCTTGTCCACGCCGCGCATGCCGAGCACGTCGAGGTCCACCGCGTAGTTGGTCCATGCCACCGAGCCGGCGTAAATGAAAGACCGCAGCTGGCGGCCGTCCGGCAGATCGGCGCGGAGCGCGCCCTGGCTCAGCGACCACGCCCCGGGCTCGTCCGGGGACCAGTGCTTGAGCCCGTCGCTGAAGTCGTCGGAGAAGAGAACGCCGGTGCGGGGCACGGCAAACTTGGGCGCGGGAGGGAGGCGTGCTTCGCGCGTGGAGTCCACCACCGGTGCGGTCGCGATCAAGACCGCGGCCCCGAGCAACACGGGGCTCGCGCCGCGCAATATCCAATTCACGTCCGCAATCCTCCCGACATTCGGGCGCTCTGTCCAGTCCGCCATTCGGGCCATCCCGCACGCGGGGGCACGTTCTGACGTTATCGGCCTCCCGCGCGCGGCGCTTCATGCCTCGTCCGCGGGCCAATGGCGCCCTCCGGGCCACGGGGGTCCGCCGGATGGGCCACGACCGGCGCCCGGGGGACCGGTAGCCTCATCCTGCTCATACATCCGGCTGATGCGACGCGGTCCCCGCGCGACGCAGGGCCGCGCGCGCGCCTGCGCCCATCGTGGTTCTCCTCACCTCCGGTCCCCCCGGACAGGGATTCATGCCAGGCCGCACGATCGGTCGCTATCACATCGTCGCCCGTCTCGGCGAGGGCGGGATGGGCGCCGTTTGGAAGGTGGAGGACACGCTCCTCCGGCGCTTCGTCGCGCTCAAGATGCTCCCGCCGCGGCGGCTCGAGGTGCTGGCCCCGGAGCAGCACGGCATCGCGGTGCGCAGCCCGGTGCCGCTCGAATCCGCGCGCGGCGGCCGGGCCTCGCCGCACTGGCGCGGGCCCCCACTCAGAACCGGAAGCTCAACCGCACGTCTTCCTGCAGCGAGGTGTCGAGGTCGCCGATGGTGCGTTCCATCGACCCGGTGAGGAACAGCCGCCGGCCGAGCGTGAGATCGAGGTCGAGGTCCTGCCAGCGCGCGTCGTCGGTCGCTCCGGTGGGGACGTTGGTCGTGGCGCGCATCCCGCCCCCCGCCTCGAGGTGCGCGAAGCTCGCAACGTCGAACCCGAGGCTCGCGGTGGCGAGCCGGGTATCCGCGACGTCGCCCCGCGACTGCGAGTAGCGCCCGCGCAGCCGCCCCTGGAGCGGCAGCACGCGCCACAGCTCGCCGCTCGCCGACCACGCATCGGTGCGCGCGCCGCCGCCCGACGAGGTTCGGATCTCGGCGCCAACGCGAACCGCGCGCGTCGGATCCACGCTGAAGCCGCCCCACGCGCCCTGCCGGTAGCGGTCGTCGAACTCGGTCTCGGGCGTGACACGGTCGCGGTAGAGACGCACGTTGCGGCGGTTGTCGTATCCGGCCTGAAGCGAGATCCAGGACCTCGCGTCGACGCGCGCGGTCACGAACGAGCTGGTCGCCGAGAACAGCGGCTCGCCGGTCGCGCGCTTCCATCCGGTGTTGACGTCCAGCTCCTGGGCCGCCGACGCCGAGAGCGCACGGTCGCGATAGAACCCCTGCGCGAAAGCGAACTGACGATTGACCTGGCCGTGCGAGGTCGAGAGCACCCCGCCGCTCGCGACCGTCCAGCGCCGCGCGGACTGCGCTGCCTGGCGCAGCTGGAGGAAGCCGCCGGACTCGATCACGTCGTGGCCGGGCGCGAGGCTCACCGGATCCGGCTCGGTGCCGCCGAACACGCCGAGGCTCAGTCGCCGGCCCGTCGCCTCGATCAGCGCTCCGTCGAACAGGCTCACGGACGAGAGCAATGGCGAACTCTGGCGTCCGAGCGTGAGCCGGCGGCGCCCGTCCGCGTCGTGCGTTGAAAACGCCAGGCGATAGGCGCGCGCGTTGCCGTCGGTCTGGGTGCCGGCGCCCGTGACCGCGCGCGAGGTGCGGCGCGCGCGCACGTCCGCGGCGAGATCGGTGCGCGAGCCGCCCACGTCCCTGCCCTCGAGCCACAGGTCGAACGCCGGCTGCGCGAGCCGGATGGCGTCGCTCTGCACGCCCAGCCAGTGAACGGCCACGCGGCCGCGCAGCGAGGCCGGGGCGCGCGGCCTCATGGGACCGGAGGCGAGCGCGGCGCCGGTGTCCGCCGCAGCGTCCGGTGCGGCCGCGATCGCGACCGCGTGCGGGACGAAGCGCACCAGGTCGCCGACCCGCGGCATCGACGACACCGTGAGCGTGTCGCACGCGGCGCGGTGCGTTGAGATGAAGCTCACGCGCAGCCGCGCGATGGCTGCGCCACCGCGCACCACGTCGAGGCTGTCACCCGCCGCGAGCCCCTCGGCGCGGCCGGCCTCGACGTACACCGATGGCCCCGCCAGGTATGTGACCCGCGCGGTGGAGAGCGCCGTCGCGCCGGCCGAAGCCGCGGCGCCCGCCATTACCGGCGAGGCGGCGGATGCCGCGACGATCGCGAGCAGCAGCGCGGCGAGCCTCATCCGGCTCTCCCGCGCGGATGGCAGGAGTAGCAGGCCGGGCTCGAGTAGCTGTAGCCCGACACTCCGCTGTGGTGCCCGTCGGTGCCGGTCTTGTCGTCGTGCGGGTGGCATGTGAAGCACGTGAACACGGCGTAGCTGTTGGAACTGGTGTGGCACGTCGTGCACGCCGACCATGTTCCGTTATGCCTTCCCGAATAGATCGGGAAGTACGGGCCGTCGTGATCGAACGTGGCGCCGAGCCAGGTGGCGGTGCCGTGACAGCTCTCGCAGGTCGTCGGGAAGGTGGCCGCCGCGTGGCCGGGATTCGTGGTCCCGTTGTAGTCGGTCTGGTGACACGACACGCACGCCGTGTTCTTGCCGTGATAGACGCCGTCGGCGTGACAACTCTGGCAGGCGAGCGCGACGTGCGCTCCGGTCAGCGGGAAGCTCGTGGCCGAGTGATTGAACAGCGCGCCGCCCCAGCTCGACGTGGTGTGGCAGGTCGTGCAGGTGGTCGAGAATCCGGCCGGGCCGTGGGGTGGATCGTTGGTCTGATTGAAATCGGTCTGGTGGCACGAGATGCAGGCCGTGCTCTTCCCGTGGTACACGCCGTCCCCGTGGCAGCTCTGGCACGCGAGCGTGCGGTGCGCGCCGGTGAGCGGGAAGCTCGTGGCCGAATGATCGAACGACGAGCTCTGCCAGTTCGTCGTGTTGTGGCAGTTCGCGCACGTCGTCGGGAACGCGGCCGCCGCATGGGGCGGATCGGTGGTGCCGTTGTAGTCGCCCTGGTGGCACGACACGCACGCCGTGTTCTTGCCGTGATAGACGTTGTCGCCGTGGCAGCTCTGGCACGCCGTGGTGCGGTGCGCGCCGGTGAGCGGGAACTGGGTGCGCGAGTGGTCGAAGCGCGCGCGGTTCCAGCCGATCGTGGAATGGCAGGTCTCGCACGCGAGCGGGTACTGGCCCGCCTCGTGATCGGGCGCGGTGGTGGCGCGATACTGCTCCATGTGGCAGCCGCTGCAATCCGCGCGGGTGCCCACGAACTGCAGGTGGCCCTGGGCCGCCCCCGGGTGGCAGCTCTCGCAATCGAGCGCGGCATGCGCGCCGCTCAACGGGAAGCGCGTGAGCTGGTGCGCACGCGCCATCGGCGCGCGGTCGATGAAGCTGCGCGCGTTGTGGCAGCGCGCGCAGTCGGTGCCCATCTCGCCGCGATGCACGTCCTCGTGACACGAGGCGCACTGCGTGCGGCCCTGCTTGAACTCGAGCGAGGTGTGGCAACCGAGGCACGAAGCAGAGGCGTGCGCGCCGTCGAGCTTGAAGCCGTACTTCGAATGGTCGAACTTCGCGGAGATCTTCGCCGGCTTCCAGGCCGCAGCGCCGTGGCACAGGGAGCAGTCATCCTTGAATGCCCCATGTGGATTGACGGTGGGCTCGCGCAGCGCGGCGCGCGACACCACGCCCAGCGCGGCGAGCGCCGGGATCGCGAGCAGCGCGAACAGGATTCGCATCGAGTGCGGCGCGGGCGGACGAGCCGGGAAGAGTCGCATGATGGACCTCACGTGAGCCGGTGCGCGGCCAGCAGCGCCGGGAGTTGCGGTGGGAGCGTGTCGCGGAACGACTTGAGCGTGCCGGACGGCCGCGTGATGTGACAGCTCTCGCACTTCGCGGAGAGCGGGCGATAGCTCGTGCGCGCGCGACCGTTCGGGTCGCGGGTCGTGGCGTGGCAGCGGCCGCAGGCGGCACGGGCGTGCGCGCCTTCGAGGCGGAACGCGCTGTCGCGGTTGTGATCGAAGCGCGCGGCGGGAGCGAACGCGTCCTGCGAATGGCAGCCGGCGCACGCGCCGTGATCGCGGCGGGCCGCGAACTGATCGCCGTGCGGGTTCTCGTGACAGGTCTCGCAGCGCGCCTTCGGGATCGTGAGCGCGAGCGGCTTCACCGGCGCGGCGCCCGGCTTGAGCACGGGGTGACACGCGAAGCAGGGCGTGGCGCGATGCGCGCCCTCGAGCGGGAAGTCGTACTTCTGGTGAGCCGCGACATCGACAGCGCTCGGACGCCAGCCGGCCACCGCGTGACAGCTCTCGCACGCGCCGCGATCGGCCCGGCGCGTGAACTCGCCGCCGTGCGCGTCGGCGTGGCAGCTCGCGCAGCGCTCGTGACGCGGACGCAGCTGCACCCGCGCGGTGCCGAAGGCGGCGGCCGCGGCGCCGGGCGCGGCCTTCGGGTGGCACGATGCGCACGCCACCTGCTCGTGCTTCCCGCCGAGCGGATAGGCCGCGGCGCGATGCTGCTCGACGGTGTAGGTGGACGGCGTCCATCCCGCGACCGCGTGACACGCCGCGCAGTCGGCAGGCTTGCCCGCCAGCGTCGCGAGCCCGCCGTGAGCGTCGGCGTGGCAGTTCGTGCACGCCGCGAACTTGGGATCCTTGCCCCACGCCTTCACCGGATCGTGGCAGGTCGCGCACGCGAGCGCCGCATGTTTCCCCCGCAGCGGATAGCGCGTGCGCTCGTGGTCGAAGGTCTGCTCGTTCACCCGCTGCCAGCTCTCGGTGGTGTGGCACTTCGCGCAGGCCGCGCCGAAGCGCGTGGCGTGCGGATCGCGATGGCAGCTGCTGCACTCGCCGTGAGGCACCGGCTTGAAGAGCGCGAGCGGCTGGCCGGCCGCATCGTGCGCGAGCGGGAGCGTGGCTGCGAGATGGCACTTCTCGCACGCCACCGCCGCGTGCTTGCCGGTGAGCGGGTAGTCGCTCTTCGCGTGATCGAAGCCCGGCGCCGGCTTCCACCCCCTGGTGTCGTGGCAGCGCATGCAATTCGTGTCGAGCGCGCCGCGGTGCACGTCCTCGTGGCAGGACTTGCACGCGCTCTCGAGCCCGATCCAGCTGTTGGCGGGACGCGCGCGCTTCATGAGCGCGGCGGCGGGTCCGTGCTGGAATGCCGGCTTGTGGCACGCGCGGCACTCGGTCGTCGCGTGCTTGCCTTCGAGCGCCCAGCCCGCGCGGCGGTGATCGAATCGCTCGGCGGCGCCTTCATCCCAGTGAACCAGGTCGAAGTCGAGGCCGGCGTGCTCGGGATGGCAGGAGGCGCACTCCTGCTTCGCGACGCGCGGGTGAAGCCCGCGGTCGTCCTGGATCAGACGCGCCATCTCGGTGTGACAGGCCAGGCACTTGTCACGCATCGGGACCCCCTTCGCGTGACACTCGAGACAGTGCAGCGAGCCCTCGAGCTTCGTGTGCGCGCGCGACAGCGCTCCCGGCGAAACCTGCGCAGCGGCCGGCCGCGCGCCCGTCGCGCATGCCGCCGCCACGATGGCCGCGGCCGCGAGAACGCGCGTGAACGTGCGAGCCCATGGCCTAGGAGCCTGTCCGAGGATTCGCAACGTCGGCGCGCATGATCCGAGATCCTGGGTGGTGCGCGTCGATCGTCGTTTCGGCCGGCCTGCGAAGGGATCCGCGACGCCCTCGGCGGCGGTCGACCTCGCCCCGGGCCACGGG
>JBGPFC010000013.1:0-94436 GCA_041483195.1 Candidatus Eiseniibacteriota bacterium
GCCTCGAGCGCACTCAGGACGCGCGCCACTTGACGGTCGATCTCGGCGAGCGTGACTCGGAGTTCCTCGGATTCCGGGCCGTACTTGTGGCCCACGAAATCCGCGCACTTGTAGTTCAGCAGAATGAGGTCGGCGACGCTGTCTTCGCCCAAAGGCTCGTGCTCGATCATGGCGATCGTCGCGTTGGATTCGAACACCGGAAACAGCGCCGAATAGCGCACGGCGGTGGTCGAGTCGATCCTATGACCCATCCACTCGGGGCTGGCCTTCCAGAGCGTGCTCGCATTTTCATCCTTCAGGTAGACGGGCAGCCGGAAACAGGCGGGATTCGAGTGCCAGGCGCCCGACTGCTGATCGTAGCTTGCGAGCACTACCGGCGCTCCATCTTGGAGGCAGGCGCCATGCCCCGCGAGCGGCGTCGCCGCTCGGTCGATGCTTCCCTGCGCCAGGATGACCGCGCGCCCGGCGGTCGCACGCTGCCATACGTCTGCCAGCGTCAATGCCAGCAGATCTTGGGGTGCGCATCCGGCAAACATGTCGTGGCGGCGGCGGCCCTCCCAATCGTACGTGCTGACGCCGGTGATTCCGTGCACACCGGGATCGGTCCCCGTCGCGATCGTCGAGTGCCCGACGGCCGTGTTACTGGGGAGGACGTTGACCTGCGCCTGAGTAAACCACGCGCCGCGCCGGCGCAGGGCGGTCAGGGTTGGCATTGACGCGGCGTGGCGGTCGAAATAGTCGCGACGCATGCCATCCAGAACCAGCAGCATGATCGCCCGCGGTCGACCGAAGCCCTCCCGCAAGACCGGCAGGACATGCCCGGTCGCGGTCGGCGGCATCATCACACCCAGGGCGGAGGCGAGCGTCGGCGCGATGTCTTGTTGTACCGCCGCCATCGAATACCGCCCCGCCTTCACTGCGGGGCCCGTGAACATCAAGGGAATGTCTACGTCGTAGGGCCAGGGCGAGCCGTGCATTTGAGTCCAGTACGGGTCGGGACGCGTGATGAAGTCGCCCTTGCGCGGCACCACGAGGAGCTGGCCGGTCCGCCCGGGGAAGTAAGCACGAGCGAACATTTCGAGGAATCGCTGTCGCGTCGCACGGGCTGCGTTTTCGGCCGGCGCCCCGGGACGGACTCGGGCCGCGTCGCTGCCGGTCGTCCCTGTGGTCTGCTGTGCCGAAGCGGCTCGAGGCGTTGCAACCAGGGCATACACCAGGGCGGCCGCCATAGCGGTCGATCGTGAGGCGGTCATGCGGCGAGTATCTTCCTGCCCCCGTCGCATGGCAATTGCCGAGTGTGGGGCAGCCCTGATTCGCAGGGCACGGGCCGTGTTCTGAAGTCTGCTCCACGGGAGGTTTGTTTCGTCCCTCCGCGCACCGCCGCGGTCGCCTCACGTTTCCCGCGGATGCGGCGCGCCGATCACTTCACACGCAACCCGTTCTTCATCACGAACCGGACCGACTCGAGCGCGCCGATCTCTCGCGTCGGGTCGCCGGCCACCGCGACCAGGTCGGCGAGATACCCGGGGGCGATCCGGCCCAGGCGGTCGTCGAGGCGAAAGACCTTCGCATTCACGGTGGTCGCCGAGCGCAGCGCCGCCAGCGGCGTCATGCCGTACTCCACCATGTCCGAGAGCTCGCGCGCGTTCTCGCCGTGTGGGAAGACCCCGACGTCACCGCCGAAGCAGATCGTCACTCCCGCGGCGAGCGCGGCCCGGAAACTGGCCCGCTTGCGCTCGAGGGCGGGCGGCAGTGGTTTGCCATCGGCCCAGCCCTCGAAATAAGTCGCGACGGCCTTGGACGCCGCAAGCGTCGGGCACAGGGCAACTCCGCGCTCCCGCATGAGCCGGAAGACTTCCGGGGTTCCATCGTTGCCGTGCTCGATGGTCTCCACCCCCGCGAGCGCGGCGCGACGCATCCCCTCCGCGCTGGTCGCGTGTGCAGCGACCGGCCGGCCGCTGTCGTGAGCGGTCGCGACCAGCGCCCGCAGCTCCTCGAGTGTGAAGGTCGGGCGCGCCTCTCCGCCCGGGCCCCAGCGATAGTCGGCGTACACCTTGACCCAGTCCGCGCCGTGCCCGATCTGGCTGCGAACCACGCGGGTGACTTCCTCCACGCCGCTCGCCTCCTCGGCGCCCTGCGGAGGATCGAACGCATAGGCCGAACGTCGCGGGCCGTAGCTTCCCGTCGCGACGATCGCGCGCGTGACCGCGAGGATTCTGGGCCCGGAGACGATCCCCTGGTCGATCGCGCGCCGGAGCTGGACGTCGCCGTCGAACGCGCCCTCGGTGCCGAGATCGCGCGTGGTGGTGATCCCGGCTTCGAGCGTCGTCCGGGCGTGGGCCACCGCCTCGACCATTCGGTATCCCAACGGCTCCCGCAGCACCTGGTCGTCCCACAGGGTCTCGTTATAGGGATGGAGGAAGAGGTGCGAGTGACCTTCGATGAGCCCCGGAATCAGGGTGGTGCCGGGCAGCTCGATGCGCTCAGCATCGGCGGGGACGGTGACGCGTCCCGCGGGTCCGACCGCGTCGATGCGGGACCCGCGAACGACGACGATCCACCCTGCCTGCGGCGCGTCAACGACTCCGTCCCACACCGCATCCGGCACGATCACCGTCGCGCGAGCACCGGCGTCGGCGGCGAGCAGCCGCGTCGCCGTCAAGCCAAGCGATGCGACGAGCAGCGCGACACGGCACGACGAGCGGGCGCGGCCTTCGCCGGCGTTCGGAGCCGAGTGAGTTCCCATCACGGCGGCGGAGCTTAGCACTTCCCGCACGCGCCCCGCGTGCTAACGTCGCGTCATGACTCCGCTCGCGTTCCTCCTGGCGCTGACGGTCGCGGCGCCTGCGCCGCGGCACGACCGCCGTGTCGACATCGCGCGCTGGGAGCGGCAGGCCCGCGACGTCACCATCATCCGTGACGACTGGGGCATCGCTCACGTGTACGGCCGGACCGACGCCGACGCGGTCTTCGGGGCGGAGTACGCGCAGGCGGAGGACGACTTCAACCGGATCGAGACCAATTATCTCTCCGCCCTGGGCCGCCTGAGCGAGGCCGAAGGAGAGCGGGCCTTGTACCAGGACCTGCGCAGGAGGCTGTTCGTCGACCCCGATTCGCTGAGCGCCCTCTATGGCTCGAGCCCGGAGTGGCTCCAGCGGCTGATGAACGCATTCGCGGACGGTTTGAACTTCTACCTCTACCGGCACCCCGAGGTGACGCCGCGGGTCATCCGGCGATTCGAGCCGTGGATGGCCCTCAGCTTCACAGAGGGCAGCATCGGCGGCGACGTCGAACGCATCGACCTCGCCAGACTGGCTTCGTTCTACGGTGGCGCCGACTCGACGCCGGCGCGGCCGCGCGGCGACGGCGAGGACCCGCTTCGCGAGCCCGACGGCTCGAACGGCATCGCGATCGCCCCGGCGATCACGCGCGATCACCACGCGCTGTTGTGGATCAACCCGCACACGTCATTCTACTTTCGCTCCGAGCTGCAGATGGCGAGCGACGAGGGACTCGACGCCTACGGAGCCGTGACCTGGGGCCAGTTCTTCGTCTACCAGGGCTTCAACCGCACCGCGGGCTGGATGCACACCTCGAGCGGCGTGGACAACATCGACGAGTTCGCCGAGCTCGTGACGAGACGGGGCGACCGGTACGTCTATCGCTACGGGGACCGCGAGCTCCCGCTGACCGTTCGCACCATCGCGGTGCCCTTCAAGACCGCGGGCGGGACGGCGACCAGGACCTTCACGACCTACTTCACGCCGCACGGCCCCATCGTCCGAAAGTCGGGCGATCGATGGGTGAGCGTGAGCCTCATGCGGAAACCGGTGGAGGCGCTCATCCAGTCGTTCTCCCGGACCAGGGCCGCCGACTACGCCGCGTTCCGCCGGGTGATGGAGCTGCACTCGAACTCCTCGAACAACACGATCTTCGCCGACGCGCGAGGGAACATCGCGTACTTCCATTCCAACTACATTCCACGGCGGGACGATCGCTTCGATTGGACGATCCCGGTGGATGGCAGCGATACCGCCACCGCCTATCGCGGCCTCCTGGCCGTGGACGAGACTCCGAACCTCCTGAACCCCTCCTCCGGCTGGCTCTACAACTCGAACAACTGGCCCTGGTCGGCGGCCGGCCCCGCGAGCCCGCATCGCGATGCATTCCCGCGCTACGTCGAGACCGGCCTCGAGGAGTCGCCGCGAGGCTCACACGCGCTTCGCGTGCTGACGCGCGCCGGGGATTGGACCATGAGCAGCCTCGCGGCGGCGGCATTCGACAACTACCTGCCCGCGTTCGAGCGCCTGATTCCTGCCCTGCTGCGCGCGTACGACGAGTCGGCGACGACGGACACGCTCAGGCGAAGACTCGCCCTGCCGATCGAGGTCCTGCGCGACTGGGACGACCGTTGGGGCACCACCTCGGTCGCGACTTCGCTCGCCGTGTTCTGGGGATCGTTCGCCGTGCGCGCGGTGAGCGACAGCGCACGGGCCTCTGGCCTCTCGGCCCAGACCTACATCGTGCAGCGGGCGAGTGCTGGCGAGCTGCTCGTCGCGCTGGCGGCGGCCGTGGACAGCCTCACGAAAGGCTTCGGAGCCTGGGAGACACCGTGGGGCGAGATCAACCGGTTCCAGCGATTCAACGACGAAATCGTGCCCCGCTTCGACGACGCGCAGCCCAGCATGCCCGTCGGCTTCACATCGGGCATCTGGGGCTCGTTGGCATCGTTCGCTGCGAAGCCCTACCCCAACACCCGGAAGTGGTACGGCTCGAGCGGCAACAGCTTCGTGGCCGTGGTCGAGTTCGCCGACAGCGTGCGGGCGAAGGCCATTACGGCGGGCGGCGAGAGTGGAAATCCCGGCTCTCCCCACTTCCGAGACCAGGCCGAGCGGTATGCCGCCGGCAGCATGCGGGACGTTTACTTCTACCGCTCGCAGCTCCGCGGCCATACCGAGCGGTCGTATCATCCCGGGAACTGATCGGTGCACCGTGCCGGTCCGGCGAGAGCATGGAAGCGGCCGCCTGAGCGAACTCAGGCGGCCGCCATTCCTGCTGCTTCCTAGCGGATGAAGGACACGCGCGACTGGACCTGCTGGTCTCCGATTCGACCGCGGATGAAGTAGAGCCCACTCCTCACCGGGGCTCCGTCCGAAGCACTGCCGTCCCAGCGCACGACGTACTGCCCGGGGGCGTACGGGCCGCGCGCGAGCTCGCGGATCAACCGACCACTCACGTCGTAGACGCCGATCGAGACCGCGGCCGAAACGGTGGTGGAGACCGAGAAGGCCAGGGAGGTCTGCGTGCTGAACGGGTTGGGCTCCAATGCGCCGAACGCCAGCGGCCCGTCGCCTTCGTCAACGAGCTCGGCGGCGAGCGGCTCGAGTTCGTCCTCGGCCACGGCCATCCCGGCCTCCACCGCCATGCGCGCGTCGTCATGGAGGTTCGGCTGGCAGGTCGTGCCGATGCCCAGACCGTGGTTGATGTGCCAGCCGGTCCGGATCAGCCGGCGATACGATTCCTTCGCCGACCGGTTCCGCTCAGAAGTGCCTTCGAGGCGCGCCAGCTCTACGTCGGCGAACGCGAGCCACGAGGCGATGGTGCCACCGCCGAGACCGGCGTCCATCGGACTCGCCGGATCGAGAGCCACCGGCGGCCCGATCCGCGGGGTCACGCCGAGCTGTCCGGCGCAGACGTTGGCCCACGCCGCCGCGAACTGGCGCCGTGCGCGCATCCGGAGCGTGCGCCGCTCGTGCTGCATGGTGCGGATGAAGCCAGCCGCGTCGTCGCTCCAGGACAGCGCGTCCGAGTGATCGTCCACGCAGCCGGCGACGGTCGCGATCTGCGAGCGATCGAGGCGCCCGTGCCAGCGGTCCCACTCCGAACCCTGCTGCGACCACCACCAAGCCGGGCGCGGGCAGTTGTTCACGGTCGCCGGCGCACAGTTCGTGACGGTGAGCGATCGCGCCGTGCTGTCTCCCCAGCAGCCCGCGGGAAGCGGACGGACACGCAAGAAGTAGTCACCGGCATCGGCAACCGTCACGCACGCGGTCGTGGCAGCGAAGCCGTTCGGCCCATTCCACGCGTAGTCGAAGCTCCCGGTCGGGCCGCACCAGTTGACCGGGGTGCCGCTGCACGTCGACGCCGAACCCGTGATGGCCGGAGCATCGACGCGGCCCGACTGCACGGTCAGGCTGCAGGGTTGCGTCCAGACGCGCGTGACGAGATCGCGCATCTTCAGCGTGTAGAGGCCCGGGTCGAACACGTCGATGCAGTCCGTCATGTACAGAGTTCCGTCCGGCCCCTGCCAGAGATACGACACGTTATCCAGCGCCGGGCCGCAGAGCTCAATCATCTCGCCCGGGCACACCTGCGTCGGCCCTGTGATCGTGCACTGGGCGCGTGAGATCGGGGCCCCGACGATCGGGGCTGTTGCGAGCATCGTCGCGCAGACTACGAGAAGACGAGATGAGATACGCATGCGCACACTCCCCAAGCTGTGGCCGGACACACCGGCCTCACTCACGAGAGAGTGGAAGAATGGTGCCAGAGCGCCCGGGTCGAGAGTTCGGCCCGGCCCGGCGTGGCATTGTGCAATCCGAAGTGCGCGAATCGGGGAAAGAGACCCGGGCCGGCGAAGCGCTCGGCGCGCGGCGGCGCGTGCTGCACGCCACCGTCGCCCGAAACCGTGCGGAAGGCGCGCATACGCCCGGGCGCTGGCGCGGAGGCGCTTGCATCCACGGTGAGCGTTCCGTGCTGGTTTGCATGCCCTGCAATTGCATCGCAACGCGCGATTGCAGGAGATGGTTCACTCAGCGATAGATCGCCTTCATCTCGCCCCAGGTCTTCGAGCGCGTCTTGGTGGGCCCGCACGGGATCGGCGTGCAGGTGGTGCCGGATCCCGCCGGCGTGCCGCCGAGCAGCGTGCACTCGCCGGGGAACTGCATGGAGCAGCTGTTGTCCAACAGACAGCACGCCTGCTCGGTGGGAAGCGAGAGCTCCACGCTCACGTCGTCGATGTAGTAGTACGCGCCGCCGGGCCACGGGCCCGGGCCCGGAACCGTCGACGTGCTCGCGTCGTCGCGAAAGCTGCCGATCACGATGTGGTCCTCGCCACCGCTCGCCACCACGAGCCCACTCACCAGCGTCCATCCCGTCGAATTGGTCAGGTACACGTTGGCGGGACTCTCCACCTGCGGCGTGACCGCGAGCGCCGCGTAATTGGGCACCGGGCCCACCGGGCCCACCGAAAGGTAGGCGCCCAATCGGTCGATCGCGAGAATCGAGCTGTCGGCGAGCGACACGTAGAACTTCACCAGGTACGTCGCGCTCGCCACCAGCGGCGATGTGAGCGGCGCCTGGACGTACTCGCGGTAGTCGGGCGCCGCCGAAAGCGGGATGAGCCCGGCATAGCCCACACCGGTGTGCGCGGTCTGGTAGCCCTGTTCGTTCTGCGGAACGTTGACCGATGGGAACGACACCGGAGCGCAGGCGTTCAGGTAGTCGGACGTGCCCGTGTTCGGCGTATCCCAGGGAACGGCCTGGTAGATCTGCGTGAAGCTGGTCGGGCAGCTCACGTATGTCTCGAAGCTGGGATTGGGAACGAGGTTCACAGCTTGCGAGGCGCGTGGGGCCGTCAACACGGCGCAAATGACGCCGAGTGCCGCGATGCTCTTGAGGCGGGGATCCATGGGGCTGCTCCTGTCGGAGGTGGAATCAAGGTTGCGAGGCGGCTTCACCGCGAGGGTTCGCGGCATTCCCGGATTCTAACCTCGAACCGCCCCCGAACGTCACCTCGAATCGCCCGGCGTCGCGCGAGCCCGCTTCACCGAACCACGCACACTCGCGCGATCCGCGATCGCCCACCCTGTGAGAGACGCGCGAAGTAGATGCCGGCCGCGAGCCCGGGGGCGCGCGCGAAGGACACGGTGTGTTCCCCGGCCCCGAGGCCGCCGACGTCTCGCACGACCACTCGACGTCCGCTCGTGTCGAACAGCTCGATCAGCGCCGGTTCGCCGCTCGCGAGCGCGAAGGAAAGCACGAGATCGCGTTCGATGGGATTGGGACGCGCTCCGTGGAGCGCGAGCGAGGGCAGGTCGGGAACCGTCAACCAGACTTCCGCGTGGACGCTCTCCGTTCCGTTCTCCCGGATCCTCAAACGGTAGCCATAGCGCTCGCCCGGGACGACGTCATGATCGTCGTAGCGTATGCGACCGGTTCCACTCGGCGTCAGACGGGCGACTGATTCCCAGCCCCCCTGTGCCTGCCGGCGCTCGACGCTCGCCTCGACGATCTGCGCCGACAGCTGCCACACGATGCGATTCACCAGGGGCGATGCCTCCGAGGTTTCCAGAGAAACGAGCGCCGGGGTGACTTGATCGAGGATCACCCGGCCCGCGTACGCCCGCGGGTTGCTGCCGCGGCGATCGAGCCAGGCGGCGATCGGGGCGGCCGTCGTCGCGTCGACGGCGAGCGCCGGGCTTTCCTGGGCTCCCGGCGCCGAGCAGATGGAGAGCCCGGTCGCCGGCCAGCCGGTCGCGATCGCGCCGGACCCCGACAGGCGTTGGGCGTACAGATTGATATCGCCTGCGAGTCGCGCGTCCTGCCACCCGACGACCACGCCGCCGGAGCCGTCATCGGCGAGCCGCGGGGATCGCTGATCCCCCGGCAGGGCGCAGGCCGGGAATCCGTCGGCCGGCCAACCCGCGGAGACGGCGCCGTCGCCGGAGAGATGCTGGACATAGATGTCTCCGTCTCCGGTGCCGGTGCTGTCGCGATAGTCGTTCCAGGCGATGAACGCGCCGCCCGTTCCATCGGCGAGCAGGGAACCCTGCGGGTAGGAGACGCCCAACCAATCCAGCGGGACGCCCGCGCCGGTGGGATGCGGGCACACCACGCGACCATTCTGCTGCCAGCCTGGCGCGACACTTCCGTCCGCGAGGATCCGCTCCGCGTAGGTCTGCTGGAACCGACCGTTCCGGTCGTCCTGCCATGCCACGACGAATCCTCCGGAGCCATCGCCGACGATCCCCGGCGCTCGCTCCGTGCCCGCGGCGTCGCAGAGGGTCAGTGCGCCGGCAGGCCATCGCGGATCGAGGGATCCGTCCGCGATCACGTGCTGCGCGTACAGATCGGAACCGGTCCACGCGACGAACGCCCCTCCGGCTCCGTCGCCGCAGATCACCGGCGGATAGAGCATCAGGCGGCTCATGAGAATCTTCATCGCCCCGCCCGGAGCGGGAAGCCCATCGCGATTGATCCCGGCGACGCACACGGCGAGCGAGCTCCAGTCGAAACCGACATGGAACCAGGCCATCCAGACCCCGCCATTTCCGTTGGGGCAGATCGTGGGGAGAGCGTCCACCGGACCGAAGCCCAGAATCTGGTCGGGCCGATCGGCGAGATCGGCGCCGATCGCGACTCCCGATCCACCGCTTGCGATGATCGACGCCCACGACGCGGCCGGTGCGCCCTCCGCGTCGAAGTGGTTCAACGCGACATTGGAAGACCGGCCAGCTATTTCATGGCTCGCCACGAAGACACCGCCCTGTCCATCGGCGAGCGCGACGGCGTGATCGGTTGGCTTGGGAGTCGCGACCTGCACGCCCGCGAGCGGCCAGCCTGGAGCGACGGTCCCACCCCGAGTGAGGTGCTGGAGGTAGGAATGGGAAAAGCCCGGGCCCGCGCTCTGCCAGACGATGAAGGCGCCGCCGGCCCCATCGGGCGCGATCGCGACGTCGCGATGGTCGCCAGCCCCGGTGTCGGGGAGGGCGGCCGGGATTCCATCGGCCCGCCACTCGGCCCGCGCGCCGCCGGCGCCGAGCAGCGACGCGATGATGGCGACGGTGAGCCAAGAATGCCGGGAGCGATCGATCGGAGCGGACTTCATGTCGGCGGCGGGCCCCTCAGGCCAACGAGTTCTTCAGGTGAGACTGGATCCACCGCCCAATCTAGCCCATGAGAGTCGCGGCCGACGCGGAAAGAACGCGGCGTGGCCCGGTCATGCGAAAGCACTCACGGCACCACCGCGAATCTCCTCACCCCCACTCGTCCCGAGGCCGCCGTCACGCGCGCGAAGTAGAGCCCGGGTTCGCGCAGCCCCGTGTCCCAGCGCTCGAGCGTTGGGCCCGCGGAGTACGCGCGCGGCGCCCGCGATGCCACGAGGCGGCCACGCAGGTCGAATACGGCGAAGGTGACCGTTTCGTCGCGGACGAATTGCAGCGTGAAGCTCACCCGCCCGTCGCGTGAGGGGTTGGGGTGGAATCTGCCGATGTCGATGGTGGAGGCAACCTGCTCCTCGACGCCGGTCACCGCGGGCAGATCCGAGGCGAGCGCGGTGAGCGAGAGCTGCTGCATGCTGCCCGCGATCTGCCAGCTCGCGCCGCCGTCGACCGACGACCACACGTGGCCCTCCTTCGAAGCGGCGTAGAGCGTGCTGCCCACCGCGAGCAGGCCGCGCATGCCCACCTGACTCAGCGTGCCGACCGCGGCCCAGCTGGTCGCGGCGTCCTGGCTGCGATAGATGTCGCCGCTCCCGGTCAGCACGAAGAGGTCCGAGCCACGCGAGCGAATGCGCCGCGCGTCGGACGCCGTGATCGTGCTCTTCGCGGTCCAGTCGAGGCCGTTGTCGACGCTCTCGTACACGTCGCCGGTCGCGGCCAGCGCGTAGAGCCTGACGCCCGCGCCGCGAGCGAAACTCACGAAGTTGGAGCCGGTGAGCGTGGCGATCCCCACGAAGCTGACGCCCAGATCCGTGGACTCGAAGACCGATCCGGTCGCGGTGAGCACCAGCAGCGATCCGTCGGCGCGGATCGCCATGTCCACCAGGTCCGAGGCGCCCACCGTGCCGACGGCGCTCCAGTTGGCGCCCGCGTCGGTCGAGCGATAGATCGTTCCGCTCGCGCTCGTCATGTAGAGATCGCTGGCCAGGGCGCGGGCCTCGAGCCCGACCGCGTCGCGCACCGGAATCGTCGCGCTCGCACTCCACGACACGCCGGCGTTGGTCGATGCGAACAGCTCGCCGGTGTTGACGAGACCGAACAGCGTGGTGGCGCGCGCGACATCCGGGGCGAATGCAATCGCCAGCAGCAGACCGGCGAAGGCGAACGCCGAACCTCGATGGGCAGAGGCGCGCGCTTTCATCGCACCACCGCCAGCTTGACCCGCGCGGTCCTGCCGCCGCTGCGGGCCAGCAGGAAGTAGACGCCGTTGCCGAGATCGCGCCCCGAATCGTCGCGCCCGTCCCAGACCGCGCTCTGGTATCCGGCGCGGTAGAGTCCGCGCGCGACTTCGCGCACCTGCCGTCCCGCGAGATCGTAGATCGCGACGACCGCTTCGTCCGTGCCGCCGCCGTAGCCGCCCACCGTCGCGAACGAGATGTTCATGGCTTCCCCGCGGTAGGGCAGCGGCCACGCCGCGAGCGGACGCGCCGCGAGCAGCGACACTTCGCCCAGCGTCAGCTCCTCGCCGAGCCCGTTGACCGCGGCGACCCGATAGCGCGAGCCCGCGCCGCCTGCCGCATCGAGGTAGCGGCTCTCCGCGATCAGATCGGGGCCGATGCGAGTGCCCGCGCCCCCCGCGCCCGTCAGGCGATACACGCGATAGCCCGCGAGCCCGGCGGGGCCGATGCCGGGATCGGTGCTCCAGGTGAGCAGCGCGCCGCCCTCGGGCGCCAACCGCACCGCGAGGCTCAGCAGCGAGACGCTGGTCTGGATCGTGAACGAAGAGTCGGACTCATCGAGCCCGGTCACCGAGAGATCGCTCGGCGTGAGCTTGAATCGCGCGAAGCGCGTTGGCGCATGCGGCACGATGAGGCTCATCGAATTCGAAGGCTGCCCGCCGACGCTGGTGCGCAGCAGGTCGTAGGTGCGCCCCGCATCCACCGAGAGCCACAGGTCGGCGGGCGCGGCTCCCAGCCACGAGACGCTCTGCGCGGCTCCTACGTTCCAGGTCTCGCCGTCGTTGGGCGAGAGCACGAAGTAGCGGTTGAAGCCGTGAAGAAGGGCGGCGCCCGCGTTGTTCCCGCCCGCGTCGATCAAGTCCGCCCCGACGAACACGTCGAAGAACCCGTCGCCGCTGACATCTCCCGCCCCCGCCACGGAGTAGCCGAGCTGGTCGGCCGCGACCGCGCCGGTCAGGGTGAGGTCGGCGGTGCTGTTGGGACTCGGGCCACCGAAGTAGACGTACGCCTGGCCGGCACCGTTTCCCCCCGCGTCGTTGAATGGCGCCCCCACGATCACGTCGGCGAATCCGTCGCCGTTGACATCCCCCACCCCCGCGACGGAGTAGCCGAAATTGTCGGTGGCGGCTGCGCCGGTCAGAAGGAGGCCGGCGGTCCTGTCGGGACTCGCGGCGCCGAAGTAGACGCACGCCTGGCCCGCGTCGGTTCCGGCCACATCGTTCTCGGGTGCCCCGACGATCACGTCGGCGAACCCGTCGCCGTTGACGTCCCCCGCCCCCGCGACGGAGAGGCCGAACTGGTCGCCCGCGGCAAGGCCGGTCAGCGTGAGGTCCGCGACCGCGTCGGCGGCGGGGCCACCGAAGAAGACATAGGCCTGGCCCGCGCTGGCTCCGCCCCCGTCATTCAGGTCGGCCCCGACGATCACGTCGCCGAAGCCGTCGCCGTTGACGTCTCCCGCCCCCCCGACGGAGTAGCCGAACTCATCGCCCGCGGCCACGCCGGTCATCGTGAGGTCGGCGATGGTGTTGGGGCTCGCACCCCCGAAATAGACGTACGCCTGTCCCGCGCTCACCCCACCCACGTCGTTGAAGGGCTCGCCGAGGATCACGTCGGCGAATCCGTCGCCGTTGACATCCCCCGCCCCGGCGACCGCGTAGCCGAGCTCATCGAGCGCGGCCACGCCGGTCAGGGTCAGGTCGGGCGTGCTGTTGGGGCTCACACCTCCGAAGTAGACATATACCTGGCCCGCGTTGGCCCCGCCCGTGTCGTTGAACGGCGCCCCGACGATCACGTCGGCGAATCCGTCGCCGTTGACATCCCCCGCCCCCGCGACCGAGTAGCCGAGCTCGTCGCCCGCGGCAGCGCCGGTCAACGTGAGGTCCGCGACCGCGTCGGCGTCGGGGCCCCCGAAGTAGACGTAGGCCCGACCCGCGTTCGTCCCGCCCGCGTCGTTCAACGGCGCCCCGACGATCTGGTCGGCGAACCCGTCGCCGTTGACGTCGCCCGCGTTCGCAACGGCCCAGCCGAAATTGTCGACGGCCGCGGCGCCGTTCAGCTGCCGCGCGAGCCGGTGCGCGACGGGCGCCGCGGGCGGCACGATCCCGAACACACCGTCGCTCGCGTCCGAGGTCGAATGGCGAACGGCGAGCGCGGTCTGGCTCACACGCACTTTCGCGAACTCCGTCGCGCCGAGCGGTGCGGTGAGCGTGTACTCGTTCTCGGAAAGGCCGCCCACGCCCGAGACGAGCGTGGCGTAGGTGGTGCCGCCATCCAGCGACACCGCGATGTCGGCCTGGTCGTGCCCCAGCCAACGCACCGTGGCCGGCTCACCCGAGACCCATCGCTCGCCGCCGTTGGGCGACAGCACATCGTAGGGGTAGATCGCCGTGACGTACGCCCGGCCCGCGACGCTCCCGCCCGCGCCGTTGTAT
This sequence comes from Candidatus Eiseniibacteriota bacterium, assembly GCA_041483195.1. Classification (GTDB taxonomy): domain Bacteria; phylum Eisenbacteria; class RBG-16-71-46; order RBG-16-71-46; family RBG-16-71-46; genus WS-2. The sequence continues at coordinate 13,612 of JBGPFC010000013.1, forward strand.
GGCGTCGCGGCGATCACGTCGCCGAACCCGTCGCCGTCCACGTCCCCTGCGCCCGCGACGGACTCGCCGAACTGGTCGCTCGCGGCCACGCCGGTCAGCGTGATGTCTGCGGTGTTGTTGGGGCTCGCCCCCCCGAGGTAGACGTACGCCTGGCCACCATTGGGCGCGCCCCCGTCGTTCAGGTACGCCCCGACGATCACGTCCGCGAATCCGTCGCCGTCGATGTCTCCCGCCCCCGCGACGGAGTTTCCCAACTGGTCGAAGACGGCGCCGGTGAAGATGACGTCGGCCGCGCTGTTGGGACCCGATGCGCCGAAATAGAGGTAGGCCTGACCCGCATTGTTCCCACCCGCGTCGTTGAATTGCGCCCCGACGATCACATCGGCGAACCCGTCGCCATTGAAATCGCCCGCCCCCGCGACCGAAAAGCCGAACTCATCACTCGCAGCCGCGCCGGTGAGGGTGAGGTCGACGACGTTGTTCGGGCTCGCTCCCCCGAAGTAGACGTAGGCTCGGCCCGCAAAGCTCCCGCCGGCGCTGTTGAACGGCGCTCCGACGATCATGTCGGCGAACCCATCTCCGTTCACATCCCCCGCACCCGCGACCGAGTAGCCCAGCTCGTCGTTCGTCGCCGCCCCGGTCACAGTTACGTCGGCGCTGTTATTGGGAATCGTGCCACCGAAGAACACGTAGGCCCTGCCGAAATCCGTCCCGCCCGCGTCGTTGAGTGGCGCCCCGACGATCACGTCGGCGAATCCGTCCCCGTTTACGTCCCCCGCCCCCGCGACCGAATAACCGAGCTCGTCGGTGGCGGCGGCGCCCGTCAGCGTGAGGTCGGCCACGCTGTTGGGGCTCGCGCCACCGAAAAAGACATACGCCTGACCCGCGAGGTTTCCGCCAACGTCGTTCCCGATCGCCCCCACGATCACGTCGTCGTAACCGTCGCCGTTCACGTCCCCGGCCCCCGCGACGGAGTAGCCGAACACATCTCCCGGAGCGGCGCCGGTCAGCGTGAGATCTGGAACCGCGTCGGCAGCGGGACCGCCGAAATAGATGTAGGCCCGTCCCGCATCGGCACCACCGGCATCATTGTACGGCGCCCCGACGATCACGTCGGCGTAGCCGTCGCCGTTCACGTCCCCCGCGCTCGCGACGGCCCAGCCGAGTTCGTCGTTGACCGCGGCCCCGGTCGGCGTGAACAGCGTGCGGCTGGAGATCGCGTGGGCGATGCCGGTGGCGCACAGGATTCCCGCGGCGCACAGGCTGAGCGCCACGGCCACGCGGCCCATTCTCGGGCGCGGCGGGGTACACCCGCTCATGCGTTGGTCTTCGTGATTCACGCGCGGCCTCCTGATGGGATGGTTGCCCGGCTCGAGCCGCCGCGCCGTTCATCCTCGGCTCCATCCGGCGATCGTACCGACCCGTTCCAGCAGGAATCGTGACCACACGCGTGCTGAGGAATCCTTGATGCCGTGGGGGGCATGGCGGCTCTCCTCGAAGTCGGACGATGAACCCGACGTCGGCTCACATGAGTCTATGGGGCCGGGGACCCTGTGGAACAGGGGGAAATTGGCCCGGCCCTGGCGTGGGCCGAGCCGCCGCCACGGATGTGGCCCCACCGCGGCGAGCCGCTGTCGACGCCGGACGCCGCGGGTCGCTCCGCTAGCGCGGGCTCGGAGCCCCCACCATCGCGAACCCGCTCGCCGGATCGATCGCCGCGAGCCCCACGCGCGGGAGTTCCCCGATGCGCGAGAACACGCCACCGGCCACGACCACGCCCGGGGCGATGCCGAGCGCGAACACCGGATCGTTCGCGTCGGGGTTCCACAGCACCGGCACCCCGCGCTCCGCATCGATCGCCACGAGGTGATTGCGCGACAGTCCGCCGACGCGTGTGAAGCCGCCGCCCGCGAGCAGCGTGCCCTCGCTCAACGCGAGCGTCGTCACCATTCCGTTCGCATCCGGATTCCACAGCAACGGCAGTCCGCTCTCGGAGTCGAGCGCGGCGAGATGGTGGCGTGACAATCCGGCCACGCGCGAGAAGCAGCCGCCCGCGAACACCGTGCCGCCGCTCGCAGCCAGCGCCGCCACCGTCCCGTTCGCCTCCGGATTCCACAGCAGCGGTTGACCGCTCTCGCCATCGAGCGCGGCGAGATGCTGGCGCGGCAGCCCGCCGGCGCGCGAGAAGCACCCACCCACGTACACCGTGGTGCCGCGGGTGGCGAGCGCGAACACGACGCTGTTCACCCCGGGATTCCATACGCGCGGGATCCCGCTGCCCGCATCGAGCGCCGCGATGTGACTGCGCGCCAGGTTGCCGATGCGGGTGAAGCACCCACCCGCGTAAATCGTGCCTCCGCTCACCGCGAACGCCTCGATCGCCCCGTTCGCGTCGGGGTTCCACACCGTCGCGAGGCCGCTCTGCGCATCGATGGCGGCGACGTGGTTGCGGCTCAGCCCGCCCGCGTGTTCGAATTCGCCACCGACGTACACCACTCCATCGCTCAGCGCGAGCGCGGTCACGGGACCGTCGGTGCCCGGATTCCAGATCGCGACGGTCTGGTCGGCGAGGACATGCGCGAGACCGGAACGCGGCAGGCCGCCGACGAGATCGAAGTCGCCTCCGATGTACCAGCCTCCTGCGCCGTCCGAAACGATCGCTTCCACCCGTCCGGCGATCGGGGGCAGCGTCGCCCCCTCCTCCTGCGCCAGCGCCCGAGACGAAATCGCGCCCGCCAGCATGCCGAGCATGATCGCGGTCCTCGCGATGGCCAGGGCCAAGGGCCCGCCCCGCGGGGCGCGGAACCGGCCTCCTCCGGACGTGAGAGACGACGCGAGGTGATGCGGGGAAGCGACGATGTTCAAGCGAGATGAGATCACACTGGCCTCCGGATCGGGCGGGTCTTTCGCTCCCGCGGGCATCGGCCGCATTCACGGCCCGAGACGACTGGAGCACGGCGCAATAATTATCCACGGCCGCACGGGCGACACTCAAGTCCTCAATCGAGGGCGGCCCCCCGGCGGCGGCCGGGCGGTCGCTTCTCGCGTGACGCCGGGGCGGGTCCCGATGTGCCGCGCGGACTTCTGGCATACTGGGGGAACCGGGAACGCCGCGCGGCTTCCAACGCGGAAGCTCGACGCTCGATGGTTTCAGACGAGGAGGATCAAGTGAGCACGCCCGACGATCACGAATCCAAGCCAGGGCCCCCTGCGACACCGCCAGCCGCCGGGGCATGGCTACCCCCCAGACTGCGCGACAAGATCGACACCTCCGAAGGCGGAGACCCGGACTGGATGAAGAAGAATTCTTCGCCGGTCGGGATGATCGTGTTCGTGATCGTCGCGATAGTGGCCGTGGCCGGCGTGTGGTCGCTGATCCACTCCAATCAGGTGAAGGCGCAGGCCGAGGCCGCGCGGGTCGCGGCGGCCGCCCGTGCCGCCGTCGTCGCCGACTCGCTCGCGGCACTGCACCGTGCGGACAGCCTCGCCGCCGTGGCCCAGGCGGATTCGATCGCATTCACGAAGCTGCCGAGATCCGAGCAGCGAAGGATCCTCGCCGCGAAGGCGAAGGCGGCCGCCGCCGCCGCGGCGAGCGGCACCGCGCCCGACGCTGCGACCTCCGTCAAGCCATCGACACCCGCTCCCGCGAGCGCTCCGGCGAGCGCGCCGGCGACTCCCGCGAGCGCCGCTCCTCCGGCCGCGACCGAGAAGCCGGAGGCTTCGGAATCCGGATCGTTCGGCATCGACGCCGGTGAGTTCCTCGACGACGTGCGGGCGAAGCAGGTGGCCGACGCGCTCACGGCGACCACCAAGCTGGCGGCGCAGGTGGTCACGGTGGGCGAAGGCGGATCCGCGAGCTTCCACGTGGTGCTCGGAAACTTCTCGAGCCGCGCGGCCGCCGAGAAGAAGGCGGGCGATCTGCTCGGGGCCGGGCTGGTTCAGCAGGCCGCCGTCATGACCCTGCCGAAGGCGAAGTAGCCCGCCGCGATCACGGGCCGGACCGCGCGCGCCGCGCGGTCCGGCCTCCGTCACTCCGCCGCCCGCCGTGCACCGCCCGCGGTGACCACCGGCGTCTCGCGACGATACGCGCGCAGGTCCGGGGTCTGCGCCCACACCGAAGCGGTCGCGAGCAGGCAGCCGATCCCCCCGCTGACGACCGAGAAGGGCGCGCCCCACGCGTTCGCGGCCAGCCCGGCTTCCATCTCGCCGAGCTGCGGACCGCCCATGAAGAAGATCATGTTCACTCCGGTCATGCGACCGCGCATGTGATCCGGCGTGTTGAGCTGACGGATGATGTTGCGGATCACCATGCTCACGGTGTCGGTCGCGCCGGTGAGCGCGAGGCAAGTGAAGGTGAGCGCGAAGCTGCGCGAGAAACCGAAGATCACGGTGGCGATCCCGTAGCCCAGCACCGCCCACAGCATCGCGGCGCCGCGGCGGTCGATGCGATCGATCAGCGGAGCGAGCGCGAGACTGGTGAGCACCGCGCCCACCGATGGCGCGGCGGCCAGCAGGCCGTAGCCCTTCGCCCCCACGTTCAAGACGTCCTGCGCGAAGATCGGCAGCAGGGCGGTCGCCGACGCGAAGAAGGTCGCGAAGAAATCGAGCAGCATGGTGGAGCGGATGAGCGGGGCGTGGAACACGAAACGCAGGCCCTCGGCCGCGGCCCGCAGGCTGATCTCGCCCTTCTCGCCTCCCGCGCGCTCCGGCACGTCGCGCAGCATCAGCAGCGCCGCGATCACGCACAGGAACGAAGCCGCGTTGAGCGCGTACGCCCAGCCCACGCCCAGCCCCGCGATCACCAGCCCGCCCGCGGCGGGACCCGCCACCGAGGCGATCTGAAACATGATGGTGTTGAGGCTGATCGCGTTGGGAAGATGCTCGCGCGGCACCAGGTTCGGAATCAGCGATTGGCGGGCGGGCCCGTCGAATGCGCCGAACGCCGAGCCGAGCGCGGCCAGCAGGTAGACCGGCCACAACGCGTGCACGTCGCGAAACGCGAGCCACGCGAGCATCCCGGCCGCGAGCGCCATGCCGGTCTGGGTGACGAGCAGCAGCCGGCGGCGATCGACCGCGTCCGCCACCACGCCGCTGATCATCGAGAACGCGATGATGGGGACGATGCGCACCAGCCCGACCATCCCGAGCGCGAGGCCGCGCTGATGCGCGGGCACCAGCAGCGAGACGTGCCACAGGATCGCGGCGCTCTGCATCATGGAGCCGGCCATCGACACCAGCTGCCCGCCCCACAGCAGGCGGAAGTTCCGATGACGGAGCGCGACGAACGCGGACGGCGTGAGGCCGGCGCTCATCGCGATGCTGACGTCTGGCCGCGGCGCGGCGACCTGGGCGGTGGCGTCATGCCGTGCCCCGGCCGGTGATCAGGTAGATCGCGTAGCTCCCGAGCCAGTGCGCCCCCGCGTAGTGTTCGCCGGTCACGCCCGCGAGGCCGGCGTCGCGATGCCGCGCCGCCGCCTCGCCCAAGCACGCGACTCGCGCGTCGCCATCGGGGAGCGCCGCGGCGACGCCTTCCAGCATCCACGCCCGGCTCAGGTTGAGTCCGTCGAGATGCGCGAGATGACCGTCCGATGGATCGGGGCTCACCACCGGCGTGAGCCATCGCCGCGCCGCCGCCCCCGCGAGATCGGGGAGGAAGCCCGTGAGCCAGAGCGCGAACTCCGCCCGGGGCAGCACGCGCCGCAGCAGGTCGGCCTCGCCGAGAATCGGGGACAGGAAGTCGTGTCCCGATGGCTCGTACGCGATGGGCGCCGCGACGTCCGCCGCGAAGTATTCCCGCGCGCGGCGTTCGACCAGACGCGTCATCGCGTCGTCGCCCGCGACGCGCGCCCAGTCGTGGACCAGGCCCAGCGCGAATGCGGTCTGCGCATGAGTCCCCGCGCGAACCGGCCACGGCAGCTTCGCGAACAGCTCGCGCAAGTGGTCGGCGGCGACCGCCTCGAGCGGCGCGAGCGCATCGCGCCACGCGCCGGCTTGGGCGTCCCGCCACTCGCGCAATTCCGCGCCGAGCTGCAGCAGCCACGCGAGGCCGTACGGCCGCTCGAACGCGGGCCGCGGACGGAGGTAGGCGAGCTCGCCCGCCAGGCGATCCTCGCCGAGGCTCGATCGCACCGCCTCCCGCGCGGACGCTTCGAAACGCGCGCCCGGAAAGCGGCGGAGGATGCGCACCAGGCACCAGTGTCCATGCACGGCCGAGTGCCAGTCGAAGCTGCCGTAGAACGCGGGGGTCAGATCGCGCGGCGGGCGCAGGTCCGCATCGCTCCCGAGCTGGAGGCTCACGTGGTTCGGGTACTCGCGGTGGATCGCGGCCAGCACCATGTCCGCGATGCGCTCGGCCTCCGCGGCCCCGCCCTGCACGTCTCGTGAGATCACGGCATCCCCCCCGCGAGAATCGCCGAGAGCGTGTGCGCGTCGATGTTGCCGCCCGAGATCACGCACACCACCTTGCCGGCTCCGGCGCCGCCGGCGAGCGCGGCGGCGACCGAGGCGGCGCCCGCGCCCTCCGCGACCACCCGGGCGCGCTCGGCGAGCAGGCGGATCGCGCCCGCGATCTGCTCGAGCGACGCCACCCGGGAACCATCGAGCAGGCGGCGAGCGAGCGGCCACATCGAGGCGAGCACGAACGGCCCGCCGATGCCGTCGACGAAGCTGGGCCGGTACTCGACGCGCGCCGGCGCATCCGCCGCGAAGGAGGCGGCGAGCGGCGCAGCGGTCTCGACTTCGCACGCGAGCACGCGCGTCCGCGGCCGCAGCGCGCGCGTCGCGGTCGCGATGCCGCAGCTCAGGCCCCCGCCCCCGTACGGCACCAGGATCGCATCCACGTCCGGCAGGTCCTCCAGGATCTCGAGGCCGATCGTGCCGTTCCCCGCGATCACCGCGGGATCGCTCACCGGATGAACGAACATTCCATCGACTCCCGGATAGGCGTGCGACTCGAGGATCTCGAACCACTCCGCGAACGGAATGCGGATCACGCGCGCCCCTAGCCGCTCGAGCGCCAGCAGCTTGGTGCGTGGGGCGTGGTCGGGCGCCACCACCGCGCATGGCACGCCCATGCGACGCGCCTGCCAGGCCACGCCCTGCGCCATGTTCCCGGCGCTCGCCGTCCAGACTCCGCCCGCGATGCGATCGCGGCCGGCCGCCAGCATCGCGTTGCTGGCGCCGCGCAGCTTGAAGGAGCCGATCGGCTGGAGGTTCTCGAGCTTGAGCCAGATCTCGCAGGGCGCGGCTTCGGCGTCGAGCCGCACCAGCGGCGTGCGCAATACCGAAGCCGCGATGCGCCCGGCTGCCGCGCGCACGTCGTCGAGCGTGATCTCGGGGACTGCGCTCACGAGCATCTCTCCATCCACGAACGGCCACGGACGCGACGGGTGTCGTCGCTCGCGCGGCCGGCCCGCGCCGGCCCGCGACCACGGCGAGCACCGCAGAGGAGCGCAGCGTAGCACGCGCGGCGCGGGCATCGTCATCGGCCGGGGCGCCGCCGTGCCGGTTTGACGCTGCACAGCGGCCTGTCTAGCTTCCTGCGTCATGCGCGCCGCCCCCCCGCGGGTCGCGGCGCCTCACACGTGGAGGACGGGATGGATCAGGGCGCACGTTCGTATTGGGCGGAATTCCTCGGCACGTTCACGTTGTGCTTCGCGGGTCAGGGTGCGATCTGCGTTCATCAGATGAGCGGCGCGCAGGATTCCGGGCTGCTCGCGATCGCGATCGCGCACGGCCTCGCGCTGGCCGTGATGATCTCCGCATTCGGCGCGACCTCGGGCGGGCACTTCAATCCGGCCGTGACCTTTGGCTTCCTGGTCACCGGACGACAGGGTCTGGGCTCCGCGATCGCCTACTGGATCTCGCAGCTGCTGGGCGCGGTGATCGCGAGCTACCTGCTGCGCTCGCTGTTTCCATCTTCGGTCTGGCAGGCCGTGCACCTCGGCGCCGCCGCGCTGAGCCCCGAGATCACGGTGCGGGGAGGATTCCTGATCGAATTCGTGCTGAGCTTCTTCCTGATCACGGCGGTGTGGGGCACCGCGGTCGATCCGCGCGCGCCGAAGATCGGCGGGTTCGGCATCGGGCTCACCGTGACCATGGACATCCTGATGGGCGGCCCGCTCACCGGGGCGGCCATGAACCCGGCCCGCGCCTTCGGCGCGGCGCTCGCCTCGGGATTCTGGCCGAATCACTGGATCTTCTGGGTGGCCCCGCTCGCGGGCGGCGCCGCGGCCGCGCTCATCTACGCGAGGCTCGTCCACCCTCGCGACTGAGCGGCGCCCCCGAGGGCCCCGGTCCCGCTCAAGACCGGGCGCAGGGGCGGCCGATACCATGGGGGGCCCGGGTGATGCTTCGTTCGATCACCCGGCCCCCGCATTCATTTCAGGGGAATCCCGATGGCAGATCCACGGATGAACAGCACGCCGCCCGGCTTCGACATCGAGCGTGACCTGCCCGCCGGCTTCATGCGCTTCTATCGCCCGCTGCACGCGGCGTTCACCTCGCGGCAGCAGGCGCACGCGAAGCGGCGGCTCGAGGTGCTGGCTGACGCGCATCGCGGCCGGCTGCCCGATCACCTGCCGCCCTCCGAGGCGACGCGTGGCGCGTGGCGCGTGGCGCTTCCCTCATGGTGCCAGGACCAGCGCAACCAGATGACCGGCCCCGCCGACGACGCGGAGCTGGTGGTCAAGATGCTGAACTCGGGAGCGCCGGGCGTCATGCTCGACCTCGAGGACTCGATGGCGAACACCTGGCCGAGCCTCATGACCGGGGTCGGTAACATCATCGCCGCGCTGCACGGGGAGCTGACCTACGACGACCGCAAGCGCGGGCGGACGGTCGGCATCGAACCCTCGGCCACCGTGATCTGGAACCGCGTGCGCGGCCTCCACCTCTCGCAGGCGGGCGTGCTCCCCGGCGACGAGCTCACCTCGGCGTCGCTGCTCGATCTCGCGCTGATCGTGCATCGGGTCGAGCCCGAGCGCCTCCGCCACCCGCTCGCCTTCTACATTCCGAAGTCCGAGTCGGCTGAGGAAGCGCTGTGGTGGCGCGACGCGTTCGTCGCCCTCGCGCGCGCGCGCGGCTGGCCGGCCGACGCCATCAAGTGCATGGCGCTCGTCGAATCCCATCCACTCGCCTTCCAGATGGAGGAGTTCCTCCACCACCTGCGCGACCACATCCTGGGACTCAACCTCGGACGCTGGGACTACATGGCGAGCCTGATTCACTTCACGCTCGCGGATCCGGCGTGGGTGCTGCCCGACCGGAACACCATTCCCCACGACGTGCCGTTCTTTCAGCGGGTGCGCTTCCTGATGGCCGACATCTGCCACCGCCGCTCGGCGCTTGCGATCGGCGGCATGACCGCGCTCTACCCGAGCCGCGAGGATGCCGCGCTCAACGCGCGCGCGCTCGCGGTGCTCGAGCAGGACAAGCGGAACGAGGCGCGCTGCTTCATGGACGGCGCGTGGACCGGGCATCCGGATCAGAACGCGATCGCGGTGGCGCAGTTTCCCGCGCCGAACCAGCTCGCGAGCCGTCCGCCCGAGGCCCTGCGCACCCCCGACCTGCGGCCGCGCCCCGACGGCGTCGGCGCGCGAACGCTGGACGGCACCCGCGCCGCGGTGCGCACCGTCATCCGTTATCGCAACGGCGTGCTGAACGGCAAGGGCGCGAGCCTGCTCGACGGATACATGGAAGACCTCGCCACCGACCGCATCTACCGGCTCATGATCGCGCAGCGCATGAAGCATCGCGCCGGGGCGGCGATCCCTGACGAGGCGGGCCGGCCGGCGGAACACACCCCCGGGCTGGTGCGCCGCTGCTTCGATGAGGAGCTCGCGCGCCTGATCGATGAGCTGCCGCGCGGCAAGGACGCCGGCAGCGCGGAGACGTTGAGCGCGGTGGCCGCCGCGAGCCTCGAGATGATCACGAACGGCTGGTTCAGCCCGGTATGACGCGGCGGCCGGCATCGCTCCCCGTGCGGCTCAGGTCCGCACCCTTCCACCCTCCGCGCCAGGGCGGCGCGGGCCATCCCCCACGGAGTGCACGATGACCAGCGCGCGCAGTCTCGCCGAGATCCGGAACGCATGGGCCAACGATGCACGCTGGCGGGGGATCGAGCGCGGCTACGACGCCGAGCACGTGATCCGTCTGCGCGGCACCCTGCACGTCGAGCAGAGCCTCGCGCGCCGCGGCGCCGAGCGGCTGTGGAGCGCGATGGCGGCCCACCCGCCGGTGCGCGCGCTCGGCGCGCTCACCGGGAATCAGGCGGTGCAGCAGGTCGCGGCGGGCCTCGAGGCGATCTATCTCAGCGGATGGCAGGTGGCCGCCGATGCCAACACCGCCGGGCAGACCTACCCCGACCAGAGCCTCTATCCGGTGGACAGCGTCCCGAGCGTCGTGCGTCGCATCAACCACGCGCTCCAGCGCGCCGATCAGATCGCGCACCTGAACGGCGAAGGCGGCCGGATCGACTGGTTCGCGCCGATCGTGGCAGATGCGGAGGCGGGTTTCGGCGGCGACCTCAACGCGTTCGAGCTCATGAAGGCGATGATCGAGGCGGGCGCGGCGGGGGTGCACTTCGAAGACCAGCTGGCGTCCGCGAAGAAGTGCGGACACATGGGCGGCAAGGTGCTGGTGCCCACCCGCGAGTTCGTCCACAAGCTGCGGGCGGCGCGGCTCGCGGCGGACGTGCTCGACGTGCCGACGCTGCTGGTCGCGCGCACCGACGCGAACAGCGCGAAGCTGCTCACCAGCGACATCGACCCGCGCGATCACGCGTTCCTGACCGGCAAGCGCACCGCCGAGGGATTCTTCGAGCTGCGCGGGGGTCTCGACGCCGCGATCGCTCGCGGCCTCGCCTACGCGCCGTACGCCGACCTGCTGTGGTGCGAGACCTCGAGCCCGGACGTCGATGAGGCGCGGCGATTCGCCGCCGCGATCCACGCGCGCTTTCCCGGCAAGCTCCTCGCCTACAACTGCTCGCCTTCTTTCAATTGGTCGAAGCATCTGGACGCGGCCACCATCGCGCAATTCCAGGACACGCTCGGCGCGATGGGCTACGCTTTCCAGTTCGTCACGCTCGCCGGATTCCACTCGATCAATCTCGGCATGTTCGAGCTGGCGCTCGGCTACCGCGAGCGCGCGATGAGCGCTTACGCGAAGCTCCAGGATCACGAGTTCGATCTGCAGCAATCGCACGGCTACGGAGCGGTGAAGCACCAGGCCTTCGTCGGCACCGGCTACTTCGACGAGGTCGCACGCACCATCAGCGCGGGCGAGACCTCGACCGCCGCGCTCAAGGACTCGACCGAAGAGCATCAGTTCTAGGCCGCGCGCTCCGCGGCCCGCGCGCCGCGCCGATGCTATGCTCGGCTGCGAAATGGCCAGCCCCCCGCCGATCGCTCGCCCCGCGCCCCGCGGCGCAAACGTCGCGGGCATCGCGCGCGACCGTGCGGCGCTGCTCGCGGTGATGTTCGCCGCCGTCGTCGTGTTCATCGGCGCGCTGTCCTATTTCTTCGGGCAGGACGACTTCGCGGGCCTCGCGCGCGCGCGCGGCCTGCTCGCTCCGCTCCACGGACCGTGGCGGTTCGTGTCCGGGCAGCTCTACTTCTGGCTGATGCGCCCGCTCGGTCTCGCCGCCGCGGGTTACCACGCCGTGAACGTGTTCGCGCATGCGGCCTGCGCCGGCCTGCTGTTCGCCATGCTGCGCCGGCGCTTCGCCGCGCCCGCCGCGCTGCTCGGCGCGCTGTGCTTCGCCGCGCATCCCGCGCTCTACATGGCGGTCTACTCCGTATCCGGGGTCGGCGAGATCCTGGCGCTGCTGTTCGCGCTCGCCGCGATGTGGGCCGCGACCCGGCCGGGCCGCGCCGCGTGGATCGCGCTTCCGCTGTTCGCGCTCTCGCTGCTCTCCAAGGAATCCACCGTGCTGCTGCCGATCGCGCTCTGGATCGTCCCGGGCTGGATCGATCCCGTCGGCGCGCCCGCCTCGCCGCCCGGCGCCGCGCGCTCGCCGGGCGGCCGGGCGCTGCGGGTCGCGCTCCTCGTGCTGGCGCTCGCGGACCTGGCGTCGTGGTTCGGCGGCGACGCGTTCGGCACCCGCGCCGGGCTCGATCCCTCCGCGCCGTACGCGGTGAGCCTCGGGCCGCACGTGGCGATCAACGCCGCGACCTACCTGGGCTGGACGGCAAACATGCTGCTGCCCACCACGCGGACCTTCGAGGATCTCGCGGATCCCGCGCTGGCTCCATGGGCGGTCGCGCTGGCGGCGGCGTGGCTCGCCGGGTTCGCGCTGCGGCCGCTGCGGCGCCGCGGCTGGTTCTCGGGCGGAGCCACCTTCGCGCTGCTGATCGCCCCGGTGCTCGGCCTCAGGAATCACACCTACCACTACTACCTCTACGCCCCGCTGATCGGCGCCGCGTGGTGCGTCGCGGCACTCGGCGACGCAGCGTTCCGGCGGCCCGCTGCGCCGAGCGCGCGCGCCTCACGCACTCCGGCGCGCGAGGCGCCGGGCCCGGGGCCCGACTCCTCGGAACGCGCGATTGCGTGGCCGGCCACGCTCGCGCTCGGCGCGCTGCTGGTGCTGAACGGCGCGCTGCTGGTTCGAAAGATCGAGACCATGCCGTTCGTCGACCCGCGGCTGCGCGCCGACCCGATCGTGGATCGCGCGCGGATCGCGCGCCGCGTGTACGAGGGGCTCAGGCGCGCGGAGCTGCCGCCGCGGGCGGAGCTGGTGTTCTGGTCGCCGGCGTCGATGCGCTACGAGCGCCTGAACCACCCCGACTCGGACCCGATACACGTCGAGACCTACTGGGAGCGCAACGTGCGGTCGGCGCTGCTCGACGGGCTCGCCGTGCGCGTGATGTTTCCGGCGGTGGATTCCGTGGTCTTCATCCACGCCTACCGTCCCGCCGGCGATCGCGCGCGGTTCGTGCTCTACGATCCGGACGGAACGGTGACGGTCGAGTCGCCAGCCCACCTCGATTCGGTGATGCGAGCGGCGGCGGGACACCCGTGATCCGACCCGCCATGATGCGCGGCATGAGATGGATCGTCGGCCCGCTGCTCGCGGCCACCGTGCTCGGCGGAGCCGGCCTCTCCACGGCGCGGGGGGCGGGATTCGAGGCGGCCACCGGGCTTCGGCTCGAGCGCGTCGTCCAGGGGCTCGACAACCCGGTCCACCTCACCGCGCCCGCCTCGGATCCGCGGCTGTTCGTCGTCGAGCAGCCCGGACGGATTCGCATCGTGAAGAACGGGCAGCTCCTCCCCACCCCATTCCTCGACATCACCGACCGCGTCGGCTTCGGCGGCGAGCGCGGGCTGCTGAGCCTCGCGTTCCACCCCGGGTACGCATCGAACGGGCGCTTCTTCGTGAACTACACCGATCGCCGCGGCAACACCCACGTCGAGCGCTACAGCGTGAGCCGCGATCCGGACCGCGCGGACCCCGCCTCGGCGAAGTTGATCCTCGCCGTCGACCAGCCCTACGCGAACCACAACGGGGGCCACATCCTGTTCGGACCCGACGGCATGCTCTACATCGGGATGGGCGACGGGGGCAGCGCCAGGGATCCGCAGCGGAACGGCCAGAATCGCGGCGCCCTGCTGGGAAAGCTGCTGCGCATCGACGTGGACCACGGCGATCGGTACTCGATCCCCGCGGACAATCCGTTCGTCCACCTCGCCGGCGCGCGGCCCGAGATCTGGGCGTGGGGCCTGCGCAATCCGTGGCGCATGTGCTTCGATCGGGTCACCGGCACGCTCGTGATCGCGGACGTCGGACAGGATCGGTGGGAGGAGATCGACGTGGCCCCCGCGGGGCGCGGCGGGCTGAACTACGGTTGGAACATCATGGAGGGAACCCACTGCCTGAACGATCCGCCATGCGACCGGCGCGACCTCACCCTGCCCGTGTTCGAGTACGGGCACGACCAGGGCTGCTCGATCACGGGGGGCCTGGTCTATCGCGGCCGCAGGCTGCCCGCGCTCGCCGGCTGGTACATCTTCTCGGACTACTGCAAGGGATGGATCCGCGCCATACACGTGGTCGACGGCGCGGTGCGGGAGCGTCGCGAATGGCCGGCCCTCCACGCGGGAGACGTCACCTCGTTCGGCGAGGACGCGAACGGGGAGCTGTACGTGATGAATCAGGAAGGCCGGCTGCTGCGCCTCAGCCCCGATCGCTGAGTTCGGGGCCGCGCGGGCCGGGAGTCGCGCGCCGCTTCATGGCGCGTGGGCGACGCCCCGCACCGCGTACAGCAGCAGCGCATTCGGACCGGGCTCGCGGTGCATGAGCGTCAGGCCCTCGGGTGCGCGCGCCGGATCGAGGAGCGGGCCGAGTTGCCGCCGGCTCGATCGCACCGCGCGCTCGTCCACCACCAGCACGTCCGCGCCCTCACGCCGCGCGCAGCGCAGCAGGGAGTCGGGCGATGCGTCGGGCAGCGTCAGGATCAGGCCGCCCGAGTAAAACGCCACCCACGGCTTGAGCGTCATGACGACCGGTCGCGCGCCCGCGGCGCCCGCGGCTCGAGCTTCTCCCCCGTGCGCCGCTCGCCGGTCCGCGGACCAGGCCGCGCGCAGCCACTCGCCGGCCGCGCGCTGTTCGGGGCCATCGTTGGAGCGCCCGGCACGCACCAGCGCGTAGCCGAACCCGAGCGCGAGCAGCGCGGTGAGGGCGACGCTCACGATGCGGCGCGCGCGCGCGGCGTCACGCAGCGCCCGCTCGAGCGCCGCCTCCCCCGCGATCACCCCGCCCGCCGCGAAGATCAACAGCAGCGGAACCACCGGAACGAAGAAGCGCCGGTCCACGGAGAGCGGCGCGTAGAGCAGCGGCAGCACCGCGAGCACCCACGCGACCGGACCCCCGCGCCACGGCATCACGAACGCGCCGATCACCGCCAGCAGCGCGAACGGCCAGTAGACCGCGACCGGGATGGAGCTCGCGAGGATGATCCCCAGGTTGCGCACGCCGCGGCCCAGCACCAGCCCCGGTCTGCGCAGCGCGAACGCGAGCGCGTGCACGGCGGGGGAGCGCAGCTCGCGAGTCAGCTCCGGGCTGTCGTTCACGCGTCGCGCGAGGTCGAGCGGGACGGCAAAGGCGGCGTCGTACTCGGCGGCGTACGCGTGCCAGAAGTTGTAGCCGGCCTTCTCCCCCAGCGACCAGCGGCCGGTCTCCGCGTGAAGGAAGAGCAGGTACGGCAGCGCGGCGACGAGCGCCGCGAGCGCGAACGCCGGCCGCCAGCGCGCCGCTCCGGAGCGCGGCGCGCGCGAGACGAGCCCGCCCAGCCACAGGGCGGCCGCGAGCAGCAGCCCCTCGGGCCGCACGCAGAACGCGAGCCCGAAGCAGGCGCCGGCTCCCGCGTCGCGCGCGAGTCGCGGCCTCGCGGAATCGCCGGCGACCAGCAGGGCGAGACCCGACACGAGGAGCAGCGCGTACGTCATCTCCGAGAGCGCCGCCGCCGAGTACTCGATCAGGCGCGGATGGAACGCGGCGAGCGCCAGCGCGATCGCAGCGCCCCGCGGCGGCAGCATCCGGCGCGCGATGACCGCCAGCGGAACCAGCATCAACGTGCCCGCGATCGCCGACACCGCGCGGGCGCACGCTTCGAGGGTCGCGGGGGTGAGCGTGCCGCCCAGCGTCCGCGCCACGAGCGCCGCGAACGCGATGCACGTCGGGTAAAGCGGCGGCCACGCCGCGCTCCACCCGGCACGCGGGTCGCCTCCCGCGAGCGCGCCGCCGAGCCCCGCCCAGTATGCGCCGTCCACCTCGATGATCGGCACGCGCAGCGCGCTCGCGACCCGCGCGGCGAAAGCCGCGAGCAGCACCACGATCAGGAGCGCGCGCGGGCCGCCGGCCCGCCCCGCCGCGCCGGGTTCGAACGCTGCGCGCGGGCGCGCTCCGCCCCGCATGATGTGCGGCTCGGCGATCATCACCCGCACCATACACCGCCCGCCACGCGTGACCCAATCCTCGGGCGCGAGCCCGAGCGTGCCGGCGCGCCTCGCGGCGTCACTCGCGGCGCGCAATTCGACTCGCGGCCGGCGCCCGCCTCGGGTACGCTCGCCGCGCCGCAGCGACGCACGACGGTTTCCGCGCCGGCACCCCAAACGACTCCCCCGGGCCGGCGCCCCACACGAAGGAATCGAATCCGTGTTGCCCTCCACGTTCACGGCGGAACGCGCAGCGCCGCCCCGCCTCTCCGCGCTCGCGACCGCGCTCCCGCCGCGCGCGACGCCGCAGCCCGCGACTCGCGCGCTGGCCGCCCGCATGTTCGAAGCGGGGCTCGATCCCGAGGACCGGCGACTGCTCGCGGTGTTCGATCACGCGGGCATCGACACCCGGCACTTCTGCATGCCGCTCGAGTGGTACGCCGAGCCGCACGGGTTCGGGGAGATGAACGCGCGCTACGTCGAACACGCGGAAGCGCTCGCCATCGAGGCGATCGGGAAGACCCTGGCGCGGGCGGGCCTCGAGCCGCGCGACATCGACCACCTGGTGTTCGTTTCATCGACCGGCATCTCCACGCCGAGCCTCGACGCGCGGCTCGCGAACCGGCTCGCGTTCCGTGGCGACTTCCGGCGCACGCCGATCTGGGGGCTGGGCTGCGCGGGTGGCGCGGCCGGGCTCTCGCATGCTCGCGATTTCGCGCTGGCCGATCCATCGGTCCGCGTGTTGCTGGTCGCGCTCGAGCTGTGCAGCCTCACGTTCCAGCGCGGCGACCTCGATCGCCGCAATCTGGTCGCGGCATCGCTGTTCGCGGACGGCGCGGCCGCCGCGCTGATCGAAGGCTCCGAGGTGGCGCCCAGGGTGCGCGGCGGCCTCGCGCTCGACCTGGTCGCGAGCCGCAGCACGCTGTGGCCGGACACGCTCGACGTGATGGGCTGGGACGTGGACGACCGCGGACTGCACGTGGTGTTCTCGCGCGACATCCCGACCATCGTGCGCGAGTGGGTGCGGCCAACGCTCGATGGCTTTCTCGCGGCGCACGGACTCGACCTCGCAACGCTCGCCCACGTGGTCGCGCACCCCGGCGGCCCCAAGGTGCTCTCCGCCTACGCCGAATCCCTGGGGCTCGACCCCTCGGCCTTCCGCCACGCGGCCGCCGTGCTGCGCGAGTGCGGCAACATGTCGTCGCCCACCTGCCTGTTCGTTCTCGAGCGCGTGCTGGCGGCGCACGACATCCGGCCGGGGGAAGCGGCGGTGCTCAGCGCGCTGGGCCCCGGGTTTTCGTCGGAGCTGGTGCTGATGCGCGCGCGCGCGACATGACGCTGCCCCCGCTGCCGGCGGCGCTCGGCCTCGCGGGATTTCTCGCCGCCCTGATCGTGCAGCGCCTGTGGGAGCTCGGGCGCTCGCGGCGCAATGCCCGCGCGCTCGCGGCGCGCGGCGGGATCGAGACCGGCGCCCGGCACTTTCCGCTGTTCGTCGTGCTCCACGCGGGATTCCCGCTCGCGCTCGCGGCCGAGGTGCTCGCGCTCGGCGCGCGCCCCGGTTCGACCTGGCCGCTGTGGCTCGCGCTGCTCGCGGCGGCCGAAGGGCTGCGGGCCGCCGCGATCCACGCGCTCGGCGAGCGCTGGACGGTGCGCATCGTGGTGGTGCCCGGGCTCGCGCCGGTGCGGCGCGGAGTCTACCGGGTGCTGCGCCATCCGAATTACGTCGCGGTGTCGGTCGAGCTGGCGGCGGCCGCGCTGCTGTTCGGCGCCTGGCGCACCGCGATCGCGGCCTCCGCGCTCAACGCGGTCGCGCTCGCGATCCGGATTCCCGCCGAAGAACGCGCCATCGCGCGCGCGGGCGGCGACCCGGCGGCGCTCGCGACCCCCGCCCCGGCTCCGTGACGCGCTAGCGCGTCGCGACCGCGGCTTCGGTCTCGACGCTGACCCGCGCGGCGGGCTGAGGCTCCAGCACGCGCAGCACCAGCAGCGTCATGTCGTCCTGCGCCTCGAGCTCGCCCAGGAACTCGCGCAACGCGGCGAGCAGCCGCTCGGCCACCTCGCGCGCGCCGAGCTCGCGCGGGAGCGCGTGCGCGACCGAGCACAATCGCTCCTCGCCGAACAGCTCGCCGCTCGCGTTCGCGGCTTCGCTGATTCCGTCGGTATAGAGCACGACCAGGTCGCCGGGCGCGAGCGCCACCTCCGCCTCCTCGTATCCGGTCTGCTCCATGATCCCGAGCAGCATGCCGCCCCGCTCCAGGAATTCGCGGTCGCCGTTGCGGCGCAGCACCACCGGCCAGTTGTGGCCGGCGTTCGAGAACGTGAGCCGCAGGCGCTCGCCGTCGATGCGCGCGAGGAAGAAGGTCGCGAACTGATGCTGGGCGGTGCTGCGGTAGAGCAGGGCGTTGATGTTCTGGAGGATGGTGCCGAGCGAGCCCGCCGAGCTCTGCGTGCGCAGCGAAGCCTGGAGCATCGCGGAGAGCAGCGCGGCGGGCACGCCCTTGCCCGAGACGTCGGCGATCGCGACCAGGTGGGATCCGTCGGCGGCCTCGACCACGTCGTAGAAATCGCCGCCCACCTGCTTCGATGGAATGTAGAGCGCGTGCACGTCGCAGCGCGGAATCCGCGGGAACTCGGAGAGCAGCGAGGTGCGCTGGATCTGGCGCGCGAGGTTGAGCTCCTCCTCGAAACGCGCGACCGCGACCCGGTCCCGCAGCAGCAGCGCGTTCTGGAGCGAGACCGACACCTGCGCCGCGAGCGTGGTGAGCAGGTTCACGTCCTCCGAGCTGAATCCGGTGCCGGTGAGCTTGTCGCCGAGCAGCAGCGCGCCCAGCACGTCGCCGTGCCAGCGCAGCGGCACCAGCAGCGCGGCCGAGCGGCCGTCCCCGAGCTCGGCCTGCTCCTCGGGAGTCAGGCCCTCCACGCCCTCGCTCACCCGGTAGCTGCTCGCCCGCGCGGACACGCGCGGCAGGATGTCCGCGAGCCGCGAGAGCGCGCCGGGGGCCAGCGGCGCCCCACCCCCGCTGTGCGCGATCGCGCCGTTCCCGGTGAGCGCGACGACGTGCGCGCCTTGCAGCAGCAGCGCGTCGGCCAGCGTGCGGATGGTGCGCGACATCAGCACCTCGAGATCGATCGTGGTCTGGAGATCGCGGCCCAGCTGACGGAGCACGTTGCGATAGTCCGCCGGGTCCTTGAGCAGCACGCGGTCCAGCACCTCCTCGAGTCGTGCGATGGCGGGCTGGAACAACGCGAGCGCCATGACCAGGAATACCGGCGTGAACACCCGTGCGTCCACGCCGGGAACGGCCGTGAGGATGCGATTGAGGGGCTGGAGCACGACCAGGTAGAGCCCGACCAGCGCCGCGGAGGCCAGCGCGTACAGGATGCCGCGCCGCGCGAGCAGGCGCGCGTCGAGGAACTTGTGGCGAACGATCGCGTAGGCGATCGAGCCCGGCCCCAGGGTGAGGGCGGCGATGGTGAGCCACGAGCGCACGCCCGGGTCGACCTGGAGGTTCAGCATCTGTGGAATGGTGGTCGCGAAGCTGTAGCAGCCGAGGCACGCGCTCAATCCCACCGCGATCACGCGCAGCTGCTGCTTGAGTCGCGGCACCTGCGAGCGGCGGTAGCTGTCGAACAGCAGCGCCATGGTCGCGAGTCCGAAGCCGAGATTGACCAGCGAGAACAGCGCCTGGTGCACGAGCAGGAACATTCGCACGAACACCCCGGCCACCCCGACGATCGATCCGAGGTACCGCAACGCGCCGACCCGCGGCAGCTCGACCTCGGGGCGCCACACCAGCAGCACCAGCATCAGCGCGAAGTGGAAGAGATGCGGCGCGAACACCAGCGTGCCGAAGCCCGGCGCGAACGGGCGCCCCGCGAGGAACGGGATGCGGCGGGTGTACGCGCGCTCGACCGGGAAGATGCTCGCGAACAGGAACAGCGTCGGGAAGAAGAACTCCCAGACGTAGGACACGCTCTCGATCAGGCTGGGCGCGCCTGCCGCGCCGCCGGTCGCGGCCGGGGCATGCGCGGCCATCAGGCTGAGCGCCGCGAGCACCGCGCCGACGCCGCCGAAGAACAGCATCATCGCCACCGTGCGGTTCAGACGGTGGCGCGGATTCTCGCGCAGGATGATGAGCCCGAGGAGGAAGACCAGGCCTCCCAGGGACAGGTTCAGCGTCGAGAGAATCAGGAACGAACTCATCGGCCCCCGGGCTCCCCCTCAGGGTGGGGGTGCGTGAGTCGGAGCGTGCGACGGTGAGTACGGCCTCACGCCGCGTGGGTTGCACCGTTCGGGCGCGGCCCGCCCGCCGCGGCGAATGGACCGACCAGCGCCCGCACGGCACGTGACACCGCCAGTGTTTCGTCCCCGGCCCGTCGCGTCAAGTCGCGAGCCTCGCGAGGACGGCGCGGCGCGATCAGCGCCCGATGGACTTCCTCCCGGCGCGCGCCGGGCCGCGCGCGAAGCGCGCGACCACGGTCGAGCCGATTCCTCCGCGCACGTTGAACCGTCCGATCACCGTCATCCGCCGCGGGCGCAGCGCGCGCACCAGATCGTCCAGGATTTGATTCGTCGCCTGTTCGAAGAAATGGCCCTCGTCGCGGAACGACCAGAGGTAGAGCTTGAGCGACTTGAGCTCGACGCACAGCCGGTCCGGGACGTATACGACGACGATGGTGCCGAAGTCCGGCTGCCCGGTCACGGGGCAGACGGCGGTGTACTCCGGGCACTCGTGGCGAACGATGTAGTCGCGCCGGGGCGCGGGGTTCGGAAACGTCTCGAGCCGTTTCGACGGTCGGGCCGGCATGGGATCCTCGGGTGAAGGGGCGCAGTGTGCGCGAGGCGCGGAAAGCGGGTCAAGCGCGGGATCGTGGCGCGGGCCGTGACCCCGAGGACGCGCGCCGGCTCAAGTCCGCCCCCGATCGCGCCGATACCGGCTCCATCGCGTCCGGCCCCTCTCCGAGCGACCCTCGAGAGGAGTCTGCCACATGCTCGCGTCCTCGCCGTCCTCTTCCAACCTCGCTTCGACTTCTCTCGACCCTGCCCGCATCGAGGCGGCGTTCGCGACCACCTGTGAGCGCGTCGGATCCGCGGAGGGACTCGCGGCGCCATGCGCCGAGATCCTCGCGGCGCTGGTCGCCGAGTCCGGAGCGAGCCGCGCCTCGCTGCTGCTCCTCAACCCCGACACCGGGCGCCTCAACATGGCGGCGGCGATCGGGCTGCCCGCCGACATCGTGGGCCGCGACATGACGCCGCGCCCGCGCAGCATCTCGGAGTGGGTGTTCCGCAATCGCCGTGGCCTGGTGTTGAACGGCGAGGTGCGCGACGAGCGATTCGAAGGCACGTCGCGCCACGCGGTGACCGAATCCTCGATGTGCGTCCCGATCGAGACCACGGCCGGACCGCTCGGCGTGCTCAGCCTCGCGCGTCATTCGCCCGCGCTGTCGTTTGCCGATCCCGACTTGCTCACGCTCTCGCACGCATTGCCACCCGTCATCGACGTGATCCGCCGCGCCTGGCGGATGGAGCGTGCCGAGCGGAGCCTGCAGCGGCTCGAAGTGGCCGACGGCGCGCCCGACCGCACGCTCGTCCCGCGCGGCGCGTTCGCGATGCGCAGCTACGACGTGGGGCTCGCGCGGCGCCCGAGCTGGAATCTCGGCGGCGACTTCTGCGATCGCGTCCCGCACGCGAACGGCGGCAACACGGTGCTGGTGGCGGACGTGAGCGGCGAGGGCGCGCTCGCCGCGCTCTCGGCCGGATTCGCGCAGGGTCTGTTCGTGGGGGCCGCTTCGCCAGAGCGCTCGGCGGCCGGCATCGTCGCGCAGCTCAACGCCGGGCTCCACAGCCGGATCGGCGAGCGCCAGTTCGTCGCGCTGTGGCTCGCCCAGCTCGAGAAGAACGGCGAGGTCTCGTACTGCGACGCCGGCTATCCCGCCCCGTTCTGGGTGCCGGCGGATGGATCCCCCACGCTCCGCCTCGATCGTGGCGGCCCGGTGGCCGGGGCGTTGCCGCACGCGCAGTATCAGGAGGAGCACGTGCGGATGCTCGCCGGCGATCTGCTGGTCGCGGTGAGCGACGGGTTGCTCGCCGAACGCGGTCCGACCGACCAGCCCTATGGCGCGGAGCGCGTCGCCGAATTGCTGCAGGAGATGCGGCGCGAGCCGCTCGACCGGCTCACGCACGAGCTGTGCGAGTCGGTGCGCGCGTACTCCGCGCGGGCGACTCCCACCGACGACATCCTGGTGCTCGCGATCCGCTACCGCCCCGGAGACTGAGCTTCGGGAACGGCACGCCTTCGCGTGCGCTCGCCCGCTGGCCGCGCTCGCGCGGCGCGTGCTATCGTCGCATCCTCATGACGCGCGTGTTCCTCGAGACCTACGGCTGCCAGATGAACGTGGCCGACAGCGAGACCATGGCCGGCGTGCTCACCCGCGCGGGTCTCACGCTGGTGGACCGCGCCGAGGACGCGGATGCGATCGTGCTGAACACCTGCGCGATCCGCGAGCACGCCGAGCAGCGCGTGCTGGGGCGGCTCGGTGAGTTCGCCCGCCTCAAGGCCCTGAGGCCGGAGCTGGTGGTCGGGGTCGCGGGCTGCATGGCGCAGCACCTGCGCGGCCGCCTGCTCGATCGCGCCCGCGTGCTCGACCTGGTGGTGGGGCCCGATGGCTACCGCCACCTCCCCGAGCTGCTGCGGCGCGCGGCGGCCGAGCCGGTCGCGGAGGTGCGGCTCGATCGAGACGAGACCTATGGCGATCTCGAGCCGCAGCGCGGCGCGGGGATTCGCGCGTGGATCACGGTCCAGCGCGGCTGCGACAAGTTCTGCACGTACTGCGTGGTGCCTTACACCCGCGGGCGTGAGCGCAGCCTTCCGCTCGACGACCTGGTCCGGCAGATGCGCCACGCGGTGGAGGAAGGCTTCCGCGAGGTCGTCTTCCTCGGCCAGACCGTGAACTCCTATCACGACGGCGCCCACGACTTCGCCGACCTGCTCCGCGCCGCGAACGAGATCCCGGGACTCGAGCGCGTCCGCTACACCTCGCCCCATCCGGCCGACATGAGCGAGCGCGTGATCGAGGCGATGGTGAGCTGCCAGAAGGTCTGCCCGCAGGTGCACCTCCCATTGCAGTCGGCGTCGGATCGGGTGCTCGAACGCATGCAGCGCACCTACACGCTCGCGCAGTACCGTGCGGTGACGGCGCGCCTGCGCGCTTCGATCCCCGACCTCGGGCTCTCGACCGACATCATCGTCGGCTTTCCGGGAGAGACCGAAGCGGATTTCGAGAGCACCGCGGCGTTCATGCGCGAGATGCGGTACGACAGCGCGTTCCTCTTCAAGTACTCGGCGCGCCCCGACACGAAGGCGTGGCGTCTTCCCGAGACGGTCTCCGATGAGGAAAAGGGCGGCCGGTTGCAGCGGCTCATCGATCAGCAGCACGTGATCTCGGGAGAGATCAACGACGCGCTCCTGGGCCGCGAGGTCGAGGTGCTGGTGGAGGGCCCGGCGCGCCGCGACCCGACGCAGCTCTACGCGCGGACCCCGCAGTTCAAGGCCGTGGTCTTCGCGAACGACGGCACGCCGGCCGGCACGCTGCGGCGCGTGCGCATCGTGGGCTCGACGCCGGTCACGCTGTTCGGCGCGGCGGTCGAGCCCGCGCCTCGTGTGCCGTCGCTGCTGCGCATCGGTTAGCGCCCGGGAGTCTCGCCCGCGTCACGACGGATGCGCCGTGAGCGAGAATCGCACCCGGCGCGCGATCCACACCGCGACCGGCCGGTTGTTGCAGAGCGCCGGCTTGAACACCCAGCTGCGGGCCGCGACGATCGCCGCCTCGTCGAGCATCGGGATGGACTGGTCGACGTGCACCTCGGTGACTCGCCCGTCCTTGCCCACCAGCACGCGAAGGTACACGTCGCCTTCGACCGCGGCCTCCCTCGCCATCTCCGGATATTTCGGCGGCGTGTCGGTGATCAGCGCCGGCAACTCGTCGACGTAGACGTAGTCGCCGAGCTTCGGCAGCTCGTCGGCGGGCGGCATCTGGACGACGATCGGCTGGTCGCCGCCGGTCTCTGCGCTGCCGACCGCTGCCGCGATCTCCTGCTGCGAGGCGATCGTCTGATCCGGGGGCGCCTGGATGTCGGGCACCGGAACCGGAACGCCGACCGCCGGAGGCGTGGTGGTCCTCGCGATTAGAATCTGGGGCGGCGGCTCGTTTTGCGTGAGCGGAGGCGGAGCGGCCAGCTCGCGAAACGGAATGACGATCGTCCGCGGCGGTTCGCTCGCCTTCGGCCGAACCACCGTCCAGCCGAGCGCGATCAGGAAGGCGAGAACCCAGAGCGCGACGCTCAGCGTGGTCGCGCGCCACATCCGGGGCCGCGCGCCCTCGATCAGCTCCGGCGCGCCATATGGCATGAACTCGTAAAGTGCGGAGGCCATGACTCGCTCCGATCGTTGCGGCCCCTGTTCTGATGCGCCACGATCGTGATCCAGCGATCACCGAATTCTCCTGCATAACGCATTCCGGGGCCGACCTCGAACCCCGCGAGTCCCAATCGCAGGGCCGGCAGGGGATTGCGTTGGCGGCCGGGTGCGCCGGCAGTCGGGTCGCTCTGCCAGAACGGTCGGGCCGGTCGCAAATTGGCAGGAGCGCCGCGGAAAATCCCGGAACGAACCTAGTCGACCGCCCGCTCCTCCCACGCGAGCAGCCCCGCGCCGATCACGCCCGCTCGTTCGCCGAGCGCGGCGGGCACGATGCGCAATCCCTGACGGTGCGAGGCGAGCGCGTAGCGCTCGACCGCCGCGCGCAGTCTCGAGAACAGCGGCTCCCCCGCCTGCGCCACGCCGCCGCCCACCACCACGACGTCGGGGTTCAGCAGGTTGATCGCGACCGCCAGCAGCGCGCCCAGTCGATCGGCCATGTGATCCACGAGACGCAGCGCGCGGGCGTCCCCGGCCGCGGCGAGCGCGAAAACGGCGGCCGCATCGGGCGCTTCGATCCCGGCCTCCCGCGCCATCGCGATCAGGCCGCTGGCCGATGCCTCGGGCTCGACGCAGTCCGCGATGCCGCAGCGACACGCGCGCCCGAGCTTCCCGAGCGGCAGGTGGCCCAGCTCGCCGGCGCCGCCGAACGCCCCGTGCAGCACGCGGCCGCCCTCGACGATGCCGCAACCCACGCCGGTCCCGAGCGTGACGGTGAGCGCGCAGCGCGCGTTGCGCGCGGCGCCGAGGGTGGCCTCCGCGAGCGCCGCGCAGTTGGCGTCGTTGTCGACCCGCACCGCGAGCGCGAGCCGCGCCTCGAGCCGCTCGCGCAGCGGGATCGCGTTCCAGTGCGGCAGGTGCGCGGTCGACGCGACCTGCGCCCCGGTCCGCGGGTGGATGACGCCGGGACAACCGAGACCGGCCGTCGCGGGCGGATGGGGCGAGAGCGCACGCAATTCCGCCACCGCCGCCTCGATCGCGGCGAGCGGCGCCTCCGCGCTCTCGAGCGTTCGCGAGGGCCGGCGCGTGAAGTGCGAGAGCGCGCCGTCGCGCGCGAGCAGCCCCGCCTTGAGATCCGTGCCCCCGAGATCGAGGGCGATCACGTGTGAGATCGCCATGCCGGCGATTATCCACGTCGCGACGCGCGCGGCCACTCCAATTCGTGATGGACCGGCCGCGTTCCCCGATGGCACAGTACGCGCATGATCACATCCCTGCTGCTCGCGATCGGGCTCGCGGCCGCGCCGCCGTTGGCGCGCGCCGCGCGCGCCGCGCCGGAGCGCGCGCGGGTCGTGCCCGGGCTCTCCGCGCCGGTGCGGATCGTGGTGGACCGCTACGGCGTGTCGCACCTGCGCGCGGCGAGCCTCGCGGATCTCTATTTCGCGTGGGGCTACGTCACCGCCCGCGATCGTCTCTGGCAGCTGGAGTACACTCGGCAGGCGGCGCGGGGCGAGCTCTGGCGCTGGTTCGGAAATTCCGCGCTCCGCGCCGACGGGGGCGCGCAGCTCTTCGAGTTCCGCGAGCGGGCCGCGCGCATCTGGGCGCGCGACCGCGCCCATCCCGAGCTCGCCCTCGCGATGGAGCGCTACGCGGCCGGCATCAACGCGTTCATTGACCGCTGTCGCGCGGGGGACGAGAGCTGGCCGCCCGAGCTGACACGGCTGCGCGCGCGCCCCACAGCATGGAGGCCCGAGGATTCGGTCGCGCTGTTGCTGGGGCTGGGCGTGACGCTCGATCTCGACCTCCCGGAGCTGTCGGAGGGCGTCAGCATCGACCGCTACGGCATGGACTGGACGATCCGCCGGCGGCGTTTCGAGGGCCAGTGGATCTACGACTCGATCCCGGACAGCGCGGCGCTGCGGCTCTACGGCGCGCCGGCGACCGCGGCGCCACGGCGCGCCCGCGCGACGACGCGCGCGTCGGCCCCTGCGCTCGAGCCGGAGTTTCCGCAGGTCGCGGGCGATCTGCTGCGCGATGCGCGCGCATGCCTGGCGCCGCTGCTCGCCGAGCGCGATCCGGACGGGGCCAGCCGCGCGAGCAACGTGTTCGCGGTGGGGCCGAGGCGAAGCGCGAGCGGAGCCCCGCTGTTCGCCAACGATCCGCACCTCACGCTTGCGACCCCCGGACCCTTCCACGTGATCCATCTCTCGGTCCCGGGCGTGCTCGATGCGATCGGCGCGAGCGTGCCCGGACTGCCCGCGATCGTGAGCGGGCGGAGCGCGCGCTGCGCGTGGGGCGTCACGGCGCTGGGCGCGGACATGCTCGATCTCTACGCCGACACGCTCTCGAGCGACGGACGCCGCGTGAAGACCGCGGAAGGATGGGCGGCGCTGCGCGAGGCGCCTTACGATCTGCGTTACGCGCTGCTCGGCATTCCGCTGCCACCCTTCGGACAGGTCCGGCGCTACACGCCGCACGGGCCGGTGGTCGCGTTCGATCGCAGGCGCGGGATCGCGCTGAGCGTGCGGTGGTCGGCCCTCGAGGATCGCCGCATCTCGCTCGCCGGGCTGGTGGGCGTCGAGCGCTCGGCGTCCGCCGCCGAGGTCGCGCGGCGCTTCGGCACCCTGGTGACGCCCGGCGTCAACCTGGTGGTGGCCGACCGCGGCGGCGACGTGGTGTATCGGGCCTGCGGCCTGCTGCCGCGCCGCCGCCTCATCCCGCCGCCCGGACCGCTGCCTTCGAATGGCCGCTACGAATGGGCCGGGTTCATCGAGCCCGATTCGATGCCGGCGTGGCACGTCCCGCCTCAAACGTTCGTCGTGAACAGCAACAATCGCCCGGTGGGCGCGGCCTATCCCGAGGCGTGGCCGCGCTTCGACTGGGCGCACGATCGCGCCTTGCGCATCGCGCAGCGGCTGGGCGGCGATCCCAGCCTTACGCTCGCGGACCTGCGCAGCGTGCAGAACGACGTGTACGCGCGCGCCGGAGTGCGCATCGTGCCGCTGCTCATCCGCCGCGCCGAGTCCGAGCCCGGCCGCCTCACGCCGCGCATGCGCGAGGCGCTCGACACCCTGCGCGCCTGGGACTTCGTCGCCCGGCGCGATCGCGTCGCGCCCACGCTGTTCCGGGCGTGGACCGGCGCGCTCACCCGGCGCTCGCGGGTCGAGGGGCTTCAGGGATTGCTGGTGGCGGCGCTCGACGGGCGCGCGCCCGACGCGTTGCGCGGCCCGGGCGGCGAGGCGCCAGAGTCGCCCGCGAGCGCCGCGATCGCCGCCCTCGACACCGCGCTCACGCGGCTCTCGATCATGCTCGGCCCCGACCTCGCGCGCTGGACGTGGGGACGCGTCCATCGCGCGCGCTTTCGCCACGAGCTGAGCGATTTCGCGCACGACGGCCGCGGCGCGTGGGAGCCGGCGCCGATCGCGGTGGACGGCGACGGCAGCAGCCCGGCGGTGGCGCCATCGCGCCTGCCGTGGAACACCGAGGTCACGCACGGCCCGGCGTGGCGCGTGCTCGTGGACCTCGCGATCGCGGATTCCGCGCTGGGCGTGGTGCCGCCCGGCAACGCGGGCTCCGGCCCGCATCAACGCGATCTGCTCGCGCGCTGGGCCGGGCACGGCTACGTGCCGCTCTACCTCGCGTGGGATCGGATCGAGGCCGCGAAGGAATCCGAGCTGACGCTGAACCCCGCGCGCTGAGAGGGTGCCGGGGTCCGCTCGAGGGCTGCGGCCCACGATGGCCGCGCTCCGCTCAGCGGTCGTTCCGGAACAGCAGCGTGACGCCCGCCAGCAGCTCGTGCTCCGAGAAATCCGCGACCGGATCGGAGAGGATCCGGCGGTAGCGATATTCGAAGCGCAGCGCGGCGCGCGCGTCGACCAGCTCCCGCAGGCCGACGCTGGCCCCGAGCGGATGTCGCGCCTGCCGGAAGCTGCCGAGCCATTCCTCGCGCACTCCCCCGCCGATCGCCGCGAACGCGACGAGCCGGCCCCCGCCGATCCGCCGGTGGAGCGAGACGCCGAGCTCGAGATCCATCTCGTCGAGGCCGCCGACGTGGAGGTACGAGAGCTCCGGCTCGAGCCCGATGAGCGCCGGGCCGCACGAGGCGAATCGCCCGGCGCGAATCTGCACGGTCGCGTGCGAGGCGCCATCGACGCTGGTGTACGATCCCGCGATCCCGGCCTCGATCGCGCCGGCGTGCAGCGTCGGCGCGGCCGGCCGGCTCGATTCCACCGCCGAAGACGCGGCCGCCGGGGATGCGGGCGCGGCGGCGGTCGCGGTCGCGGTCCTCGCGTTCATCACGCCCAGCAGGACCGCCGCCAGCCAAACGATCGCGTTCGCTCTCACGCGATCGGACTCGCGCGCGAATGCCACGTTCACCTCCATGCGGCCGCGAGCTCCGCGGCAGCCGGCTTTCCGTTCGGCGTGTAGTCCGCGTTCGCGGCACCGCCCGATCCGTCCGCGAGCCAGTTCCACCACCACAGTCCCGCGATCCACGGCTTGCCGCCGGTGGCTTCGAGCGCGGCCCAGTAGAGATCCGCCTGCTCGGCCACGTCGACGGGCGCGCCGCGATCGAACGCGTAGGGACGCATGCCCGCGCCGTTCACGCTCGGATAGCCGATCTCCGTGATCAGGATCGGCCTTCCGCTCTGCCGATGAAGGCGCTCGAGACGTTCGAGCCAGGGCTGCCAGCCCGCGAGCAGCTCGAGGCGGCCCGGATTCTCACGCGACGCCACCGGAAAATAGAAGTCGACGCCCACGCGATCGAGCGCGTCCCAGAACCTCACGCGCGCGGCTTCGTCCCACGAAGCCGCGTACACGATCTCACCGGAGTAGACCGCGCGCACCTCGCGGATGGTCTCGCGCCACTCCGCCTCGTGCTCGAGCGTCCCCGCGAGCTCGGTGCCGATCACGAATTGGGGCGCGCCGATCGACTCGGCGAGCGCCGCCCACGGGCGGATGAACGCGCGATAGGCCGCGAACCACGCTGCCGCGTCGCCGGGCTCGATGGTGCCGCGCCACCCACCGCCGTCGAGATCGACGTGAGGCTTGAACGCGACGGCGAGCCCGCGCGCGGCGGCCGCGGCGACCAGCGTGCGCACCGCCCCCGCGCTGGGGGTGCGCGCCGCATCCACGCGCGGGGCGCTCGCGCGCGCGTCCGCCTGGTAGGCGGTGACCACGACCGGCAGCACGCGCGCCCCGGTGCGCGCGATGGCGTCGAGGGCCGAGAGCGCGGAGGGCGCCGCGTAGCCGTTCGCGGTCCAGTCGGCGAGGATGATCCCGCGCGCGGGCGCGCGCGGCGCGTGGGCGGGACCGGTGGGCAGCCGATCGCAGGCCACCGCCGCGATCAGGCTCAGCGCCGCGAGGGATCGAAGCGTGCGTCCTGCGCGGCGGCCGCGCGGGGCCGGCAACTCCCGCCTCGCGCTCAGTACGCCGCGAGCTCGCGAATCGCCCGCAGCATGTCGGCCTTCTGCGGAAGGATGTGATCCTCGAGCTGGGGCGAGTAGGCGACCGGGGTGTCGAGCGCCGCGACGCGACGCACCGGGGCGTCGAGGTCCATGAAGCACTCCGACGCGATGCGGGCCGCGACCTCGGCGCCGTAACCACAGAACAGCGTGTCCTCGTGCGCGACGATCACGCGTCCGGTCTTCTGCACGGAGCGCGCGACACTCTCGAAGTCGAGCGGCTGGAGCGTGCGCAGGTCGAGGATCTCGGTCTCGATGCCCTCCTCGGCCAGCTCCTGCGCGGCGAGGTAACTGCGCTGCACCATCGCGCCATAGGTCACCACCGTGAGGTCGTGGCCGGAGCGCACCAGACGCGCTCGGCCGAATGGCACGGTGTAGTCGGGGCCGGGATACGGTCCCTTCGCGTAGGGCTGGCGGTAGAGGTGCTTGTGCTCGAGGAACAGCACCGGATCCTCGCAGCGCAGCGCGGTGCGCATCAGCCCGTTCGCGTCGAGCGCGGTGCTGGGCAATACCACGCGCAGCCCCGGACAGTGCGCGAAGATGCTCTCGCCGCACTGGCTGTGATACGGCGCGCCTCCGCGCAGGTATCCGCCGTAGGCGGTGCGGATGATGACCGGGCACGCGAACGCGTTGTTGGAGCGGTAGCGCATGTATCCCAGCTCGTTTCGGATCTGCATCATCGCCGGCCAGATGTAGTCGAAGAACTGCACCTCGACCACCGGCCGGAAGCCCAGCGTCGCGAGGCCGATCGCGCGTCCCACGATGTTGGCCTCGGCGAGCGGCGAGTTGTAGACGCGGGTGCTTCCGAACTGTTTCTGGAGCCCCCACGTGACCCCGAACACTCCGCCCTTTCCCCGGGTCTCGTCCAGCACCTGCTCGCGTGAGGCGTCTGCGATGTCCTCGCCGAACATCAGGATTCGCGGGTCGCGGCGCATCTCGTCGCGCAGGCAGTAGTTGATGTTCTGGAGCATGGTCTCGTTCGAGGCCGGGTTCTCGATGCTCGGTTCCACCGCGAACCGCTCCGAGGTGGGATCGACGTCCGGCGAGAACACGTAGAGCGTGGCGGTCGAGGTCGCGGGCTGGGCGCTCTGCTGCGCCTCCTCGCTGGAGCGCCGGATCAGGGCGAGTGCCTCCTGCTCGATTCGCTCCAGCCCTTCACGGTCGGCGAAGCCCTCGTCGATCAGGAAGCGCGCGTAGGTCCGCAGGCAATCCTTCTCGGCTTCGGTGTCGCGTTCCGCCTTCGAGCGATACTTGGTCTCGTCATCCGACATCGAGTGCGAGTAGGGGCGCGTGACGAGCGCGCGCACCAGCGCGGGGCCGCGTCGCGCCCGGCAGTGATCGATCGCCTCCTTCAGGATCCCGTACGACTCGACCGGGTCGCTGCCGTTGATCTCCCCCACCCAGTGCAGATTCGGGAAGTTGCGCACCAGCTGCGCGACGTTGCCCCCCGCGGTCTGAACGTCGACCGGAACCGAGATCGCGTAGCCGTTGTCCTCGATCAGGAACAGCACCGGCAGCTTCAGGTTGCACGCCGAATTCATCGCCTCCCAGAACTCGCCTTCGCTGGTGGTGCCGTCGCCCGCCGTGACCAGCACGACGTCGTCGCCGTGCGCGCGGCCGCGCAGCGAAGGATGCTCGCCCTCGAGCGCCGAGTACTTCACCAGCGCCTCGGCCGCGCCCACCGCCTGGAGGAACTGGGTGCCGGTCGGGCTCGACTGCGAAACGATGTGGAGCGCCTGGTGGCCCCAGTGGCTCGGCATCTGGCGGCCGCCCGAGTTGGGATCGTCGGCGGAGGCCAGCGCCGAGAGCAGCATCTCCCTCGGGGTCATGCCCAGCTGGAGGCAGAGCGCGCGGTCGCGATAGTACGGGTAGAACCAGTCGTACCCGGGACGCAGCAGCTTGCCGGCCGCGATCAGCACCGCCTCGTGCCCCGCGCCCGAGATCTGAAAGAAGATCTTGTCCAGCTTCTTGAGGCGAATCTCCTCGTCGTCGAGGCGGCGCGAGGTGAACATCGTGCGGTAAAAGCCGACCAGGTCGGGGACCGTGAGGCCGTGATAACGGGTTACCGGGGTCGCGGTCGTGCGCGTCGCCGCCATCGGAATGGCTTCTCCTTGCGCTAGAGGGTCCAGACTCCACGAAAGACTAGCCGACCGCACGCGACGCTTCAACCGCGGGGACCGCGCGACCCGCGGCGCTTCAGGCCGACGCGCGCGGGCGAGGATCGCGGCGTGCGCCGCTCAGCAGCAGGCCCACCGCCATCACCACCCCGCAGCCGATCAGGTTGTACCAGAGGAACGAGATGCGCGTGAGCCGGAAGCACGCGATCACCACGGTTTCCGCGACGATCGCGCCCCAGAACACGGCGGAGCCGCCCACCCGCTTCAGCAGGAACGCTGTGAGGAAGATGCCGAGGATGGTGCCGTAGAAGAGCGAGCCCAGGATGTTGACCGCCTCGATCAGGCTCCCGAGCCGCGCCGCGTACTCCGCGAATCCGACCGCGAAGGCGGCCCAGATCACGGTCGCCCATCGCGAGACGTCGAGCTCGTGGCGGGCGACGGTCTCGGATCCGGCCGGCACACTCGAACGCAGGCGGCGCCACACATCCACGACCGTGGTCGACGCGAGCGCGCTCATCTCAGCGGAGCTGGAGTTCATCGAGGCGGCGAACATCGCCGCCAGCACCAGGCCGATCAGCCCGATCGGGAGGTGGTGGAGCACGAAGGTGAGGAAGACGTAGTTCGTGTCGCTGGTCTGCGCGCCGGGATCGGTCGCCTGCACGATCGCCACCGCCTCGCCGCGCAGGCTCTGGGTGGAATCGTGCGCCGCCCGCAGCGCGCGCCCCGCGGCCGCGATCGCGGCCGCGTCGCCCGCGTGGCGCGCCGCGACCAGCGCCAGCGCCCGATCGCGCCTCGCATCGCTCGCGCGCGCGTAGCGTCGCTCCAGATCGCGCCACGCCTCGCCGTGCGGACCGCTCGCGGCCTTGTGCGATTCCACGGGATTGAAGAACAGCGGAGCGGGCGCGAACTGGTAGAACGCGAACACCATCACCCCGAGCAGCAGGATGAAGAGCTGCATCGGCACCTTCACCATTCCGTTGAACAGCAGCCCCAGCCGGCTCTGCGTCACCGACCGGCCGGACAGGTAGCGGCCGACCTCCGACTGGTCGGTTCCGAAGTAGGACAGTTGCAGGAAGAACCCGCCGATCAGGCCGGACCACAGGTTGTATCGGTCGTTCGGATCGAACGCCGGGTTGAGCGCGTTGAAGCGCCCGAGCCGCCCCGCGACCGCGGCGGCGTCGAGGGGTCCCACCCCGTGCGGCAACGAGCCGAGGATGGTGACGAACGCCGCCACCATGGTGGCCATGATGATGCTGAACTGCAGGACGTGAGAGTGGCTCACCGCACGGCTCCCGCCGCTGGTGATCGCCAGCGCCACCAGCGCGCCGAGCAGCGCGCAGGTCCAGCCCACGTCCCACCCGAGCAGCACCGAGAGCACCAGGGCGGGCGCGTAGATCGTGACCCCGGCCGAGAGACCGCGCTGCACCAGGAACAGCAGGGAGGCGAGCGTTCGCGTCTTCGCATCGAACCGCCCCTCGAGGAACTCGTACGCCGTGAACACCTTCATGCGGTGGTAGACCGGCACCGCGGTCATGCACAGCACGACCATCGCGAGCGGCAGGCCGAAGTAGAACTGCACGAAGCGCAGCCCGTCCGCGTACCCCTGGCCCGGCGTCGAGATGAACGTGACCGCGCTCGCCTGGGTCGCCATCACCGAGAGCGCGACCACCGGCCACGGCATGCTGCGATCGGCGAGCAGGTAGCCGGTGAGATCGCGGTTGCCGCGCCCGCGCCAGTTTCCGTACGCGACGAAGCCGAGCAGCGCGACGCACAGCACGAACCAGTCGAGCGCGCTCACGAACGCCCCCGCGGCGCGCCGCGGGCGGAGCGCGCGGCGATCATGCGAAGCGGTGCGTCAGCCACGCGCACAGCGCGATCAGCGCGATCAGCGCGCCCAGCACCACCGCGTAGAGGTTGCGCCAGCGGCCCAGGATCGGCGGCGGCTCCTCCCGTTCGGGGAGAGTCGGCGGCCCCCCGCCCGCGTTCATCGCGCGATCTCGCCGCTCACCAGATTCGCGAACAGGCGGTACGCGCCCGGCACCCCCGCGGGCAGCTGACGGAAGAACGCGAGCCCGGTGTAGATGAACGCGCCCTTTCCGATTCGCGCGTAGAGCACGCCGCCGTCCCGCGCCGGCTCGCCGGGATCGTTCGCGGACAGCACCGTCTGGTATCGCGGATCCCACGGCCTCGCGTACCAGAGCCCGCGCTCCTGGACCCAGCCCGCGAAATCGGCGGGCGTGATCCGGTTGGGCGTGGTGAGCAGCGCGTGCGCCGGCAGCAGCGGGCGCATCTCGGCCTCCTCGACCGTGACGCGATCGCTCGAGACCTTGAACGGAAACGGGCCCAGTCGGTCGTCGAGCGCGGGATCGGGGGTCTGGTACTGCGTCACCAGCCGGCCCCCGCCCGCCGCATACGCGAGCAGCCGCGGCACCAGCGCCCTGAGCCGCGGCCGCGTGTTGTACGCGCGCACGCCGATCACGATCGCGTCGAAGCGCGAGAGCTCTTCGCGCTCCAGGCTCTCGTCGCCGAGCGCCGTCACGCGGTATCCCATCTGCTGGAGCGCCTCTGGCACCTGATCGCCGGAGCCCATCACGTAGCCAACGGTCGAGCCGCGATGGCGGACTTCCGCGCGCACCAGGTGCGCCTCGGCCGGGGGCAGCAGGGTCTGGATCGGAATGTGCGGATAGTCGAGCCGCACGCGCTGCGCCTCGCAGCGCGTGCCGTCTTCGGTCTCGAACCGCGCGGAGACGATCGCGCCATCGGATGCCGGGCCGGGCATCACGCGGAAGCTCACGGTGGTGTCGGCTTCGCCGCCGGGCAGCGCGAGCGAGACCCGCGGCGGTTCGGCGCGCCAGCCGCCCGGCAGCCGCAGCTCGAGCGCGCCGCGCACCGGCTGGTCCGCGGACTGAACCGTGACCCGCAGCTCGCGCGGACGCGCATCCGGGAACAGATAGACGCCATGATCGAACCGGAGCGCGGCGGGCGGTACCACGCACAGGTCGCGATATCGCTCGCCCTGGACCGGGTCGATCCAGCGATAGACCACCGGAACCTCGAACGTCAGCGTGCGACCGCCGATCGCCACGGCGAAGCGCGCGAGCAATGCCGGCTCGTTCTCCGCGCGTCCGATCGCCGACGGATCGCGCAGCTCGAAGGATCCGGGGAGCGGGCGCTCCGAGAGCCAGTAGGGTTCGCTGGTCGGCATGTCGTGCGGGAGCGCGACCAGCAGCGTGTCGCTGCGGGGCTGGTTCCGCGCGAGCGTCCAGCCCAGCGTGCGCTCGGCCTGTTGCGGGGCAGCTCCCGTGCCGGCCGCGTGCGAGGTGCGCAGCGCGACGCCCGGCAGCCGCGTCTCGATACCGCTGCGCACCAGCGCCGTCACCACGACCCGCACCCGGGAGCCCGGGGAGGCGGTGTGCTGGGTCGCGACCGCCTCGAGCCACAGCCCGCTGCATGCGCGGATCGCGTCGTTCAGCTCAATACGCTTGCGGCGCACGATCGGCGTGTCCTCGAGCTTGCGCATGCGGTCGTAGGCCTCGAGCAGCGTCGGCACCGCCCGCTCCGGGTGCTCCGGGTCGAATTCCCGCGCCGCCTTCGCGAACAGGGGCGTGAGCGGCGCCGCCCCGGGCACGCGCGACCACCCGAGGTTCACGCCGTCGAACAGGTCGGAGGTCGCGGGCGCGCCGAGCCGGTGCGCGAAAGTGTTGTCCCACGCGCCGCGGCGCTCCGCCGCCCCGAAGCCCTGGCTCTTGTGCATGCTCCGGCCCTCGCCCCCGATCTCGGTGAAGGAGCGGCCGAGCAGCGGCTGGTATTCGCCGAGATCCACGTGCAGCCGTCCGCGCGTGGTGTCGGGGCCCTGCTGGCCGAAGCGGAACGCGTTCCACACCAGTCGCGTCGCGCGCCACGTCCGCACGCGGCCCAGCTGGTCCGGAAAGCGCGTCGAGTCGGCGGCGGCGGCGAACGCTTCCTCGGCGAGGATCGCGGAAGCGGTGTGATGCCCGTGCCCGCCGCTGCCGTCGGTCGGGAATCGCGTGATGATCACGTCGGGCTCGAGGCTCCGGATGACCCACACCACGTCGGCGAGGATGCGATCGTGTCCCCACTTCGCGAGCGTCTCCTCCGGGTTCTTCGAGTAGCCGAAGTCCAGCGCTCGCGCGAAGTACTGCTCGCCGCCGGCGATGCGGCGCGCGGCGAGCAGCTCCTGGGTGCGGATCACCCCCAGGCGTTCGCCGATGTCGGGCCCGATGAGATTCTGCCCGCCGTCCCCGCGCGTCAGCGAGAGGTACGCGGTGCGCACCATGCGCCCCTTCGAGAGCCACGCGAGGCACGCCGTGTTCTCATCGTCGGGGTGCGCGCCCACGTAGAGCGCCGTGCCGACCACGTTGAGCCTCTCGATCGCGAGCCGGAGTCCGGCCGCGTCGAGCGGCTCGGGGGGCCGGGGGTCGGCGTGCAGCGGCAGCGAGCCCATCAGCGCGATCGCGACGAGCGCGAGAGCGAAGCGCATGGCCGGAATGGAATGCTTCACGAGTGCCTCCCTGATTGAGCTCGAGCCACGAGGATCCGCCATGGGCCACCGGCCGCCCGCGTGGCGCGGCAGATTACACGCGCGGCGCCCGGCCCACCACCGCGCCGCGGCGCCGGAAGCGAGCCGCGCGCGACTACCCCATGAGTCGCCTTGCCGGCGCGATGGCCGGCGCGCACACTGCGCTGAACGCAGTATGCTCGCGGAGCCGTGGTCTCATCCGTCACGCCGCGAGACTACACGATGGAGGCATGGTGATCGCGAGCCGCGTTCTGCTGGGTGGGCTGATCGTGCTGCTCCCGCTCGCGATCGACGTTCCCGGTCCGGCGCGCGACAGCAGCGAGACCCGCGTGTCGCTCTCGGGCGGCACTGGAAGCTACGCGATCATCGCTCGCGCCTGTGACAACTCCGTGGTCAATCGCCGTTCGGTCCACTTCACCGACCAGAGCGCCTCCCTCGACCACAAATTCGCGAGCCCGGTCCGGCTCGGGGTGCGCGCCGGGCTGCTCGATGACGAGGGAGCGACCGACGGCGCCAACCGCTACATCAATCCAAACTTCTCGCTCGACTGGCGGCTCGCCTCGGTCGGCGCCGGATACTTCGAGGCGCGGAACGATCTTCCGACCGGCGAGGGCGCGATCTTTCGCAAGCAACTCAGCTTCCACGTCCGGTTCGGCGATCCGAAGTCGGGCGCGGTGTGGGCCGAATTCCTCGAGAGCGAGCCGCTCTATTCGGGCGGGGGCTACTTCTGCGCGGGAGCCGAGACGCAGGTCGGGCGCGTGGTTAGTTTCAAGCTCGGGCTCAGCGTCCGGCCGTACGACGCAGGCGGGGTTTCCGCGCGGGGGGAGTTTCGGATCGCGCCCGCGCTCGACGCCGTGCTCAAGGCGCGGCTCGGGGAGTCCGCGGGCATCGGCGAGAACGCGTTCGCGGCGGGGTTGACCTACCGCATGTGGGGCCGCGGACACTTCGTGCGCCCCGCGCGCGCCGCCCCGGCGCAGCCCGATACCGCGCGCGGCCCATAATCATCGCGCATCGGGCGCGCTCCCTACCCTGGCGCGCTCAGTACCCGAGCGCGCAGCCGTCTTTGCGCTTCTCCGTTGCGCCGGCGTACATGCCGGTCGAGGGATCGCGCCAGATCGCCTGATAGCCGCCGTACGAGCCGACCGACTCGGGCTTGAGCACGTGGCCGCGCCGGGCCAGCTCGTCGAGCACCGACTGCGGCAGCCCGTCCTCGATGTGGAGCACGCCGCCATCCAGCATCACCGTGCCGGTGGGCTCGCTCGAGCCGGTGTGGTGGAACCGCGCCGCGTCCCCCGCCTCCTGCAAGTTCATTCCCAAGTCGACGAGGTTCACGATCACCTGCGCATGACCCTGCGGCTGCATGTCGCCGCCCATCACGCCGAACGCCATGAGCGGCCGGCCATTCTGCGTGACGAACGCGGGGATGATGGTCTGGAACGGGCGCTTGCCGGGCTCGAGCCGGTTGGGATGACCGGCGTGGAGCGAGAACAGCCCGCCGCGATCCTGGATTCCGAATCCCAGCTCCGGCACGACGTAACCCGAGCCGAAGCCGGTGTAGTTGCTCTGGATCAGCGACACCATCATGCCGTTCGCGTCGGCGGTGCACAGATAGGTCGTCTCCTTGCGATCCAGCGCCGCGACCTCTCCCGGCGCGTCGGCGGTGGCGGCGTGCCGCATGTCGATCAGCGATGCGCGCTGCTTCGCATATTCCTTCGACAGCAGCTGCGCGACCGGCACCTTCGCGAACGCCGGATCGGCGTAGTAGCGCGCGCGGTCGGCGAAGGCCAGCTTCTTGGCTTCGACGAACACGTGCCAGTAGTCGGCGGAGCCGCGGCCCATCGCCTTCAGATCGAAGTTCTCGAGAATGTTCAGCAGCTGGAGCGCGGCGAGGCCCTGGCTGTTGGGCGGCATCTCCCACACCGTAACGCCGTGGTAGTCGGTCGAGATCGGTGCGTCCCAGGTCGAGTGATGGCGCGAGAAATCTTCCTTCGCGAAGAATCCGCCGTTGGCCTTCGAGTAGCGCACCAGCGCATCGGCGATCGGTCCGTCGTAGTAGGCGTCGCGACCGCGCTCGGCGAGCAGGCGCAGCGTCTTCGCGAGCGCCGGGTTCTTGAACAGCTCGCCCTCGTGCGGCGCGCGGCCGCCCGGCATGAAGACCTCCTTGAAGCCGGGCTTGTCCGCGAACACCTTCGTCGAGCGCCCCCAGTCTCCGGCGATCACCGGCGAGAGCGGGAAGCCCTCTTCCGCGTAGCGGATCGCGGGCGCGAGAATCTGCCGCATCGGGAGCTTGCCGTACTTCGCGTGCAACGTGAACCAGCCGTCGCATGCGCCGGGCACCGTCCACGAGAACGGCGAGTAGAGCGGGATGGTGCCGTCCGAGTCGGGCTTCACCTGGTCCGCGGTGAGCGCGAGCGGCGCGCGCCCCGACGCGTTGAGGCCCACCACCTGCCTGGTGCTCGGGTCCCACACCAGCGCGAACAGATCGCCGCCGAGCCCGTTCGCCGTCGGCTCCATCAGTCCGAGGCAGGCGTTGGCCGCGATCGCGGCGTCCACGGCGGTGCCGCCCGCCTTCAGCATCTCGAGGCCGGCCTGCACCGCGAGCGGCTGCGCCGCGCACACCATGCCGTGTTGGGCCCAGACCACGGATCGCGTCGCGGTGCCGCGACCGAGCGCGGCCTGGGTCGTCGAGTCGTTGCTCATGAGCAGAACGAACGCGACCGCGAGCGCGAGTGCGCGCGGCGCGAGCGTGGACCGGAGCGGACGAAGCATGGCGAATCCTCCCCTCGTGATGGACGCATGATGAGGCGAGCCTAGGCGAAACGCGGGGCCGCGCACAACACCGGCCCGCAAACCACGTAACCGTCGCCCGCGGCGGTCGGCAGGCACGCGCCCCGGAGAATCCGCGCGGTCGCTTGACCCGACGCCCCCTTCCTGAAATCCTGCCGCGGTTCATCGTCCCATCCCGCATCCTGGAGAGCTCGCTCCATGCGCCGCACCCCGCTGGTGACGCTCGCGATCGCCGTGCTCGCGATCGCCGTTGCACGTCCCGGCGAAGCCGCCGTCTCGGTGGGGCTGCACTTCAACGGCGGGTACGATCGGTACGCGATGGGTGACTGGGCGGACCTCATGACCGGACTCCGTGTCCCCCGTGACTTCTTCGGCACCGTGGACGCCGGCCACACCTTCGGCGTCGGCCCCGAGATCCTCTGGGGCGATCACCTCGTCGTGGCCGGCGCGTACGAGCGCATGAGCCCCGCGGAGCGACGCGGCCCGCTGGACATTTCGCTCCGCCTTCCGACCAACGCCCTCACCCTGACGCTGCGCCTCGAGCGCCGCGCGGGCGCCGCGTTCCGCTACGGGATCGGCGGAGGCGCCGGCTATTACCAGGCGGGCGACGAGGTGGAGTTCCGGCCGTTCGCCGAAAACATCTCGGGCAACGGGGTGGGATTCCACGGCGTCGGCATCGTCGAGCGGCGTGTTCGAAGCTCGACCTTCGTCACGCTCCAGGCCGGTTACCGCTGGGCGCGGGTCAAGGTGGACGGGATCAACGGGCGGCCCCCGACCCGATTCGTGAGCGGAGTCGGACTCCAGCCGCTCGACGTCGATCTCGACTACTCGGGGCTGCTCACGCGCATCGGCCTGCTGTTCCACACGCCGCTGCGCTGAGCGCGGGCGCCGCGCGGCTCACGCCCCGTCCGGTTGTCGCCCTCCTGCCCCTTTCCTATACTGCTGCGCAATCGCGCTGCGCCCTCCATGCGTCGCCCGCACTCCCGAAGGAGCCCGGAATGCCCCGCTTCACAGGCGTGGATTTCTACGAGATCGACTCGCTGCTGACCGAGGAGGAGCGCCAGATCCGCGACCACGTGCGGGACTGGGTCGAGGAACGCTTTCTCCCGCTGGTCGAGAAGGCCTACGAAGACGCGTACTTCCCAAAGGAGATCATCCCCGAGGTCGCGGAGCTGGGACTGCTCGGGGCGACCCTGCCGGAGCGCTACGGTTGCGCCGGCGTGAATCCGACGGCATACGGACTCGCGATGCAGGAGCTGGAGCGCGGCGATTCGGGCCTGCGCTCTTTCGCCTCGGTGCAGGGCTCGCTCGCGATGTACCCGATCTACGAGTACGGATCCGAGGCCCAGCGCACGAAGTGGCTGCCGGGAATGGCGAAGGGCGAGATCATCGGCTGCTTCGGCCTCACCGAGCCCGACTTCGGCTCGAACCCCGCTGGCATGATCACGCGCGCGGTGCCGCGCGACGGCGGATACGTCCTGAACGGCGCGAAGATGTGGATCACGAACGGAACCGTGGCGGATGTCGCGATCGTGTGGGCGCGGCTCAAGGCCGCGGGCGGCGGGCGCGAGGAGATTCGCGGCTTCATCGTCGAGAAGGGGACCAGGGGATTCTCGGCGCCCGAACAAAAGCACAAGTACAGC
This sequence comes from Candidatus Eiseniibacteriota bacterium, assembly GCA_041483195.1. Classification (GTDB taxonomy): domain Bacteria; phylum Eisenbacteria; class RBG-16-71-46; order RBG-16-71-46; family RBG-16-71-46; genus WS-2. Next base: position 54,505 of record JBGPFC010000013.1, read on the forward strand.
CTGCGTGCTTCGGTCACGAGCGAGCTGATCCTGGAAGACGTGTTCGTCCCGGAGGAAAACCTGCTGCCCAACGTCACCGGGCTCAAGGGTCCGCTCGGCTGCCTCTCGCAGGCGCGATTCGGCATCGCGTTCGGGGTGGTGGGCGCTGCGATGGCCTGCTTCCATGCGGCCACCGAGTACAGCAAGAGCCGCGTCCAGTTCGACCGCCCGATCGGGGGCTTCCAGCTGGTGCAGGGCAAGCTCGCCGACATGCTGACCGAGATCACCAAGGCGCAGCTGCTCAGCATCCAGCTCGGGCGCATGAAGGAACGCGGCACGGTGAAGCCCGAGCAGATCTCGCTCGCGAAGCGAAACAATTGCGAGATCGCGCTCGAGATCGCGCGCGAATCGCGTGACATCCTGGGCGCCAACGGCATCACGGCCGAATACCCGGTCATGCGCCACATGTGCAACCTCGAGTCGGTGAAGACCTACGAGGGCACCCACAACATTCACACGCTGGTGCTGGGCGAGTCGATCACCGGGATCGCGGCCTACCGCTGAGCGGCCGCGCCGTGGCGGGGGTTACGGTGGGCTGCCCAACCGGGCGAGCGCGTCAGAGAGCTCGACGGCATCGGGGTTCGCCTGCAGCCCGCGCTTGAGCGCTGCGCGCGCGCCCGCAAGGTCGCCGCCGTCGCGAAGCGTGTTCGCCTCCAACAGGTACGCCCGCGCGCGGTGCGGCACCCTGCGCTCCGTCTCGCGGAAGCGCTCGAGCGCGATCAGCGGCCGCTGGCGGTGGAGCTCGATCGTTCCGGCCACCAGCGCGGCCTCTCCGAGGGCCTCCGGAGTGCCTACCGCGCGCGCGCGCTCCAGCGCGGCCTCGGCGCCCGGGAGATCGTCCACGTAATAGCGCCATTCCGCGAGCATCGCCCACGACAGCCAGTCCGCGGGATCGATCGAGACCGCCCGCTCCAGCGCGGCGCGCGCAGCGTCGGTCTGTCCGCCGGCATACAGGAATTTCGCCCGCTCGCGCTCGGCCGCCGCGCGGTGGCTGCGCGCCGCAGCTTGCACCTCCCGGTCGAGGCGCGCGCCGGCGGAATCGAGACCCGCATCGCGCGCCGCCCGCACGACCTGCCGCGCGCGATCGTCCTCGTCGATCGCCAGCAGCCCGCGCACGCGCCCAACGAACCACGCCCCCGAGGTCCAGGCCGCGAACCTGAGACCCGCGGGTCGCCCGGCCTCGAACGGAACCGGGCCAGCGACCCGCAGGTTGGCGGCACTCGCGATCCGGCCCACTTCAATCAGATCCCGCGGCGCGCGGTACTCGACCACCGGGCGATCGTCGCGGTTCAGCGCCGCGCCGCGCGCGAGCGCCTTCAATGAACCGAACGATCCGGCCCAGTAGCCGGCGACCTCTTCCGGTGAGGAGATCCTCGCCCGCTCGAGCAGTCGTCGCGCCGCGGGCGTGCGAAGCCGTTCGAGCGCGAAGGTGTTGCCGGCGGGCATCGCGATCAGCAGCACGTCGTTCGCGCCCCACACCGAGAACACCTCGCCATCGGGAAACACCTCGAGGAACGACGCGAGCATCGATGCGAAGGTCTCGGGGGACAACTCGTAGAGCTGCATCCACTGGCAGAACACGCCACGTGGCTCGAGCCGCGCACGCACGCGCCTGTAGAAATCCACGGTGAACAGATTGTTCACGCCGGCGATCCAGGGGTTCGACGGCTCGGAGACGATCAGCCCGAATCGCCCGCCGCCGTGCGCGAGGTGGGTGCGCGCATCTCCCAGCACCAGCCGCACGCGCGGATCGTCGAGCGGATGTTCGCCATGCGCGTGGAAGAACCGCGACGCCTCGACCACCGCCGGCTCGAGCTCCACCACGTCGGTGATCCCGGCCCCGGCCGCGAGGACTCCGCTCGCGGTGATCCCGGACCCCAGGCCGATCACCAGCGTGCGCGCGCCGGAGTCCGCGCACGCGGCCGGCAGCAATCCGAGCAGCGCCTGGGTCTGCATGTCGGAGGTGCTCGCGTCGACCTTGCCCCCGACGCGCAGCCAGCGGTCCTTCCCGTCCTCGTTCGAGCCGACCAGGACCGAGGCATTGACCCCCTCGCGATAGAACAGCACGCGCTGCTGCCGCGTCGCGCGGCGCACGGTGGGCTCGGCGCCGGGCGTGTATCGCGCGAGCAGTCCCATGTTCATGGCCTGGATCGGACGGAAGAGTCCGGCCGACATCAGCATCGGGTCCCAGCGCGGCGCGAGGATCACGAGTGCCGCGGCGAGCGCCGCGCCGCCCGCGACGAACGCGAAGCGGGCGGCCTTCCGCGGATGCGGCGCCGTCATCGCGATCGCGGCGAGACCCACGGCGGCCGAGAGCGCGAGCGCGGCCACGTGCGTGCCCTGCACCCCCCACCTCGGAACCAGCACGAAGCCCGCCGCGAGCGATCCCGCGATGGTGCCGAGCGTGTTCATCGCGTACGCGAACCCGGTCGCGTGGCCCCCGTCACGCACCTGGAGCAGCCGCGTCGCCACCGGAAAGACCGCGCCCAGCATCGCGCACGGCGCGAGCAGGAGCGCCGCGCACATCGCCACCTCTCCCGCGAACAGGTCGGCCCAGCGGATTCCCGGGCGCTGGGTGAGCGCGAACATCCACTCGGGCAATCGCGTGAAGGCGTGGAGCGCGAGCGCGGCCGCGACTGCGAGCGCCACCTGCAGCGACGCGAAGCTGGTGAGCGAGACTCCGCGGCGCAGAGCCGGCGCGGCGAGCGCGCTCCCCAGCGCGAGACCGGTGAGATACACCGCGAGCACCGCCGAGAACGAGTAGACCGACGAGCCGAACATCAGCCCGAACAACCTTACCCACGCGATCTGAAACGCGAGCGCCGCGAACCCCGAGAGCGCGAACAGCGCGGCGAACAGGTGACGCCTCGATCCCGCGAGGGCCGGCGGCTCGCTCGCCCGCGCGGCCGGCGCGCCGCGTCGCGCGGAACGCTCCCCCGCCGCTTTCGCCCCGCGATCGATCGCGGAACGAGTGGAATCCGCCCCCCCGACCGGAACCGGCGCCGCCGGCGCGCGGACCCGCCACGCCACCAGCGCCACGGAGGCGTTGAGCGCCGCCGCGACCCACGTGGTGGCCGCGAGTCCGATCGCGGGGAGCAGCGCGAAGCCGCCCAGCATCGAGCCCGCCACCGCGCCCAGCGTGTTGAGCGCGTACAGCCGCGCGAGCCCCGGCCCCACCCGGTCGCGCTCGAAGTGTCCGACCAGCACCGGCAGCGTTGCGCCCATCAGCGCTGCGGGCGGCAGCAGCAGCACGACGAGGCCGACGAGGCGGGCGCATCCGAACGCAGCGCCTTCACCCCCGAACGCGCGGTAGAGCGCTCCGATCGGCGCATCGAGGCCGCGCAGGACCGGGACCGACGCGAGGCCGAGCGCGAGCACTCCCAGCTCGAGCAGCGCGTAGGTGCGCGGTCCGCGCCCGCGGCGCGCGAGCGGCACGCCGAGCCAGTAGGCGCCGAGCGCGAGGCCGCCGAGGAAAGCGGCCACCACCGTCGCGGTCGCCTGCAGCGAATTGCCCAGCAGGTAGCCCAGCTCCTTCGTCCACACGACTTCGTAGAGGAGGCCCGCGACCCCCGAGAGGAAGAAACAGATCGCGCCCCATGCGGGCAGCACTGCCGCGCCCTTCGGGCGCGGGGATCTTATGGCGCGGCGGGGATCGGTCATCGGCGTGAGCGCGGAATCCTATCGGCAATCCGCGCGAGCCGCCAGCCGCGTCGCCGACTTGTGGGACTCGCCGGGCGCGGGCGATCGCGCCCGGAATTCGCGTCTCGGGAGCCTCAAGCGAGGGGCGCGGGCTGCCGAAAACTCCGGTGAGCACCCGAAGCTGGCGGCCGCTCGCGTTCCCCCACCGTGAGTTCCTCGAAATGGGTCGGTCCCACATGCACGTGCGCGATGCTCTGATGGCCGTTGCGATGATCGTCGCGGCCCCCGCCGTGCACGCCGGGGTGATCCGGGGCACGGTCCGCGTTCCGAGCCTCGGGCAGGGCGGCGCACCGGCGCCCGATCCGTACGCGGGACGCGCGAGCGCGATGCCCATGGCGCGCAGCGTGCCCCACGGCAGCGTCACGGACGCCGTGGTGTTCGTCGAGAGCGTCTCGCCAGCTGTCGACTCGGCGCTCGCGGCCTCGGCCCCGCGTCCGCGGCTCGCGCAGAAGGACCAGTCGTTCGTGCCGCGCGTGCTCCCGATCGCGGTGGGAACCACCGTCGACTTTCCGAATCTCGACCCGATCTATCACAACGTCTTCAGCCCTTCACCGCTCAAGCGCTTCGACCTGGGCAAGTATCCCCGCGGCCAGTCGAAGAGCGTGACCTTCGGGCGGCCGGGCGTGGTCAACGTGTACTGCGACATCCACTCCGACATGGAGGCGTTCGTGCTGGTGCTCCCGCATCATGCGTTCACGCAACCCTCCGCTTCCGGCGCGTTCGAGCTTCCCTCGCTCCCGCCGGGAAGCTACGTGCTGCGCGCGTGGCACCCCGACTTCCACGAGCTGCGGCGCGAGGTCGAGGTGCCGGCCAACGGCGACGTCTCGGTGGACCTGAGCTTCTGACCATGCGGTTCCCGCTACGCTGGAAGATCGTGCTCTTCACGGTGCTGCCGCTGGTCACCCTGACCATCTCCGTGCTGTGGATGGTGAACCGGAGCATCTCCGAGCAGGTCCAGCGCAGCATCCAGGACGATCTCCGCCGTTCGTCCGCCGTGTTCGAGAACATGCTGGCCTCGCGCGCGCGCGAGCTCGCGATCGAGGGCCAGGTCATCGCGCAGGACCCGAAGTTCTTCTCGATCCTGACGCTGCCGGGCGGGCACCTCGATCCCCAGGTGCTCGCTACCGTGAGCGGGGTCGCGCGCGATTTCAACACGCTCACCGCGAGCGACGTGTTCGAGGTGCTGGATGCCGAGGGCCGGCTCATGGCCTCGGTGAGCCGCGAGGTGCTCGCGGATGACGGGCGTCGCGCGCTGTTCGCCGCCGCGCGCTCCGGGCGCCCGGCATCGGGAGTCGTCGTGGAGCGCGACGCGCACTACCAGGTGGCGATGACGCCGGTGTTCGCGGGCGGGCGCGTGGTCGGCGCGCTCCTGCTCGGCGCGCGCATCGGCGACGAGCTCGCCGAGCGCCTCGAATCGTTCACCCGCAGCGAGGTCACGTTCCTCGCGGGGGCCACGCCGACGGTCAGCACGCTCGCACACGCCGAAGACCGCGCGGCGCTGGTGGACGCGATGCCCCGCATCGATGCCGGCCTCGCGACCGGCCCGGCCGCCGGAACGGTGCTCCAGATCCACAGCGGGAGCGACGTCTACCTCACCCTCGCCCGCGTCATCCCGCAGACCTCGGCCGGGGCGCGCCAGACCTACGTCATGCAGCGCTCGCTGCGCACCGAGACCGCCTTCCTGCGCGCGATTCAAACCGCGCTCCTCGAGCTCGGGGTCATCGCGCTGATCGCCGCGCTGCTGGCGGGGGTGCTGATCGCCGAGCGCATCGTCTCGCCGATGCAGAAGCTGGTGCGGGTCGCCGAGGAGATGGAGCGCGGCAACTACGATTATCCGCTCGAGGTTCACACCCGCGACGAGCTGGGCTACCTCGCGACGCGGTTTCGTGACATGCGCCAGCAGCAGCGCACCTACGTGAACAGCCTGCAGGAGATCGCGCGACTGAAGAGCGAGTTCATCAGCGTCGCATCGCACGAGCTTCGCACGCCGATCAGCATCGTCCACGGCTACCAGCAGCTGATGCGCGACGGGTTGCTCGGCCCGGTCACCCCGGATCAGAACGAGGCGCTCCAGGCGATCGGCCGCAGCGTCGCCGATCTCACACGCATCGCGGAGGACGCGACCCGGATGGCGCAGATCGAGGGAGAGCGCCTGGTGCTCGCCCGCGCGGCGCACGACCCGCGCCGGCTGGTCGAGGAGGCGGTGCGGACCGCGTTCGCCGAGGCCGCGTCGCGCAGCCTGCGGGTGACGACCCAGGTGGACGCGGCGCTCGACACGATCTGGGTGGACGGACCGCGGCTGACGATGGCGATCTCGAACCTGGTGCGAAACGCGGTGCGGTTCACGCCCGACGGCGGCGAGATCGACGTGCGGGTGCGCGGCGCCGGCGACCAGCTGGAGATCGCGGTGCGCGACACCGGGGTGGGCATCCCACCCGAGAAGCAGCGGCTGGTGTTCGAGCGTTCGTTCGTCATCCGCGACTCGCGCAACCATCATTCCTCGGGGGCGCTCGAGTTCAACTCCGGCGGGCTCGGCCTCGGGCTCTCGATCGCATGGGGCATCGTCGCGGCGCACGGAGGCGACATCCGCGTCGAGAGCGAAGTCGGCCGCGGCAGCACGTTCACGATTCGCCTGCCGCTCGCCGGCGAGCCGGAGATGGAACTGGCGGCGTGAGCATCCGAGCGCGCCGGAGCTGAATCCCCCGCGCGTCCGGGCTTCATCCCGTCGTCGCGTGCCGACCGTTCATCCCCCGCCCGCGACCAACGGTCGCCCTCGCGCTTGGTTCAGGGTGCGCTCCCCGCCTATGCTGCGCGGCCGAAAGGAGCCCCCCATGCCGCGAGCCGCGAAGCGCGACACCCCGCTGCGAGACTTCCTCAACCTGCTCTGGCGCCAGCCGCTGATCGCCGTTCCGTTCGCGCTCTTCTTCGGCACCATCTTCGGACGCGGACGGAACGCGTACGTTGGCGCCTACTGGGTCTCGCTCATCTTCGCGTATAGCGAGGCCCTGTGCATGTGGGCGCTGACGGAATTCATCCTCCCGCGGCTGCGGGGGCCGAAGGACGGGTCGGGCGGCTCGAGGTGGATGACCCACACGATCTGGTACGCGGGGGCGGGTCTGTTCGGCGCCTTCATCGCGGCGGTGATCCTGCACTTCACGCTGATCCCCGGCCTGCTGGGCGACGCGCACGCCGTCACCGTGATCCTCATGTTCACCCTGCTGTTCATGGTGCTGTTCTCCGCCGTGTACTTCGCGAATCACTACTACCGAAAGTCGCTCGATCGGGTGCGCGCCGACGAAGAGATGAACCTCGCGCGCCGCATCCAGCGCTCCTTCCTGCTCTCGAGCTTCCCCGAGCGGCCGCGCTTCGACGTGCACGCGCTCAACGTCTCGTCCAAGCAGGTGAGCGGCGACTTCTACGACGTGGTGCCCGCCGGGGACCGCGCGTTCCTGCTGGCGATCGCCGACGTGGCGGGCAAGGGCATGCCGGCCGCCCTGCTCTCGTCCATGCTGCAGGCCTCGTTGCGCACGCAGGCGAACGGCGAACGCTCGGTCGCGACCATCCTGCGCAACATCAACGCGCTGGTCTACCGCAGCACGGCGGTCCACCAGTTCGCGACCTTCTTCCTCGCGCGCATCGACGAGGACTCCCTCTCGTTCTCGTTCTCGAACGCCGGGCACAATTACCCGGTGGTGTTTCGCGAGGGCGGCGCGCGCGAGCTGCTCGTGAAGGGCGGCGTGGTGGTGGGCATCCTCGAGGACGCGACCTTCGAGGAGGAGCGCATGACGCTGGCCGCGGGCGACCGCCTGGTGTTCTACACCGACGGCGTGACCGAGGCCGCGAACGCGGCCGGCGAGATGTTCGGCGAGGAACGCCTCTACCAGCTGGTGGACGCCCTGCCGAAGACGCTCCCCGCGCGCGAGGTGACCGAACGCATCCTCGCCGGGGTGCGCGGATTCCTCGACGGCGTCGAGGCCGGCGATGACATCACGCTCATGGTGATGCGCGTCACCCCGCCGGCCCCCGCCCGCGCGCCGGCCGGCGCGCCGGGCGCGAGCGCCCCGACCGCCTGAATCCCGGGCTCCGCCCGCCCGGGCGGCCGACCGTTCGTCCATCCCGTTCGACCGTTCATCGGCTCGCCGTACCCGGCACCGGCCGGGCGGGCGATGCTGTGGGCGAGGAAAGGAGATTCCCGATGCCCCGCATGCATCCCGCAGTTCGCGCGCTGATCGACGTCGTGTGGCAGATGCCGTTCGTCGCGCTCCCATTCGCGCTGTTCTTCGGCACCCTCTTCGGCGCGACCGCGCGCGACTACATCCTCGCGTACAAGCTCTCGCTGGTGTTCGGATTCTCGATCTCGCTCGGCCTGTGGGGGGTGAAGCAGTTCGTGCGACCGCGCGTGATGCGCCTCGAGGGCGGGCGAACCGGACGCGCGAACTTCCAGATCGGGGTGTGGATCTCGACCGTCTGCATCGTCATGTCGTACCTGGCGGCCTACATCATCCATCGCACGCTGCTCCCCGGATTCCTCGGCAGCCCGCGGGCGGTCGCGGTGTCCGGCATGTTCACGCTGCTGTTCACCGGCCTGTTCGGCGGCATCAACTACGCGATCCTGTTCTATCGCCAGGCCGTGGACCGGGCGCGCGCGGTGGAGCAGATCCGCGCCGAGCTGGCGCAGGCCGAGGTGCGCGCGCTGCGCGCCCAGATCAATCCCCACTTCCTCTTCAACACCCTCAACACGATCGCGGCCCTGATCGCGGAGAACCCGGCCGCCGCCGAAGACATCACGACGCGGCTCGCCGAGGTGTTCCGCTACACGCTCACCGCCTCGGGACGCGAGCACGCCCGGCTCGGCGACGAGCTGGATTTTCTCCGCAACTACCTCGCGATCGAGCACGCGCGTTACGAAGACCGGCTGCGCTTCGAGGAGTCGATCGAGCCCGGCCTCGACGCGGCGTTGGTGCCGAGCATGCTGCTCCAGCCGCTGGTCGAGAACGCCGTCCGCTACGGCGTCTCGGCGCGCGACGAGGGCGGCACGGTGCGGCTCAGCGCGCGACGCGATGGCTCGCTGCTCGTGATCGAGATCGCGGACGACGGGCCCGGCATGCGGCCCGAGGCGGCCGCCTCCGGGAACGGCTTCGGACTTCACTCGGTGCGGGAACGGCTGCGGGTCGCCGGCGCCCCGCACGCGATCGATATCGACGGCGCCTCGGGACACGGAACCCGGGTGCGCATCACCCTGCCGCTCGCACCTCGCGAGACGGCCACTCTTCCCGAACCTCACGGAGAATCGACTTCATGAAGACGCTCGCATCCGCAACACTCGTCGCCGCGCTGACGGTCGCCATCCTCCACTCGCCGTGCGCCGCATCGGACGCCGGCATCGCCGCCGCCAAGCGCACGCTGCAGCAGGCGGTCTCCTCCGGGAAGCCCGACGCCCTGCTCGGGGCGCGCGCGCAGTTCCAGGCGCTGTCCGCGGCCGAGCCCGCTTCCGCAGCGCTCCAATACTGGGTCGCCGTCGCGAGCTGGCGCGCGGTGCCGGTGGTCGCGAGCGTGGACCGCAAGAAGGCGGAGCTGATGGCGAAGGACGGGCTCGCGCACTGCGACGAGGCGCTGCGGCTCGACCCCGGCTTCGCGGAGGCCCTCGCGCTCAAGGGCGGCCTCCAGGGGATGTCGATCATGTTCGACCCCTCCTCGATGATGACGCTCGGCCCGCAGAGCGGCGCGAACATCGCGCGCGCGCTCGCGATGGCGCCCGGGAATCCGCGGGTGCGACTGCTGCAGGGGATCGGCATTCTGAACACGCCGGCGCAGTTCGGCGGCGGCGCGGACAAGGCGCTCGAGCTCTTCAAGCAGGCGCAGGCGCTGTACGCCGCGGACACCACGGTCAAGGCCGCGGACTCGACGGCGCACGCCGCGGAAACGACGGCGAACGCCGCGGCGCCCGACTGGGGCCGTGACGATGCGGCGCTCTGGGCGGGACAGTCCGCGATGCGGCTCGGCGATTTTTCGACGGCCCGCGATTTCTACCTGGCCGCGCTGCGGACCAATCCCCAGCAGGGGTGGGTGAAGTTCCGCCTGCTGCCCGCCGCCGAGGATTCGCTCGCGGCAAGGAAGCAGACGCCATGAAGACGGGCGCGTTCGCGCTGTTCGTGGTCGCCGCGCTCGCGGTGGCTGGCCCGGCTCATGCCGTGCTCGTCACCGGAACGGTGGTGGACCACGCCGGCAAGCCGGTGGAGTTCGCGACCGTGTCGGTGCCGGCGCTCAAGCTCGGCGCGGCGACCGACACCGAGGGACGCTTCACGCTCGATCTGCCCGAGGGTCGCTTCGCGATCGAGGTGGCGCAGCTCGGATACGAGCGGGCGAAGCTCGAGCTGTCGGTGAGCGCCGCGATCCGCCCGCTGCGCGTCGTGCTCGCCGATCAGCCGGTCGAGCTCGCGGAGGTGAGCGTCACGGCCTCCTCGTTCGGCAAGGTGGGCAAGAGCGAGGGCGCGACGCTGCGCCGCATGCAGGTGATGACGACCCCCGGCGGCGCCGCCGACGTTTTCCAGTCGCTGCGCGCGCTGCCCGGCAGCAACGCCCCCAACGAGGGCGCGGCCGTGTACGTGCGCGGCGGACCGCCCTCGGAGACGCTGATCCGGCTCGATGGCGGGACCATCGGGCATCCGTATCACTACGAGCGCGCGTCGGGCGGCCTGTTCAGCGCGCTCGACTCCTACATGCTGAAGAGCGCGTTCTTCTCGAGCGGCGGCTTCTCCGCGAAGTACGGCGGCGTGCTCTCGGGCGTGCTCGACATCGAGACCCAGGATCCCATGAACCTCAAGACCGTCTCGTTCGGAGCCAACCTGGTGGGCGGAGGGCTCTCGTCCAGCTGGTCGCTGATCCCGGACAAGCTCGCGTTCGTCGGCTCGATGCGCGCGAGCGACTCGGGGCTGCTGTTCCGGCTGTACGGCTCGAGCACCGAGTTCGAGACCGCGCCCAGCAGCCAGGACGGCGCGGGGCGCATCCTGTATCGGTACTCCCCTACCGGCCGGCTCGCGCTCACATCGCTCACAACGAGCGATCGCAGCGACGTGATCGCGCACGTGCTCAACTTCCGCGGCGCCTACATCGAGCAGGCCGCAAACCAGTTCACGGCGCTCCAGCTCCAGGACGTGATCGCGCGAAAGATCGCGATCAAGGGACAACTCTCGGGCCAGTACTACCACAGCGACTGGACCTACGGACCGTTCGGAGCATCGCAGACCGAGCGCAACGCGCAGGGCAGCGTCGACCTGGTGTGGCCGCTGGGGCCAAGGCACGAGCTTTCGTTCGGCGCGAGCGCGATCCACCACGACGTCGAGATCACGGGGGCGTTCGCGGCCGACAGCACCGACTACCAGCGCGGCGCGCCGGTTCGCTACTACGACACGCGGCCCACGATCGACACCCCCGGATTCTACGTCGAGGACAAGATGCGGGTGTGGGGCCCGCTCTACGCGACGGCCGGGGCGCGCGCCGACTGGCAATCGACGAATCGGGCCTGGACCGCGGATCCGCGCGCGGCGCTCGCGTGGCGCGTGGACGAGCACCAGACGCTGCGCGTCGCGGGCGGACGCTACCACCAGCCGCCAGAGGCCCGCTTCCTCGATCCGACCTACGGCAACCCGCGGCTCTCGGCGCTCACCGCGGATCACGCGATCGCCGGCTACGAATGGAAGTCCGACTACGGGAACGTGCGGCTCGAGGTCTATCGCAAGCGCTACCGGGACCTCGTCACCAACGAGGCGGCGACGTTTTACGCGAACGGCGGCCGCGGCGAGTCGCGCGGCGTCGACGTGTTCACGCAGGGCACCTATCGCTGGCTCACGGGCTGGGTCTCGTACGGCTACATGGAGGCGAAGCGCAAGGAGCTGGACGACCCGCGCGTGGTGCCGAGCGTCTACGGCGTGAAGCACTCGCTCACGCTGGTCTCGACCTACCAGGTGCGATCGGCGTGGCAGCTGGGCGGACGCTACGGCTACTCGTCGGGGCGGCCGTATACGCCCGTGATCGGACGCACCTACGACGCGGGGCGCGCGCTGTGGCGGCCGGTGTTCGGCGAGCACCAGTCGGCGCGGATGCCCGACACTCACCGGCTCGATGCGCGCGTGACACGGCTGTTCTCGCTGCCGAAGGGCATCGGACTTCCCGCGAGCAGCATCTGCGTGGGCTACGCCGAGATCATGAACGTGCTCGCGACCCACAACGCGCTCGAGTACTACTACAACGCCGATTACAGCCAGCGCTACGCGCGCGCCTCGTACTTCGCGCGCCGGCTGATCGTGGCCGGCTTCGCGCTGACGTGGTAAGAGTTCGCGCATGGAGGGATCGAACCTGCGCGTGCTGATCGTCGACGACGAGCCGCTGGCCCGCGCCCGCGCGCGCCGGCTGCTCGCCGACGTCGGCGGCGCGACGCTGGTGGGCGAGGCGGGTTCGGCCGCCGAAGCGCGGCGCATGATCGCGGAGCGCAAGCCCGATCTGCTGCTGCTCGACATCCAGATGCCGGGCGACGACGGCTTCGCGCTGCTCCAGAGCCTCGACCCGCGCCCCGCCGTGATCTTCATCACGGCGTTCGACCACTACGCGGTGCGCGCGTTCGAGGAGAACGCGGTGGACTACCTGCTGAAGCCGTTCCGGCGCGAGCGGCTCGCCGACGCGATGGAGCGCGCGCGCCGCGAGCTGGCCCACCCGGCCGAGATCTCGCAGCGGCTCGAGGCGCTGCTCGCTGGCCTCGATCGCTCGGGAGGCGCATCGCCCCATCTCGAGCGCTTCACGGTGCGGATCGGGCAGCGCCAGCTGATCTTGAAGGCCGAGGACGTGCTGTGGTTCGGCGCGGACGAGAAGCTGGTGTTCGCGGCGACCGCGGCGGATCGCCACTACGTGAACTTCACGCTCGATCAGCTCGAACGCCGGCTCGACCCGCGCCGCTTCGCGCGCGTGCATCGCAGCGCGATCGTGAACCTCGATTACGCAGCAGCGCTGCGGCCCGGCTTCGCAGGCACCTATCGGTTGCAGCTGCGCGACGAAGCCCGCACCGAGGTGCCGGTGAGCCGCGCGCGCGCGCGGCAGCTGCGCGAGCGGCTCGGGGCGTAGCGGGACGCTGCGCAGCAACTGGCGAGAGAGTCTGGCGCATGGGTACCCTTGTCGATCATCTTCCCCAAGTCGCCATCATCGTTATTACCTGATGGACATCATGGTCACGTTTCAAGCCGATTAGATGAGCACGACGTGATCCTGTTCGAGGATGGCTGTGACCTCGCGTGCGGCGGGCACCATCTCCGGGCTCGACGGCACGTCCCAGGGCGCGTCTTGATCGGTAAGCGCTGCCGCGAAACTATCTGGCGTCGGGTGGAACCAGATCAACTCTGCCTCCTTTTGGCGAACGGTTGCCTCCGACATATCCGGGACCAGTCCGAAGAAGTCCATTCCAGCCCGCCACGAGGACACTCTTCGCGCTTTCACCAACTCGTGCATGAGGGCCTCATCAGTTAGGTCGGGCCGGAGAGTCTTCAACTGGTCAAAGTTTGCCCGTTGCAGGTTCCGTGTCGTCATTGGGTGTCCTGAGATGTGCATGGAGAAGTCACGATGACCGATGCGGTACTTTCTGCGGACGGTTTCGAGCGCGTCGTACTGGCTCGGGCGTAGATGGTTCGGGAGCATCGTCAACCACGTCCGCTTTCCGAGCAGAACGAGGCCGATGAATAAACGCGACAAGGTGAGGAGAATCGGCGACACAAGTGGAACCACTCTGAACGTGGCGAGTGGGCCAGCGAGGTAGCCGACCGGGATCAGCCACGCCAAGTGCAGCTTGTTCCACGGCATCAGCAGAAACAATGCAGCCACGGCGCAGAAGTAGAATGCGATCACGGCCGTGCCTGGGTGGAAGCCGCGCTGCGTGTTCGCGTTCCTGCGGCAGCCCCACGCGATTGACAGACCCGAGGAAGCGGTGAAAGCCCAGAGCACCCAGCCGACCCATGTCCACATGCGCGGGCCTCCTTCGTTCTCAGCTGTGCGGGCTTCGAGCCAAGCACCTACCGCACGTAGCTCGCTATCTCCTCGTTGACGACCTCGGAGAGAAGTTCCCGTACTGCTGCGAAAGAATCACGAGCGCAATCATCAGGGTCTTGATCGCTCTGCCCATCGTACCGCCTCAGCTTGTCTTGGTCATCGTTCCGCGAAAGCGGAAGGCACCAACCCACAGACACCCGAGCGAGATGATGTTCAATCCGATCCACAAGCCCTTGTTACCGAGCTTGAGGGGCAAGATGGGGTTGTAGAGCACCGCGAGGGCTCCGTAGACCCACAACCAGACGTAACTGTCTCGGCGTCGGGCTGCGGCGATGCCCACAGCGCCCGCGAGGCAGAGCACAATGCGGAGCAGCGTGTAATAGCCGAATGGCATCCGGAGCAACCCGAGCCCAACGGCGAGCGTGCAGACGAAGGCCAGAAGAATCATCTCACTCTGCGGGGGTGAGTTGACGCATCCCCAGGTGGTTCCACGCTTCGCTGAATACCTCAAAATCCTCGACGATGGCCGGCTCAACTGTTAGTGCGTCGGAGAGAGTGCCGTCTGGCTGCTCGATGGCATCGGAAAGCTGGGTGAGAATGTACCAATGCACTCGTTCGCAAACGATGTCAGCGGGTAGCCAAGCAGGCAGATCATTCGGGACGATGGGAAGCTCGATGCGAAAGTTGTCGGGGGACTTCTGCCACGCGCCAACGAAACCTGCGTAGGGGGTCTGTCCTTCCTTCGTCGCGCTCAGCGCGATCTGCCAATGAACCGCCCGCGGGCCGGTGCTGCTGCGGCGGCTCGCTCTGGTGATCCTGATTTCCACCTTCATCGCTGCCTCCAGTCCCTTGATCGGCACGACCTGTCTATCTTGAGCCGAACGCTTAGGCGATCTCCTCACGAATGATCGAGGGGATCAACTCGTGCACTCGCGCTTGAGCATCGGCGCGGATCATCGAGGCCAGGGAGCCGCCCGCTGAATCCCGGCTCGCACCAAGTTCCCTCGTTGGCTTGTCCCCGCGCCTCCGCTTCCAGATCGCGACCTCGGCGACCCCAAACTTCTTCAACGCTTGCGAGTAGGTGAGTCCGTCAAGGTTGATGGCCGCAAAATCCTTGCCCACCCCTGGTCGGCGCAAGGCCGTGCTCCGATCATCTGCGAGCAACCTCCAAGTCCTTGTGAGCGAATCTTGCGAATCGCTCGGTTCCTCGACCAACAATCCGTGCGCATTCATTGATTCCAGCTAAGTAGTCCAGTCCGGGGTCGAACGACTCAAGCTCCTCGTGAATCTTGCTGAGACAGTTTCGAGCCTCCGAGGAGATCAGGAATGTCTCTTGGTTCGCAACCACTTCGACTCGCTCAGCCACTGGGTTCCATCGATCCCTGAGAACCTTGAAGGTCTCTATCCTCGATGGCTCGTGCTCCAGTGCTTCCATGGCGTCGAGCAGTGCCCCTCGAAGTTGAGCTAGTTGCGCCATGACCTCGGAGTAGGCCGCCGCCTTCCGTTCCCACCATCTCTCCGAAACAAACTGCTTCCGCGAGAGAAGGTGGTTGACCCATGCGACGATCACGCCGGCCACAGTACCACCGAGGGCACCGGCAACTACCGAATCGAGCGTCACGCGGAGATTACCCGGTGGGGGTTCATCCCCTCCGGGCGGCTCCCGCGGGTGCGGGCACGGCGGCGAGCGCCGGCCCGGGGGCGAGCTCGGCGGTGCGCTTCAGCTCGTCCACCCGCTTCTGCTCGGCGCGCGACAGGAAGTAGACCGAGACCAGGATGAACAGCACCGACACCCAGTCCTGCGCCGACGGGAACTTGAGCTTGAAGAACACCGCGGTGAGCACCGTCGCGGTGGTGCCCGCGATCAGCGACGTGAGCCGGTTCACGAGGCCGGCGAAGGTCGCGGTGCGGCCGCGGAACATGAAGATGAAGACCGAGAAGAACGCGACGATGCCGTAGGGGAGCCCCGAGAGGAACGCCGTGAAGTGCGGCTGGTGCACCGCCTCGTGCCACTGCGCGATCGGCTTCGCGACCCAGCCCAGCGCGCCGGGAGCGAAGTAGAACAGCGCGCCGAGCAGCACCATCGAGACGCTCGCCGCGATCTGCTCGATCGCGAAGAAGCCCTTGTTGTCCTGCGGCACGCCCTTGCCGCGCGTGTTCTTGAAGAAGTTCATGATGTAGAGCCGGAACGCGTAGGCCACGATGTACGAGCCGAGGATGCTCATCGCCACCGGCGAGTGCAGAAACTCGAAGCTCCCCTTGCCCGCGCCGGGCTTGAGGCCCAGCAGGTGCGCGACCGCGATCCCCCGCGCCTCGAGCGCGTCCACCACCGGGATCAGCAGCACGTTGGTGGCGACCGCGCACAGCGCGAAAACCACCGCCCAGTTCTCCTCGGCGTACACGCGCTTCTTGAGGATGCCCTGCCGCAGCTGGAGCTCGTCCACCAGCCGGCTGATCACGATGATGCTGCCGCGCATGATGACCATCGCGACCAGCACCGAGATCGGGAGGCTGTACATGAGGGTGGTGGTGGGGATCACGATCGCGGTGCACACACCGGAGGGGATGATGTACGCCACCTCGGACGGCACCTTGAACGGGCCCCACGGGACCAGCCGGTTGGACTTGAGCTTGATCCAGCCGAGCACGATCACGAGCCCGAGGGCGAAGACGCTCCCGCCGATGGTGTTGTTGAAGAGGTACGTCATCTCGGAGAGCTTGGGCTCGCGGACGACGGTGAACCATTTCACCAGCACGCCGGTGAGCACGTAGGAGGCGTAGTAGCCCGCGCACAGCTGGAGCAGCTGCGAGGTGGTCCCCGAGCGGTCGTCGCGACTCAACGAACGATGCCTCTCATGATGTCGCGCATGCTAGCACGCTCCCGCGAGGCGCTCCACGCCGCAGTACACGTTCATCCGGCCCTCGCGCAGGAATCCCACCAGCGTCATGCCGGCCGCGCTCGCGAGATCGATCGCGAGCGAGCTGGGCGCGCCGACCGCCGCCAGCACCGGGATGCGCGCGCGCGCCGCCTTGAGCACGATCTCCGCGCCGGCGCGGCCGCTCACCCACAGCACGCCGCCGCGCGATGGATAGCGGCCGGTCTCGATCAGCACGCCGGCGATCTTGTCGACCGCGTTGTGTCGCCCCACGTCCTCGCGCAGCGCGATCGGGGCGAGATCGTCGCCACAGAGCGCGGCCGCGTGCAGCCCGCCGGTGGCCGAGAACGCCACCTGGGAGTCGCGCAGACGCGCGGGCAATGCGGCGAGCGCTGCGGGATCGATGCTGCGCGTCACCTCGATCGGCGTGAGCCCCGCGCGCAGCGCGTCGAGGTGCGCGCGGCCGCACAGCCCGCACGCCGCGCTCGCCGCGAAGTGGCGCTCGAAGCGCGCCCAGTCCATCGGCACCCCGGGCGCGAGCCGGATCTCGACCGCATCGGGCTCGTCCGCGCAGGCCGCGGCATGCGGCTCGAGCGCCACGACCTGCTCGCGCCGCGCGATCAGCCCCTCGCCCGCCAGGAATCCGAGCGCGAGCTCCGCGTCGTGGCCGGGAGTGCGCAGCGTGACCGAGAGCGTGCGACCGTCCACCCGGATCTCGAGCGCGCCCTCGACCGCGACCGCGTCGTCGCTGCGCGTGATCGCGCCGCCCGCGATCCGCGTGACCGGCCGCGAGACCAGCTGCAGGCCGGATGCCTCGCTCATCGCGGGATCCGGGCTACACCTTGACGTGATCGGTGTGCGTCGCGAAGCCGCCGCCCGCGAGCGGGACCAGCGTGTAGTCGCCGAACAGCGATGGCGACTCGCGCTGCATGATGCGCAACATCTCGACCGCGACCTTGCGGATCTCGACGTCGGCGTGCTCGCTGCCGCGCAGCTCGATGAAGTGGCGCAGCGCGCGCGCGTTGCCGGTCACGAAGATCTTGGTCTCGGTGGCGTTGGGCAGCACCGATCGCGCGGCCTGCCGCGCGAGCTTGCGGCGCAGCGTGCGGTCCTGGACATCCGTGAACTTCTCGATCAGCCCCGCGACCAGCGCGTCGTACGCGCGCCGCGTGGCGTTCACCGCCTCGCACCACGTCGCATGCAGCGCGGGATCGGCGGCGATCGCGTCGGGCTCGATGAAATCCGAGTCGGACTCGTCGACGTAGCGCTGCGAGAGCTGCGAGTACGAGAAGTGGCGGTGCCGGACCAGCTCGTGCGTGAACGAGCGCGACACGCCCGTGATCAGGAAGCTCCACACCGCGTGCTCCAGCACCGAGCCGTGCCCGACCTCGACGATGTGCTCGATGAACTCGCGATTGGTCTTGCGCCCCTTGCCGTACGACATGTAACAGACGCGCCCGGCCATCTCGGCGAGCTGCTCGGCCCCGACTTCGGTGTCGGTCTTCCAGCTGACCTCGTGCTCCGAGAGAAAGCGCTCGACCTCGGCCGTATCGACGGTCTGGCGTCCCACGAGATGGATGCGCGGCTCGCGGACGATCTTGAGCTCTCGCTTCTCGGTCACTGCGGCCGTCTCCATGGCTGTCTCCTCGGGCGCATCGTGCGGTGGGCCGCGCTCATCGCGGGCGTCGTCGCGGCATTGGGGCGATTCGCCCCGCGCGCGGCACTGTAGCAAAGCGCGCGCGGGCGAGGAAGAAGCCCGGCCCCGCCGTGCCGGGCGACGCACCACTACCTCGGCACCGGCGCGTCCTGCTGCTGTTGCTCGCCGCTCTGGCGCCGCGGCTTTTCTTCCGGCGGCTTGCCCCACGTCCAGGTGAGCGTGAACGAGAACCAGTGCGATCCCCACTGAGTCGAGCTCGTCTGCGCGTACGCGCTGTCCCCGGTCGTGGTCACGAATCGGGCGACGTTGAACGGGTTGCTGATCCACAGGCTGGCCCATGCGCTCTTCCCAAGCTTGAGGCGCAAGCCCAGGCTCGAATAGGTGTACGCCGAGACGCGCCCCTGCGCGAGCGTCTGCGCCGGGCTGTAGCGCAGGTAGCCCTGCAGGTCGAGGCTCTTCGTCGTCTTGAACACGGCATTGCCGTTGGCGGACCAGTTGGTCGCCTCCCGCCGGAACTGGCCGGAGAGGTTGCCCGCGTCGTGGTGTTCGCGGTAGACGCTCACGCTCATCGTGCCCCCGAGCCGCTTCGTCTGCCGCAGCGACGCCGTGAGGCTCGTGCCGAAGAAGCGAATCGACGACGCGTTCAGCCACGTCGTGGTCGCGACGCCTGCCGCGTCGACCCGCGTGACCCGATCCCAGTTGTCGACGGTCTCGCGATAGTAGGGCGACATCCGCAGCGAGCCGCGCCCGCCGGTCCAGCTCGCGTCGAGGCTGTACGAGTGCGTGTACTTGGGCTGGAGGTACGGATTGCCGACGAAGCGGTTGAGCGAGTCGCTCGATGGCACGTCGGGGTTCAGGTAGGTCGCCGGAGGGCGCTCGATCCGCTTCGAGTAGGTCAGCCGCAGGTTGCGGCCCCTGCCGAAGTCCCACGCCGCGTTCGCGCTGGGGAAGAGGCTCCGGTATTCGTTCTCGAACCGTTGTCCCGCCGAGCGCGCGTCGAACGTGCGGTGGGCGGCCTCGGCGCGGGCGCCGACCTGCAGCGACAGTCGGCGGATGGTGGAGCCCAGCGTGAGGTAGCCCGAGTGGTAAACCTCGCGATGGGAGTAGTCGCTCGCGTCGCTCAGCGGCGTGGAAACGAGGCTGCCGTCTTCGAAGAAACTCAGGCCGCTGGAGTTCGTGGTGGTGCGGGCCGAGCCGCGGTAGCCGCTCTCGAGCTTGCCGTGTGCGCCGAGCGGATGCGTGTCGTCGATCTGAAGCGAGCGCTCGTGATCTCCGTACGCGCCCCGCTGCCGCGACGCCTGGTCGCCCCGGCCCGCTGGCACGAGCGTGCGCGAGAATCCAAGGTCGCGGTTCTCGTTGTCCGTGTCGCTCTGCATGAATTCGATCTCGCGCTCGTCCTTGCCCTGCGAGACGAGGTGCTGGAAGCCCAGCGTGACGGAGTTCGTGGAGCCGGCGTAGTGGCCGGCGGAGCTGCGGTCGTAGCGGCTGGTCGCGACCTGCGCAGAGTCCAGCACGGTGGAGTAGTGCGTGAGGGCGGCGTTGTCGCTGGCGTTGAGCGAGCTGTTGATCGTGCCGTAGAGCGTGGAGCGCTTGCTGAGCGCGTAGTCGAGCGAGGCGTCGAACGCGCCGTACCCGCTCGTGAAGTCGTAGTTCGAGGCCGACCCGAACTCGTTCACCGGGCGCGCGAGCAGGTTCCGGCGCGCGACGCCGCTCTGGTACTCGTAGCCGCCCCGCGATCCGTACACCCCGCTGAACAGCGTCACCGGCCCCTTCTGCCACGCGACGCGCGCGCCCGGGCCGCTGTAACGCTGGCCCGTCGTCAGATTGACGTTCCCGCTGAGTCCCAGGTCGACGTTGTCCTTGAGCACGATGTTCACGATCCCCGCCGTGCCCTCGGGGTCGAACTTCGCGGATGGGTTGGCAATCACCTCGATCCGCTCGATGCGGCTGGCCGGGAACTGGCGAAGGTAGGTGGTGAGTGCGTCGCCCTTCATCGGCGCCGCGCGGCCGTTGAACTGGATGTTGACGCTCGAGCTGCCGCGCAGGCTGACGTGACCATCGATGTCGACGTCCAGCTCGGGGACGGTGCGCAGGACGTCGGTCGCCGTGCCCGACGTGGCCGCTGGCATGTCTTTCGTGAGGTAGATATTCCGGTCCGCCGCGACGATCGCGGTCGCGGTCTCGGTGCTGACCGAGACGCCCGGGACCGCGATCGGGCTGACCGCCAGCGCCTGAGTGCCCAGATCGAGATCCGGCGCCTGCTCGCTGAGCACGAGGTCCGCGCGCGTGAGCGAAACGTGTCCGAGCAGCGAGGCGCGCAGCAGGTAGCGCCCGGGCGGCAGCCCATCGAGATGGATGTGGCCATCGGCGGACGTCGATGCGTGCGCGACCACCGTCGAATCCGCGGCGCGCCGCACGACGACCTCGACCCCCGCCAGCGGTGAGTTGGCCGGCTTCTCGACGAACACGCCGGTGATGCTGCCGGCGCGTGAGGCCGCGGGCGAAGCCGCGACCGTGACGACGGCGGCTAGGACGAGGAGGCGGCGCATGGGGTCATGGCCGGGCCCCCGCCTTCGCGACCTCGTCGCGCACGCGCTTCATCACCAGCTCCACCTCGTCGTCGTGCGTGTAGAAGTGCGGAGCGAGGCGCAGGCCGACGCCCGGGCGGAAGTCTAGCAGCACGTCGTCGGCCAGCAGCGCGGCGCACACCGCGTCGGCGTGCGGCACGTCGAGCACCACGGTGCCGCCGCGGAGCGCGTCCCCGAGCGGCGAGGTGACGCGCAGGCCGTCTTGCCGGTATCGACGGTCTGGCGTCCCACCAGGTGGATGCGCGGCTCGCGCACGATCTTGAGCTCTCGGGTCTCGGTCGTTTCGGCCGCTGCCATGGCAGTCTCCTCGGGCGACTTGTGCAGTGGGCCGCGCTCTTCGCGCTCGTCATCGCGGCGGTGGGGCGAATCGCCCCGCGCGCGGCACTGTAGCAAAGCGCGCGCGGGCGAGGAAGACGCCAAGCAACCGGGGGACGTATCCATTCTGATTTTCAAGAGGGCGGAGGGCTCAGGGCCACGGCCCGGGACTGAACGCATCCGGAATTGCCATAATTTCAAGATCCTCTTCGGACAGATCGCCAAGCCCATCGGATCGAGGGCAGAATCCCGGCGCGTGAGCCCCCTACGCCCCGGTGTTCAATGCGGCAATGATTTCGAGGAGGTGGTCGCCGGCCTTGGTTCTCAGCCTGAGCCTGTGAAATCTGTTCGTCACGAGCACCCCTTCGCGAGAGGGGGAGAACGAGTCACCCACCGAACCGATGCTCCGCCGATGCACCGCCGATGCTCCGCCTTCTGCGATGATGCATCGTGCGCTATAGTGTTCCAGCTAGCGTGTTGCTGCACGCGGGTTTTCCCGTGCTCATCCTGCGAGGAGCGCTTTCGTGGGTTGGCGTCTGCGCCGAGTATTACAGGCAGGTCCGTTTCGCGCGAATCTCTCGCGGAGCGGCGTTGGATGGAGTGTGGGAATCCCGGGGCTGCGCTATGGTCGCTCTCCAACCGGCATTCCCTACGTTTCGGTCGGCATTCCCGGAACCGGCGTCTACTTCATCAAGTACTTTGGACGCAGATTTCCATCAGCCACTCATCCCTCACTCGTGCCGCCCCCCGTGCTCTCGGGCCCTGCGGCCAAGACTCAACCACCAGCCAACGGCCCGAAGGCATCTACCCCTTGGTGGCGGTCATTCCGAAATCCCCCTGGAGCGCCCTAGACAAACCGCATGGAGGCCGTATGCCCTACTCGGCAGAGATCAGCCGCGTACACCCGGGTTGCTTTCTCTTTCTCATCGATCAGTCCGGCTCCATGCAGGATCCGATTCCTGATGGCACCGGACAACGAAAGAGCGAAGTCGTCGCGACGGCTCTGAATCGGCTGCTCCAGGAGCTGTCGCTTCGCTGCGCCCGCGAGGAGGGCATACGCGACTACTTCAATGTCTCTGTTCTCGGCTACGGCGCCTCAGTCGGTCCAACTCTCAGCGGGACACTGTCGGGGCGTGACATTGTGAAGCTGAGTGAAATTGCAAACGCGCCAGCCCGGATCGAGGATCGAACGAAACGCGAGTCCGACGGGGCGGGTGGCGTCTTTGAGCGTCCCATCAAACTGCCAATCTGGCTCGACCCTGTAGCCAATGGCGGCACGCCGATGACTGAAGCGCTGCGGCGAGGCACGGACATTCTTCGGGGCTGGGTCGACCAGAATCCTGCGTCATTTCCCCCGGTGGCCCTAAACCTGACCGATGGCGAGGCAACAGACGGCGATCCCACTGCCCAAGCCACTCAGCTAGCTTCCCTCGCGACCAACGATGGCCCGGCCATGCTCTTCAATCTCATGGTGTCCTCGGCTGGGGGCCAGCCGATCGTGTTTCCCGACAACGAGGGATCTTTGCCAAATGACTACGCGAAGATGCTCTTCCGAATCTCGAGCTACCTGACCGATGCGATGCGCAACTATGCCCGCAGTCAGGGACTCTCAGCCACAGATGCCTCGAAGGGACTCGTGTACAACGCCGACGTTGTCTCTATCGTCCAGTTCTTGGACATTGGCACTCGCGGAACCGACTTGAGGTGACGGCGTTGTCGTGCCGGGTTGTCACTTTGACGGTGGAGAAGGCTGGGAACAGGGCAGGACAATCGGATGACGCGGCTTGGCCGGCTCCCGCCGCGTACCCCCGCGACCTCCTGGAGCCGCAGGTCCGACTGGCGCTCGCCGACGGGGCAACTGAGAGTTACCTCGCCGGGCAATGGGCGCAGGTCCTCGTAGGCCAAGTCGGAGCAGACAAGCGAGCCCGAGTAGTCGACGCAGTTCAGTCGGCCCGAAGAAGATGGACTGGGCTTGTCGCCGACTATGTCGCCGACCGCGTCAAAACGTCGCGTCCGCTGCAGTGGTATGAAGAGCCAGCAATCGAGAGAGGTGCGGGAGCCACGCTCTTGGTTGTCGATCTCCACTTTCCCGGCGAACAAGCACGCCCTGCGAAGTGGAAGGCCTGCGCCATTGGAGATTCATGTGTCTTCATCGCCCGTGAGGGGCGTTTGGCGCGCCGCTTTCCCATGATGGCAAGTGCGGACTTCGGGACGCGACCGACTCTGGTGAGTTCACTGCAGACCGACCCCCTGATGCTGATCAAGCACATGCGGCACGCTCATGGGACCTGCCTTCCTGGGGACAACATGCTGCTGATGACAGATGCGCTTGCTCAATGGCTTCTTGATAGACCCCATCACCGTCGGGCGCGCGTCGGCGCCTGTCTGCGATGGCTCGAGGAGGCGCAGCCCGATGCTTTTCTCACTTGGATCACGGAATTGCGCGAGGCCGACGACCTGCGCAACGACGACACCACGCTGATACTCGTATCTATCGGCTAGGACCACTGGAGGACGCAGGCTGACGGTTGGCCTGCGCGAGGCGATGCCGGAGTCCAAGCGCACGATAACCTGTCCACGTTGCGGGCGAGCGCTCCGCGTCCCAAGCGGAATGGGCACACTCCGTGTGCGTTGCGTGGCGTGTAGTCACGAATTCGCTTGGTCCCCCCGACCAGCGGTAGTTCAGCTCCCGACCATCAGTGAGTACCGTGACGCGGTCTCCGACCCGTCCCACGCGTTTCGTGACGGAAGTCTACGCGCCTCGCGCCCGTTCACGGACAATCTTGGAATGCCCAAGGCGGTGAGTGGGAATTTTGCCGCCGTATTTCGGCTCTCCAACGACGCGGCGCCCGCCTACGCGGTCAAGTGCTTCACGCGGGCCGTCGAGAATCAACAGGCTCGCTACGCGGCCATCGCGCAAGCGCTCGAACGCCTTTCTGTGCCATGGAGAGTCGCGTTCGAACACCTTCCCGAAGGTGTGCTGGTCCGCGGACAGTGGTTCCCGGTCCTGAAGATGGAGTGGATAGAGGGCAAGGGGCTACTTCAATACATTGATGTCCACGCATCGGAACGCACCCGTATGCTCGACCTCGCGCAGCGCTTCACGGCGATGACGCAGGACCTTGCGGCAAGCAATCTCGCGCATGGAGACTTGCAGCATGGCAACCTCATCATCTGCCCGGATGGCACCCTGAAGTTGGTCGACTATGACGGCATGTTCGTCCCCGGGTTGGAGCTGTTCGGAGCGAGCGATTGCGGTCATAGGCACTACCAGCCACCATCGCGGCGCCTGTCCGACTATGACGCGACTCTGGATCGGTTCTCGAGCTGGGTGATCCTCTGGTCACTCCTAGCAATCGCGGTGGACGGTGACATCTGGCGGGCAGTGCGGACTGAGGGAGTCGAGGCCATTCTCCTCCAGGAAGCCGACTACGTTGACCCAGAGAGGTCAACAACCCTGTCAGTAATGCGCGACGGGGGCCAGAAACTACTGACGGGGATCGCCGACCAGATTTTGAAACTTGTCCGTACGCCGCCGACCGCTATTCCGCCGCTAAGCGAATCCAGCCTCCCAACGCTTGCCCGCGAGATCCTGTCCAACCGGATTCCCTCTGTTTCTCGCATTCCTCCCTGGATCAAAGGTGGATCAGATCAGGCCGAGGGAGGTGGGGGCGCGGCAGTCTGGATGGAGTCGCATCTGGGAGCGCCCCTGCTGAGGCGATTCTCGGACATCACACCAGTCATCCGGTGGTGCGTTCGACTTGGCATAGGGCTCGATGTAGCCGCGTCGGCAGGGTTCCTGTTCTTGCTGTCGCTCGCGCGTGCGGAGGCGCCTGCAGTCGGCACAGGCGTGCTTGCGCTGAGCGCAACCATCCTCGCGACTGTTGTGGCGCGCTATCAGCGAAGCCCGGAAAGACGGGAGAAACGCGTGCGGATACGGACCCTTGCTGACAAACGCAGGGCACTCGCGACTCTCACCGCACGAGTCTCGGAGCTCGATATCCAACTTGCCGGGCTGGGAGCATCAGAGGCGAAGGCGACGGAAGCGAACGAGATCAGGAAAAGGGCACTCGCGGCGGAAGAGACCCGCAAGCTCAAGGAAGCTGGCGACAGGCGAACCAAGGCCATTGTTGAAGCGGAACGCCAACTGTCTATCTTGACGACAGAGGAGATTGACGAACGCGCCAAGGCACTCAGTGCGCTTCGGGAAGCGCACGTTGCCGAGAGGCTCACACAGTACGATTTGTGGTCGGCGAGCGTCCCGGGGCTTGGCGACACGCTCAAGCCACGATTGGTTGCAGCTGGCTTGCGCACCGCCGCAGATTTCGTGGGAGTGTCGGCGACGACCTCCTACTCTGGGCGATACGCGAACACCAGGGCCTCCATCCGACTTAGAGGTGGCAGCACAATCTTCGTCGATGGCATCGGTCCCGCAAAGGCGGAGGCTTTGGATGCTTGGCGCGAGAAGTGTCGGCGGATCGCGCTTCATTTTGCTCCATCGCAGCTTTCTGGGGACGCTTCTGCCGACATTGGTCGCAAGTACCGAGCCTCCCGAGATCCGCACGAAAGCAAGAGACAAGAAGCCGACAGCCTGCACTCGCGCGAGGTCGCGCGAGTGCGGGATGAGTCAACGAAAACGAGAATGGAACTGGAGGGTGAGCTTCGAGACTCAAGGGCGCAGCGAGAGAGACAGCGGGGCAACTCCAAAGCCGCTCGGGCAGAGGCTGAGAGGACAATGGCAGGAGCCCGCTGGGCCGCAATGCAGCATGAAAGAGAAGCGACGGCCTACAACGGAATCTCCTTCAAGCGTTACCTGAGAGAACTACTGTTTTCGACGTAAGCGTGTATTGTGAGAGGTTTCGGAGACGTAATCCCGCTTGGCGTTGCATCAACGATCGCTGCTGGGTTGGGACTCCTGCCGATGCCTTCGGGGTGTGCCCTACAGAATCTCGCATTCGTGTCGGACAATTGCGAAGGAAATGCATGGGCGCATCGCGCGTCGGGCCGTCCATGCCATCGGCCCCGTCACGGGGCTTGGGAGCGAGCGCGGGACACGGCGCGGGTGAATCCGTCCTGGGGCTCCAAGGCGAAGGCCGTCGCGACCGGCGACGGCTGCCACCTTCTGAACGACGCGTCTAGAGTGCGGACCACTTTCGCCGAAGGATGGGGCCGCGCGTGTCTGAGAGCCTGACGAGCCCGGCGCGATTCACGTCGAGGATGTCTTCGAAACTGCGGCCCTGAGCTCGCACGCCGGCGGCAGCGAGCCGCCGGAGGAGGGCTTGAGCCTGATCGAGAAGGTCCCTGTGCGAAGTCACGGTTGCGTCGAAGGTGTCCTTCTCAGCCGAAATCGCTTGGTGACGCAAAGATGTTAGGTAGTGACGGAACGCAGCTTGTTCTGTGAATTGCATGGAGGAAGGTTGCGCTCCAGCGAACAGCGGCGCCACATAGCTCGTACTAATCCCCGGCCCGGGCAACATCGCGGCGAGCACTCCTTGCGCGTGCGCAAAGTCGAGGAACGGTATCTGGTATTCAGACAGTGCCTGAGGGCAGTAGTACCAGGTTGAGCGCTGCCTGTTCTCATCCTCGTCCGGGCTCTGGAACTTGTCCGGCGGGAACGAGCGCACGTTCATCCACGTTCCCGAGCAAATCGCTGTGGCCCGTGTGGTGGAAGCGAGGAGCATCTGCTGGTTGCAATAGCCGACAATCACGCGGGCACCGCGGAGGCGGAGACCCGCGAGGAGATCGAGCACGTTCGACAACCAGATGGGGTCGTCGGAGAGATACCTACCGGCCGGATGCTCGCACACGACGTAATAGCCTGCGGGCGTCCACCCAGCCGTCCTCTCAAGGAGTGCTCCCATCTGGGCGGTGTTCCGAGACGCATCAGCGCCAAGCGCGATCGTCTGAATCAGCGGAAGTTCGCTATCCTGGGCTTGGGCCTCCTCGAGCGTCGCGCGTTGGGTTTCAAGCCAGTCATCATCCGCTGCTCCGGCTAGGATCCCGGGGAGAATGAACGCCGATGCCCCAAGCGCCCGGTTTAGTGCGAGGAGTCTTGAAATGAGCGTCGCCAGGGGCGGGCCATCCCAGAAAGCCCCGGTTTGGTAGTCGGCCGGCCAGTAATCGTGTGTGCGAAGTCTTTCGTGATCTGCGTGGGGGAGGTAGAACTGAGGATCTAGGAGCACTACTCCGCCGGGTAGTGCTCTTACCTGGCCCGCGAGTCGTGTGAGCTGCTGCGCCGTCAAGTCGCGAGGGCTCAAGACGACGGTGCCGCCTCCCCATTCGGTAAGAAGGTGGCGGGTGTGCTCCATCATCCCGTGGCCGAATTGCAGGTAGAGGTCCATTAGAGTCCGTGCTCGAGGAGAGGCAGAGGCAAGGGTCTTCTCCAGGCAGAGTCGTCCCAATCGGCGCTCACTTTGCGCATATCTCCCGCATCCAGGCAAGAGCCTCCGCCGCGGCATCTGGCCGATGGTCGCGGCGTTTCTGAGTCATCGCTGAAACGAGTTCGGCGAACTGCTCCGCCTGCGGGAACGAAAGCGCCAATCGGGGCAGGGGCTGAGCCTCGACGCGGGTGACGATCTCGAGTGGATTTGAAGCTCCTGTAATGAATGGATTTGAACCGGTCGCGCATTCGAAGAGGGTCACGCCTAGCGCAAAGAGATCCGATCGGGCGTCGATGTCGAGCTTTACGTTCCGGCACTGTTCTGGAGGAGCATAACCCCAGGTGCCCCTCCCGAATGGCGCGTTTGACTGCGTCATGGATTCGAGCTGCAGGTGACGAGCGATGCCGAAATCGAGGACCCAGAAGTCCCCCGCTGGCGTGCAGATCAAGTTTTCAGGTTTGATGTCGCGGTGGACGATCTTCACTCGCTCAGCGTCGGCGAGAACCTCAAGCACGTGAACGCCGAGACGCAAGACAGTTGAGGAGGGGAGCGCGCCTGAGTGCAGGCACTGACGCACCGTTTGTCCATCGATGCGCTGTTCCCTCACCCATACGCAGTCGCCGATCTGGGTCGGCAGCGTGCCCTGACCAAAAATGCGTGGAACGCGGCTCGACTGGACTTGTTCCGTGGCAAGGATTTCTCGGCGAATGCTCTCGAAGCCCTGCTGGGGATGGATGACCTTGAGCACGACGGGGCCATCGGTTGGATGGGCTGCCGCGAAGACGAGTTTGAACGTGCCTCTGTCTAGCGGGGTAAGACCCGAGAGGTCGGGGAACTGGGCGCTTAGCCAAGCGAGATCTACTTGGGGCGTGCCGTTCACGCGCGGCCCTTCGCGTCAATCGTAGCGGCCCGCCAAGCCCACTCGTTGAAGAGCCACGAGGCGTAGGAGCGGGGCAATCTGGCGGGACCAAGCGACGGGGCGTCCAAGTAGGCATCGTCTCTTGACCACACGCCGATTCCGGATGCATTTGCCGCCTCCTGAAACTTGGAGTCTCTTGGCAAACGAGGGAAAAGGACAAAGGAATTCGATGCGAACCAGAAGTTCTGCCGGGCCTGGTCAAGGGCAGCGCCCCACTCGCTGATTTTCGCCTCAATCGCGATTATGTGTCTTGCGGCGAACACAGCGGAGAGGGCTCGCGGGACCCACTCGTCCGCGACCAATCGAATCATGTCCGCCGCTTCGAGGCGCTCCAGAGCTTGCGGTAGTTGCTTGGGGAAAAAGCGCTCAAGATCCTCTTCGTCTTGGGGCCCCATGATTGCGAGGTAGTGCATCAGCCGCAGGTCGCCATTGGTGAGATCCAGCCGAGAGGGACTCCACTTTCGAGTCACAGCTTCATTCCAGAGTACGAGAACGAGGTCCGGGACTCCGGAATCGAGCTGCGGCTCGCAGAAAAGCGTTGCGCGGCAACCGCGGGGGATTCGGATCGGTTCTCGCTCGATGAACCACTCAATCAAGTCACGCTCGGGACCGGGGCGATGAGCACGGAAAGTCGCGCCGAAGTCGATTGGGGCAAGCTTTCGGTCCATCAAAGTGAGAGCCATTCTCCTCCCTATGGTCTCGCATGCTCTACGCCGTCGAGCCTGATTCAACTCAGTACTCCCATGAGATGATCTGGAGCACACCCACATCGGTCTGCGATCTGTATTCTGCCTTCCCTCGGCAGCGTGTTCTCGACGTCGGCTCCCGTCGCTGCGCGATTTGATTACCGCGAGGAGACCGGTCTGATCGGTTTGTTCGGCGCCCCGCTAGCCGTTCGCCTTCGCGACCTCGTCGCGCACGCGCCTCATCACCAGCTCCACCTCGTCGTCGTGCGTGTAGAAGTGCGGGGCGAGGCGCAGGCCGACGCCCGGGCGGAAGTCGAGCAGCACGTCGTCGGCCAGCAGCGCCGCGCACACCGCGTCGGCGTGCGGCACGTCGAGCACCA
Source organism: Candidatus Eiseniibacteriota bacterium (assembly GCA_041483195.1). GTDB lineage: Bacteria > Eisenbacteria > RBG-16-71-46 > RBG-16-71-46 > RBG-16-71-46 > WS-2. Next base: position 84,073 of record JBGPFC010000013.1, read on the forward strand.
TGGTGCCGCCGCGGAGCGCGTCCCCGCGCGGCGAGGTGACGCGCATGCCGTACTCGTCCGCGAGCGCGATCATGCGCGCGGTCTGGCGCAGCGACTTCTCGCGGATCGCGTCCACGCCAATCCGCGCGATGATCTCGTAGCCGGGCCGCGCGGCCATGAACGCCGGGATCGCCGGGGTTCCGGTCCAGAACCGGCGCGCGCCGGGGTCGCGGCGGGTCGGGCCGGGGTCGAAGTCGAACGGGCGCTCGTGCGCCATCCATCCGGTGAGCGCGGGCTCGAGCCGGTCGCGCACGCGCGGGCTCACGTAGAGGTACCCCGCGCCCGGCCCGCCGCACAGCCACTTCACGGAGCCGCCGCTCAGCATGTCGATCCCGAGCGCGGCCACGTCCACCGGCACCGTGCCCACCGACTGGTAGGCGTCGATCAGCGTGAGCGCGCCGGCCTCGCGCGCGCGGCGCGCGATCGCGCCGACGTCGAGCACGCGCGAGCTGCGGAACAGCACGTGCGAGATCGCGACCACGGCGGTGCGCTCGTCGATCGCGGCGAACAGGTCGGCCTCGTCGACGGTGTGGCCGTCGCGCGATGGGACGCGCACGATCTCGGCCCCGCGGCGCGCGAGGCCCTCGTAGAGGTAGAGCACCGACGGAAAATCATCGGCGGTGCACACCAGCCGGTTGCGCGGCGGCGCGAACGGGATCGCCGAGAGCGCGATCGCCTGCGCCATGGTGACGTTCTCGCACATCGAGACCGTGCCGGGCTCCGCGTGGAGGATGCCCGCGAGCAGGTCGCCGATCTCGGTGGGGAGCGCGAACCAGCTCTCCCCCCACGCGCGGATGCCGCGCGCCTTCCAGGTCTGCGCGTAGAGGCGCAGCGCCTCCTCGACCCCGCGCGGCATCGCGCCCAGCGAGTGCGAGATGAAGTGCAGCGTCGCCTCGACCGTCGGGAATTCCGCGCGCCACTCGAGCAGCCGATCGGTTTTCGCGGGGGCCGCACCGCCGGTGCGGACGCCGCCCTCCGAGATCTCCCGCATCTCAGTGACTACCGCGCGCCGCGCCAACCCCGGCGAGCGCCCACTGCGCGGCCTGCTCCGGCGTCGAGGCCACCCGCACGTGGTCGAAGAGATGCGGCAGCACGCGGTCGGGATGGCGGTGCGCATCGAGATAGTCCGCCCAGTGGTCGCCGAGCAGCACCAGCGGCGCGGACGAACGGCCTCCGGTCGAGAGCAGCGTCCAGGTGAGGAACAGCTCGGTGAGCGTGCCGATGCTTCCGGGCAGCGTCACGAATCCGTCCGCGCGCTCGACGATGTGGCGGAGGCGCTCGTAGAGGTCGGGGGTGTGGACGCGCTCGCGCACCCACGCGTTGGCGGGGCCGCGCTTCTCGAACAGCTCGACGGTGACGCCCACCACGTGTCCGCCGGCCTCGGCGGCGCCGCGCGAACAACCCTCCATCGTGCCGCCGTAGCCTCCGGTCATCACGCCCGCCCCGGCGCGCGCGATGGCCGCGCCCAGCGCGTACGCGAGCGCGTACGCCGGATCGCCCTCGCGCACCGCGCTGCTGCCGAACACGGCGATCAGCGGGCGGGCGGCGCCGGGCGGGACATTCGCAGCCGAGCGTTCCATGGCCGAGCATTGTGACACGAACTCGACGCGCTCAACCAGTGCCGCTTAGACTGCGGCGCATGCTCCGGGACGAGTTCGCCGAGGTGCGGGTGCACGCGGAACCCGGCCGACTCGCCGAAGGCGCGGGCGTTCGCTTCGGCGTGGTGGTCGAGGGCGTCGCGCGCGACGCCTTCGCGGTGCGCTATCGCGGGCGGTGGTTCGCGTACGTGAACGTCTGCCGTCACCAGTTGCAGCCGCTCGATTTCGGCGACGCGCACTTCTTCGACGATGCGTTCGACGCGCTGGTGTGCTGCCATCACGGGGCGCGCTACCGGCCCGAGACCGGCGAGTGCTTCGATGGCCCCTGCCGCGGCGCTCGGCTCACCGCGCTCGCGCTCGAGACGCGCGACGGCGCGCTGTGGTGCGTGGGGCTGCGGGCCGAGGGCTGAAGCGGGCGTCGCCGCGGCGCCCGGGGCGTCATCGCCGCGACGCCAGCGGCTTCACCCCCGCGGCGTGTTGCGGTTCACGACGACGCCGCGATCGGCGACGTCGAGGTAGCCCACCAGCCGCGCGTTGCGGCGGATCGCGTCGCTCAGGCTCTCGGCGACGCGATCCTCCGCGATCGCGTGCGCGAGCGCGGGCGACAGCACGACCGGGTGCCCGCGCCGCCCGTGAAAACGCGGGACCAGCGCGTAGCAGAATCGCGAGCGCTCGCGCGCGCTGCGGCACGCCGCGAGCGCATCGAGCATGACCTGGGCGAGGCTCGCGACGGTGAAGGACCGCACCGCCGGATGATCGACCGGCAGCACCATCACCCCAGCTGGCTTGAGCTCCAGCGCGTCCTCGAGCCCGATCCGCACCGAAGACAACATGCCGTGTCGCCAGCGCGGGTTGAACGTGAAGTGCACCTCGAGCCCGTTCGCGCCCTTGCGGCGCGCCTGCACCAGCTCGTCGCGCAGCCGGCCGCTCGCCACCAGCGCCTCGAACTCGCCCTGCGCCTGCCGCTTGATCGCGGCCGCTCCCGCGCCGAGCACCACCACCACCGCGTCGCAGGCTCCCCACAGGTGACGCACGCCGTTCGCGAGGAACGAGTCGCGGCCCTCCCGCACCGTCGCCTTGGGCGTTCCCATCCGGGTGGATGCCCCGGCCGCCAGCAGCACGCCCGCCATCATCACTCGTCCCTCCCCTGAATCCGGTCGGCATCCACCTCGTGATCGTCCGTTTCCGTCTCGCGCGGCTTTCCCGCTCTCGATGGCGGCACCCAGCCGGGCGCGGCTTCGCCCCCGCGCCGCACCGAGACCAGCTGCGCCATCACGCTCACCGCGATCTCCTCCGGCGTGGCCGCCCCGATCGGAAGCCCGAGCGGCGTGTGCAGCCGCGCGATCTCATCGTCGCCGAACCCGCGCGCGCGCAGGCGCAGCGCGAACTTCCGCTGCTTCGGCACGCTGCCGATCATGCCGATGAAGCGGAGCGGCTTGCGCAGCAGATGCTGCACGATGCGCTGATCGAGCGCGTGATCGTGGGTCACCACCACCGCGTAATCGCCGGCCTCGGTCTCGAGCGCGCGCGCCACGTCGTCCGCGGATTCCACGCGCACGCGCGAGGTGGGGAACCGCTCGCTGGTCGCCCACTCCGCGCGCTCGTCCACCACCGTCACCTCGAAGCCGCAGCCCGCCGCGATCGCGGCGAGCGGCTTCGCGATGTAGCCGGCGCCGAACACCGTGAGCCGCGGGGCGGGCTCCACGATCTCGAGGAACACCGTCATCTCGCCGCCGCAGCACATGCCGAGCTCCTGCGTGAGATGGCGATGGAGCATGACGTGGCCGCCGCGTGCGAACAGCGCGCGCGCCTGATCGAGCACCACGCTCTCGATCGCGCCGCCGCCGATGGTGCCCACCGTCGCGCCGTCCTCCGCGATCAGCATGTGCGCGCCGGGCTTGCGCGGCGTGTAGCCGCGCGAGTCGATGACCGAGGCCAGCGCGAAGCGCCGGCGTTCCGCGCGCCAGCGCGCGAGCGCGTCCCATACCTCGCTGTCGCGCGTGAGCCCTGGGGCGTCGAATCCCGCGGGGCCTCCGCCCTTCCGCGGCTCGCGATCCTCGCGATGTCCGCGGTCCGCTTCGTCGCGCTCCTCGTTCATGGCGCACCCCCCCCCATCGCATCGCGCACCGCGCGGCGCACGAACACCGGAACCATCGCGTGGCGGTAGTCGGGATCGTACGCCACGCTGATCTGCGGGCGGCACTGGCGGTGGGCGGCATCGGCGAGCGTCGCGGCCAGCGCCTCGTCGAGCGGCCGGCCCCTCACCATCTCGTCCACCCCGTGGATCAGGCGCGGCTTCGCGGCGATGGCGCTCACCACCAGCCGCGCGTGCGAGCAGCGCTCGCCCGCGACCCTTGCAGCAAACGCCACCGACAGCATCGGGAAGTCGATCGCGCCGCGCGGGCGCAGCTTTTGATACCCGGCCTTCAGGCCGCGCGACGCCGCGGGGACGAACACCCGCACCACCAGCTCTGCGGGCGCCAGCACATTGTTGTGAAGCCCGTCCGCCACGAAGAAGTCGTCGGCCGCCACCGTGCGGCGGCCGCCGGGCCCCGCGATCTCGATCGCGGCGTCGAGCGCGATCAGCACCGGGGCGACGTCCGAGGAATGCGCGGCGACGCAGCGCTTGCCGGCGGGAACGACGTGGCAGTGCACCCCGTCCTTCTTCAGGCAGAACCCGAGCGCCGCGCGCCAGTCGTAGGTCTGGTTGTAGTAGGTGCAGCGCGTGTCGAGGCACAGGTTCCCGCCCAGCGTCCCCATGTTGCGAAGCTGGGGCCCCGCGACCAGGCCCGCCGCCTTCGCGAGGACGGGGAAATCGCGGAGCAACGCCGGGAGCCGCGCGAGCTCGCTGAGCGTGAGCAGCGGCCCGAGATGAAGACCGTCCGCATCATCGCGCGCGAAATGCAGCTCGCGCACCGCCCCGAGATGCACCAGCACGCGCGGCTCGTGCAGCCCGTGCTTGAGATTGGGCACCGCGTCGGTGCCGCCCGCCACGACCAGCGCCTCGCCGCCGCGCGCGGCGAGCGTCGCCAGGGTCTCGTCGACGGTGCGCGGCGCGCTCCACTCGTAACGCGGCAGGGTCAGCATCGCGCGCTCCCGGCGGCGCTCGCGGGCACGCCCGCGATCTGCGCGCGCGCGATGCCCCACCGCGCGCGGGGATCGCCGGCCGCGAGCAGCGAGAGCACGCGGGGCGGGCTGAAGGGAAGGCGGTCGCAGCGGATTCCGAGCGCGTCGTAGATGGCGTTCGCGAGCGCGGGCACGCTGGGATGGAGCGGACCCTCGCCCGCCTCCTTCGCGCCGTACGGGCCCTCGGGGTCCACCGATTCCACGATCAGCGAGACGAACTCGGGCACGTCGAGCGAGGTCGGAATGCGATAGTCGAGGAGCGATGGGCCGTGATGAATCCCCGGGCCGTGATGGGGACCCGCCGGCTTGAACACCTGCTCCTCGAGCAGCGCCTCCGCGAGCCCCATGTAGGCGCTGCCCTCCATCTGTCCTTCGACCGCCACCGGGCTCAGCGCGCGGCCGCAGTCGTGGGCGATCCAGACCTTCTCCACCTTCACGAAGCCGGTCTCGGGATCGCACGCGACCTCGACAACGTGCGCCGTGAAGGAGTAGGCCGGGGAGGCGCCGATGGTGCCGCCGCGGTAGTCGCCGCCCAGCTTCGGGCTCTGGTACCAGCCCACCGATCCCAGCGTTCCGAACCGCGATTCGGCCAGCTGGAACGCGTCCCTGACGCTCATGCACTCGCGCCCCGGATCGCGAATGGTGCACGCGACCCCGCCCGCGAGCGACACCTCGGAAGGCGCGCAGCCCCAGCGCGCGGAGAGCGCCTCGGCCACCTGCAGGCGCAGCTTGCGCGCCGCGTCGAGGCAGGCGTTGCCCACCATGAAGGTCTCGCGGCTCGAGTACGAGCCGAGATCGACCGGCGTGAGATCGGTGTCGGCCGCGACCACCCGGATGTCGCCGAGCGCGAGCCCCAGCTCCTCGGCGACGATCGTGGCCAGCACCGAGTCGGAGCCCTGGCCGATGTCGGAGGCGCCGCTGAACACCGTGGCGCGCCCGCTGCGGTCGAGCTTGATCTGCACTCCCGACTGCGGCATCTCGTTCGGATAGATGCAGTAGTTGGTGCCGCTGATGTACATGCTGCCCGCGACGCCGACCCCGCGCCCGTAGGGCAGCCGACGGAACTTCCCGCCCCAGCCCGAGGCCGACTCGACCGCCTCGAGGCATTTCAGAAACCCGTTGGAGGTGACGCGCATGCCGTTCACGGTGCGGGTGTGCTCGCCGATCGAGTTCTTGCGGCGCACCGCGATCGGGTCCATCCCGATCGCCTCGGACAGCTTGTCGATCTGGCACTCGAATGCGAAGCGCGGCTGCACCGAGCCGTGCCCGCGCTTCGGCCCGCAGCAGGGCTTGTTCGTGAACACCCGCGTCGAGTCGAAGCGGTAGGCCTCCATCGAATAGGGCGCGGTCAGCAGCTGGCCCGAGTAGTAGGTCGTGACCAGCCCGAACGACGAGTAGGCGCCGCCGTCGATCTGGATCGCGGCGTCCACCCCGGTGAGCGTGCCGTCGCGGCGGATGCCGGTGCGATAGCGCATGCGCATCGGATGGCGGCCGCGATGCGCGTAGAACACCTCCTCGCGCGTGTAGAGGATCTTGACCGGACGGCCCAGGTTCATCGAGAGCTTCGCAGCGCAGAACTCGAGCGAGAACGGCTCGCTCTTGCCGCCGAACGCGCCGCCCACCACCGGCTGGATCACGCGGATGCGCTGGGTGGGGAGCCCCAGCACCTTCGCCAGATCGCGGTGCAGGTAGTGCGCGACCTGGGTGCTCGACCACAGGGTGAGGAACCCGGAGGCGTCGAAGTCGGCGATCGCGCAGTGCGGCTCGATCGGCGCGTGGGTGGAGCCCTCGTACCAGTATTCGCCATCGATCACGGTGTCGCTCGCGGCGAGCGCCCCCTCGACGTCGCCGAACGCGAGGTGCACGTGCTTCGAGATGTTGCCTTCGCTCGCCTTCTCGTTCACCCGCCACTCCGGATGCGCGAGCGCATCGTCGATGCCGGTGACGGCCGGCAGCGGCTCGTAGCTGACGTCGATCAGGCGCAGGGCCTCCTCTGCGATGCGCTCGCTGTCGGCGGCGACCGCCGCGATCGCATCGCCCACGTAGCGCGCCTTCGTCTCGCACAACGCCTGCTCGTCCTGCGTCCAGGGGATGATCCCGAAGTACTCGGGCAGATCGCGGCCGGTGATGACCGCGTGAACGCCGGGCAGCGCGAGCGCCCGCGATGCGTCGATCGCGAGGATGCGTGCGTGCGCGTGGATGCTGCGCTTGAGCTTGGCGTGCAGCATGCGCGGCAGCGTGATGTCGTCTGCGTAGATCGCGCGGCCGGTCACCTTCGCCAGGCCCTCGATCTTGCGGTTGCGCCGGCCCACCACGTGAAACGCGCGATCGGGCGGCGCGGCGCGGCCCCCCGGCCACTCGGGCGGCGTGAGGCGGTCGTCGCGCGGCATGCTGCGGCCCGCGGGAATCGCCATCCCCGGCGGCGCGGCGGCGGCGGGCTTGCGCGGCGCGCTCACGTTCGCTCCGCGAGTTGGGCGGCTGCGAGCTCCACCGCTTCGAAGATCTTCGTGTAGCCCGTGCAGCGGCAGAGGTTCCCGGACAAGGCGTGCGCGATCTCGTCGCGCGTGGGCGCCGGATTGCGGCGCAGCAGCGCCCACGCGCTCATGAGGATGCCCGGCGTGCAGAATCCGCACTGGGCGCCGCCGGTCGCATCGAGCGCGTCCTGGAGCGCATGCGGCCTGCCGTTCTCGGCGAGTCCCTCGATCGTCAGGATCTCGCGCGCCTCGCACGCCATGGCGAGCGTGATGCAGGCGAGCACCGGCTCCCCGTCCGCCACCACGGTGCACGCCCCGCAGTCGCCCTTGTCGCAACCCTGCTTGGAGCCGGTCAGGCCGAGGCCGTAGCGCAGGGCCTCGAGCAGCGTGGTTCCCGGGCTCACCGCGCAGGTGCGAAGGTCGCCGTTGACCCGGAGGCGGACGACCGCGGTCGATGTGGACTCCACGATTCTCCTCTCGTACCGCCTGCAAGGATGGGAAAGCTCACAGCGATTGAAGCCGCTCGCACACGGCCTGTCAAACCGCGTGCGGCGCTTTGACAGCCTCCCGCTTTCGCATCTAGGCTGCCCCGCCGCACGCTCGGGCGCGCGATCCGCGCCGCTCGCGTGCGCGCTCCGGTCGCGCGATCCGGGACCATCGCCGAGGGCCCAGCTCCGAACTCATGACGCGCTCTCCATGGATGATGCTCCTCGCGCTCGCGTGCGTGCTCGCGGGCGGGATCGGCTGCGGCAGACCCAAGCCGGCCGCCCGCGCCGAGGAGATCACGTTTCGCGTGGATTCCACGCGGCTGGGCGAGCGCTTCGAGGATGCCGCGCGGTCGCTCACGCTGAGCGCCCCCGCCCACTGGGCGCCGCTGCCGGCGGAGGCGATCGAGGAGGGGATGCGGCGATTGCGCGCCGCCGCCGGGCCGGATTCCACGCGCGAGCCGCGGTTGCTCGCGCTCTACCGCGAGGACCACGAGGGCGCATCGCTCGCGGTGTCGGGCTTCGATCGCGCATTCTCGGGCGCGGCGCTCGATTCGCTGGGCCGCGAGCATCTCACCCGGCTCAAGGCCCGGACCCCGGACGGCCGGGTAGACCAAGGTCGCTACAGCTATCGCGGGTTCGACGTGCTACAGTTCCGCGTCGTTGACTTACGGGCGGTACACTTCAAACTGCTCGTGAATCGTCCGCGGACCGCGCTGCTCCAACTCGATTACGTCGTTCCCCGCGGTGTGTACGAACGAGAGCTCGAGTCGATCGAGTCCTCGATTGGGTCGCTTCGACCCCTGTCCTGAACCAGAAGGGAGGCCGAACCAATGTTTCGGAAGCTGTCATCGGTGTTGTTCCTTGCTCTGCTGGTCTTCATGCTCGTCGGTTGCGAAGCGCATACCCACATCGTGGGCACCGGTCCTGCCGGGTCTGACGTGCTGATCAAGCGCCAGTGGTACGCGCTGTGGGGCCTGGTGCCGATCAACCAGGTGGACACGGGCGCGATGGCCGCCGGTGCGACCAACTACTCGATCCACACCGAGATGAACTTCCTCGATGTCGTGATGAACATCTTCACGGGCTACGTGACGATCTACTCCCGCACCGTGACGGTGAAGAAGTAGCGCAGTCGCTTCCCGCAGTCGCAGCACGGCGCCGTCGATCGCCCCGAGCGATCGACGGCGTCCTCTTTTTCGCAGGGCGGTTTGCCGCCCGCGCGAGGGCGGTGCACAATGCGCGCCCATGTTCACGCCCTCCGCATCGCCCGCCTCGCACTGGTGGATCGAGCCGCAGCCGCCGTTTCCGCCGCTCGATAGCGAGATCGCCGCCGACGTCGTGATCGTGGGGGGCGGGATCAGCGGCATCACGCTGGCCTGGACGCTGATCGAGCACGACGCGAAGGTCGCGCTGCTCGAGGCCGGGCCGCTGGCGGGCGCGGCGAGCGCGCGCAACGCCGGCTTCCTGATGGCGTCCCCCTCCGAGCCGTACGTCGAGCAGATCGAATTCTGGGGCCGCCCCGGCGCGCGCGCCATGCTCGAAACCGGGCGCCGCAATCACGAGCGGATCCGGTCGATCATCCAGACGCTCGGCATCGAGTGCGACTATCGCGCGGCGGGCAGCGCGCGGCTCGCGCGCGATCCGGACGAGGCCGAGGCGCTGCGCGCGTCGCTCCCGCTGCTGCAGGCCGACGGCTTCCCGATGCGCGAGATGCCGGTCGCGGACGCCGTGCCGGGCGATGCCGCCTCCGGCTTCGCGGCAGCGTTCCTCATGGCCGAGGACGGAGAGCTGGACCCGGTGCGCTTCCTCCACGGCGTGGCGCGCGCCGCCGAGGCGCGGGGCGCGCGGATCCACGCGGGGTCGCAGGTCACGGCGGCGCGCTGGAGCAACGGGGAATGGGAGGTGACGGCCGGAGCCGGCATCGCGCGCGCCCGAGCGCTGGTGCTCGCGACCAACGCGTACTCCCCGTCGCTCTGCCCGGCGCTCACGCCGCTGATCGTGCCGCGGCGCGGCCAGATGCTCTCCACCGCGCCGCTGTCGCGCGTGATCGCGCCGCGCCCCACCTACGCGCACGGCGGCTATCAGTACTGGCGCCAGCTCCCGGACTCGCGTCTCCTGATCGGCGGCTGGCGCGACCTCGACCTCGACGGCGAGTCCGGCTACGAAACCGAGCCGACGCCCATGATCCAGGGCGCGATCGAGCGCGGGCTGCTGGAGCTCGTGCCCGAAGGGGTCGCGATCGAGCGCCGCTGGGCGGGGACGATGGGCTTCGCGCGCGACGGGCGGCCGCTGGTGGGCTGGCTCGATCCCACGCACCACCTCGCGCTGTGCGCGGGCTTCACCGGCCACGGGATGGGGATGGCCGCGGCCTGCACGCGCGATCTCGCCGAGCTGCTGAGCTGGAAGAAGGCGCCGGGCATCATCACCTTCGATCCCGGCCGCTTCGCGGAGCTGCAGCACGGTCGCGACGGCTTCGTGACGCTGGGAGTGCCGGCGGTCCGCTAGGAGCCTGTCCGAGTATTCGTCAAAGTTCTGGCGTGGACTGGTGACGGTGTGGAAGATGCGGACATGAAGACCTTCCGCCCGTACCAGCCCGATCAGCAGTTGCTGTTGCCGCCCTCCATCGAGGAGTGGCTTCC
>JBGPFC010000014.1:0-93787 GCA_041483195.1 Candidatus Eiseniibacteriota bacterium
CAGGTTGGCGTTGCCGGCGTTGCTGATGTTGGTCAGCTCGAGCGTGCCGTTGTTGGTGAAGGCGCTCGCTACGGTCAGGGTCGAAGCAACGTTGTTCTCGGACTCGACCCTGAGCGTCGAGCCCGTGCCCGAAGTGTAGGCGCCGGTCCAGGTCCCGCCGCGCTGGACGTGGAGCGTGGAGTCGTTCGTGATCGGAAGGCCGACCGTCGTCGAGAACAGCCGGCTCGTCGCGCCGTCGTGGGTCAAGCTGCCTGCGCCGTTCAGCGTGCTCGACGAGAAATCGAGCGAGCCGTTCGCCGAGACGACGAAGGCCCCGTTCACCGTGATCGTGCGAGACGCAGCCAATAGTGTCTGAGTCCCGCTTGCAGCACCGAGCGCGAGGCTGGCCACGGCGGGGCTCGTGTTGATCGTGACCGTGTAGCTGCCGTCGAGATCGATCACGACGCTATCGATTGCGGTGGGTACTTGCGCGGGAGACCAGTTGGCGGCCGTGTTCCAGTTTCCGCCGCTCGCGTTGTCCCAATGGATGATGCTGGCGAGCGACGCGCCGGGGAGCGCGAGCGCGGCGAGCAGGAGCGACAGGACCGGAACGGCCCGGCGGATGAAGGGCACCCAGGGCATGGAGCGGCTTCCGAGCCCACAGCGACCGATGCGAATTGCTCTCCCGTACCGTCTACGAGCCTAATCTTCCTCGCAGCCGCTGACCAAGGACTTTCTCCCTCATCTCCCACCCGCCGGCGCGCGCCCATTGGCACTCCGCGTTCAGGGGGGCGCCCACTGCTGCTCGATCCATCCGAGCATGGGGGCACGAGGGTACAATTGGGCTCGTGCGAAAGCGGGACGCGCGCGGGCGGAGAACTGAATCGGCAGCCCGTCGGCCAGGAACGGCTGCGGCCCGTTCTGGAGATGGTAATGAAGGTGAGGTTCGGTGGTAATGCCCGAGTTGCCGGTGGCGTGCGCGGGATCCATCTGCCCCGGCACCTGGTCGGGCAGGCCACTGGGCCGGAGAGGTTCAATCGCTTGCACTTTCGCGGGAATCGACTCGCCGAGGCGTCCGAGCGTTTCCTGGATCAGCTCAGCCGTCTCGCTTGCGCATCCAGACACCCCACGTGACTCGCCCCGCTTCCTTGTCCGTCACCGGGCGGCCCGTCACCTTGAGGGCCAGCTTGATCTGGCCGTGGTGGTAGCCCTCGTGCCAGATCATGTGCTGAAGGAGAAGGATGGGATGGTCGTAGTGGAGGTTCATGTCCTGGCCTGCTTCCACCCGGCCCGCGATCGCGTCACGCACCGCATTGGCGCTTTCGTTCAGCATTTGTGCGATGCGATCGGGGTCGCGCTCGTCCACCCATTCGTTCTCGGGCAGGTCTCTGGCGAACTCGGGGGCATCCTCGGAGATGAACGCAAGTCGTACATAGTGGATGTGCGTGAACAGCTCCGCGACAGACGGGCTGCCCGCCATCGCCCTGGCCGCGAGCCCGCCCTCCGGGAGGGCACGAAGCAGGTTGAGAAGGATGGTGTTGTTCCGGTCCCAGGAGTCCAGCAGGGCCTCGAGCAGGCTCGGGCCGCGCATCATTGGCATTATGACCTCACGAGATACTCGCTCACGAGGATCACTCCTCGAACCCGATCTTCATCAGAAACGCCGCCCATCGCGCCATCCCGCAGCAGGTCGTCCGTCCAGCGCGGGCCGCGCGTCAGCCGGCGCGCCAGCGTTTCACCTTCGAGAAGCTCCATCACCAGGAAGTCGAGTCCCTCCTGCTGCCCGATGTCGTACAGGGTGCAGATGTGAGGGTGATGGAGCTGCGAGATGGTGCGCGCCTCGCGCTCGAACCGCGCGCGCACCTCGGGGTCCGCCGTGAGGTGACTGCGGAGCACCTTGAGCGCGACCTCGCGACCGAGTCGCGTGTCGCGCGCGCGATACACCTCGCCCATCCCGCCCGCGCCAAGCGGCGCGACGATCTCGTAGGGGCCGAGGCGAGTGCCGGGGGTCAGCGGCATCGCGGGAATGTGCCATAGACGGCGGGGGGGTTAGAAGGACTCGTGTCGCAGGTCGCCATGAGCGAGCCCGCATGCTCCAGCGTCGGGTAGCGGAGCAATCTTCGCAAGACCGGACCGAGTCCTACGTCGGCAGATCGTGGCATCGACCTGTTCGAACTGGAGGGTCAAGGACCGAGAGCCACCTTGCTTGGCCAAGAATCTGTTCACAATTCTCGCCGAGGCAATCTCTCGTCCCAACTGGTGGGCCACTTGCGTCCGTCTTCGAACCTGGCTGTTCGAATCCACGGACTTCTACCTGCCGGATGTGAAGGTGGAGGCGGCCCATGAGGGCAGTGTGACGGAGAGCCCCTCAGATGCTTACCGGGACGCGCGCTCCGCGCGCGAGGCGTCCCGTGGGTATTGACGCTAGCTCACGATTGCCGCAGGCTTCAGACGAGAATCTCGTATGAGCGAAACACAACCACCACGAGGATTTCGGTTCGACGATCCACGCCAAGCGCGGATCTTTGAACGACTACGCCGCCTGATAGGTGAAGGCCCGGCACAGTTCTTTCGTGATGCCTGCCACCTAAGGAGTGACCACTCCACGCTTGATGCGCGATCGCACCTCGCGGCCCATGCCCTGCGAGAGGTTGAGAGCGCAGTCCGCGAAGTGCTCGAACCATTCGAGGATGGGACCCCAGTTCCAAAGGGCACAGAGAACTCAAACAAGAAGTCGATCATGAAGGTGTGCCGCGGCCTACAAGTCCCAGACGATGACCCGCTGGTACCGGAATGGCTGGGGCTCACGGGAAAGGACAACCCTGACGCCCTGCACAACCGCGCCCATCGTCACGACCTTCGTCCGCCCCGTCCCGTGGATGGGCCATTTGCGAGATGGTTCGATCGCGTCTTGACGATTTTCGACGTTGTACTTGAAAGGGCAGAAGCAAGGTACTCGGTCGTCTTCCTTGCTTTGGAGGCCTTGGTCGTGAAGGCCACCCCCGACCCCGGCGATGTCGATTCGATCCGGCGGCGGGTGCCAAGCACTCCACTTACCCATGGGTACTTCTTCGAGCGCCTCGAGCACGCGGACTGGCTTGAACCACTAGCCAAGGCCGGCCTTCTGACGCTCGTTCCGCCCCTCGATAGGAATGAAGAAGAGGGCACTATTGGATTCCCGCCCTGGCCTGCCAAGCCTTACCTCTTGCGCATGGCACAGACCGGGGATCGAGCGATCCAAGAGTCAGTGGTTCGTATCCTGAAGACGTTACCGGAGACAGACAATACCCGTGTGCACGCTGACGTGGCTGAGATCGGCACGGTGTTGCCAGCCGATCTCGCGAAGCAGCTAGTAGACTTTGTCGATCGCGGTCTTCGAGAGCCATACCATCTCGGGCTACCACACCAGGCGGCGCCGTTCATCGTCCATCTGGCAGAGTCGGGGAGTCTCGAGAAGGCCACAAGTCTCACGAAGACCCTCTTTGAGGTACTGCCTGATCCGACGCCGCCGAAGACCATTGGCGACATGACCTATGCGCCAACCGCACGAGCTCGGATGCAGGACGTGTTCTACAGACACGAGCTGGAGAAGGTAGCGCCCGCACTCACTGCTGCCGACCCCTGCAAGGCTGCAAGAACGTTTGCTGGCCTGCTGGCTCAAGCCGTACAGCACTCCTTCACGGATGGTGGAGACGGGAGAAACTCCCACTCACACGTATGGTGGCCGGCGATCGACGGCGGAGGCCAGCGACTTGATGAGCCGCGTGAGCACCTGCTCGATGCCCTGCTTAGTGCAGTCGATGAGTGTGCCGGGCAGGGTCCCGAGCACGTCCGTGACTTGGTGCGAATGCTGGAAGATCACGGTTGGCTTGTGTTCAAGCGTGTTGCCCAGCACTTGCTCTCGGCGGATGACGCTCCTGCGGATCTCGCGGACGCGATGGCCACAGATCTCAAGCTGCATGACGAGCCCGAGACAAGGGCGGAACACACCACGCTGCTGAGGAAACGATTGCCACACCTCGATGAGGCTCAGCGTGACAGGGTGCTTGCCCGCCTCACGGCTGGACCCGATCCGGCTGAGCAACGACAGAGCCTGGAGTCGTGGTTGGGCCGGAGCGTATCCGACGAGGAAGTAGAGAAGGACATTAGGCGCCGAAGGTTCATTGAGCTGAGGACTTTGGACGGACTGCTACCGTCCGAGCTCCAGGCCAAGTTCGAAGCCCTAGCCGCAGAGTTCAGGGCGGAGGAAGCGCCACCTCTTCCCGCCGCCGGCTGGGGTGATCGAAGTCCGAAGAACTCAGACGAACTCCTGGGGCTCTCCGACCACGATCTCTTGGCCTACCTGAGAGACGTGAAACTCGGCCACGATCCGTTTGGGCCGTCCATGGAGGGCCTCGGCGACTCTCTGGCGGACGCGGCCTCACGCGAACCTGAGCGACTCTCTCGGATTGCCGCCGAGTTCATCGGCCTGGACCCCTCCCTTGTGTCTGGCCTCCTGCGCGGTCTCGAGGTGGCCGCGAAGGCAATGAAGACGGTGGCGTGGGAAGAGGTGCTGAGACTGTGTCGTTGGGTGGTGGATCAGCCGCGCGAGATTCCGGGTCGCAAGACGAGGTACGCAGACTTGGATCCAGGGTGGGCCTGGACGCGGCGGCAGATCGCATCGCTGCTGCTGCAGGCTCTCCAGGACGAGCCCGGCGCAATCGATATCTCCCTCCGAAATGAGCTGTGGCCTGTGATCGCCGTGCTTCTGACGGATCCCGACCCCGAGCCTTCGCGCACTCGAGAGGATGATCCGCTTACGACCGCGTTGAATAGCGTGCGCGGCGAGGCGATCAGGACTGTCATGGCTTACGGCCTTTGGGTCCGTCGCGCCCTTACGGAATTCAAGACCTTCGAGAAGATGTCTGAGGTCAAGGAAGCGCTTGAAGCTCACTTGGACCCGACCGTCGACTCGTCACCGGCGATTCGCGCGGTGTATGGCGAACTCCTAGCCCTCCTCTACCATCTTGACGAGCCATGGCTACGCGCAAACCTCAAGAAGATCTTCCCCGATGACCCGGCGCTAGCCAACCTGCGCAGGGCGGCATGGGAGAGTCACGTGCGGTACCGGGACCCGCTGGTGCCGATGCTCCGAGAGCTGGACCCCGAGTACAGGAGAGCTATCGAGGTGGCACAGCACGAAATTGAGGCCGACAAGAAGCCCGAGTCCGCAGCGCGTCGTCTCACAGAACACATCATGATCCTGGGGTGGCAGGGCAACGTGCCGCTCGACGACCCCAACGGACTGGTGGCGACCTTTTTCCGACGGGCGCCCCAACCCTTGCGTGCACATGCGATGGAATTCGTTGGCCGATCTCTCATGAACACCGAAGGGCCAGTTGCGAAGGATGCGCTTGCTCGCGTGATCCGCCTGTGGGACCTGCGGCTTGAGTTCGCCCGCACCGCTCCGGTTGAGTCTGTACGAGACGAGCTCGCCGCATTCGGGTGGTGGTTTGCCTCGAAGAAGTTCGAGAAGAGCTGGGCGCTTGCTCAACTAAGAGAGGCGCTCGGCATCGCTGGGGACGTCGATTGGGAACATCAGGTCATCGAGACGCTAGCGGAATGGGCCGACTCGTCTGCGGCTGCGTGCGTTGAGTGTCTCGATCTGATCATGCAGCGAGAGCGCGAGCGATGGGGTCTCGACCTGTCCCTGGCGCCGGCTCGGAAGGTGCTGGAATCAGCCTGGAAATCAGACGATCCAGCAGCGCAGCGACGCGCTCGTGACGTCGTGAACCGCTTAGCCTCCCGTGGCTACCACGGATTCAGGGACCTGCTCGGCTGATCGGCCGGCCTCCTCTTGGTCTCCTCTTCAACGACCTCTCCCCTCGCAGCCTCTCTCACCACCACTTCATCAGAATCCTTCGCGTAGCGCTGCGTCGTGACGATGTTCGCGTGTCCGAGAATTTGCTGCAGCGCCGCGAGACTCCCGCCTCGTCCCAGCCCCTGACACGCCAAGGGGCACTCCCTTGTCGCGCACGTGCCCCACCTAGCAGCGCGCGCATGTCCCCTCGTGTCCCGCCCTGTCCAGCCTCTTTGAGTCTTGTTTACCAGAGCCAAGACGCTCAGCCGGTGAGAATCTGTTGCTCAATCGCCGCCATGAATTCTGCCTTGCTACGGTAGTGCGCAGTCTCCGCAATCGCATGAAGAATCGCCAACCGCACCTCATTAACGAGCTCTCTGACCACCTCCATCTCGCGCTTCGATCGTCCGTGATGAAGGTACAAGCTCCGCATCAAGTAACCCTTGCGGAGGTGGTCAACAATCGCTTTTCGCTCCTTGGGGTTCTGCCCCGCGAGATAGGCCAATCGCAAGCCCATCAAGGCTTGAATCGGCTCGTTTGGATCCTTCAGGAGGAGCGTCTCGGCCGCGCTGAAAGTGAACACCAATCGGTCATCAAGGGATGACGCAGTAATGCTCTTGTCCAACACTCGCAGGGCGCTAACGCACACGCTCTCTAGTTCCGTCCGTTCGCGTTTGCCCATCAGCGCGCCGACCCGGAGCAGGCCTGCCCCTTCGTGCAGCTTCAGATCAGCGTCGTTGATGCTCCATACCACCGCTCGTCGCTCCTCCTTTCGATTGATGTGAGTCGGCGCGTTATCGATCTCTATCAGCGCCTCAGATCCGGCTATGAACACTGGCCTTCCCCGACTTTCCCTGACACCGAGTTAGGCGTGATGATGAACTCGGAGGTGGCGCATGGGAAGGCGACGAGTGTTCAGCCGGGAGTTCAAGACCGAGGCGATCCGGCTGGTGCTGGAACGAGGTGTGACGGTGGTCCAGGCGGCCAAGGATCTCGGGGTCCACGAGAACGTCCTGGGCAAGTGGGTGCGGGACTTCAAGGCAGACCCGGAGCAGTCGTTCCCGGGTCGCGGCAAGCTGAAGCCTGACGACGCCGAAGTCGCACGGTTGCGGCGCGAGCTGGCGAAGACCAAGGCCGAGCGGGACATTCTAAAAAAAGCGATCGCCTACTTCGTGAAAGACCCGCAGTGAAGTTCGGGTTCATCGCGAAGCACCGAGGGGTCTGGCGAACGAACGAGATGTGCGGGGCGCTCGGTGTCTCGCGAGGCGGGTTCTACGAGTGGATGCGGCGGCCCGAGAGTGCACGGGCGCACGCCGACCGCCATCTCGTGGTGCAGATCCGCACCAGCTTCGAGCAGAGCGATCGCACGTACGGTAGTCCGCGCGTGTGGCGTGACCTGCGCGAGTGGGGGCACGCGTGCGGTCGCCATCGCGTCGCCCGATTGATGCGGATCGAAGGCCTGCAAGGTCGTCGCAGGCGTCGGCGGTTGCCGTTCGATGCTGGCGTGCGGCCCGAGAACGCGATTGCGCCGAACCTCCTCGATCGCCAGTTCGAGGCGGAGGGTCCGAACCAGCGCTGGGTGGCGGACTTCACGTACCTGTGGACCGCGGAAGGCTGGCTGTTCGTCGCGGTGGTGCTCGATCTGTTCTCGCGACGCGTCGTCGGCTGGTCGATGAGCGCACAGATGAACGCGGAGTTGGTGAGCGAGGCGTTGATGATGGCGGTCTGGCGCCGCGGCCGGCCCAGGGAGCTGTTGCATCACTCCGACCAGGGCAGTCAGTACACGAGTGAGGCGTTCCAACGAGTGCTGGCCGAACTCGGCATCACCTGCAGCATGAGCCGCAGTGGCAACGTGTGGGACAACTCGGCGATGGAGAGCTTCTTCTCGAGCCTCAAGACCGAGCGCGTGAACCGGCGGCAATACCGGACGCGCGAGGAGGCGCGAGCCGACGTGTTCGACTACATCGAGAGGTTCTACAATCTACGTCGGCGGCATTCGACGCTGCAGTACCTGAGCCCGGTGGCGTTCGAGAACGCAGCGGGATCAGCTTAGGAGCGTGTCAGGAGAACCGGGGCAAGGCCACACGCGGCCACGGATGCCGACGTAGCATGGCGCTTCCGGCACATATGCCGCCATAGAGAACGCTCGTAGCGCTACAAGCGCACTCTCCGTTTCCTCGAGAGCCACTTCAAGTGCCCGCTGTCGATCCGCTTCCACCGTGATCACTGCGAACACATGTCCCTCATATGCGCGCCGCATCTTCGTAAGAAATGTTCCTTGCCTCTCTAACAGGGCTGGATCTGCTGGCCGAGTTCGTTGGCCGAATGCCTCGAAATGCTCTGCGTCAAACGTCCTGAACACTACGTTCGCCAGGCGCAGATCGCGGCCAATGCGCAGATTGTCTATCGGCACGGACACTTCGCAGGGTCGAATCAGGCGCTCGACTTCGCGCAGGAGGAAGGTACTGAATCCCACCTCTGCCTCGGCATCGCCTAACGTCCGTCCCTTTAGCCAAGCGATCATCGCATTCATGATCGTGGCGCTGCCCACCTGGTCTCGTAGCTCGGCACGACCTGCGAGCGCATTCACAACCTTGTGATACGCTGGATAGCGCTCTTTCGTGAATCCGAGCCAACCCTGAGACGTGCTGAAGTATATTGCGTTTTCATTCCCCAACATGTCGCCGATGGCAAAAGATGCGAAACTGCGAATGTCGGCCGAGCGAATGCGCTCGACGCTTTCAGGCATCTCTTCGAGTTCGCGTACCTTGGCCTCGTGCTCCGCGGCCGGTGCCTTCAACAATCCAATGAGGGTCTCTGATTCTCCGTCGAAGAATCGACGCGCCCCATCAGGTAGGTCCAAGGCCATACGGCACCCTCCTCCGGCTACGGTCCGGCTACGGTCTCCGCGTCCTCTTACGTCTCTTACCGTCCAGCATGGCCCATCGACAGCGAGAGCCCCAACGAGTCACAACCCATTGGGGCTCATGCTAACTCCATCACGCGACGCCTGCGAATTCGTTTGGTCTCTTGAGTTCTCGTTTTCGGCCCGCGCCGCTTAGATGAGATGAAGCGGCTGACCCCCAGCGTGACGTGGTACCCGTTTCCGGGGCCACTGCTTCAACGCGTCAGAGCCGCAATCGCCGGGAGGTCAGCCATGGAGCATATTGGCATCGACGTCCACAAGAACGAAAGCCAGATCTGCCGCCTCACCGAGGAGGGCGAGATCCTCCAGCAGCGCATCGCCACGCGCCGCGACCGCTTTGCCGCCGTGCTCGGCATCCTTCCGAGGGCCCGCGTCCTGATCGAGGCCTCGACCGAGAGCGAGTGGGTCGCCCGCTGCCTCGAAGAGCTGGGCCACGAGGTGATCATCGCGGATCCGAACTTCGCGCCGATGTACGCCACCCGCAGCCGGCGCGTGAAGACCGACCGTCGTGACGCTCAGGCGTTGATGGATGCCTGCCGGCTCGGAGCCTATCGTCCCGCCCATCGCACGTCGGAGCCCCAGCGACGGGTGCGTACGCTGCTCGCGGTGCGCGACAACCTCGTGCGCACTCGTGTGCGTCAGGTCCAACTGCTCCGCGCGCTGTTGCGCCGCGAAGGCCTGCGTCCGCGCAGTGGCCAAGTCTCGAGCTTCACCAAGCGCCTGGAGGAGGTCGAGCCGCCGCCGTGGCTGCGCGACCTCATCGCGCCAGTGCCAGTCGTCATGGAGGCGCTCAACCGGGAGATGGTGCGGGTCGAGCAGGCGATCGTGGATATCGTGCGGGAGGATCCGGTGGTTCAGCGGTTGTGCACGACGCCGGGCATCGGCCCGGTGACGGCGGTGGCGTTCGTCTCGACGCTCGATCAGGTCGAACGGTTCGAGGGCGCCCACAAGGTCCAGGCCTACATCGGACTCGTGCCGTCCGAGTTCAGCTCGGGCGAGCGCCGCCAGCGCGGAGCGATCACCAAGACGGGCAACACACGCCTGCGATGGCTGCTGGTCGAGGCCGCCTGGTCCGTCCTGCGATCGCAGCCTCCACGCACCCAGGAGCTGAGGCGCTGGACCCAGGCCATCGCCGTGCGCCGCGGTCAGCGCATCGCCATCGTCGCGCTCGCGCGCAAGCTCGCGGGGATCCTGTACGCGATGTGGCGGGACGGGACTGCGTTCGGCGACAAGTCGGCGTCCGCGGCACGAGCGCCGGCGTGCGTCGCGTGAAGGCCTGAGACCATCACCCCTTGGCGACGTTCACGAACTGGGGCGGATGAGCGCGTAGTTTCCTATGGCTGCCGTTGAGGCCGTTCATTAGATAGCGCCTCCGCCCCATCGCACGATCCTCTTGCGCCGGCAGCCAGCGCGGTGCCACTAACGAGCGCGGACAGAAGGGTGAGGAACCTCGCCGAGGACAACGTTACGGACGCACGACAGCAGGAGGATGATGAAACCATCCACCCATCCCGAGAGCACAACACATCGCACTTGCCCGGGGGCGCCGCTTCACAGAAGGAAATCGCTGCTCCATCCGTCTGAGCTACCAGGGCACGAGCGGAGCACTGGGTTTGATTCACTGCGACTTCCGCAGGTCGGCTCCGATGATCGATCAACCCACGCCGACCCCGGCTGCTACAGAGCGCGCTACAGAAACTCTTTTCCAACGTTCTTCCAAAGCTCCCCAAGCAGGTCGGCCACTGTGATCATTCCGACCTGATGCTGAGTTCCGAATGCGATCGAAGCTGGAAGCCACACATCGGGGTCTTTCTCGTTCACCCCGACTGCCCGAGCGAAAACTTGCCCGACCCTGAGTCCCCTCGCCGCGGTATCGTCGCTAGTGCGAAACGCACCGACATATTGCTCTTCCCGCGCCGACAGGTCACCCATGAATGCGGCAAAGGCTGGATCACCCATCTGCTCCCGATGCGCGTCCCAGAACCCCGCAAGCATCTCTTGTGCGACCGCGCGCATCAGACCATCGATCCCTTGACACGTCGCGATGATGCGCAGCATGAGCATTTCCCTGAGCGTGTCGGTCGGATCCATTCCTTCCGCTCCCTCGAACAAATGCGCCGACTTCTCGGGGTCCGCCTGTCGAAGTGCGGACTTGTATGCCAGCGCCCCGATGGACTTGGCTGTCAGCTCGCCCCTCTTTCGATCCTGGTTCAGAAGTCTCGGGAGTGCTCTCTCTGGCACGTTCATTCTGTCTCCCCGAACAGTCACATTCGCTGACTTGTCACCCGCTCCGCCTCCCGCCTCACCGCGTCGTCGCTCAGCCTCGCATAGCGCTGCGTCGTGACGATGCTCGCGTGCCCAAGGATCTGCTGCAGCGCGGCGAGATTCCCGCCCTGCTCGACCCAGCGGCACGCGAACCTGTGGCGCAGCTGGTGAACGTGGAACCGAGCAATCCCCGTCTCCCGCCTCACCGCTGTTGCGAAGGATCCCGGCGACTTCACCGAGAAGCCCACGAGTCGCCCGACGCGTCCGCGAATCTCCCGCAGCAACCCCGGTGCGACCGGCACCCGCCGTACCCGGCCCGATTTCGTTTGACTCACGACGAGCATTTCACCCTCGATGTCCGAGGCCTGCGCCCGCGTCAGCTCACCCCATCGCAGCCCGGTGCCAAGCGCGAGCCGCACAACGAATCCGTACGGCTCTCGAATTGCTAGCACCTGTGCGACCTCCTCATCCGAAAGCCGATCAGGCGGCTGCTCTTGGACTCTCGGCATGACTCGGCGCGGGAACGGGGAACGATCCAAGAGCCCCATGTCCACTCCGGTACTCGTCTCCGGTCGGTCTCGAATTCGAAGGGCCCACCATCACCGCAGAACGTCCAAGAATTTCAGCAACACGCCCCGCTGCCTTTGAAGGAGTGGACTTGCGTTGCCTGGTACTTGAATGAGGGCCGCCGTCAGCGGGTCGAGTGCTGCGGAGAACTCCGCTCCGTACGATGCATCCAATCCGCTCCTGCGAAGATAACCGCGTACTTTCGCCGCCAGTCGCTCTGCGTCTGCTTCGCTAGGAGGCCCTCCGCCTCTGATCTGGCGCGCCAAAAGGGAATCACATTCCCCAACGAAGCGCCCCAACCGCTCTCTGATAGCCCGTAGGTGCGCCGGTTCTAAGGAGTCCTGCCGACCGTCTGAGGCAGCGCTAGGCTGACTGCGGGCTCGCAGAAGGGAATCCAGGCGTGTTGCTAGTGAATCTCTCTCATGTCGCGTCACCAGCAGCGCGTCCGCAAGGGCCGCGGACTTGTTGCGCTCGGACTTCCAGAGCCCGACGGACGGAAAGGTGAGAACAATCACCGCGAATAGCAGCGCTACCCACTCGCGGGGCACACGTACGGCTGCCCAACTATTGCCAGCACGCTCCAGCGATTGGTGCGCTGCTACCACGACATCCGCTGCCGCGTCGAGCTTTCTCCCGCGCTCCTCCCAGACGGCTCGTGACTCCCCAGCTGCTCCCTTTACGCTCTGTCGTCCGCCTCCGATGTCCCACGTCAACTCCCCAGTCAGAGTGACGAGGTTGCGTGCCGCTTGGACGAGAGCCTTGCGCCGCGATTCGAGGACGCGATTATTGAACTCATGTGCCGCGTCGGTCCAGCGAGAGGCAAATTCGTCTAGCGGCGATGTTACTTGCGCATGAAACGTGGACCCAAGATTGTTCGTCCGAAAGAACTCGATAGTGGGTCGGTACGGAAGTTCAGATCGAAAGGCTTCGAGAAGCACCTTGTCATGCCGCCTCGGATCATCGTCTTCGCGCCTTGCCCGGGATATCACGTCCAAGGCGAGGAATGACCCAGAGGCCCCCAAGTACGCCACGAGAGTTTCGATTCTCGGAGATGCAAAGAACCAAACGGCAGCCGCGAGCCATCCGCCCCCCAGCGTCACGGTCCCGACAATTCTTAGAGTTCGCACTTAGTGGGCCTCCATCCGACGAACTGTGCGATCGACCGCTGCTCCTACCTGCTACGGCTTCGCTACGGTCTCAAAGTCCTCTCACGTCCAATGCCGTCCGAGCGGGACCATAGCGCGAAAGCGCCCCTCCGTCACCAACCCGCAAGGGCGCTTCGCATTCGCTTCCCGCGACATCGTCTAGCTCACTCGACTCAATTCACCGCAAATTCGCGCAGCCCCCCTAGGAAACCGCTGCTCTATCCGTCTAAGCTACGGGCAACGCGCGGGGCGCTGTGGCGGACTTGCTGCGGATTACACAAGGCACCTCTGGCATCTTCAAAGCCGCTCTGCGCGCGCATGGCTTCGGTGTTGGTCACGGTTTCGGATGCTTCGCCATGTACTCATCGTACGCACGCTCGACGTCGGTTCGGGCTACACGGCAGGTATCGTCTGGCACTACCAGCCGGTCGTGGCTGCCGGCCGAAATATCCCACTCCTCCGGGAGCCAGCCGATGTGGCACACAACCTCGCTTCTGTCCTCCCTGACCAGCTTGAGCGTGTACTCGGCATTCTTGGCCCCAGTGCGAGAGAAAGTGAATAGCTCCTCGGTGCCGGCTGCAATCCTCCCCACAGGCCTGAGCCGTCGATCACCCTCAAGTCGCCCACCCGTGATTGCAAGTTGACCATTGTTCCGAACCGTCAGTTCATAGCTTGGACCGACGGCCCATTGGATGATGGGAAACTGGCTCATGTACACGAGCGGAATACCGACGACGGTCAGGATCATGATGAGGAGGCACTTCCTCCACGGCAGCTTTGAGAGCCACACGGCGATCACGGACGGATTCGTAAGGCCTCCTGTCTCACGACCTCATCCGACAGCTTCGCTAACCGCTGCATCGTCTCGATGCTCGCGTGCCCGAGGATCTGGTGCAAGGCGGCGAGACTGCCACCGCGCTCCAGCCACCGACACGCCAAGAGAACCAACCCGTGGAGTTGCCCCGATTCGGTGGACGGTTGAGGACTGCGGTTCTCGGTCGGCTGCGTTGGACGCTGTTTCGACGTGATCGCCCCCGACCTGGGAGTCATACCGGACCGCGATCGTGGCTGTGCGGGCTTCCTACGAAGCCGTTTTCAGGAGCCGCGACCGGAATCAGCGACGTGCCTCCTTTCGTAGTCGATCGGTGATGCGTAATCCAGCGCGGCGGGTTCCTTCGCGGGAGACTCAGGCTCCTGCTGAAGGGCTCTGCCCAATCCACAACCGATTCCCATCTGGATCATCGAGGCGGAACTCGGTCATACCGTAGAAGGTGACGTCCAAGTCAGGGACGATCAATCCATTGTTCCGCACTTGCTCGTGATACTCGGAGATGTCGTCCGGATACAGGTAGACAACGGAGGAGCGGGGAACTCCAGGGTGAACGTTAATTGACTGATCGATCATCAGCCGACAGTCACCAAAGCGGAGCATCGCCCAGCGCCACTCATCATTTCTCTGCTCGACGCTGAAGCCGAGCTTCTGATAGAACGCGACGCTCGCGGGCATGCTGCTCACCGGCAACATGGGAATGAGGCGGTTCATCTTCATGGGTACCCTCTATGATCGATTGGAGTTGCCCCGGTGGACGGTTGAGGACTGCGGTTGATCGATGGCCGCGCGCAGCGCTGTTTCGCCCTTGCAGCCCCCGACCTCGGAGTCATGCAGAAGCATGATCGTCGTTCTGCGGGCATCCTGGGAAGCCGTTTTCCTGAGGCTCGCCCCGGAGTCCCGCTTCGTGCCTCTGTTCGAAGTGGATCGGCGACAGATAGTCGATCGACGAGTGGCGTCGTCGCGTGTTGTACCAGCCCTCGATGAAGTTGAACACGATCGGCTTGGCCACGGCCTGCGATTGGAATCGATGCTTTGCGAGCAGCTCGCACTCGAGGGTGGCGAAGAACGACTCGCACATCGCGTTGTCGAAGCAGTCGCCGACCGAACCCATCGAGGGTCGCACGCCGGCCTCGCGACACCGAGAGCCGAACGCGATAGACGTGTACTGACAGCCTTGGTCCGAGTGGTGGATCACATCCTTGGGCCGCCGGCGAGCCAACGCCATCTCGAGCGCGTGAAGGATCAGCTCGGTCCGCAGGTGGTTCTCCATCGCCCAACCGACGATGCGTCGGCTGAACACGTCGAGCACTACCGCGAGAAAGAGAAACCCGGTCCACGTCGGGATGTAGGTGATGTCGGCGACCCAGAGCTTGTTCGGCGCATCGGCAATGAAGTCGCGCTTCACGAGGTCGGGAGCAGGCTGAGCATCGCGATTGCGGATCGTGGTCCAGCAGCCCTTGCGACGGCTCACGCCCACCAGGCCGGCCTTGCGCATCAGCCGAGCGACGCGGTTGTGCCCGACGACGAGGCCTTCGGCGTTCAGATCCTTCAGGATGCGGATCCTGCCGTAGTTCCCGTCCGAGTTCTGGTGGTGGATGCGAATGCGCTCCAGCAGCCGTTCGTTCGCTCGCGTTCGCGCCGAAGGTTCGCGCTGCTTCCACGCGTAGTATCCGCTGGAGGAGACGCCCAGCAGACGGGACATCGTCGTGATGCGGTGCTCGGCCTGATGGGCGCTCATGAACCCGAATGCTTCTTCGTGGTCGACTGCATCTCCTGCGCGAACCAGGCCGCGGCTTTTTTCAGGATCTCCCGCTCTTCACGCAGCGTGCGGTTCTCGCGGCGCAGCTGGCGAAGCTCCTCGCGCTCATCGCTGGTGAGGCCGTCGGGGCTCCTGCCGTCGTCGAGATGGGCCTGGCGGACCCAGTTCCGGATCGACTGCGCCGTGGGCTCGAACTTCCGGGCCAGCTCCTCGGGCGTCTGGCCCGCGCGCACCAACTCGATCAGGCGGCGGCGGAACTCAGGCGGGTACGGCGGTGGTGGTGCGGACTTCTTCGGCATCGTGGGACCCTCCGACCCAAATGGTCAGGTGTCCACGAAACCGGGTCAACTCCACCCGCTCATGACCGCTATGGTCCGCTCAGTCGTCGATGGTGACTGTCCACGAGTCGCCGTTCTGATCATTGGTCGCCTCGATCTCCCACGTCTTCCCATCAGCCGACTCTTGGGACTCGATGTCGAGGTCGATGTGTCCGCCGTTTGGAAAACGCAGCGTGATGGTGTCACCTGATTTCTCACAATCCAATGCGTAGGGTCCGTTTCCGCTTGTTGAATTGCTCGCCTCGCACGAATACGAGCCGTCTTCGAGCTCAGTCGGAGGACTGACCTCTGTCGTTGACTCCCCGCCGCCCGCCGTCCCCTTCGAATCGCCACCGCAAGCGCCGACCAACCCAGACATCACTACGGCCATGACCAGATTCAACGTCCAGCGCAAGCGCCTGCGCCGAGTACCGCCTTGCATCAACCCACCTGTGAGCATGATCTCAACGTTCGTCGCACACCGTTTGCCTCATGGAACGAAGTCCCGGACCTCCCGCCGTCTGCCTCGGCTCGGCCAAGCGGCGCCCAAGGCAGAGGGTCACCCAGGCATCGCCATCTCCTCCGCGGTCATCCGCCGAAGTGAAGATTCACCAGCGGAAGCGTGCGCAACGCCCCCCGATTGTTCCTAGCAGTGTTGACGACGCCGATCTGGAGCCCGCGCAGCTCCCGCGCATCGTTCACCAACCCGATCGTCACGCCGCGCTGCGTGCCGGTGATCTTGTGATAGCCCGCCACCGACAAGCCGGTGAGGTCGCCGGTCGTCGCCAGAGGGGCCACCGCGATGCCGGTGAGACGGTCCCCCGCTCCCACGATCAACCCGGCGACGCTGATCCCGGTCACACTCTCGTCTCCGCGCACCCCGAGCCCGCCGACGTTGACGCCCCAGATCTTCGTGGCCCGCACGCCGAGCCCGCCCACGTTGATTCCGGCCATCGAGCCGTTCTCCGCCCAAGCGAACAGGCCGGTCGCCGTGAGACCGTACATGGAACCACCGTAGACCAGCAGCCCACCCAACTGAATGCCCCTCGCCTCCGCCGCCACCAGCCCCAGTCCGCCGAACTGGATTCCCACGGCGTCCCCCGTGGTGGCCATGCTGGCACCGATCAATACGCCGCGGCTTCGCTTGACCCCGAGCCACGTGGGGCTCACTCCCAGACCATCGAGCTCGTCCACCCAGATGTTGGCGAAGTCGGAATAGAGCAGCACGCCGATCCCGTGAATGGCGGAACCCGGATTCTCATTGCCGATCGCGGTCACGTCGAGCCCGTCCACCCTGCGAAGCTCGCGGTCGCGCCAGTTGAAGCGCAGACCGTGAACGGTCGGCGCGTTTCCGAAGCTGATCCCCACCTCCCGAATCGCCAGGTGCAGCGCCGCGTGGCTCACCGGTTCGGGCGGCGCGACAGGCTCCGCGGGCTGCGAGGGCACGACGGGCGTGGGATTCTCCCGCTCGATTCGCCGCTTCAACTCCCACTCCTCGACTTCGGACTTCGCGAGCTGGAGATGCCACGCGGTGGTCTCGACCGTGTCCGCGAATGCGCTGTCGGCGAACACGGTGATGCCGACCGTGTAATCCGCGCCGGCCACGATCGAATCCTGGGTGCAGAGGGTCCGGGTCCTCTCCCTCCGCTCGAAGGAGAGGCGCTGTTCACACGGTCGATCCGCGAGCGGCGCGCTCAGCCGCACCACGGCCCACAGGGGATGGTCCGCCCGGTTCGACAGCTCCAGCATGATTCGCGGGTGATCGCCCCAGTCCCCGGACTCCGAAGCGCTCGAACGCAGAAAGAGGATGTTGGTCTTCAGTTCATAGCCGACGAGCGCGACCGATGGAGGCTTCGAGTCCTCGATGCTGGAGCGAGTCTCGCGGTCCTTGGCCGCGGCCACCCCGGCAACGTGCATCGCCACGACGAGAGCGATCGCGAAGCGCGAGGCGATGGCGCTCACATCGCCTCGTTACTTGCCCGGAAGCAGGGAGCCCGCCGTGAAGCTGAGTCCGACCGTCAGGTGCCAGGCTTGCAGCTCCAGCTCTCTCGGCAGCGTCGCGACAACGGCTCCGGGAATGAGTCGGCTCGGTTCCACCGAGCTGAACGCCACCGAGCCGAAGCGCACGTACTGATAGCTCCCGGCCACCAGCACGCGGTATCCGGGGACGACGGCGTACGAGAGGAAGAGCAGGAACTCGGGCGCGAGCGTGCGTTCGGTCGTCACCCGAAACGCGAGCGTGTCGAGCTTCCCGGCGATCTCGTGGAGCTGAACGATCGTCCCCCCCGCAGCGCCGTACCACTCGAGCCTCTTCCACTGCGGCGCGAACCGGTAGGGGCCCAGCATCGCGGCCACGAACGCGCCGCTCATGGGGATCGTGGCCGGGAGCGGCGGCGTATCCAGCCGGTAGAACGACGACTGCTGGTAGCCGATCAGGAACGTCACCTTCCCACCCTGGCCGGGCAACTTCGACTCGGAGCTCAGCGTTCGGCTGTCCTTGACCCGGCGGTGCACGGTGCGCGCCGGCGTCTGCGACGGATCGCAAAGTGTCGTGTCCATCGAATCGGTGAAGGTCCTGCTGAACCACACGCTGGTATCCGGCCGCCCTCCGAATGGGCCGTAGAAGATCCCGAACCCGCCGCGCCAGATCGGCCGCTCGTCCCGAACGCCGCCGGGCGCTCGCGTGCTGCGGAAGCCGGCTCCACCCCAGACCGCGCCCCCGTTCAATCGATCGAGGGCCGGCTTGAGCGCGAGGAGCTGCGCGTGCGCGGGGACGGGCGAATGAATCGCGGCGGCCAGGATCGCGAAGATCACGAGGCGCGCGAGCCTCGCGGGGGGTCCTCCACGATCGCAACGCCGCGCGGGGCTCATGGCGCGAGCCTGTGCTTCTTCAAGAGCGCCACGAAGAACGGGTCGGAGCGAAACGGATCGAGCGCGGGGTTCTGGAGAACGGAGAACAACCCGGCGTCGGGACCCGCGAAGGCTCTTCCCAGCCAGACCATGACACTGTCCCGTTTGCCGATATGTGCATAGAGGATCGCGAAGAAACTGGCAGGCACGTACGACCTCGAAGCGCGGAGCTTCATTCGCTCGAGCAGCAATCTCCAGTACGCGGACTCGTCGCCCCGGGTGAGAGCGGCGCGAATTCCAGGGTCCTGGTAGATCCAGACGTTGATCGAGTCACTCTGATCGAACTCCGCGAGGGCGGCAACATACTCCTTCTTGGCCACCAGGCTGCGAGCCAGCTGCAGGTGTGCCACCGGAGACTGCGGATCGAGCTCGAGTGCCTCCCGGGCGGCGACGGCCGCCTCGTCATACCGGCGTTGCCACTGCAACAGCTGCGAGCGGTTCCAGAGGATGACCGGTGAGAGCGGATCGAGTGCCTGCGGTCAGCGGCATCGCGTCAATGTGCCATAGACACCGGGCGGTTAGAAGGAGGCGTGATGCTCCGAGGTCTGGTCGCCACTTGGTCGCGTGGAGGCCCGGAAATCTGCCCGCTAGACGGGGGTCGCGCTTGGCCGAGAATCGGGAAGCAGACCACGAGCTCTCACGACCCTCCGGCCCGCCTCCGATGCTTGCATTCTGCCCGCCCGCAGATAGCGCACCGTCGAAGAACAATTCGATGTCGAGACTAACGGGATCAGCCGATGACCGGGAATAACCCCTCGAACCCAAACTTTTTCGGTGAATTCCGAGGGGGATATCATGCCGGTTGGAGTGCAGATCCTCGCAGTCGATGACAATCCCCGCAATCTGGCCATCCTCCAGCGGTGCCTCGGACAAGAGTTCGATCTGACCCAGGCCGTCTCGGGTCAGGAAGCTCTCGAGATCGCGACCCGTCTACGCCCCGATGTCATCCTGCTCGACATCATGATGCCAGGGCTCGACGGTTACGAGACTTGCCGTCGGCTCCGAGGCATCCCGGAGGTCGCGGGCACGAAGATCATCATGGTTTCGGCCAAGGCAATGACCTCGGAGCGTCTGGAAGGTTACGCCGCGGGCGCGGATGACTACATCGTCAAGCCGTTCGACTCGGACGAGCTCATCTCCAAGGTGCGTGTGTATGCCCGCCTCAAGTCCGTCGAAGAAGTCGATCGGCTGAAGTCGGACTTGTTGGATCTCCTCAGCCACGAGACCGGCACTCCCCTCACCGGCATCATGGGGGGCCTCGCTCTGCTGCGCGATGATTCGAGTCTGTCGAAAGAACAGCTCGAGCTCCTGGAAGTGGCGGAAGTGAGCACCCTGCGGCTCCAGGCGCTGGTGAAGCGGGTCTGCCTGATCGCCCAGCTCAAGGCTCGCACGATGCCGGTGATTCGCGAGCCATTCGACCTTCGCGATCTGGTTGCGAATGCTCTCGAGGCTGTGCACGGCCAGGCAGAAAAGGCGAGGGTCAAGATGATGCTGGAGCCGGGAGAATCCGTGCCCGCCTCGGGGGATGTCAGCCTCCTGCTCTGGGTCGTGGAAGCGTTGCTCGAGAATGCGATCCGCCTGAGCCCGCGGGACGGTCTGGTCTCCGTGCACGTGGGGCTCGAGGCATCGGGCCCCTGTCTCTCGGTTTCCGATCAGGGCCCCGGGATCGAACCGGAGTTGCTGCCGCGCATCTTCCAGGAGTTCGTGGTGGCCGATATCAAACACCACAAGAAAGGCAGCGGCTTGAGCCTCGCGGCCGCACGCCTGGTCGCCGAGAATCACGGTGGCACGCTTTCAGTGGAAACTGAGCTGGGACGCGGCTCGGTGTTCCACTTGAAGCTCGCCCCATACCTTGGCGCGGCTCTCGCCGCCTGAGGGCCGCAATGTTGGAAGCCCAACCCCCTCCCCCAAGCGGTGCTGGCGCGAAGCGGCCCCGCTTGATCAGCGTGCAGTTCCGAATCACGCTGATGCTCGCCGTCACCGCTGCCGCGTTCATCTGCCTGCTGATGCTGATTCAGGGCGGCTGGGGCCGGCAGGTCGATCTCCTGCTCCACGACCGGGTGGAGGAGACCGATCGCGTGCTGCGCCGGGTGATCGCGCTGCGTGCCAATGGCGCCCGGCTCCACGCCGACGACTACACGCGCTGGGACGATTTGGTCAACTTCGCGCGCGAGCGGAACCCCCACTGGGGGGACGTCTACATCACCCAGAGCATCACCACCTTCAGCCTGGATTTCGCCTGGGTGCTGGACGAGCAATTCAATGTCATCTTCACGGCCAACCCCGGAAACGACCCGTCGGGCGCCCCGCTGCTGGTGCCCGCGCCGGCACTCGCCGCGGCCTTGCGTGCGGCACCCATCCGACATTTCTTCGTCCGGACGCCGCGCGGGCTATTGGAGATCTGGACGTCGCCCATTCAACCGTCGGATGATTTCGAGCGGAAGACTCGGATCCACGGCTACTACGTGATTGGCCGCCTCTGGACGCCAGCGCGCATCGCCGACCTGGGCCGGGACGGCAATGGCCGGGCGCGCCTGGTTCTCGGCGAGACGCCTCCGCCTCCATCCACGGTCTCCGCCCATACCGGGATGATCTCAGTCGCGGTGCCGCTCCCGGGGATCGATGGCTCACCGGTGGCGACTGTCTTGTTCGAGACCACCCTCCCGATGGTCTCCCAGGTCTATGACACGCTACGGATCTCCGCGCTCCTCAACTTCGCGGGGGTGCTCGTCATCATCCTGGCCATTGGCTGGGCCCTGAGCCACTGGGTCAGCCATCCCATCGCCACCATCACCGAAGCCCTGCACCAGCAGAATCCCACGCTCCTTGCTTCGTCAGCGCAGCGCCAGGACGAGCTCGGCCGTCTGGCCCGGCTGGTGGAGGAATTCTTCGTGCAGCGCGAAAGACTGATCGAGGCAAGGGAAGCGGCGACCCAGGCAACGGCGGCAAAGTCCCAATTCCTCGCCAATATCTCCCACGAGCTGCGGACTCCCATGCACGGGATCCTGAGCTACTCACGCTTCGGCCTGAAAGGGGCGATGTCGGCACCGCGTGAGCAGCTTCTCGACGACTTCAAGAACATCGAGTCCTGCGGCACCAGCCTGCTCAGTCTCCTCGATGATCTCCTTGATCTGGCGAAGTTCGAGGCCGGGCGTATGCGGCTCGAGTTCGCACCGACCGCGCTCGAGGAAATCGTCGCCGATGCCGTGGATGAGTTTGCGTCCGCCTATCACGAGAAGGGGCTACGCGCCGAAATCTGTGCCGAGAACACGCTCGAGCCCGCGGTCGTGGACCGCCGCAGGATTCTGCAGGTGATGCGCAACTTGCTCTCGAACGCCGGAAAGTTCAGCGCCGCCGGTGGAATCGTGCGGGTTCGGATCGCGACCTCGGCGGGGCGTGCGCGGGTCGTGGTCGAGGATTCCGGAACGGGAATCCCGGCGAGTGAGGTCGAACTGATCTTCGAGAATTTCGAGCAGGCCAGCAACGCCAAGGCTCAGTCCGGAGGCACCGGCCTCGGGCTCGCGATCTGTCGCGAAATACTCGAAGCCCATGGGGGCCGCATCTGGGCCGAGAACCGGCCGGAAGGGGGTGCGTCCATCATCTTCGAACTGCCGCTCGAAGGCCCGCCCGTCGCTGACGAACAGGATGTTCTGCAGACGAATCGCGGTCACGAGCAGATCTCCCTCATCACTCGTTCCCGTGCCACCCCCGACCCAGAAGGAAGGACTGCCGCTTGAGACCCACCCATTGTTGGTTTTTCGCCTCACTCATCGTGTGCGGAGCTGGGGCAGACCCCGGGGTGCCCGGCGCCGCGGAGGATGCCTCGTCCGACTCACTTGCGGAGGCGCCCATCGCGTGGAATGCGACCTACGCGTCCTGGTACAGCTTCCAGGGGCTGGACTACAGCCAGCGGCGGCCAGTTCTTCAGCCACAGGTGTCGGGATCGCTGCGGGGATTCACGCTGACGGCCTGGGGCAACATGGACCAGACCCGCCGGGAACTCAACGAGATCGATATTAGCCTGCAGCAGGATTGGGGCCTGAGGGCGGTGTCGGTTGGCCTCGGCTACGCCCGGCTTCAGTATCCCCATCGTGACTGGGAACCGACTCAGGAAGTACTCGCGGAGCTGACCGCTGAGGCACCGCTCCATCCGTCGCTGAGCGTCCATTGGGACGTGGCGGCGGGATCGGGGCGCTACTGGGCGCTGGGAGTGAACCATGCGATTCCCTGGCAGCAGGGTTCGGTGGCGCTCGCTACCCACCTGTATTTCCAGGAACACTACTACGAGTTGACGGGGATCCCCGCGCTGGAAACCAGTCTGTGCGCCAGCACTGCCTGGGCGGGAATTTCGGTCCAGCCGACGCTATCGCGCTTCTGGACCTGGCCCAATGGTGACTTCCGCAACGACCAGGCCATTCGAGGAGGATGGGCGCTCAGTCTTCTATGCTCTTCCCGATGATGGTTCATTCGCGACATTGGCGAATTCCCGCGCCGCCTACTTCGCGGGGTCGAGCTTCAGGCGCCACTTCGCCGCCCGGTCCGCCTGACCTAAGCGCTCGTAGACCTGGACCAGCAGCGCGACCGAGCGCTGCACGCCGTGGTCGTGCACGTCCGCGGGCGCGAGCAGGATGTCGTGGGCTTGCAGCAGCTGGGATTCGGCTTCGCGAAATTTGCCGAGACCGATGAGCGCCTCGGCGTATGCCAGCGTCGTGATGCCGGTTCCGAAGAACCCGGCGGGCAGCACCTTCTTCGACGTGGCGAGCGCCTTCGCGAGGATCGCCTCGGCCTCCGTGAACTTCCGGCGCGCGTTGTAGAGCCGCCCGAGATTGGTCATCGACACGAGGATGTCGGGATGTTCATCGCCGAGCAGCCGGCGGCTGGTCTCGTAGTCTTCGAGATAGAGCGGCTCCGCCGCGTCCGGCCGTCCCATCCTCACGTAGAGCACGGCCAGGTTGTTGACCGACGTCATGGTCTCGGAATCCTCGTTGCCGAGCACGCGGCGGCGCAGGGCCAGCGCTCTCGTTCCCAGCGACTCGGCCAGTGGGTACTTCTCGTCGTTCGTGAGTGCCCACGAGTAGTTGCTCATGATCGTCAGCGTGAAGCGATCGTCGTCGCCGCGCAGTCGGCGGTACGCCTCGAGGTCGATCGCGTACAGGCTCTCCGCGGTGGCGAGTCGGCCCGTGTCCCCATAGAGCATGGCGAGGTCGTTCATGGTTCCCAGCACCTCGGCGTTCTCGAGGCCGAGCGCCTTGCGTTGTCTCTCGAGCGTGGAAGCCAACAGCGGCTCGGCTTCCTCGGTGCGTCCCTGGTTCATGTAGAGGCCCGCGAGCGAGCGGGCGGTCTTCAGCGTCTCCATGGCATCGCGGCCGAGCAGGCTGTCGAACAGGGCGCGCGCTCGGACGAGGGGTGGCTCCGCCTTCTCGTACATCCCGATCTTGAAATAGGTCTCGCCGATGGAGCGGAGGAGTTGAGCCTGCAGCGGCGGCTGCGCTGCGAACTGCGTCTTCGCCGTCTCGATGGCGCGCTCGAGGATGTTCCGGTCGATCACCTGCAGCGCGGCGTCCGTCGTATTGATGTCGTTCATGTACGAGCGGAAGGAGGCCAGTGCGCTCTCGACCTCGCGGGGCGATGCGCCCTGCTCCTGGCGAGTCTTCCGCAGCCGCGAGTCCAGGTCGTCCTCCAGGCCGCGCCCCATCTTCTGAGCGTCGATCTCGCCCAGCATGTTCGCCTGGAACTCGGCGACCGCCTGCGTGTCCTTCTGCGCCTTTTCGGCAGCGCGCCGCTGGCTCGCCTCGCGGAGGCCGAACGTCGTCGACACCACGATGCCGGCGATCAGCGCGAGCAGGGTCGCCGCCACACCCGCCACCAGCGTGCGGTTGCGGCGCGCGAACTTGCGCAGCTGGTACATCGAACTGGGTGCGCGGGCCAGGATCGGCCGTGAATCCAGATAGCGCTCGACGTCTTCGGCGAGCGCGGCTGCGCTGCCGTAGCGGCGGTCGGCCTCCTTCTCGAGCGCCTTGCCGACGATCGTCTGCAGGTCGGCATCCGGGCCGCGCGCCCCGCGCCAGGATTGGCGCAGCGTCGTGGGCGGCTGCTCGCAGATGATGCGCACCGACTCCATGATCGAAGTCTTCTGCGTGTCGTAGGGCCGCGATCCCGTCAGCATCTCGTAGAGGATGACGCCGAGCGAGTACACGTCGCTGCGCAGGTCGATCTCGTCGGGATTGCCGCGCGCCTGCTCCGGGCTCATGTAGGGGAGCGTGCCCTTGATGACGCCGATCTCGGATACGGCGGTCGCCGCCTCGACGTCGGCGCCCGTAATGCGGGCCAGCCCGAAATCGAGGATCTTGATCTCGGGCAACGCGCCGGCGGCGCCGCCCTCCGCGTCAGATACCACGATGTTGGAGGGCTTGAGGTCGCGGTGGATCACGCCCCGCTGATGGGCGTAGTTGACCGCGGCCGCGACCGTCTGAAATATCCGCAGGCGGAAGCGGAGCTCGCCCTCGTCGAGCCGGCCCGCGCGGCCATGCAGGTACTCGTCGAGGTTCCGGCCGCGCACCAGCTCCATTGCGAAGAAGTGCTCGCCGGCGTCGGTGCGGCCCGCCTCGTAGATGTTGGCGATGTTGGGGTGCTTGAGGCGCGCGAGCGTGTCGACCTCGCGCTGGAACATCCTGACGTGCTGCTCGTCGACGAACGTCCCGCCGCGGATGACCTTGAGCGCCACGTGTCGTCGCGGGTGCTCCTGCTCCGCTTCGAACACGATCCCCATGCCGCCCTCGCCCAGCTTGCCGACGATCCGGTAGCGCCCGAACGTCTGGGGAACCTGCCGCGTCGCGGACCGATCGGGGCCGCCGGCGTCGGGCGCCGGCACGTCGGGGTTGCGAGCCACGTCCTTCGAATCGATCGTGGGAGCGTCTTCGTGATTCGGGTCGTGGCCGCGGCGCGCAGGCGGCGGCGGATTCGAGTCGGGATGCTCCACGATGCCTCGCACGATGGATGGGGTCGCCCGGTGACGCCGGGAACGTTGGCTCCGTACTCGGAGCATGCCGAAGCGGGATCGCACCAGCCCGACAGACCGCTAGACGATCGCCGCCCCGCTGCCGGCGTCGAACCAATAGAGCCGGTCGAATGGAACATGGAGGCTCACCCGTTCGCCGACCGAAGGGCCGGCTCCCGCCATGCGTGAGGTCAGGGCTCCGGCGGCCGTGTTCCAGTAGATCAGGACCTCGTTGCCGAGCGGCTCGCGAACGTCGACCGCGGCTTCGAGCCGAACCCCCGCGCCGTTCGCGGCCGGCGCCAGATCCTCGGGCCGCATGCCGAGCGTCACGGCGCGGCCGCGGTGACCCGCGAGCCCGGCCGGAGCGGCCTCCGGCACGAACGGCTCGCCGCCCTCGATCGTGACGCGGCCATCCGTTCCGACGCTGGCCGCGACGAAATTCATCGACGGGCTGCCGATGAAGCCGGCGACGAAGCGGTTGGCGGGCCGGTGGTAGAGGGTCTGCGGATCGGCCATCTGCTGGAGCACGCCGCCCTCGAGCACCGCGATCTGCTCTCCCAGCGTCATGGCCTCGACCTGGTCGTGCGTAACGTAGATCATGGTCGCCCCGAGCCGCCGGTGCAGGCGGTGAATCTCGCCGCGCATCTGAACCCTCAGCCTGGCGTCGAGGTTGGAGAGCGGCTCGTCGAACAGGAACACCTGCGGGCGGCGCACCATCGCGCGGCCGAGCGCGACCCGCTGGCGCTCGCCCCCCGACAGCTCGCGCGGGCGCCGCTCGAGCTTCTCCTCGAGCCCGAGCATCGCGGCGGTGTCGCGCACCGTGGACTCCACCTCGGCGCGCGGGCGCTTCTTCATCGTGAGCGCGAACGCCATGTTCTCGAAAACGGTCATGTGCGGATAGAGGGCGTAGTTCTGGAACACCATCGCGACGTCGCGCTCCTTGGGCGGCAGGTCGTTGACCACGCGATCGCCGATCCGGATCTCGCCCTCCGAGATGTCCTCGAGCCCGGCGATCATGCGCAGCACGCTCGATTTTCCGCAGCCGGAGGGGCCGACCAGCACCAGCAGCCGGCCGGGGTCGATCGTGAGGCTGACACGATCCACCGCGCGCTGGCCGTTGGCGTAGAGCTTGGATACCGAGACGAGTTCGACACCGCGGATCGCCTGTCGCTCCGGGGGCCGCTCCATCTCAGCGCACCACCGCGACCCTTCGAGCGACCACTCGCCCGTTCCACTCGAGGCGCGCGAAGTAGATCCCGGGCGAGAGCGCCCGCGCGGGCGCCGCCACGGTGTGATCGCCGGCGGTGTTCGGCCCATCGAGCACCTCGCTCACCTCGCGCCCCGCCAGGTCGACGAGCGTGAGGCGCACGTGTCCCGCCGCCGGCAGGCGGAAGCGGAGCGTGAAGCCGGCCTGCGACGGATTCGGAGAGGGCGGCGCGAGCTCGAGGGCCGAAGCGGCGCGGAACGGCTCGCCCACCGCGGTCGTCGTGAGGAAGCCGGCGCGCGCGAGTCCGGTCTGGATCCAGCTGTTCCTCATGAAGCGCTGCCACACCCGGCCGGTGCGGTAGTTCTCGATCATGATCAGGATCGGGCCCTGGTCGATCCCGAGCACGTCGGTGTCGTACCAGTTCAGGGTCGGGTTGAACGCGTCCTTGAAGCCGTAGGGCCCCCACAGCAGCGGGTAGTTGTCGTAGAGGTTGTGCAGCGTCGGGATCACGATCTCGGGCGCGAACGCGATCGATGAAGCGGCCGCGGTGGGCGTGATCGTGCCGTCGTCGTTCTGGGCGGGCGGCGCGCCGCGCGCCGAATAACCCGTGGGCACGTCGCTCGCCGTGAGGCCCCACAGCACATTGCTGTAGCCGGTCCAGCCCCCGGGGTTGTCGATGCAGTAGGCCTGCTGCGCGAGGGTCGCGCGCCGCGAGTTGGCGAAGTAATCGAAATTGCGGGCGCTGGTGTAGGCGTCCGCCTTGTAGCGGAAGTCCACCCAGCAGTGCGAGTACTGGTGCCCGAACAGCGGCGGAAAGACGATGAAGGTCTGACCGTAGTAGGTCGCGTAGTCGTAGGTGCCGGTCCAGTACGCCCAGTTATTGGTGGGCACCGGGAACGTCGGCGAGCCGAGCGCGAGCAGGTAGAGGATCATCGCCTCGTTGTAGCCCTGCCAGCGACCGAAGCTATTGAAGCCTCCGCCCGGCGCGGGCTTCCACCCCATGTAGATCCCGGTTCCGAAGTTCCGCATGATGTCCCAGTTGCAGCGCCGCACGATCGAGTCGGCATAGGCGCGCACCAGCGAGTCCTGGGGATCGGCGGTGTCGAAGTACTCGCGCACGTCGATGATGCCCGCCATCAGCAGCGCGGTATCGATGGTGGAGAGTTCGCTGTCCCAGGTGCGGGTCGCGGTGGTCATGTCGAGCCAGTGATAGAAGAGGCCGAGGTAGCCGATCTTGCCGCTCGCCGCGCTCCCCTGCGGGCCGTTGCGGAAGGTGGCGAGCGTGGTGAGCACCCGGTTGCGGCCATCGGTGCGCGTGACCCAGCCGTGGTCGATGCCGATCGCGATCGCGCTCAGGCCGAAGCCGGTGCACGCGATGCTCGAGACCGAGCCCGGCGTGCTCCGGTCCTTCACCAGGCCGTTGGCGGGATTGGCCTCGATCCAGAAGTAGTTGAAGGCGCTGTGCTGGAGGGTGTCGAGCAACGCCGGGGTGGTCAGCGCGCGCGCGGGCGCCGCCGACAACGCAACGGCGAGTGCGAGGAGGGTGGCCGGGCGGAGCAGGCGGTACGGGCTCAATTCGAGACTCCCACGGTGATGCGATGTGTGCCGTCGAGGTGCTGGTGCGCCGCCCAAGCATAGTCCGCCCGGAGCCGCGTGTCGCCTACCCGGGCGCGGAAGCCGGCGCCGGCCGTGAGCCCGAGCTCCGAGTCGTGCATGAAGAGATTCTGGTAGCCGGTCCGGAGCGCGAACGTTTCCCGGTAGCTCCACTCGCCGCCGAAGCTCACGCTCTCGGTGTTGTCGCTCGGATGAAGGCCGTCCAGCGCGAATCGAAGCTGCTGATCGCCGGCGAAACGCACCGGCAGCCCGAGG
Source organism: Candidatus Eiseniibacteriota bacterium (assembly GCA_041483195.1). GTDB lineage: Bacteria > Eisenbacteria > RBG-16-71-46 > RBG-16-71-46 > RBG-16-71-46 > WS-2. The sequence continues at coordinate 28,613 of JBGPFC010000014.1, forward strand.
CCGACGCGAAACAACACCGGCACCGGAAAATTCCCCGTGGCCTGGTCGGCCGGCAGCGTGCTGTTGTCGCCGAAGACATCGGGATTGGCGTCGAAGCTGATGGCCAGGTCCCGGCCGGCGAACTGGGCGCCGGTGCCGAAGTAGTTGAGGCTCGAGCCGATCTCGAGCCCGCCCTCCGAGAGCCGGTAGAGCGTGCCTCCGCTCATCGCGACCGTCCGCGCCGACGAGTTGAAGATCGTCTCCTGCACGTAGTGCAGCTGAACGCCGAGCGAGAACAGCGTCGTCATCCGGCGCCCGTACCCGAGCCCGAACGAGACGTCGGAGACCCGGTAGCGCTCGCCGGTGCCCAGCGGCGCGTTCACGGTGCGCACCATGATGTCGCCCGAATTGAGCGAGGTGAGGCTGGCGACGACGTTGCCCTTCCCTCCGCCCAGCGGGATCGCGACCGCCGCGTAGTCGTAGAGGATGCCCGCGAACCAGTCCGCGTGCGTGAACTGCGCCGAGTACGCGTCGAGGTAGCCGATCGCGGCCGCGTTGTAGTAGGCCGCCATCACCTCGTCCCGCGCCGTCGCCCCCGCGTTTCCCATCGCCGCGAAGCGCGCGCTGGGCTCGATCAGCAGGAACTGCCCCATCGAGGTGCCGACCTTGCTCTGCGCCAGCGCGGCGCGCGGAGCGGCGGCGGCCACGGTCGCGAACGCGGCGAGCGCGATCGCGAATCGCAGGCTCCGGCTCGTGCCCGGCCTCACTTGATCACCGCGAACTTGCCGACGTAGTCCTTCACCCCGTCGGCTTCGACATGGAAGATGTAGAGACCCGGAGCCAGGTCGAGGTTGTCCCGGGTGCGCAGGTTCCACGCCACGTAGCCGGCGGTGGAGCCATCCTGCCGGAGGGTCTGCACCAGATCGCCCCGCACCGTGTAAATGCGGATGACGGCGCGCGGCGGCAGCGCGCGGAACTCGATGCGGCGCTCACCGCGGCCCGAGACCGCGAAGTGCTCCGGCTCGAAGCTGGCCGAGCCGAGGTACGGATTCGGCACGACGTACGGCTTCTCCCCAGCCGCCTGCGTCGTCGCGAGCGAGCGATCGATCCGCTCGGCTCCGGTCGTGAACACCAGCGTGTCCAGGACCGAATAGGGGGCCACGACCTTCACCTCGTACGTATCGCCGGCGCCCGGCTTGACCAGCGCGCCCGCTCCCACGATTCCGGCGTAGGTCAGTCGCCAGGTCGGCTGGGGGGTGCCCGGCGCGAAGGGGGCGTAGGTCAGCACGTCGAGAATCTCGTTCGGCGCGCTCAGCGTGCTGTCGTTGTTGATGTCGCGCAGGCGCACGTCGAGCTGCTGATCGCCCTGAGCCGTCTCGGCGAACGCGCGGAACTTGACCCCTCGGCCCTGGAAGCCATTGGGCGCAACGAGCGCCGTGTCGCGGATCACGTTGTCGAAAACGATCCGGATGCTGTCCGGGAATCCCGGGCGGCGCAGATTGGGCGAGGCGGTGCGAAGGCCCGTCACACGGGCCTTGAGATTCGTGAGGCTCCCCGCTGCGAAGCCGCTGCGGAGCGTGTCGGGCTTGGGGATCGAATCGGTCCAGACCACGGGCAGCAGACCGTCGGCCACCGGGCCGACGCCCTCCCCGACCAGATCGGCTCCGGTGCGGAACAGGGTCTTGTGAGTCGTGCTGTCGCGCAGGACGTAGCGATCGGCGCGGATGCTATCGGGCGCCGGCGCCGCGAACGAGATGGCGTAGAGATGCTGGTTCGGAACCAGCGCGGAATTGACCGCGCGAATCTCGACCCGTCCCGAACCCGGACCGCGCGCCTGCTTCAGGTCGTGGACCCGGGCGGGCTCGTACCCCAGCACGCGCGCGTTGGGCCTGGCGCTCACGATGTTCTTGGGCAGGATCGTCCCCCCGCGCGGCGTGCGCGAGACCGCGACCGCGCTCTCGGAGGGATAGAACTTGAACCGCGGGGAGTCCACCCCGCGGTCGTACGAGCAGACGGCGTAGTAGTAGAGCTGACCGTCGGTCACCGTGGTGTCGGTCCAGGTGTGCGTGAGCCCGTTGTCGGTGCCGAGCCAGAAGGACACGCCGTCCTGACTCTGGACCGAGTAACCCCGGATGCTGTCGGGCAGGTCGAACTGCGCGATCGCCTTTCCCACGCCGACCGGCGTGCTGCCGCGCCCGGTCACGATCACTCGCGGGTCGAGAAACTCGGGGTCGGTGGAGCGATAGATTCGATAGCCCTCGAACTCGTTCTCGTGGGTGACCGGATCGCGGTCGCGCTCCGCGACGTCGTCCCACGACAGCCGCACGAATCCGTCGCCGGCATCGGCGGTCACCGTCGGAGTCGGCGGCGGCACCGCGAACTGGTAGTTGGCGTCGTAGATCTGCTGCACCGTCTTGACCGTGCTCCGCAGCTCGGTGAGGTCGGCCCCGTAGGCGAGCGCGAGACTGAAGCGCTCGTTCTGCCCGGCCCGAAGCGTGAACGGGCCCGAGGCGAAGAGAAACGCGATGTTGTAGTTGGAAGCCAGCGCCGAGTCGAAGCGCGCCGCCGGGTTGGGATCGGTGAACTTCTGGAACAGCCGCTCTGGCCAGCGCGCGTCGTCCATGTAGAACAGGACCCCGTCCACGGTCTGATCGGGATTGGCGGGGTCGGCCTTGATCCGGTTCATCTTGAATCCGGTCAGTCCGATCTGGTCGGACTCGTCGAGGTCGGTCTGGTCGAAGTTGGGCTCGCCCGCGGTCGGGATGCCGTCCCCCTCGCCGGTGTCGAAGGTGCCGTTCACGCCGTCGGCGCCGACGTCGTCGAACTCCTGATCCCAGTCCATGTCCTCGTCGCCGGGCCACCAGCGGCCGTTCTTGTATGCGGGGCGGCCGCTGATGGGCCCGTACTTCTGGGTGAACTTGACGGTGTCATAGGCGGCCGCGACCGCCGCGTAGATCGCGTCCTTGCCGGGGATCAGGGTGCCGGGGCCGCTGTCGCGCCGCTCGTCCACGATGCCGTCATCATCGTTGTCGATGCCGTCGAACGGCTTGCCCGGCGTCTCGAGGTAGGCGTAGCCGAGGTAGCCGGTCGGCGCGCACGTGCTCGTCCGGTCGATCCCGTGACCCCGGTTGTCCCAGGTGTAGACGAGATTGAGCCCCGCGGATCGGTCGAAGAAGGCGTTGTCGTCGTCGGACTCTGCGATCCGATCGCACGAGACGGCAGAGCCTCCGACCCCGGAGTCCATGTAGAGGCCGAAGATGATGTTGTCGTTGTAGTCGGTGGTGCTCTCGTTGGTGATGTCGTAGTGCCAGAAGATCACGTTGCCGGCCTGCGGGTTGGCCCACTGGAATCCGCGCACCTCGACGCGCAGGCCGAGCCCGAGCCGCGTGTTGTCGCGCGAGTCGGGGTAGTACTGCCAGGCGTCGTAGAAGTTGTCGTCCATCACCGTGTAGCTCTCCTGGTCGGCCGCCGCGCGCTTGCCGAAGTACCCGTTCCAGGAGCCAGCCCAGCCATAGTCGTCGGGATCGGTGAGCTTGTTGGGCCAGCGGTCGGGCCAGGTGCGCGGATCGGTGCTGATCGCCGGCGAGCGGCCGCGATTCGTGTCGGGATCGGCCATGAAGTAGCCCGGCCTCGGCTCGAACCGCATCTGGCGGTTGAATCGCGGGCTGATGCCCTGCCGCTCGCGGAAGCCGGTCTCCATGATGTAGGTCTCGTCGCCGTTGGTCTGATTGACCTTCGCGAGCACGAAGGGCGTGATGCCATCGCTGTAGTTCATCCCGGTTCCCTTCGGCACCTCCACCGAGTGGAAAACGCTGAGGTCCACCTTGAGCGGGTCGGGGGGATAGTCGCCGACCATGCCGAAGTTGTAGAAGAGCGTGCGGATGTTGGACGCGTCGTGGACGCCCGAGCGCTCGGCGTCCACCCGGCCGCGCAGCTCGGGGGGCACGAGCGGCTGCAGCGCGGCGGGCGCTGCGGGCGCGGCCGGAGCCGACGACGCCTCGCGGGGCGCCGCGAACGCCGAAGCCGCGCACGCGACCACCAGCATCACCCGCATTCCGCGCACACCGATCATCACGATCCTCCTCCGCTCAAGAATCCCCCGATCGCGACTCCGACCTCGAAGCGGCGCGGGGCCTGGAAGCGCGACGGGTCGGCGAGCGTGCTCTGGGTGCTCGAACTCGTGCGCGTGTAGTCGGGGCTCCCGGTGTCGTTGAACACGAATCCGTTGAAGAAGCGCGTGTCGAAGAGGTTGAACACGCGGCCGAACAGGCGCAGGTCGTGTCCCTGCGACAGCGTGCGCTCTCCGCGCAGGTCCACCAGCAGTGCGTTGGGCTTGCGTCCCGAGTTGGATTCGAGAATCCCGGTGAACGCCGTGGAGATCTCGGGCGTGTAGGGCTGGCCGCTGACCGCGCGCACCACCGTGCTCGCCATCCAGCGCTGAGGTTCGACCACCGTGAAGGTCAGATTGAGCGTGTGCCGTTGATCCCAGTTGAGCGGCACCAGCCGCGGCCGCGCGTCCTGGCCGGCCTCGGCGCGCGTGGCGGTCTCGCGCGGATCGCTGGCGTTCCCCTCGGCGATCTCCCATGTGTAGTCCAGGCTGGTGGTGAGCGGACCGAGCGCGCGGCGGTCGATGGCGAGCGTCAATCCGATCACGTTTCCGAAGTCCACGTTGGTGAGCCGCGCGTATTCGCCGGCGGCGTAGGTGGAGATGAACTCGACGCCGAGCAGGTCTCGGACGTCCTTGTAGAACACCGTGAAGTCGAGTCCCAGGTCCTCGGTGATCGCCTGCTTGTAGCCGAACTCGTATTGCACGGTGAACTCCGGCGAGATGTCGGGATTGCCGAACACCCCGAAGCGCTGCTCCCCCGCCTGGAGATTTGCGAGCACCGTATAGTCGGCGTTCTTGAAGATATCGCCGATCGACGGCAGCTGATAGAAATGACCGTACGAGAAGAACACCGCGGCGCGCGAGCCGACCGGATACGAGACGCCGATGCGCGGCGCGAGCGACACCTTCCGATGAGGACGCCCGTACGCCGAGCGGGGCGCGCCCGCGATCGCGTTCGCGGGGTTCGCGAGATTGGTGGGGATCCTGGAGCGCGAGTCGAAGTACTCCATGCGCAGCCCGCCGCGCACGGTCAGGTCGCGCCACTCGATCTGATCCTGGCCGAAGGCCCCGGCCAGCACCGGGCGGTACTCCTGCACGTTGAGGAAGTCGGGCGGCTCGTCGATGTGGCGGGTCAGGCCCTGCACGCCGTTGACGGTGCCCTCGACGATGGTGCCCGGCGATCCGAATCGCACGTCGGGCAGCTGCAGCTCGGCGCCCAGCTTCACCAGATGGTAGCGTTGCACCTGGCTCGACCACGAGCCCTTGCCCACGATCGCGTTCGTGGTCTGTACGAAGCGGCCGAGGTCAACGCCCTGCACGATCGCGCCCAGTCCGAAGGACGGGTCGGTCTTCGGGGCGCCCGCCCTGTCGTAACGCGGGTCGTACAGCTTGTCGTAGACCATGTCGCGATAGTCGACCAGGTTCTGGCGCAGCGAGAAGTTGTAGAAGCTCTTCGTCGAGAGCCGATGGGTCCAGTCGAACCCGTGCACCAGATTCCACGTGCGCTGGGTCGGCATGCCGTCCGGGTTGAAGCGCCACGCGAAGGCGGCGCGGCGGCTGTCGATGAAATTGAAGAGCGCCTCGTAGCTCAGGGTGACGCTCTGCCAGGTCCGGTTCGTGACCTTCGCGACCCCGGACCACTCGTGGGAGTAGCCGAGCGAATGGGAGGCGTAGTCGCCGCTGCCCACGAACACCTTGTTCGCGAAATCACCCCGATCGGTGGGCCGAAATTGCCGCACGGAGCGCAGGTAGCCATCGGACTCGTACCGCCGCCCGCTGAGCAGGAACGTGGTGCCCGGGAGTCCCGTGGGACCGCTGAGGCTCCCCTGCAGCTGGTACACGGGGAGCGGCAGGAAGTAATTGGGGACCAGCCGGGCGCCGTGATTCGCGAACACGAAGCCGCCGTTGTAGCCCTCCGCGTCCCACGCCAGTCGATCGCCGCCGGACTTGATCACCGCGTTCACCACGCCGCTCAGCGCCTGTCCATACTCGGCGTCGAAGGTCCCGCTGATGACCTGCACCTCCTGTAAGATCGAACGGTCGAGCTTGATGCCGGCCGAGTTGTCGTAGAGGTTGTTCACCGGAACTCCGCTCACCTGGTACTGCACTTCGCCGGTGCGCCCGCCGCGAATGTGACCGTCCACCACGCCGGCCTGGAGATTCACCATCTCCTGCATGTCCTGGACCGGCAGCTTGGCGATGTCCTCGGCGCGCAGAACGAATCGGGTGCTGGTGAGATCCGACTCCACCAGCGGGCGCGTGGCGACCACCTCGACGCCCTTGAGGTTGAGCGCCTCCTCCTCGAGCGTGACGTCGACCTTCGTGGTCCGGTCGGCCGACACCGCGACCCCGGTGACGGTCAGCGTGCGGCGCCCGATCATGCTGGCGCGGACGTCGTAGGTGCCGGGGAGCACGCCGAGAATGCTGAAGTAGCCGGCATCGTCGCTCAGGCTACCGAGGCGGGCGGCCGGCACCGAGACGTTCGCGCCGGCCAGCGGCTGGCCCTCCCGGTCGACGACCCGCCCGGCGACCTTACCCGTCGTCCCGGCATCCGCAATCCGAGCGGCGGCCGCCAGCGTGAAGCACGTGGCGGCCACCCAGAGTGGAATTCGTTTCATGGACTCTCGTGAACCGCGAGTCGGCGGGGTTTGGTGCCCCGCCGGCTCGCGCATTGAAACCTAGTGCAGGCGAACCATCCGCCCGGTCGCGGTCGCGAGCGTCGCGTTCGAAACCGGATCGTAGGTCCTGAGACGATAGAGGTAAACACCGGCGGCCCAGTCGCGGCCGAGGACCGGAATCTGCTGTTCGCCAGCGGCCAGGCGCTCCCTCGTGAGACTCGCGACCCGCCGACCGGCGACGTCGAACACTTCGAACTTCACGTTCGCCGCCTGCGGGAGCGAGAAGCGGACGTAGGTTCCGACCCGGAACGGATTCGGCGCCGCGCCTCTCAGGGTCAGGCGCGAGACGTTCGCGCGCGGTTCCTCCGCCACGTCCGTGACCGACCAGGTGGGTTTCATGTAGCACCACGCCGGGCCGCTGGTGTTGTCGTACTCACGGAACCACCAGGCCCGGTTGCCGTACGTGTCCTCGGCCACCTCGAACTGGTCCCCGTCGAACTCGGTGATCCCGAGGAACAACCGGCCGTCGCCGCGTCCCGGCGGATACCCGAGCTTGGTGAGGTTCACCGCCAGCTCGGCCTGATAGCCGTTGTCGATGTTGACCGCGGGATTCTCGATCACCGTGCCCGGCTTCAGATAGATCTGGGCTCGCGCGCCCCCCAGCGTGTCGCGCAGGGTGGCGAGGTAGTCGAGGGGCTTGAGCGAGCCGGTCGGGCCGACCTGGAACGACAGACGCCGTCCCTGCAGCACGTGGTCCTGGCCCTCCCTCAACGAGTACTCGTTGAGCGAAACGCGGAAGCCGTCGTAGAGATCCTCGATGTTGCTGTACTGCACGTACTGGTCGCGCACGTCGAAGCCGAGGTACAGCGTGTCCTCGCGGAAGAAATAGTAGATCGTGCAGTCGGCGCGATCGGTGATGAATGCGAGGTTTCCGGCGATCGGGGGCTGGTACCAGCCGGCGAACTCCTTGCCAACGCTCGGATAGGTCAGGCGCAGCGGCTCGTCCCCATAGCGGATGTCGAAGTGCGGGGCGAGCGACCAGACGGCGTCGTTCAGCTGGCCATCGATGACCGGCGCCGGCAAGTCGGCGCCGTTCGGAATCACCAGCTCGGGAGCCACGGTCGGAAGCGCGCCGGAATTGATCGTGACGGAGGGACGCGCGTAGATGCGCACCGAGTTGTAGCCGGGCGCGTTTCCCCACGGCCCCTGCCACCAGGTGCGATTCGCGCTCAGGAAGAACGTCGGCGGCCAGAACCAGTCGCAATCGTAGATCGAGATATTGAACGGCACGACGTCGCCGCCGATGCCGGTGATGTCGTAGCCCACGCCATCGAGATTGAACATCATCTCGACCGTGTAGTGGCTGTCCGATGAATCGGGATTTCCGCCGGTCACGTCGTCGGCGTTGCTGACGCCCGTGACCTTGGTCACCGCGTTCCACATGTCGATCTGCTGGGGGGTGCGCGCAACCGTGTCCTGAGCGCCGAACTTGCCGCGGAACCCCGGCATCACGCCCGGTGCGCGCGGCGACGCCGCTTCCGGATGCCACCACGAGTAGAGGTACTCGGCGGGCGAGGCCGGGTGGGAGCCGGTGGTGCGATCCTTGATCTGCATGAGCAGGCCGTCGAATCGATTGAACAGCTCGGAACCGCCGATCGACCCGTCGGCGACTTGAATCGCCATATAGAGCCGGTTGCCGTTCGTCAGGAATCTCAGGGTCGCGCGCAGCGGGTCGACGGGCAGGATGCCGCCCTCGGCCTTCCAGCCGCTGCCGGGGATGCCGGTGTCCTGCTGCCAGACGATCTTGATCGACTCGGCGAGCGCCCACGCCGGCTCGTTGAGGATGCCGTCGAGCGTGATCGGCGCTCCGGCGGTGGAGCGCGCCCACCACACGTCCTTCCGCGGCGGCTGGGCTTGGACCACGCTCGCGCTCGCGAGCGCGATCAGGACGATCGCAAGAATTCGTGATCTCATGGGAGCTGCCTCCTGCGGTCATAGGGCGAGGTGCGAAGCCTCAGAAGCAAGATGGACCAGGAAACCGGCGGCATCGGTCGCGCGGACGTCATGCGCCGAACACCGGGTGTGGGGTCATGGGTCTGCCGGCCGAGAGCGGGGCGCCGCTCGATTCCCGAATCACCAGGGAGGTCGGCAGGAGCTCGTGGCAGGAGGGCGCGGATGCTGGGCCATGCATCGCCGCGACCAGCAGCTGCACGGCGCGCTCCCCGAGACGGTAGGGCTCGACCCGGACGGTGGTGAGTCGCGGGGCGAGGTAGCTGGAAGTCGCGATGTCGTCGAAGCCCGTGACCACCACGTCTTCCGGCACGCGCAGTCCGGCCTCGCGGAGCGCGTGCATGGCGCCCACCGCCATGGAATCGTTGGCGGCGAACAGGGCGGCGGGGCGCGGCCCGCGCGCGAGCAACGCGCGAGCGGCCTCGTAGCCGGAGGCCTCCGTGAAGTTCCCGCGCACCTCGAGCTCCGGCGACGGCTCGATCCCGAGCTCGCGGAGCCCGGCGTGGTAGCCCTGGAGGCGCTGACTCGCATCGCGGTTGGTTTCGGGTCCGGCGATGAATGCGATCTCACGGTGTCCGAGCGCGGCGAGATGACGCACCATCTCGAGCGCGCCGGTGAGATTGTCGGCGGCGACGCTCGCGCACCGGTCGGTCTCGAACCCGGGATTCACGAGCACGGTGGGAAACTGAGTGACGGCTTCCTCGAAGACGATCGGCGATTCGATATCGGGGGCCATCGCGATCAGTCCGTCGATGCGGCCGCGCATGGTCTGCAGCGCCGCGAACAACTCCCCGGGATCGGAGTGCGAGCTCGAGACGACGAGATGGAAGCCCTCGCGGCGGGCCGCGAGATCGATGCCGCGAATGATCTCGGAGAAGAACTCGCCGTAGAGGTCGGGGAGCAGGACTCCGAGCGCATGGGTGCGCTTGGTGATCAGGCTGCGTGCCGCGCCGTTGGGCCAGTAGCCCATGCGCTCGGCCACTTCCCGCACCCGCTTCGAGGTGTCCTCGCTCACGCGGGCGCTGCCGTTGAAGAGTCGCGAAATCGTGGCGATCGAGACTCCGGCTTCTCGGGCCACATCGCGGATGGTTGGCATGCTGGTTCCCGTGTGAGTCGCGTTTGGGCTGGAGGGAGACCCTGCTCGGGCCGGACCCATGAAAACGATTACATGCGGAGCCTGCGCATGTCAACGATTTGTCGGGCACCGGCGGAACCCAATCGAACGAAAGGGATTGACTGGGGAGGCCCTCGGATGTAATCGGTTACACCGATCTTCGGTCTGCACGCCGTCTCCTGGCCCCTGAAGATCGCGCGGACCGGCTTACACACTGCCTACCAGGCGGAGATCCCATGCCCCTCCGGATGAGGCGACTCGCGATCGCATCCGCCCTGTTCGCCATCATCGCCTCGACCCTGCTCGCCTCCTGCCGGCAGCGCCCCGCCGAGATCGCGCCGGCCCCCTCGCGGCCCGAGGAAGTGGATGGGTTCCTCGACACGCTCCAGCACCGGACGTTCCTCTATTTCTGGGAGCTCTCAGACACCACGCATGGCCTCACCCCCGACCGCGCGCCGACCCGCTCGTTCGTGAGCACCGGCGCCATGGGGTTCGCGCTCACCGCCTACCCGATCGGCGCCGAGCACGGCTGGGTGTCGCGCGCGGCGGCGCGGGCGCGCGTGCTCGCCACGTTGCGCTTTCTGTGGACGGCTCCGCAGGACTCGACCGCGACCGCCACCGGGTATCGGGGTTTCTTCTACCACTTCCTCGATCCGGTCTCCGGCCGCCGCTTCGAGCGCGTCGAGCTTTCCACCATGGACACCGCGCTGCTGCTGGGCGGCGTGCTGTTCTGTCAATCCTACTTCGATCGCGCGGGCCCCGAAGAGTTCGCGGTGCGGGCGCTCGCCGACTCGATCGTGCGGCGAGTCGACTGGCGCTGGGCCCAGCCGCGGCCGCCGGTGATCGCGCTGGGCTGGAGCCCCGAAGAGGGCCACCTGCCATACGACTGGCGCGGCTACAACGAGAGCATGCTGCTCCACCTGCTGGCGCTCGGATCTGAGACCCACGCGGTCGGCCCCGAGACCTGGCACGCGTGGACCGCTGGCTACCGTTGGGGCTCGTTCGAGGGCCAGGAGCATCTGGGTTTCGCGCCGCTGTTCGGACACCAGTACTCCCACGTGTGGATCGACTTTCGAGGCATCCGCGATTCCGTGATGCGCGAGCGCGGCAGCGACTACTTCGAGAATTCGCGGCGCGCCACGCTGAGCCAGCGCGCGTACGCGATCCACAATCCGGGCGGCTGGGCCGGCTACGGCGCCGACGCCTGGGGGCTCTCGGCATGCGACGGCCCGAAGGACACGACGCTGACGATCGGAGGCCGCCGGATTTCGCTCCACACCTACACGGCCCGCGGGGCGTCGTTCACCCGCATCGAGGACGACGGCACGATCGCGCCCACCGCGGCGGGCGGATCGGTCGCGTTCGCGCCCGAGATCGCGGTGCCGGTGCTGATGGCGATGCGCGCGCGCTGGGGCGACGACCTGTTCGGGCGATACGGATTCGTCGATGCGTTCAATCCAACGCTCAAGCAGCCCATGCCGATTCAGGCCGGCCGCATCGTTCCGGGCGTTGGCTGGTTCGACACCGACTACCTCGGCATCGACCAGGGCCCGATCCTCGCCATGGTCGAGAATCTCCGCACCGGGCTGGTGTGGGATCGCATGAAACGCAACCCGTACCTGGTGCGTGGCCTGCGGCGCGCGGGCTTCACCGGCGGCTGGCTCGAGCGCGCGCCGGCGACCCCGTGAGATCGCGCGCGGTCGCGCCGGCCGCCGCGCTGCTGCTCGCCGGGTGCAGCTTCCTCGTCGCGGCGGGCTGCGCGCCGCGGGAGCGCGGCGTCACGCTGCGCTTCTGGGCGATGGGCCGCGAAGGCGAGGTGGTCGAGGAGCTGATCCACGACTTCGAGCGCGAGCAGCCCGGGATTCGCGTGGATGTGCAGCAGATTCCGTGGTCGGCGGCGCACGAGAAGTTGCTCACCGCGCACGTCGGCGGCTCGTCCCCCGATCTCGCGCAGCTCGGCAACACCTGGATCCCCGAGTTCGCTGCGCTCAACGCGCTTCATCCACTCGACGCGTACCTCGATCGCCCGAATACGCTCAAGCCCACCGACTTCTTCGCAGGGGCCTGGGACGGAAACGTCGTGGACGGCCGCACGCTCGGCATCCCATGGTACGTGGACACGCGCGTGCTCTTCTATCGAACCGACCTGCTGGCGAAGGCGGGCTGGGACTCCATGCCCACCACCTGGCCGGAGTGGCGGCGCGCCATGGAGGGCATCAAGCGCGTGGTCGGCCCCGATCGTTACGCGATCTTCCTGCCGCTCAACGAGTGGGATCCGGCCATGATCCTCGGGCTCCAGTCCGGCTCGTCCATCCTGCGCGAGGGCGACACGCGCGGGGCGTTCTCGGGGCCGGAGTTCCGGCGGGCGTTCGATTTCTACGTCGGGCTGTTTCGCGATCGACTGGCGCCGCCGCTTTCGAACAACGAGATCGCCAACATGTACCAGGAGTTCGAGCGCGGCTACTTCGCGATGACGATCACCGGTCCGTGGAATCTCGGTGAGTTCCGGCGACGGCTCTCCCCCGATGCGCAGTCGCGCTGGTGCACGGCGCCGCTCCCCGGACCCGATGGCCCCGGCCTCTCGATGGCCGGCGGCTCCTCGCTCGTGATGTTCAAGCGCACGCGCCACCCGGAGGAGGTGTGGCGGCTGATCACGTTCCTGTCGCGCCCCGAGCAGCAGGTGCGGTTCTATCGGCTGACGGGCGATCTGCCCCCGCGAGCCGAAGCCTGGCGCGATCCGGCGCTCGTCGAGGACCCGTGCACGCGCGCCTTCGGCGAACAGCTGACCCGCATGGCGCCGTGGCCCAAGGTGCCGGAGTGGGAGCCGATCGCGATGCGGCTCCAGGATTGGATGGAGCGCGCGGTGCGGGGCCACGTGAGCCCGGAGGACGCCCTGGTCGGAATGGACCGCGAGGTGGACCTCATGCTCGAGAAGCGGCGCTGGATGGTGGAGCGGCGCCGGCACGATAAAGGCGCGCCTTGAAGCGCGAAGCTCTGCAGCGACAGGGCGGTGCGGCCTGGGGATTCCTCACCCCGGCGATCGCGCTGATCGCGGTGTTCTTCGTGGTTCCGGTCGTGACCGGGCTGGTGCTGAGCTTCACCGACTTCGACATCTACGCCCTCGGCGATCCATCGGCCTCGCGCTGGATCGGCGCCCGCAACTACGCGCGGATGCTGACCGACCCCGAGTTCTGGAACGCGCTCCGCAACACGTTCGTGTACGTGCTGGTCGGGACACCGTTGTCGGTGGCGGTCTCGCTCGCGGCCGCGCTGCTCGTCAACGCGCGACTCGCGCGCTGGAAGCCGATCTACCGGGTGGTGTTCTACATGCCGGTCGTCACCACGCTGGTGGCGGTCGCGATCGTGTGGCGATACCTCTACCACCCGCGCTACGGGCTCATCGACTCGGCGCTCGCCGCCGTCGGGGTGCGCGGCCCCGACTGGCTGGGCGATCCGCACTACGCCCTGTTCGCCATCATCCTGCTCGCGGTGTGGAAGAACTTCGGCTACAACATGCTCATCTTCGTGGCCGGGCTCCAGAGCATTCCGCTCGAACAGTACGAGGCCGCGCGCCTCGACGGCGCGAGCGGATGGCGTCAGTTCCGGCACATCACCCTGCCCTCGCTGGGGCCCACCTTCCTGTTCGTCGGCATCAACACCATGGTGGCGAGCTTCCAGCTGTTCCCGGAGCCGTACGTCATGACCCAGGGCGGGCCGCTGCGCAGCACCGTCAGCATCGTGCTGCTCATGTACGAGCAGGGCTTCCGGTGGTGGCGGCTCGGCCTCGCCTCCTCCATCGCCTTCCTGCTGTTCGGCCTGATGCTGATCGGGGCGCTGATCCAGCTGCGACTCCAGAAGGGGCGTGAAGCGTGAAGCGGACGTTCCCGGCGCTCGCCGTCAACGTGACGCTCGCGGCCGCGGCGCTCCTGACCCTGGCGCCGCTGCTGTGGATGGTGTCCGCTTCGCTCATGCCCGCCGGCGAGGCGAATCGGTTCCCGCCCCTGCTGGTGCCGACCCGCCCGACGCTGGCGCACTACGTCGAGCTCTTCACCCGCCTCGATCTGGGCCGCAATTTCGCGAACAGCCTGCTGATCACCGTGGTGACCACCTTCATATCGGTGCTCCTGAACGCGATGGCGGGATACGCGTTCGCCAAGCTCCGATTCCGCGGCCGCGATGCGCTCTTCCAGTCCCTGCTCGGCGCGCTCGTGATTCCCACCCAGGTCGGCATGCTGCCGCTGTTCCTGTTGCTCCAGCGTCTCGGACTCGTCAACACCATGGCGGGCGTCATGGTCCCCTACCTGTGCAGCGTGTTCGGGATCTTCATGGTGCGGCAGTACGCGCTCTCGATCCCCGACGAGCTGCTCGACGCCGCGCGGATCGACGGAGCTTCGGAGCGCCGCATCTTCTGGTCCGTGGTGCTGCCGATGCTCCAGCCGATTCTCGCGGTGCAGGCGGCTTTCAATTTCCTCAGCACCTGGAACGACTTCCTGTGGCCGCTGATCATTCTCTCCGACGAGAAACACTTCACCCTCCCGGTCGCGCTCGCGAGCCTGGTCGGCGAGCACGTCCAGGACACCGAGCTGATGATGGCCGGCGCGGTCCTCACGGTGCTGCCGGTGATCGCGCTGTTCCTGGCGCTCCAGCGCTTCTACGTCGAGGGGATCACGATGGGGAGCACCAAGGGGTGATCGCGCGGGGCGCGATCGCGGCGGCGATCCCCTGGCTGGCCGTGGGCGCCGCGGCCATGGGGCCGGCGCTCCCGGCCGGCACAGGGCCCCGCGTGCTCGATCCTTTCGAGGATTCCGCGGCCTGGACCTCTCTGCCTGCCAGCGGCGTGATCATGAAGCTCTCGACAGAGCCGGGCGAGACCGGTCGCGCCCTGCGCGTCGACTTCGACTTCCAGAAGGGCGGCGGCTACGCGGTGCTCCATCGCGCGCTCGACCTCGCGCTGCCCGCCAACTATCGCTTCACGGTGCGGGTGCGTGGGGCGACCGCTCCGCAGAATTTCGAGTTGAAGCTGATCGACGCCGGCGGCGAGAACGTGTGGTGGAAGAATCGCCGCGACTTCGTATTTCCCCGCGATTGGGAGACGGTCGCGACCCGGAAGCGGCAGATCGAGTTCGCATGGGGCCCGGAGGGCGGCGGCGAGCTGCGCCGCGTCGCCGCGATCGAGTTCGCGATCACCGCCGGCAGCGGCGGCAAGGGAACGGTCTGGCTCGACGAGCTGACGTTCGAGGAGCTGCCGCCGCCGAGCGCGACGCCGCCGGCGATCGTGGCGAGCGCATCCTCGGAGCTTCGAGGGGGCGCCGCCGGCCGCGCGGTCGATGGAGACTCGGCGACGGCGTGGCGCGCCGCGCCGGGAACGGGCGGCGCGTGGCTCGCGCTCGATCTCGGCATCGTGCGCGAGTTCGGCGGCCTCGTGCTCGACTGGGGCCCCGCGGGACGACTCTCCGACTACGACGTGCGCATCGCCAGCGAGCCGGATCGATTCACCACGGTGCGGCGTGTCCGGGCCGGGAGCGGCGAGCGCGACTGGCTCTGGCTGCCCGACTGCGAGGCGCGCTGGATCCGCATCGAGGCCGCTGGCCCCGCGCCTCCGAGGCTCGAGCTGCGCGAGGTCGCGCTCCAGCCGATCGAATTCGGCAGCTCCATGAATCGCTTCTACGAGGCGATCGCGAAGGCGAGTCGTCGCGGACTCTATCCGCGCGGTATCCGCGGTGAGATGCAGCTCTGGACCGTGCTGGGCACGAACGGTGGGCGCGCGAAGTGCCTGCTCTCGGAAGACGGGGCGATCGATCTCGGCGCCGGGCGGCCCTCGGTGGAGCCCTTCCTCTGGTCCGGCGATCGGTTGTGGACATGGGCCGACGTGAAGAGCCAACAGGATCTGATGGACGATCGGTTGCCACTGCCGCGCGTCACGTGGCGCGGGGCCGAGGTGGAGCTCGAGGTGCAGGTGGCGATGGCGCCCTCGCACGGCCGAGGCGAGCAACTGTGGGCGCGCTATCGTGTGCTCAATCGTTCCGACCAGCGCCGCGCGGGCAAGCTCTTCCTCGCGATCCGCCCGTTTCAGGTCAATCCCCCGGCGCAGTTCCTCAACACACCGGGGGGCGTCTGCGATCTGCGCGAGTTCTACCGCGACATGGGCATCGTCGCGATCGACACCGTCGCGAGCCTCGTTTGGTGGTCATACCCCACGCTCGACTCGTTCGGCGCCGCAGCGTTCGACGATGGCGACATCACGCGATTCCTCGCGGAGGGCCAAGTGCCGCGCCGCCAGGCGGTGCGGGATTCGTTCGGCCACGCCTCGGCGGCACTCGCCTATCCCTACGATCTCGCTCCGGGGGACTCGCTCGTGGTCCAAGTCACCTGCCCCATCTTCGGGCGTCTCTCGGGCCCACGCTTCGACTTCGGCAGACCCTGGCCGGAAGAGCACACCGCCGACAGCATGGCCGTGCAATGGCGGCGCGACCTGGGCCCCGCGAGCGTGTCGCTGCCGCCTTCGGCGCGCGAGGTGGAACGCACGCTCGCCGCGCAGATCGGGTGGATCGAGGTGAACCGCGACGGCGCCGCCCTCCAACCCGGCTCGCGCGCATACTCGCGCTCGTGGATCCGCGACGGCGCCCTCACGTCGTCGGCGCTCCTGCGGTGGGGACGCCACGATGAGGTGAAGGCGTTTCTCGATTGGTTCGCGCCTTATCAATACGCCGACGGCAAGGTGCCATGCTGCGTGGACCGCCGCGGCTCCGATCCGGTGCCGGAACACGACAGCCACGGCGAGTTCATCTACCTCGCCGCCGAGTATTTCCGCCACACCTCGGACCGCGCGACGATCGAGAGACTCTGGCCGCGCATCGAGCGCGCTGCGGCCTACCTCGACAGCCTGCGATCGCAGCGGCGGGGCGCCGAGTGGCGCACGCCCGCGCGGCGCGAATTCTTCGGCATCCTGCCGCCCTCGATCAGCCACGAGGGCTACTCCGCGAAGCCCATGCACTCGTACTGGGACGACTTCTGGGCGCTGCGCGGCTACGAGGACGCGGTGTTCCTCGCGCGGACGCTGGGCGACACCGCCGGCGCGCGCCGGCTCGAAGCATCACGCGTCGCCTTCCGCCGCGATCTCGCGGCATCGATCGCGGCAGCTTGCGCGAGGCACCGGATCCCGTACGTGCCGGGCTGCGCCGACCTCGGGGATTTCGACGCCACCTCCACCACCATCGCGCTGTCGCCGGTTCAGTGCGGCGGCCTCGCGCCGCCCGGCGCGATCGAGGCCACCTTCGAGCGCTACTGGGATTTCTTCACGAAGCGGCGTGACGGGATCGAGAGCTGGGAAGCCTTCACTCCCTACGAGATCCGCAACATCGGCGCCTTCGTGCGGCTCGGCTGGCGCGAGCGCGCGCACCAGCTGCTGGCGTGGTTTCTCGATCACCGCTCTCCGCCCGGGTGGGCGCAGTGGGCCGAGGTGGTGTGGAACGCGCCGCCCGCCGCGCGCTTCATCGGAGACCTCCCCCACACCTGGGTGGGCTCCGACTTCGTGCGCTCGGTGCTCGACATGCTCGCCTACGAGCGCGAACGGGACGACGCGCTGGTGGTGGGAGCCGGCGTTTCCGAGGCGTGGGTGCGTGAAGCGCCGGGCGTTTCGGTACGAGACCTCGACACCTGGTACGGACCGCTCTCCTATCGCATGACCGGGGAGGGCGCGGGGATTCGGGTGGAGATCGACTCCGGCCCGCGCGTCCCGCGCGGCGGCATCGTGGTCGCTCCACCGGGCGTGACGCCGCGCTGGCGCGCCAGCTTGAATGGCCATCCGGCGGTCGTGACCGCGCGGGGCGAAGTGATGGTGCGCGCGCTGCCCGCGAGCGTGATGCTGACGCCCTGAAGCGGCGGCGATCAGCGGGCCGGCGCGACCTCGAGCTTCCCGATCGATGCGCCGTTGGTGCGGATCGCCTCGCGATACCAGCCGGCGCTCGCCTTGGGCGTGCGCTCCAGCGTATCGAAGTTCACGTGCACCAGCCCGAAGCGCTTGGAAAAACCGGCCGACCATTCGAGGTTGTCCATCAGCGACCACACGAAAAACCCGCGAAGGTCCACGCCCCGTCCGATCGCCCGCCTGGCGGCGAGCAGGTGGTCGCGCAGATAGCTCACCCGCAGCGGATCGTCGACCCTGCCCCCCTCCGCACGCGGCGGATCCGCGAAAGCCGCGCCGTTCTCCATGACGTAGAGCGGCACGTCGCCATAGCGCTCCTTCACCCAGACGAGGCAGCGCTCGAAGCTCGGCGCGTGCACCTCCCAGCCGGCCTCGGTGACGAGGGCGCCCGGCACCGGCACCGGCTTCGCGCGATCGGGCCAGGCATGAGGATCGTCGGCCACCACTTTTCGCTGGTAGTAGTTGACCCCGACCCAGTCGAGCGGCTCGCACGCCGAGGCGATGCCGTCCTCGGCCTCGGCCGGCCACGCCTCGCCGTAAAGCTCCGCGAGACCCGCGGGCCAGCGGCCGAGCAGCGCCGGCTCGAGGTACTGGCGGTTGAAGTACACGTCGGCGCGCTCGACCGCGGCCGCGTCGGCTGGACTCGGGCTCGCCGGGTCCTTGGGCTCGAGATTGACGACCAGTCCGACCCGGCCCTTCACGCCGCTCGCGCGGAGCGCGCGCACCGCGGCCCCGTGCCCGAGCATCAGGTGGCGCGCGACCCGCGGGGCCTCGAACAGGTTCCGGTGCCCGGGTGCGTTGCAGCCGGTGACGTAGCCGTCGTGGCAGATGACCCACGGCTCGTTCAGCGTCGCCCACATCGCGACCCGATCCCCGAGCCGCTCCGCAACGACCCGCGCGTAGTCCGCGAACCAGTCGACGATCTCGGGGTTCAGCCACGCGCCGACATCGTCGAGCGCCGCCGGCAGGTCCCAGTGGTAGAGCGTGAGATTGGGAGCGATCCCCGCCTCGAGCAGCGCGTCCACCAGCCGCTCGTAGAAATCGAGCCCCCTGGCGTTCACCCGGCCGCGCCCCTCCGGCATCACGCGCGACCACGACACCGAGAAGCGGTAGCTCTGGAGGCCGAGCGACTTCATCAGCCCGACGTCATCGCGCCAGCGCCGGTAGTGATCGCACGCCACGTCGGCGCGGGCCCCGCTCGACGTGCGGCCGGGCGTGTGGGAGAAGCGGTGCCAGTTGCTCGGCCCCGCGCCGTCGGCCAGCGGCGAGCCTTCGATCTGGTACGCGGAGGTCGCGGCGCCCCACAGAAAGCCGGCGGGAAACGTGGTGGGTTCGATCAAGGGGTCGTGCCTCCTGGCGATTCCGCTTGCGCGCGTCCCTCGCGCGCCGTCGCACGATGCCGCACCCGGCATCGGTCGCTCAAGCGAAGCGGGCGCCCGGCGAACGCCGGGTGCCCGCTGACTTTCATACTGCGATGACGACGATTCTAATGGTACAGAATCTCGATGCTTTCCGTACCTCCGTCGTTACGCCGCCAGACTCCGCCGGCGATTGACGAGGACCGCCGATCCCATCCCCAGCAGCACGACGACGCAAACGACCAGGCCCCACGTTCCCAGGCCCGGACCGTCGGCGAGATTGCTGTACTCGATGTTCGTCCACGTGGCGTTGTAGCCAGAGCCACCGCTGCCGTTGTTCACCTGCACCACACCGCCGGCGTGCGCCGGGTTGAGCGCGCCCCAGAGTCCGTGCGGCGGATTCTCGGACGGATTGCCCTGATCGAATGGCAACAGCGGGCTCGAGTAGCTGTTCGAGCCGTAGGTCAGCCGGTACTGGATCTTCGCGGGATCCGCCCCGGTGAGCGCGTGAGCCTGGTATTCGATCTCCAACGTGATCGGCGTGCCGGCGACGTAGACCACGCCGTTGCTCGCCGTGAAGCTGTAGAACGGAAGCCGGCCGCCGAAGCAGGCGACTTCGCCATCGGGAATACGCGCCTGGAATCGGCCGTCCGTCGCGCTCCACCACGGCGCGAGTTGGATCCCACCCTCGACCGTGCCGGTGCCCGTGAGCGTGACGGTCGCTTTGAACTTGTAGTTGCCGGCGTTACCGAGGTTGAGCGACGTCGCGCCGCCATCCCCGCTGAAGGTCCATGCGTGGAGGTTGGCAAACCCAACGCAAAGCCCATTCCACGAATCGGTGATGGACAGCGAGGCCGGGTAGTTGTTCACGGTGGTGACAGTCGAGAGCGGGCAGTCGTTGTAGATCCGCTCGACGACCCTGATTGAGTTCGGCGGAGGAGCCGCCGACACCGAGGTCGCAATGCTCACGACCAGTGCGAGTGCCGCAAGAAACGCCAGGCTGGAGTGACCGATCCGCCTCATGATGTGTGCCTCCGGGGTAGTGGTGTCTCGCTTCGTCGCGGATCCGACGAACACAAGGTGCTTTGCGCTGCGGTCGCGCAAGGCGACCGGCCTGTGAAAACCTTTTCATAAGCCAATCATGCGCGTCAAAGGAATTGTCGATTTCCAGACACACGCCGTTCAGTTTCATGCTGTTTCACTCCCGGGATCGCGTCGTGGGGCTCGATCTGCCTCCCAACCATGGACCATTCCATCCGCGAAAAACGAGCCTCGCGTGGCCCTCGGTGATTTCGAACGCGCCTCGCTCGAGGAGGCTGCGCGCGCTGCCCCCTTCGCGCACCGCAGTCCGGTTCCGAGGTGGCACCCTTAAGACGAGCGTCCGGGCGTCACCCGGACCCCCGCGCCCGATGCCCGGTGCGCCGCGCTCGTCGATCAATTCTCGACGCGCGCCGCGACGCGCGGCAGGTTGAGAGCCTCCCCGTCTTCGGAGGCGCCACGATGACTCGCGGTCTGGCCCTGATGTTCGCGCTCGCCGTCCTGGCCGCGCGGCTCGCGTCCGCCCAGCAGCTTCCCGATTCGTCGTACGACACTCACGTCGCGCGCCCGGCGTTCGCGGCGAATGGCCCGCGGGTGCTGTTCGACGAGGCCCACCACAACTTCCACACCTCCACCGGGCGGTACCTGCCGTTCGCCCGGCTGATGAGCGCGGACGGGTTCCGGCTCGAGCCCAACGCCGCTCCGTTCTCGGCCGCGACGCTGCGCGGGGCGGACATCCTCGTGATCGCGAACGCGCTCGGACACGAGGCCATGCGCGACACCGCGGCCTCGCATCCGGCGTTCGCCGATTTGGAGTGCATGGCGGTCCGTGACTGGGTGCGCGGCGGGGGCGCGTTGCTGCTGATCGCCGACCACGCGCCCATGGGTGACGCGGCTCGCGGGCTGGCGTCGCGCTTCGGCGTCGACATGCGCGCGGCGTACACCATCGATCCCGAGCACGGCGCAGACGGCAACGCGTCGCTCATCATGTACGCGGAGGGCTACGGGCTCGCGGTCACGCACCCGATCATTCGAGGCCGCGACAGCACCGAGCGCGTCACGCGGGTCCTCGCGTTCACCGGGCAGTCGCTCTCGGGGCCGCCCGGCGCGGTGTCGCTGTTGACGCTGGGCGCGAAGGCCGAGGACCTGCTCGTGCGCCTCGGCGAGGGCATCCAGTCCGTGAGCGGGGACCGCCGCCGCCCGGCCGGAGGGCGATCGCAGGGGCTCGCGTTCACATTCGGCAGGGGCCGGGTGGTGGTGCTCGGCGAGGCCGCGATGATGAGCGCGCAGCTCGCCGGCCCCAGGCGGATCCCGATGGGGATGAACGCGCCGGGCAGCGACGACCGGACATTCGCGCTCAACGTGATGCGCTGGCTCGGCGGCGCGCTGCGCTGAGGCACGAGCCGCGGCTGTCATTGATGGCGAGAGGCCGACCAAACGGCGCGATCGAATTTTGCAGAGTTTCGTTGGGAACAGCGGGCCGGCGATCCTATACTTGTCGCCTGCGGAGGGGTCGATTCCCCGGGCTCATTTCCGCGCTGGCCTCGAGCGTCGCCGTGCCAACTCGATCGGATCACGTTCTTCTCGCCCGCCGCCGCTTCCTGCGTGCGGCCCACGCCGCCGCACCGGCGCTGATCCTCGCCCTGCTCGCCCCCGTTTCCGCTCACTCCGCCCCCGCGCCGACTCGGCGTGCGGCTCACATTTCGGCGGCCGGCCAGGCGCTGATGCTCGAGATATGGGACGCGGGGGGACTCCGCTCGAACGTATTCGCACAGGAACTCGCGGCGCGGCGCCAGAGCATGGGCGCGGCGTTCGAGCCCGCGCCGACCGATCAGCTCGTAGAGGCGCCCGCGCCGGGCATCGAGGCCGGGCCGCCTTTCCTCGCGAACGACGTCAACGTGAACAATCTCGCGCCCGCGGTCTGCGACTGCGCGGGCCGCGGCCTCTCCCAGGCCGAGACCACGATCGCCGCGTGGGGCCCTTACGTGCTCGTGAGCTACAACGACAATTCATACTTGTGCAAGGCTCCCGCCATATGGCCATCGCAGGGGCACGGCTACTCGATGGACTACGGCGCGACGTTTCACGATGGCGGACTGCTCTTCGGTCCCGGTACCGACGAGCTCTTTCAAGGGGATCCCACCGTCGCGGTCAACAAGAAGACCGGCGCCTTTTATATTTCCGGGCTCCTCAGGAAGAATCCGACGTACCCTGGCGTCGTGGCGCTCAAGGGGCATTTCGACGCGGACTCGTTCGCGATCGACGTGCGCCGCGACGTCGGCCTCTCCCAGGGCAGCGACTCTTTCGACAAGCCGTGGATGGCCGTCGACTCGCTGTCGGGAAACGTCTACGTCACGTGGACCAACTTCCGGGCCGACGGCAGCGTCAGGCTCGAGTTGCAGCGCTGCGACGCGGACCTCAACCCGCTGGGCCCGGTGCAGGTCATCGACGCGCTCAACGACCCGGTCTATTCGCTTCAAGGAACGAATCCCACCGTGGGGCCATCGGGCGAGCTGTACATCCCATGGGGACTCTACGACGTGCCGTTCAGCGGCACGCTGGCGGCCCATCAGGTGGTGCGCTCCGACGACTTCGGCGTCACTTTCGGCCCGATCCACACCGTCAGCTCGCTCGAGTGGGACACGTTCAGCGGCGGTCCGGGGTCTCGACGCGGGTTCGGCGGGATGGACCCCGGGATGGCGGTCGACATGAGCCACGGTCCCCACCGCGGGCGAGCCTACATGGTGTGGGACGAGTGCGTGCACTATCAGAACGCGGTGTTCGGGACCGGCACCGCCGCCGTCGGGCGCAACAGCAATTTCTCGACGGCGGTCCCGTTCGTTCCCGGCAAGAAGATCCGCGGCACCTTTGCGAACGGAGCCACGCACGTCTTCGCCTTCACCGGCCACGCCGGGCAGACGTTCGTCCTGCGCAGGGATTCGCTCGAGGTGTCGAACTTCGCGCTGCGGATCATGTGCTCCAGCAACACCGACGCGACGACGCTCGCGAACTACCACACGCTGGTCTTCGCGCCGGGCATCTCGGAGGGCGGGGCGGTGTGCGGCCTCCCCTACGACGGCACCTACTACGTCTGGCTCGGCCCGATCAGCGGCCAGGTGCCGCCCGGCGCCTACGCACTCTCGACCGCGTTCTACACGCCGGGACCGGGCGAGCTGGCGCGCGACCAGCGCGACGAGGCGTTCTCGTATTCGGACGACGGCGCCAGCTGGAGCGCGCCGATCCGTCTCAACGACAGCGCGCCGGGATTCGACGGCTGCTTCCCCGCGGTGACGGTGGACGGGCTCGGGCGCGTGCACGCGTTCTGGCTCGACTGGCGATCCGATCCCGGCTGCGGGGACATCTCCGACACCTACATGACGTCATCGGGAGACGGCGGATTGACGTGGGGCGCCAACCGGCGCTTGAGCGACGTCTCGTCGTACTGGAGCTACCTCGGTGCTTGCTCGAACGCGAACCAGGGCGATTACGAGCAGATCGCCGCCGACGGCGATCGCATCTACGCGGCCTTCCCCGATTCGCGCAACGGGAACCCCGACGTGTACGTGGACGCGGCCGTGAACCGCATGACCTCGAGCTGTCCGGCCGGCGGCCCGATCCAGCCGGGCGCGGACAACCCGGTCACGTTCCATCTCACCAATGGTGGCAACTTCGATACGCCCCTCGCCTGGAGAATCGTGGACGACGCGGGCTGGCTCACGGGAGCGACCCCCGGCGTGTCGGGCACGCAGGGCCTTGCCGCGAACGGCGGAACTCTGACCGTGGCGGCCACGCTCCATCCGCCGCTCGGTTGCGTCGGGGACTCATCGCGGGTCCGGTTCATCACGTCCGACCCGTTCATCCCGGGACGGTTCGATACCTGTGTCACCGTGGTACGTTGCGAGGTCGTGGTCCCGGCCCTGATTTCGCTGGTGGGTGCCGACGCCGCTCCGAATCGCGTGACGCTGACCTGGTATCGCGGGGAGGGTGGCCCGTTCGACGGCACGATTCAGCGCCGGCGCACGGACGATGACTGGGCGGACATCGGCCAGGCGTCGTCGGACGGCACCGGCCGGGTTCGCTTCGTGGACGATGGCGTCGCGCCGGGGAACCGGTACGGCTATCGCCTGAGCTGGCTCGAAGCGGGCGCGGCGATGTCGAGCCCGGTGTCGTGGATCGACGTGCCGGTCGCGTTCTCGCTCTCGTTCTCGGCGCCGAGTCCCAACCCGAGCGCGGGACCGACGCGCCTGCGTTACGTGTTGCCGCGCCGCGGCCCGGTGCGGCTCGACCTGTTCGCAACGAGCGGCGCCCGGGTGCGCATGCTCGAATCGGGGGCGCGCGAGGCCGGCGCGCACGACGTGACGTGGGACGGGGCGGATGACCGCGGACGGCGGGTGCCCCCCGGCGCCTACCTCGCCCAGCTGGTCACCGAGGGCGGCACGATGCGGAGGATGCTGATCGTCGTCCGCTGAGGCTCCTCCCCTCGACGCGCTGGCGGCGTCGAGGGGAAGGGCGGGCGCGACCGGTCGCGCGATCAGCGTTCGCCTCACACGTAGGCCAGCGCTTCGCGAACCGTCATGCGCGATGCGCTCAGCGCCGGCACCGCGGTCGCGACGGCGGATGAAAGCAGCGCAACCGCCAGCCACGTGAGCGCCGCGGGGAGCGACATCACGAGCGGCAGCGGCGCGCGGAAGGCCAGCCCGCCGACCAGCGCACCGACTCCGGTCGAGAGCGGGACCGCGAGCGCGATCGCGATCAGGCCGCTCGTCGCGCCCACGAACAGCCCTTCCCCGAGGATGACGCGCAGCACCATCGAGCGCGTCGCCCCCACGGCCTGCATGACACCGAGCTCGCGCATCCGCTCGAGCACGCTGGTGCTCATGGCCGCGCCGAGTCCCAGCACGCCCACCACGCTCATGAGTCCCGCCAGCATCATGATCACGCCGAGCAGGATGGCCATGTGCTCGCCCACCGCGGTCACCAGCTCCTCGACCGGCAGGAAGAACTCGATGCCCAACCCAGCGCCTTCGACCGCCTGCTCCGTCCGCCGGATGATCGCGGCGCGGCCGGCCGCGTCGTTGGCGAGCGTGGCCACGCGCAGGAGTCGCGTCGCGCCGGGGGTGCGCGTCACGCCCTGGAATGTGGCAGCGGAGACGTACGCGGTCGCTGGCGAGCCGATGTCACGGACCAGTCCGACCACGCGCCAGGTGTGAGCCGCCCCGTCGACCGAGATCGTCACCGAGCGGCCGACCGCGGCCCTGGGTGCCGCCGCGGCGGCCATGTGATTGAGGACCACGACCCCGTCGTCACCGGGCTCGAGCCAGCGCCCGGCGAGCAGCGGGAAGTTCACGAGCCGGGTGTCGGGCGGCGTTCCCACCACGCGAAAGGCGTTGTGTCCCTTGTCGGGATAGGTGTGGATCACCTCAACGCCGGGGTCGGCTCCCCACGACGCATCGGCCAGGCCCCACGCTTCGGCCGTGCCGACACCGGGCACCGCGCGCACCACGCCGACCGCCTTCTCGATCGGCTCCGGCCGCTGGAAACGGATCTCGAGATCGTATTTCCGGCCGGTGTTCACCTCGCCGAGCCGCACCGACCAGGCCTTCGCGGTGTTCATGCCGGTCAGGAACATCGCGCCGCCCGATGAGAGCAGGCCGAGCGTCATGAGCAGGCGCGCCCGGCGACGGAACGCATTGCGAATTCCGAGGCGCACGAGCATGTCGAGGCCCTGCAGCCCGCCGAGCCACGCATCGACGCGGCGGGTGCCGAATGACTCCTGGTCGGCCCCCGAGTCGTGGATGGCTTCGCGCACGGTCATGCGGCTCGCACGCAGTACCGGAATCGCGGCCGCGCCGAACGGGACGAGCAGCCCGGCCGCGCACTGCACGGCGAGCACCCACCACGGTATGAAGGTGCTCGCGATTCCGATGTTGAGGTCGGCGGCCGTCGTGCTCGCGAGCGCTCGCGCGACGAACCGCGACGAGGGCACCGCGATCGAGAGCGCGGCGATCCCAAGCACCAGCATCATCGCCATGTAGAGCCCGGCGATCTGGCCTTCGCGCGCGCCGATCGTCTTCATGACTCCGATCTCACGCACCTGGCGCACCATCATCGCCGACACCATGCTCCCGACGAGCACTCCGCTCAGCAGCAGGGCCGCGAGGGAGAATCCGTTGAGCATGAGCATGATGGCCTCCATCTGGCCCTGATGCGGGTGCCGGGCGGGCGGAGGAATCTGGATCTGGCTCACGACGTGTCCCTGTCCGCGCAACAGCTCGGCCACCCGCCGCGCCGTGCCTTCGATGGCCGCCGCATTCATCGGCGCTCGAGCCTCCACGATCTTCACTTCGTCGAGCGTTCCCCTCCCGTCGATGAGCGCGAGGGTCGCCGGGGTGATGTAGGCCCACACCGTCCGCTCCATCTGCGCCGGCGCGAGCCCGGAGTCCCAGACCGTGCCCGCGAGCTTCACGGAAGTGGGCCGGCCGTGCGGTGTCTTGACCATCACGCGCTCGCCGAGCCGCGCCCCGGTCAGGGCCAGCGCCATGTGGTCGACGAGCATCGTCCCCGTGGGCGGCGGCCACTCGCCTTCGAGGCGGGTGAACGACGAGAGCCGCATCGCGCTGAAATCGGGCACCACGAACAACAGGAGCGGCCGCCAGTCGTCGCCCACGCGCACGCGCGCGAGGACGGTCGCGCGCGCCTCGGCCGCCGCGACGCCGGGCTGAGCGCGCACCTCGTCGATGAGCGGAGCGTCCACCGAATCCGTCTCGAGCGTCGCCGAAGCCGGATTCGTGGCCCGGTAGGCCCGCGTCAGCTCACGCGAGAGCACCGAGTACGCACCGAGCGTCGTGCCCAGCGCGAACAGGCTCGCCGCCACGGCGACGATCAGAAGAATCATGCGACCGCGGCTGGACCACAGGTCACGCCGCACCTTCTGCCAGCGAGCGCTAAGCATGGGCCACCTCCCTGCCGTCGTACTGCGCCCGAGATTCGTCGGCCACGATCAGGCCGTCGTCGATGCGGATGATGCGCTTCACCCAGCGTGCGACGTTGGGATCGTGGGTCACCACCACCACGGTCTTCCCGTCCGCCGCCAGCGCGCGGAACAGCTCCCACACCGCCTGACCGGTCCGGGAATCGAGATTGCCCGTCGGCTCGTCCGCCACGAGCAGCGGCGGGTCGTTGGCCAGCGCCCGGGCGATGGCCGCGCGCTGCTGTTGCCCGCCGGAGAGCGCGAGCGGCAGCTTGTCGGCCTGGTCGGCGATGCCGACACGCTCCAGCAGCGCGAGCGCACGCGGCCTGCGCTCGGCGACCGGATACGTTTCGCAGAAATCCATCGGCAACGCGACGTTCTCTGCCACCGTGAGCGTCGGCAGCAGCTGGAAGAACTGGAAGACTACGCCCACGTTGCGTCCCCGCCAGCCGGCGAGCCGGCTCTCGCCGAGTGCGTGGACCGCGGTGCCGGCGATGAACACCTCGCCGCGCGTCGGCCGGTCGATCCCGGCGATGATGTTCATCAGGGTCGACTTCCCGCTCCCGGACCGCCCGACCACGGCGGCCAGCTCGCCCCCGCGCACCTGGAGGTCGACGCCGCCGAGGGCCCGCAGCGCGCCCGATGGAGCGTCGTAGTCCTTGATGATGGCGTGCAGGTCGATGACGGGTTGTTCGATCTGGATCCTCGGGATGATGGGCCTCCTTTCGAAACGTCGTGTTTTCTTCTGGACTCTTTGTCCGCTGTTGAATATGGTGTTCAGTAACTGACGACACAATCGACAACGTGGCGCGGTTCGTCCGAAAGCGGACAAATGGGCGCCAACCGTCCAGGCAAAGTGAGGGGAGCGAAGATGGCGGAGCGGAAGGAAGACCGACGGATCCAGCGGACGCGTCTCATGCTGAGATCGGCGATGACGTCCTTGATCCGGGAGAAGGGGTTCGAGGCGCTCACCGTGCAGGACATCATCGACCGCGCCAACGTGGGGCGCTCGACCTTCTACACGCACTTCAAGAGCAAGGAGGATCTGTTGACCGGCAGCGTCGAGATGATGCGATCGACGCTCAGGAAATTTCAGCGCCAGGCGCGCGGTGGATCCGCGAGCGCCCGGGAGCGCATGTTCGCCTTCGCACACGAGCTGTTCGCGCATGCGGAACAGCACCGGGACGTCTTCGCCGCGATGGCGGGCAAGCGGAGCGGCACCGTCTTTCAGCAGCACCTGCACCGGATGCTGGCGGAGCTCGTGCGCGAAGACGTGGACTCCACGGCCTCGCGCAGGAAACGCGATGCCGTGCACGTGCAGGCGGCGGTGCAGTTCGTGGCGGGCGGCCTGCTCGGGCTGCTGGTGTCATGGCAGGACGATCTCCCTCAAGTGTCCGTCGTCGATCTCGACGCCCTCTTCCGGCGGATGGCCATCCCCGCCGTCGAGGCCGTTCTGAGCTGAGGCCGGCGCGCTCGGACGGCGCTGGGAGCGAGGCCTCGTCGTGTGATTCAATGCCGGGGTGAGCGGCCCATCCACGCGTTTCGCTCTCTCCCGCCCGGTGCTGGCTTCGCTGGCGGCGGCGCTCCTGTTCGGAGCATCGACTCCGCTGGCGAAGGCGCTGCTCTCATCGATCGCTCCGCTCACCCTCGCAGGGCTGCTCTATCTCGGCGCCGCGATCGGCGCGCTGCCGTTCGCGTTTCGGGGCGGCTCCGGCGAACTCCGGCGTGATCCCCGGCAGCGGCGCCTGCTCGGATTCGCGGTGATCTTCGGCGGCGGCATCGCCCCGGTCCTGCTGCTGCTGGGCCTTCGTGCTGCGCCCGCCGCGTCGGTCTCGCTGTGGCTCAACACGGAGGTCATCGCGACGGCGCTGCTGGCGTGGACGTTCTTTCACGAGCATCTCGACCGCCGCACGGTGCTGGCCGGGGGCCTCGTGCTCGCGGGCGGCATCATCCTCGCGGCGCCCGAGGGCGCGGCGGGTTGGAAGGCGGGAGCGCTGGTCGCCGGCGCATGCGTGTGCTGGGGGATGGACAACAACCTCACGGCGCTCGTGAGCGGGTTCACTCCAGCTCAGACGACGGTGGCGAAGGGCCTGATCGCGGGGACGGTCAATCTCGCGCTCGGGCTCTCGCTCGGGCAGCACTTCCCAGGCGCCGCGCGAGCCGGCGCGGCCCTCGGAGTCGGAGCGGTCAGCTACGGCCTCTCGATCATGCTCTACATCTTCGGCGCCCAGCAGCTGGGCGCCACCCGCTCCCAGCTGCTGTTCGCCACCTCGCCCTTCCTGGGCGTGATCCTGGCGTGGACGCTGTTCCACGAGCGCGTCCAGCCGGCGCAGCTCGCGTCGGCTCCCTGCATCGCCGCGGGGATCTACTTCATGCTGACCGCGCGCCACGGGCACGGGCACGCCCACGAGGCGATGACGCACACGCACAGCCACCGGCACGACGACGGACACCACACGCACGTCCACCCGGGGCTACCGGCGTGGGTGCGGCATACGCATCCGCACGAACACGAACCGATGGTCCACGACCATCCGCACGTGCCGGATCTGCACCATCGGCATTCGCACTGAGACCGGCCGGCGGTATCTCGAATCCGCGACTCAAGCCGAGTCGAGAAACACCGAGGCTCGATGCGTCCGGGGCAGGAACGCATAGACGCGATGCGCGTCGCCGTCGAACGCGATGGTGTGCGCCCCGGGCTCGGTTGGCACGCTCTCGAGCCTGCTCCATGCGGCCACGTCGATGACGTCGATGGTGCCGGGATCACCGACCGCGATGTACAGATGCGAGAGCGCGTGATCCAGGAATACGACGTCCGGCGGCCCGCTCAGCTCGAGGCTTCCGAGCATCCGGCCGGACCGGGCGTCCAGCGCGAGGACCCGCCCCTCGTCGCAGGCGCAATAGAGCCGCGACCTCGGGCCATCGAGGTCCAGCCCATGCGGTCCGCGGGCCGCGATCGGGAGATGGCCGCCGATGAACTCCGGAAGTTCCGGATCGACCACGACGATCGCGGGAGGTTCCGCGATGTTCACGAAGAACACATGCCGCTCGGGATCGTGGACGCACCACCGCGTCCGACCCGGCATCGGGACCGCCGCGAGCGGCGCCCTGCGAGCAACATCCACCAGCGTGACGCCTGGCGCAGCCGCTGCGTTCGGGTCGCCGACGTTGGCGCAGATCAAGATGCCTCGATCCGGATCGTAGGCCAATCCGTTCGGCCTGACGCCAACGGGGACCTTCACCACAGGATCCGCGGGGTCGGACGAGAAGATCCCAACGGTGTTCTCGCCGCGATTCGATGTGAATACCTGATTCGCCGGCTCGTCGACGAGCACCCCGGCGACCCCCTTCAGGCCGGTGACGGAGCGAAGGTACGTTCCGGACCGGGTGTCGATCACGTCCACCGCGTCGTTGGCCGCGTGGGCCACGTAGAGCAGGGCTCGGCCTCGATCAGTCGCGGCATGATCGAAGCCACCCTGCCCGGAGTGGTCCGGCAGATCGATGAAGCCGAGGTGTTTCAAGCCCATGGGGCCGGCAAGTCGATTCTCAGCGAGCGGCGCCTTCGAGCTTGCCCAGCTCCACCATCTGCTTGCTGTATGCGTAGAGCGCGTCGTAGACGATCCACTCGGCGGCGTTGATCTCGTGATCGTTCTTGTAGCCGAGGCCGCGGAAACCCTCGGCGACCGCCTTGAGCCCCGCGGACTCCGGCTGATTCCACAGCGAGTTGTCCGTGTCGGCGCCGTTCACGATTCGGGCGAGCAGCATGAGCGCCGGATCGGACGTCAGGCCGTACTTCTTCACGATCGCTTCGAAGGTGCACTCCTTCCCCTGATGCCCGAGCTCGTTCCCCTTCATGTCGTAGGGCGTCGCACCCTCGCGTTCCGCGACGGCCGTGACCTGATCGGCGGGCACGAAGAGGAATTCCGCCTTCGGGTCCACGAACTTTCGAATCAGCCACGGGCAGGCGACCCGGTCCACGTGCACGTTTTCCTTCGTCACCCACTTCATCGCATTTCCCTCCCCGTTGTGCTGCGCCCGGCTGCCGTGAGATCGAGGGCATCACGCAACCCCCTCGCGAGAGATTCCGTGGAGCCCACACCCCAGTAGTGGAGAAAGATGATGCGCGGCGTCTCCCCCGCCATGTGCTGGTGGAGGGCGACGATGTTGATGCCGGCACCACGCAGGGTCTTGAGCACCGGCTGAACCTCCGACTCGAGCATCGCGAAGTCACCGTCCACCACCGCTTGATCGTCGGACCCGGCGAAGGCCGCCCAGGTGTTGACTCCCATCGTCTTGCCCATGACCGCGCCGTGCATCCGCGTGGTACGGCCCACGACCACCTTGTACACGCCGTCCTTGAGCTCGCCCCGCTCGTGAAGGATCGTTTCGATCTTCGCGGGATCGAGCGAGGTCTTCGCCGGATCGAGGTCCGCGGTGGGCGTCACGCCCTTGCCGCCGCTCGTCTCCTTGAGCTTCGCGAACACCTTGCCGACGGCCGTGGCCAGCGCGGCCTCATCGCCCATGCCTCCGATGTGCATGAACATGACCTTCGGGGTGTCCCAGAAGAAGTGGTTATGGAGCGCCGTGACCTCGAGCCCATTGTCGAGGGCCGCGCTCATCACCGGATTCACCTGATCCTCGAGCAGCACCATGTCGCCCATCACCACCGTGTGCTGACCGACCTGCTTGAACGCCGCCCACGACGTCAGGCCCATGGGAGGCGTCATGCGCACGCCGGCCACGGTGACGTTCAGGTCGCCGCGCGGGACGGAGACCTTGAAGACCAATTCCTTCGCATCGAGCGTGCCCTTCGCGCCCGTGAGCTGCTCGATGCGGGCGGTGTCGAGAGACGCAGCGGCCGCGGGCGGCACCCACCCGATGCAGACGCTCGCGCACAGCGCGAGCGCAAGGCCGATCCGATCCAGCTTCATCGCTTCCTCCTTGGGTTCGAGACCCCGCGGCCACGCATCAGTGGATCCGCCTCCGGAACGACTCGTAGAGGCTGTCGAGCAGCGCGGCCCCCTGTGCGAGACGCGCCTCGTCGCTCTTCTCCGCGATCGCGAGCCCTACGATCATGCGGCCGACGCCCGCGGTCTCGGCGCGGGCGTACCTCCCGTCTTCGAGATCGAGATCGTGGACGATCTCGGCGATCGGCTTGAGCGCCGAGTCGCGGAGCCGGAAACGCTCGACGAGCACCTCGAACGTGCAGCGGCCGCCCTCGTGCGTGAACTCGGCGCCCGCCATGTCGAACCGAATCTCGCTCGCACCGGGCCTGTAGCCCCGCCCGGGCACGAACTTGAACCTCGCCTTGTCATCGAGGAACCGGCGGACGAGCCACGCGCTGGCGATTCGATCCACCATCACCCCGGCTCGCGTCACCCAGATGGCGCCGCGCGGCGGCTCGGATGGACCGGCGCCCGCGACGGCGCCCCGCTCGACGCCCTGCAATCGATCCTCGAGCAGCGAGAGGAGTCCCGCGGCGGAATCGCGGCCGCGGGCGCCAAACGGATCCTTCGACACGATCTCGTCAAAACGGAGCCGCAGGCGCTCGAGCGTTCGCGCCGCCGGACGTCGGCGCGCCTCGTCCGGCGGGCGTCCGCCTCGAAACTCCGACGCCAGGGCTCTGGCGTGCCTCGCGACCGCGGAATACTCGAGGTCGCGTGCTTTGCGGAAGATATCCTCGACCGCTCCGTCGGCGAGACCCTCCACGAACTGCGCCTCGCAGACGGCGGCCTCCCCGCCCTGATGGAGGATCGTCCGCGCCAATTCGACCAGCGCGGCGCGCGTGGTCGCCGTCGCGTGTACAACGTAGACGGAGCTCTTGATCGCCACCGCCCCGGCCCGGCGGAGCTGGCGCCCGATCTTGACGCGCAGGTAGTCGGGCTTCGCGGGAATCTGATGAATCAGGAGCAGCCACTTCGCCTTGCTCGCAGGCGGCACGATCCCTCCACGGTCCAGAGGCCGAGCGGGAGACATAGGCGCGCTGAGTCATCGAATCAAGTCGTGTGATTCACCTGCGCTACTCGAGATCGGGGCCGCCACCGGTGCCGCGAGTGAACGCTTGCCCGCCGCCGTGGCTCCATGCTACACGGGAGCGTTCGACGGACCGAACCTTCACCCCGGTGGACCCGCGCATGTCCGAAGCTCCGAGCCGTCTCCGCGATCCATGGAAGTGGGTCCCCACGCTGTATCTCGCCGAGGGGCTGCCCTACGTCGTCGTGATGACGGTGTCGGTCATCATGTACAAGGGCTTCGGGATCTCGAACACCGACATCGCGCTCTACACGAGCTGGCTCTACCTGCCGTGGGTGGTGAAGCCGCTCTGGTCGCCGGTGGTGGACATTCTCGGCACCCGCCGCCGCTGGATCTGGGCGATGCAGCTCGTCATCGGCGGCGGGCTCGCGGGGGTGGCGCTGTCGGTTCCAGCGCCGCATTTCTTCCGCTGGACGCTCGCGTTCTTCTGGCTGCTCGCATTCAACTCCGCCACCCACGACATCGCCGCCGACGGCTTCTACCTGCTCGCGACCACCGAGGAGCAGCAGTCGTTCTTCGTCGGCGTACGCACCATGTTCTACCGCATCGCCACCATCGCCGGGCAGGGTCTGCTCGTGATGCTCGCGGGCATCCTGCAGACCCGCACCGGGAATCCACGCCTCGCGTGGTCGGTCGCGATGAGCGTGCTCGCGGTCTCATTCATCGGGTTCGGGCTGTGGCATCGGTTCGTGCTGCCCCGCCCGCCGACCGATCGCCCCGGTGAAGCTCGCGAGATTCCACACTTCATCCGCGAGTTCCTGCTGACCTTCGGCTCGTTCTTCCGCAAGCCGCGCATCGCGGCCCTGTTGCTGTTCCTGCTGCTCTATCGCCTCGGCGAGGCGCAGCTCGTGAAGATGACATCGCCGTTCCTGCTCGATCCGCGCGCGCAGGGCGGCCTGGGGCTGACGACCACCGAGGTCGGGTTCATCTACGGCACGATCGGCATCATCGCGCTCACGCTCGGGGGAATCCTCGGCGGCATCGTGGTGGCGCGCCAGGGGCTCAAGGCGTGGCTCTGGATCATGCTGCTCGCGATCCATCTGCCGGACGCCGCGTTCATCTACCTCGCGTACGCCCAGCCGGCGAGCCTGCCGCTCGTCCAGCTCTGCGTGGCGGTCGAGCAGTTCGGGTACGGCTTCGGTTTCACAGCGTACCTCATGTACATGATCCACATCGCCCGCGGCCCGCACCAGACCGCGCACTACGCGATCTGCACCGGCTTCATGGCGCTCGGCATGATGCTGCCCGGAATGTGGAGCGGCTGGCTGCAGGACCACATCGGCTACCCGCACTTCTTCACGTGGGTGATCCTCGCGACCGTGCCGAGCTTCGTCGTGGCGATGTGGATTCCGCTCGAGCCGGGATTCGGGAGGAAGGCGGAGGGCTGAGCGCTTCGAGC
This sequence comes from Candidatus Eiseniibacteriota bacterium, assembly GCA_041483195.1. Lineage (GTDB taxonomy): Bacteria > Eisenbacteria > RBG-16-71-46 > RBG-16-71-46 > RBG-16-71-46 > WS-2. Next base: position 63,167 of record JBGPFC010000014.1, read on the forward strand.
GGAGGCTGGCTCGGGAGAAGCATGCACCGGCGAGCGGCGACCGTTGGGAGGGCGCAAACCGGTGCGCCACGGGCCAATGGACGCGCGGAGGAAATTCCTGTCTATCATCCGTTCGAGGTGTAACATCGGCCCCGTCCCGGGCGGGCCAGGATGGACCCCGATCCCCGCGGAGAGGTCGCGAAGGATGCATGGAGCCGTGCCGCCGCCGTGAGTGTCGGCCCCTTCGTCTCCGAGATCCCGGGCGACGCTTCTCACGGTTCTCGCTTGGCCGCCCGCCCGCGCGCAGCCCCTTCGCGCTAGGGTCTCCGTCGCCGGCGCCGGCGCGATCGGAGGTGTACTTCCATGAGGATGTTCACTACTCGCCGTCTCTGCTCACCGCTGTCGATGATGTTCGTCCTCGCGCTGCTCGTCCTGGGCTCGCGAGCGGCGGACGCGCAGGTCAATCCGCTCTGGGATCACTACAAGGTCTACCTCACGCCGCCATTCCCCGGCTCGCCGATAAACATCCCGGTCGTGCTCACCGACCAGTTCGGGATCTACAACCACAACGTGCTCGAACTCGAAATGTTCATGAATCCGACTCAGAAGCAGGTCCTTGGCCCGGCCGGTGGTACCTACCCGATTCACGATGACATCACGCACTACTCGTGGTGGAGGATCACCCCGCAGCCGTTCGGGGCGGTCGTGGCCGCCACCAACCAGTTCGGCGATCAGACGCTGCATGTGCACGACGCGGTCTACCTGCTCACTCCGGCCCTGAAGAACAACCAGAACTTTGGGGGACTGCCGCCCTTCAAGAATCATTACAAGTGCTACTTCTGTGACGGGCAGCCGATCAACAAGCAGGTGCTTCTTACGGACCAGTTCGGGCAATGGAGCACGACCGTCACTTTCCCCAGGTTCTTCTGCAACCCGGTCGACAAGCATGTCGTGGACCCCTACCCCGATAACGACTACCCGATTCTCGACCCGAATCAGCACTACGTCTGCTACGAGTTCCAGCCCGAGGACGGAACTCCCTACATGGCGACCGTGCTCGACCAATTCACCAGGCTCATCGGTTACTTCGATACCCCCCCGCTGCCGCTTCATCCCGCGCGTTACCTCTGCGTGCCCACGTACAAGTACGGCTTCACGGAGTCGGCCAGGTACACGTGGGGAAGGTTGAAGCTGTTGTATCGTTGAGAGCGAATCATCGCCCTCGATGGGAACGATGGCGCCCATTCAAACTCGAAGCCCCCGCGAGCACATCGCTCGCGGGGGCTTCCGGTTCGCGCGGCGCGCAATTGGCGCGGCTCCCGGCGTTCAGCGCCCTCCGGCCAGACGAATGAGCGGACGACTGGTGCCCCCCGACGGACCGAACGCGCGGACCCGGTAGTAGCCGGCCGGGGCCATCTCGCCCGAATCGCCATGACCGTCCCAGGTCCAGAGCCGCGGGCCCGCGGACGCCGCCGCCAGTGTCACGCGGCGCACGAGGCGCCCGGTCACGTCGATCACCTCGATCTGGACCGGCGCCGAGTCGAACGTCTCGAGCGACAGCGCGACCACCCCCCGCGACGGATTGGGATAGGGCGGGGCGAGCCTGACCGGCTGCAACGCGACGCGGCCGGGCGGCAGCGGATCGAAGACCCCGACGACGCCATTGGTGAGCAGCAACTCGTCGACGCCGACATCGGCGCTGATCGCATCCGGAAATTGACTGTACGGCGCCATGTCGTGGCGGATGAGGATCCGGTTCACGTTCTGGATCGCCTGCGTGAATGTGCCCCCCGGGGGGCTGTTGATGGTGTGCGTGAAGTTCGCGAAAGCTGTGAGGTCGACGCTGAACTGCGCCCACGCGAGCGGCGGAGGAATGAAGCCCGTGTTGTACTGCCAGAAATTCCCTCCGGCCGCGTCACCGAGGTTGAAGTGAATCTCGAGCGGCTCGGCGGCGCCGATGTCGTTCAGCCAGAACCGGACCTCCTTGATTCCCGCGGCCTGCCAGTCCCCGGCGTACTCGATTCCACCCGAGAACGCTCCGAGGTTGGTCGAGGAGGTCGGGCCGGGAGTCCTGATCGTGAGGAATCCATCTCCCACGCCGAGCACTCCTCCCGTCCCCGGGTTGCCGTAGAAGTCGCCGCCGCCCCAGCCATGCAACGCGGCACCGGACCAGTGTTCGATGAACCCGACCACCGGAGCGCCGTGCGCCAGCGGAGCGAGGAGCACGAGCAGCAAGATCGTGAGCGCCAAGATCGAACGGTGGCCGCGAGGGGCGTGTTCCGTGGCAGGGGGAAGCATGGGGCGACTCCGGGCTCGAGACGATGGGAAGCGCGATGAAGCGGCCGCGCTGATGATACTGCGCGCGCGGCGACCTCCACCAAGAAAATTGATGGACGACGCGCTTCGATACGCGCCGGACCCCGCGTGTTTCGCACGATCGAACTCGAAGGCTCCGCGGATGTCGACTAGCGCTGCTTCTCGGCGACGAGCAGGAAGCGGGAGAGCCGACCCTCGCGCGCCAGGCGGGCGGCCATCGCCAGGAACTCCTGCTCCTGCGCGTAGTCCCGATCACCTTCGACCTCGCGAAGCGGGGCGCTCCTCGCGGCGCGTGCGGCGCCGCGCCGCTCGGCGATCGTCGCGATGTTCGCCGTGACGTCCTCGCAGGCCAGCACCTTCAGCCCGCACGCCTCGAGCATGCGGCCGTCGTAGCCGGAGGGGACGAACAGGAAGAAGCCGATCGAGCTTCGCATGGCGAGTTCCGCGTTCGTGAGCGCCCCCGTCACGGTCGCCGGGTCGGTGAAGAGGATTCGCCCACCCGGCTCGAGCAGCCGGGCCCACTCCGCGAGCACTCCCCCGCGATCGGGCAGGTGATTGATCCCGTCGATACACGAGACCGCGTGGAAGCTCCGGTCCGGGAACGGCAACGCGCCAGCCGCGTCGGCCACCCGAAAACTCGCGCGGCCGCCGAGCCCTCGCTGCGCGGCGAGCGCATTCGCCGTGGCCACGCCGCCCTCGTGGATGTCGATCCCGACGACCGAGCACCCGGTGGCCTCGCATACGCGCAGCGCGGGTCCGCCGGTTCCGCATGCGACGTCGAGCAGCCGCCGGGTGGGGCCGAGGCCCAGCCAGCCGATGAACCGGTCCTGCTCTTCGGCGGTGAGCCAGCTGTTCTGACCGATGTCCTCGCCAAACGCCTCCCTGCGGATCTCGGCGTAGAGCGCGGTGTCGTAGTTCCCGTAGTTGGTGTCGTAGTGCTTGCTCACGAGTGCTTCTCCTTCGGCCTGCGCGCGTGCTCGCTCGCTCAGCGTTCGAGCAGCGAAGTCCAGTTCGTGAGGAGCGTGAGATTCACCTGCGGCGCGTCGCCAGTGGGGAGCGCGAACAGGCAGCGCTTGAAGTCGGACGTGGCTCCCAGCGTGACCAGTCCCTTCGGCACCGCCATCAGGAATTTCGGCTCCTCCGCCGCGAACGTGGGGCCGGATCGAACCGACACGGACATGATTCCCTTCGGCGATCCGTAGAGGATCTCCGCGCCATCGCCTCGCCAGAATCCGCCGAACCCACCATCGGTCGAGATGCGGGCCTTGTTTCCCGGAGTAGGGAACGACTGGACGTAGAGCTCGGGGCGTCCCGATTCGTCCGATTGATAGAGCATCCAGCGTCCATCGGGGGAGATGGACCCATTGCCCTCGTCGAACGGGGTGCTCAGGTACGGAATCGGCTTTCGGTCCCCCTGGAGTGGAATCACCCACAGGTCCCGCTGCGTCGTCCGCTCGAGATCATCGAAGACCAGGTACGCTCCATCTCGAGTGAGCTGAGACATGTTCTTGAACGCGGAATTCGAGACGAACAGGGGCTGTTCCTCTCCCGATCCGGAGGCCGGCCGCTCGTAGAAGTTCGACTCGCCGCCTCGCGACACGGAATAGGCGATCCGTCTGCCGTCGCCCGACCACAAGAGCGTGTACTTCTGAGTTCCGTCCGTCGTGAGCCGGGTCATGGCCCCGCGGGAGGCATCGACGATCCAGATGTCGGTGCTCGTCGGCGAACTGAGCCGCAGCAACGCGATCTGGCGGTCGTCCGGGCTGAAGGCGATCTCGCGGTAGTCGGCATCGGGCACGGGCAGATCACCCTGCGCCTTGCCATCGCGCCCGAACCACGTCAGGTGGTTCAAGGTCGAAGCATTGGTCGGATAGACGAGAATGCCATTCTCGGAAGCGCTCGCGGGATTCGTTCCCAGGATGCCCAGTACTACCGGGGCGTCGCCGATGCGTACCGGCTCTCCCTCGAGCCGCAGCCGGCCAGGGTCGAGCGACTGCGCCACCAGCGACTGCTCACGCACGAAGATCACGTGTCCGGGAGGCACGAACAAGGCGCCGGACTCGGCGCTCATGAGGAGCTTCCGCTTCCGCGAGCCCAGCTCTCCGATCCAGGTGTCGAGCTTTCCATTGCGTCCGGGCAGCGCGACGAACTCGTAGCGGCGGCCATCGGGCAGGAATCGAGGAAAGCGGTGGGCGGTCTCGTGCAGCGTGGAATCGAGGGCCGTGACCTGCACGGGATCGCCGCCGGACTGCGACACGCGGAACAATGGGCCCTGGCTGGACGGCGCGAAGAGGATCACGCCCCGGCGGCTCCACGTGCCGCCGCGCGCGTTCGAAACACTGCACAGGATCTGCGGAGAGCCACCGGTGACCGGAATCGTCTTGAGCTTCTCGTCCGCGAAGAATCCGATCGACCTGCCGTCTGGAGACCAGAACGGCAGCCCCGGGCTTATCCCGCCGGTGAAATCCGTCCCATCGATCGGCCGCGCGTCGAGGGACTCGAGCGGGCGCAGCCATAGCCGCGACTTGCCGGCCGAGTCGCTAGCTGCGAACACGATCAGCTTTCCGTCCGGGGAAATGGCCGCGTCCGATGGATGGATCGAGATCTGCATTCCCGCTGGCGACATCACGGTGGTGCGCGCTGCGACCGGCCGCGGCGATCGGCGCACGAGCTCGGGGAACAGGAGACCGATCGACGCGACCGCGAGCGCCACGACGGCCACGCTCCACGCGAGCATCGCCGAGCCGCCCCGCCGCGCCGCGCGGGCCTCGGCCTCGTCGGCGATGGCGATGGTCCCGCTCGCGGACACCCCCGCGGCCAGCAGCTCGTCCAGCTCCACGCGCGCGTCGCCGATGTCGCGCAGGCGCCTGCGCGAGTCCTTCTCGAGGCAGCGGCGAAGCAGCTCACGCACCTTGTTCGGAGTCCTCGGCGGCAGCGCGGCCCAGTCCGGATCGCGCTCGAGGATCTTGGCGATCGTGTCGGAGACCGTCTCACCAGGAAACGCGCGCCGGCCGGTGAGGCACTCGTAGAGGAGACAGCCGAACGCCCAGATGTCCGCGCGCCGGTCCACCGACTTGCCGCGCGCCTGCTCGGGGCTCATGTAGGCCGCCGTGCCGAGGATCACGTTCGCGGCGGTCATCGGGCTGGTGAGGGTCGGCGAATGGGACATGTCGGAACTGCGGGTCGCCGCGGCCTCGCCCTCGAGCGCCTTGGCGAGGCCGAAGTCGAGCACCTTGACCTGGCCGCCGCCCGTGAGCTTGACGTTCGCGGGCTTGAGGTCGCGGTGGATGATGCCTTTCTCGTGCGCGGCCTCCAGCGCCTCGGCCACCTGGCGCGCCAGCTCGATCGCCTCGCCCACCGGCACCGGCCCGCGCGCGATCTGCTGCGACAGATCATTCCCCTCGACCAGCTCCATCACCAGGAAGCGCACCCCGTCGGCGGATCCCACGCCATAGATCGACGCGATGTGCGGGTGATTGAGCGATGCGAGCAGCCGCGCCTCGCGCTCGAAGCGCGCCATGCGCTCGGGATCGCCGGCGAACACCTCGGGCAGCACCTTGATCGCGACCTCGCGGCCGAGCGTTAAGTCCGTTGCCTTCCACACCACGCCCATGCCGCCTTCGCCGATCTGTTCGACGAGGCGGTAGTGCGAGAGATCACGGCCAGGGGCGAGCGGCACGGCGGCTCCTTATCGAGTTCGGGTCGGCGCAGTCTAGGCGGCGGAACGCCGGCGGTGCAATCGCTCGCTCGCCGCTTCCCCACGCTCACCCGGCGCCGGCCAGCTCCGTCCCGCGCACTTTCCGCGCAAGCACCAGGAACAGCGCGAGCGCCGCGAGTCCGACCAGCGCCTCGGTGTAGAGCATCGCGTTCGTCTTCCACGCGTCGTGCGCCCAGCCGTCCACGCGCAGCATCCCGAGGCTGAACAGCGTGTTCAGCGCGAAGAACAGGTTGATCTTGGTCGCGGCCGCGGTGTCGCCGATGATCGAGAGCACCAGCGCGGTCATGGTGGCGGCCGCCATCCCGAGGGTGAAGGTGTAGAACAGAGTCGAGACCGCGTAACCGGTCGCGTCGCGCGGCGACCACGCGATCGCAATGCACGCCAGCAGCCCGAGCGCGCACGAGAGCGCGTAGGACGCCGGCTTCTTCATCACGTCGGCGAGCCGCCCGCCGACGAAGCAGCCCGCCACGATCGCGAGCCCGCCGCCCAGCCCGAGCACCGCCGACACCGTGTCCGCCGGCGCGCGCCACTCGAGCGCGATCGAGCCGAAGAGTGCCTGCGCCGCGCCGGTGCCGATCGGCAGGATCGCGAGGATCAGCGCGATGCGCCCCACGCGTGAGCGCACCACGGTGACCAGCTCGCGCCACGCGTCGCCCACGCGCTCGGAGACCGATGCTCCGTGGAGCGCGCGCGGCGGCTCCTCGAGCCCGCGCAACGCGATCGCGCACGCCCACAGGATGCAGGCCAGCAGCGCGCCCGCCATCCACGGCGATGGCGTGTGCTTCATGAGCCAGAGTCCGATGCCGCCGCCCGCGGTCTGGCCGAACTGGTTTCCCGACTGGAACCAGCCGCCGGCGCGCCCGCGCGTCCCGGGCGGCGTGTTGTGGGTCATCAGCCCCTCGGTGGCGAACGCGATGAACGTGCCGGCGACGCTGGTGGTCAGCACCAGCAGCGATACGAGCGGCATCGAGCGCGGCGTGAGCGGCACGATCGTCATGGCGATGAAGCCCAGCGAGACGAGCGAGATCGCGATCAGGTACCAGCGCTTGCGCGACAGCGTGTAGTCGCCGAGCGGCGCCCACACGAACTTCCATCCGGCGGCGAGATACGTCATGCCGATCACGCCCGCGATCGCCGAGACCGAAACGCCCGCGCGGCTCGCGAGGTAACCGAGCGCGATCGATGGGAGTCCGAAGGTGAGCCCGTAGGGAAAATACAGGACGGACCACACCCAGGGATGGCGTGCGGCGGGCGCGGGCGCTGACGAATGGCCGGTGGCGGACACGGCCCTAGGGATCCTCCGTGACCAGCGCGATCGCGAACCCGTCGTATCCCTTGCTGCCTACGGTCTGGATCGCGGTGGCGCTCACGCGCGGCTCGGCCGCGAGCATGTGGTTGAGCCGGCGCACGCCCTGCACGCTGGGATCGGTGCTGGTCGCATCGATCACGGCCCCGTCGCGCACGACGTTGTCCACGATGATCAGGCTGCCGCGGCGCGAATGCTCGAGCGCCCACGCGAAGTACTCGGGGATGTTCGCCTTGTCGGCGTCGATGAACGTCAGGTCGAATGGGCCGCGCTTTTCCGCGGCGAGCTGCTGCAGGGTGTCGAGCGCGAGCCCGAGGCGCAGCTCGACGAGCTTCGTCAGCCCCGCTCGCGCGATGTTCGAGCGAGCCACCTTCGCGTGCTTCGGGTCCGACTCGAGCGTGACCAGGCGTCCGTCGCGGGGCAGCGCCCTCGCGAGCCAGATGGTGCTGTACCCGCCGAGCGTTCCGATCTCCAGGATGCTGCGGGCCACGATCGCGCGCGCGAGCAGCGACAGCAGCTTCCCCTGGTTCGGAGTGACGCTGATCGCCGGCAGTCCGGCCGCGGCGCTGGCCTCGAGGGCCTGATCCAGCGCCGGATCCGCCGGGGCGAAGAGATTGGAGAGGTAGCGGTCGACCGCGGTCCATCGATCCTGTGCCATCACGCCTCCGCCGCGACCCGGAACTGCTCTTCGTAGAGCTTCGAGTAGAGTCCGCCCCGCTCGATCAGCGCGGCATGCGTGCCGCGCTCCACGATCCGGCCGTGGTCGAGCACCAGGATCACGTCCGCCCTCAGAATGGTCGAGAGCCGGTGCGCGATGACCAGGCTGGTGCGGCCCTGCAGCAGCGGCTCGAGCGCCGCCTGGATGAGCGCCTCGGAGCGCGAGTCCAGCGAGGAGGTGGCCTCGTCCAGGATCAGCAGCCGCGGGTCCCGCAGCACCACGCGCGCGATGGCCAGACGCTGCTTCTCGCCGCCCGACAGCTTGTAGCCGCGCTCCCCCACCGCGGTGGCGTACCCATCCGGAAGCGCCGCGATGACGTCGTGAATCTGCGCGAGCCTGCAGGCGCGTTCCAGGTCCTCGCGCGTGGCGTCCGGCCTGGCGTAGCGGAGGTTTTCTTCCAGCGTCGCGTTGAAGAGCGTGCTCTCCTGCGTGACCTTGGCCATCCAGCGCGAAAGGTCGCTCAGCGAGAGTTCCCGCAGGTCGATGCCGTCGAAGGTGACGCGCCCTGAAGTCGGATCGTAGAGCCGCGAGGCCAGGTAGGTGATCGTGGTCTTGCCCGCGCCGCTCGGTCCCACCAGGGCCACCATCTGCCCGGGCCGCGCCTCGAACGAGATGTCGGCCAGCGTACTCGCGCCCGGTTCGTATCCCATCGAGACGTTCTCGAAGCGCAGCTCCCCCTTCGGCCGCTCGATGCGCCTGGGCGAGTCCGGCTCGCCGATCTCGATCGGCAGGTCCAGGTACTCGAAGATGCGGCGGAACAGCGACACCGCGCTCATGATCTCCACGTGCACGTTCACCAGCGCGGAGACCGGCATGTAGAGCCGCCCGAGATATGCGACGAACGCCACGATCGTTCCCACGGTGAGCCTGCGGGCGATGACCTCGTGACCGCCCACCAGGTAGATGAGGGCCGGGCCGACGCTCGCGAACAACATGATCCACATCAGGAACCAGCGTCCGGCCATGCTCTGACGGACCTGAAGATCCCGCACCGCCGCTGCCTTCGCGGCGAAGCGCCGCCGCTCGTGCTCCTGCGCCCCGAACAGGCGCACCAGCAGGAACCCGCTCACCGAGAGCGTCTCCTGCACGTAGGAGGTCAGCTCGGCCAGGCGCTCCTGCGTCTCCTTGGAGAGTCGCTTCCGCACCAGCCCCACGCTGCGCGTGGGCAGGATGAACAGCGGGAGCACCCCCGCCGCCACCAGCGTGAGGCGCCAGTCCATGCGGAAGATCACCACCAGCGTGCTCGCCACGACGATCGTGTTGGTGGCGAGCGAGACCATCGTGCCGGTGACCACGCCCTGCACGCCGCCCACGTCGTTCTGGAGGCGCGAGAGGATCTCGCCGGACTTGGTCCCAGTGAAGAAGCGCAGCGACTGCCGGACCAGCCGGTCGTACATCCCGCAGCGCAGGTCGAACATGACGCCCTGGCCGACGAGCGTCACGAGGTAGTTCTGCCACACCCCGATAAGCCCGGCCAGCAACGGGGCCGCGATCATTCCCGCCACCAGCCAGTTCAGCTGTATGCCGTTCCGATCGGGTAGCGCACGATCGATCAGATCGCGGATGAGAAGTGGCGGAACCAGTCCGAGCGCAGCATTCACGGCGATGCAGGCGAGGATCAGCATCGACGGACGCCACGCGGGCAGGAGGTAGCGTCCGATCCGCGCGAAGTCGCCGCGAGTGGGCTTCAGGCCCTTGGGGGCCGAGTCGTAGTCGAAGTGGAAGAAGCTCAAGGGTGCGAGGGTGGAGTCGCGCCGCGCGCGTTTCAACAGGAATCGCACGGACGCGGCCGTGGGGTATGCTGCGCCCGACATGACCCATCGACTCGGCTCGGCCGCGCTCGCGATCGTGGTGCTCGGCGGCATCGCGCCCCTGTCGGCGCCGGCGCGCGCCGCGCCCATCGCGCCGCGGGGAACGCGGACGGAGCGGAGGTTCGATCCGCGGCCGGGCATGCGGGCGGGCCGCGTCGAGGAGTTCGGCGTCGCGAGCAGGATCTACGGGCGCGAGCGCCGCGTCTGGGTGTACACGCCGCCGGGATACCCCGCGAGCGCCGGCACGAGCTACGACTTCATCGTCGCCTTCGACGGCGGCACCTACCTGAGCGACCTCCCGCTGCCGATGATCCTCGACAGCCTGCTCGCCGCCGGAAAGTCGCCGCCCTTCGTCGCGGTCCTCATCGACAACGCTTCGTCCGCGGCGCGGCTCGAGGACCTCGCCAACCGCGCGCGGTTCGCCACGTTTCTCTGCGATGAACTCGTTCCCTGGATGCGGGAGCGCTGGCAGGTGACGCGCGATCCGCATCGCACGATCGTGACCGGGTCCAGCGCGGGCGGGCTGGCGGCCGCGTATGTCGCGCTCCAGCGTCCGGACCTGTTCGGCGAGGTGCTGTCGCAGAGCGGCGCGTTCTGGCGTGGGAACGAAGGCTCGAACCATGCGCCATACGAGTGGCTCACGAGCCGGTACGCAGCTTCGCCGAGGCGCGACATTCGATTCTTCCTCGACGTCGGCGCGCTGGAGACCCGGGGCGCAGTGGGCGGCGCGGCGCCCTCCATTCTCGAAGCGAACCGCCACTTGCGCGACGCATTGCGGGCGAAGGGCTACGCGGTGACCTACTCGGAAGTGCCCGGCGGCGTTCACGCGCCATCGTCGTGGCGGGCGCGGCTTCCGATCGGTATCGCGAAGCTCGCGGCGAACTAACGGTACCTCGCCTTCAACGCCCCCCAGCGAATCGGTCGTACCCCGTCTCCCCCCTGCCGCATGGTGTCGTTCGCGGTGAAGACGAAGTCGCCCGGGCCCGGCTGGTCGTTGCCGTCACCCGCGACGGCCGCGACGAAGAACAGGACGTCGCCCTCCGAGGAATTGGGCGCACGCCATTGGACCGACCATTCCACCGGGCCCGCCAGCCCTTCGCGAACGCCGGCGTAGGTCGGCTCGGCGTAGCTGCGCGAATCGAACGGAGGCGATCCCGCCACGACCGAATAGGTGTCGGGTTCGGCCTGCACCCACTGTCCGGCGCCGGTACCGCTGACGGCGTGCAGCGCGGTGATCTCGAATCCCCAGCGGCGTGCGGCATACACCAGCGTGGAATCGGTCCACAATCGCACCCGCAGCGGGTAGATCTCGCCGGGCTGCCAGTCGCGCGGAAGATCGAGGATCTCCACTCCGCCGCCCGCGGTGTTGAGATTGCACGGGATGGGAGCGCAGGGATTGTTGAAATCCTGGTGGCAGAGCGTGCAGTCGTTCTCGGCCTCCCCTGCCGCCACCCCGGGAGCGCCGGTCATGCTCGGGAGCGGACCCTCGTCGGAATGGAGGCGGGGGCCGTGGACACCGGCGCCCATCGCTCCGAGTGCGAGCGCGAGCAGTGCGAGAATGCGGGGGACTCGTCGGAGCATGATGGAGACCTCGCGGCCTGAGGGGCGTCACACGGCGCATCGCTCGGACGATGATCGTACCCTCCGCTCGGGGACGGAGAGCATGGATCCTTGGGAGCAGCGGTGAGTCTGCCGTGGGCCACCCGGCGCTTCGGGGCGAAGCCGCCGCCTACGAGTCGCCCGCGGCGGCCGCCGCCGCGCCACGCTCTTCGAAGCGGAGCAGCGCTCGACGCGCGAGGATCAGGATTGCCAGATCGATGCTCGCGTGCGCGGTCATCGCGGCGGCCAGGCCGAGCCGGGCGAAGATCACGCCGAGCAGCAGGCTCGTCGAGACGACGAACAGCATGTAGACCGCGCGTGCCCACCCCTTCAGCGGCACCCACGCGTGGACGACCGTGAAGATGGCGGTGGACCACCAGAGGCCGATCACGGTTTGAAGAGCGCCGCGGAACAGGAACTCCTCGCCGAGCCCGGCGACTAGCGAGATCAGCGCGAGATCCGAAATACCGAGTGGCGCGGTCCGGATGGTCTCCGCGATCATCCGCCGCGCGCCATCGAACACGGCGGCTCGCAACAGCAGCTGCGCCGCCGCGCCGCCCACCGCCACGCCGGCGATCAGGCCCGAGGCAATCTGAACCCAAGGCGACATGCGAGATTCGAACGCCGCGAGTGGGGAGCGATGGCAGGCGAGAAGCACCGCCGCGGCCACGACCGCGAAGACGACCTCCGACCCGACGCTCCTGCCGAGCAGTTGCGCGCGGGTCGGCGCTTCAGGCTTGGCGTCGGTCACGTCCCCCCGCCCGACTCCGAGATCAAGGCGCTCGCCCAGGACACGTCAGTGGATCACGACGAACTTCTCGACGATGGACTTGTCCCGTTGACGCAACCGGAGAAAGAAGATGCCGGGCTCGAATGCCTTCGCTCGCGCAAGGGCGAACGCGTGTCGCCCCGGGCCGAGCCCTCCGATCTCCTTCGCGAGCATGGCGCGACCGCTCACATCGAGCACGTCGAGCGTCGCGGGTCTTTCGTCGGGAAGCGTAACGACCACGTTCAGCTCCCGTTCGACCGGGTTCGGTCGCGGGGCTTCGAGCGCGAGGCGAAAGGCAAGAGGCACGTCGATCCATGTCTCTCCCATGAACGCATCCGGTGATTCTCCACGAACGGTGAGGCGGTAGCCGTAGCGTCGTCCCGGTTCTACGGCGCGATCCTCGAAGATGATTTCGCCGCCCTCGCTCGCCCCGATTGCAGCAAATGCTTCCCACGCAGCTTCGGTCGCGTGACGATAGATCTGGAACTCGCGTGCAGCGCCGTCCGGCGTGAACCAGGTGAGCCGCACGCGATCGGGCGCGGACTCGGCGCTCACCAGGGATGCGAGAGCGGGCACCGGCAGGTCGCTCACGAGGCGTTGCGCGAAGATGTCCCGAGTGATATTGCGCGCATCGCTCCAAACCATGATCGCGCCGCCGAAACCATCCGAAAACCCGGTAGCGGGGTCCCGCGCTCCCGAAGACACGTAAACCGGACTGCCCCACACGGCCCAGCCGGGAGCAAGAGAACCGGATCCGGTGAGGTGCGTCGCATACAGATCATTGTGCCCCGACCGGAAATCGGTCCATGCGACAAACGCGCCGCCGCTGGCATCGGAGGCCAGGGCATCGAGCGACCGTGTGTTGGCCCCGAGCGAAACGATGTTTCCGCTCGGGTACCATCCCGGGGCGATCGCACCGGTGCCGGTGAATCGAAAGGCCACGATGCTCGCGGAGGGCAAGTTGCTGGCGGCGAGCAGCGCGCCTCCGGCGCCATCGGGAACGACCTGACAGGCCGCGGCCAAGGGCAGGCCGGCTGACCACAAGATGGTTCCCGCCGGACTAACGCGATACAGAATCCCGTCAGTGGCGGAGGTGGCGAATCCCGCCAGAACGCCACCTGCGCCGTCGGCGCCACCGATCGGCGGCATCGGGCCCTGCTGGGAGCGCTGCATGAGAAGACTCACAGCGGCGTCGGTGGCATGAAACAGGCTGCTGATTTCGGCGGCTGGGTAGAAATCGATCCCAGCAGGGTGGAAATACCGGTCCACGAGATATCCACCTCCGGCGTGGTCTCCAATCGCCACCGGACCCGAAGTGACGGTGACCCGCGTGAGGGCAATGTATTTCTGAAACAGTTTACCAGCGGAGGTCCAGCCTGCCGGATAGGTGCCGTCTCCCGCCATCCGGAACGCGTAACCCGTCAGGTAGCCGGGTCGCCGGTCTTGCGCCGCAATGATGACCCCGCCCACACCATCGGCGTCCATAGAGAGAGTGAGCTGTGGACCCTCGGGGCTCAGTCTTCGGCCATCGATGGGCCACCCCGGAGCGAGGCTGCCAGACGCCAGCACTCGTTGAAGATAAATGGCGGAAGTGCCGTCGCGAGTATCGAGCCAACCAATGATTGCTCCCCCCGTGCCATCGGAGGCGATCGCCGGCGAGTATCGATCGCCTACGGCGGTGCAGATCGGTGAGCCTCCGGGGGTCCACCCGGGCGTTGCGTTGCCGCTGCCATTGATGCGGGTCGCGAATATGGCATTCCCGGCGCCCGAACGGCCGTCGCGCCAGGCGATGAAGGCCCCGCCCGCGCCATCTGCGATCCCCGCCGGCTGGGTCTGATCCCCAGGTGCCACGGAAACGGGTTCGCCCTGCGGCGCCCACTGGCCCACCACGTAGCCCGCGGGGAGCTGCGCGCATGAATCGACATAGACCGTAATCGTATTGGAGCCGTAGTTGACGGCGGCGAGATCCGAACGACCATCCCCCGTGAAGTCCGCAGCGAGCAGCGCGAACGGCTGAAGCTGAGCAGCGAGGGGGGACGGCCCGATGAAGCCACCATCTCCCACACCTCCGCTTCCCAGACCCGCGAAGAGTCCGAGCCTTGTGGCTGGGCTCAACCCGAGGACGAAATCGCGAATGCCATCTCGGGTGAAGTCTCCCGATGCCATTCCCTGGGGAAAGACGCCCGAGGCGTAGTGAACGGGCGGAAGAAAATTTCCGTTCCCCACTCCGCCTGAGCCGCTTCCGATCAGGATGCCGAGTCCAGATACGTCAGTGACCGCCAAATCCAGGATTCCGTCTCCGTTCAGATCGTGGGGCTCGACATTCCACGGATCAACGCTGACTGCCACGTAGATCGGCGCCTGGAAGCCGCCGTCGCCAACTCCACCACTGCCGGTACCAAACAAGATCGCGAGTTGGCTCCGGCCGTAGAGCACGACCACGAGGTCCAGGATGCCGTCACTATTGAAGTCGCCCGCCGCTGCGGTCGCCGGGTACGAAACGGAATTTCCGAGGGAATATTGCACCGGGGCGGAAAACACACCCTCGCCCGGTCCAGTCGGAACCTGTCCGATAAGGAGGTTCAGGCTTCCCGAGACGAGATTGAGGACCACGAGGTCCGGTCTGCCGTCTGCATTGAAGTCCGCCGACAGTGCGTAGCTCGGGTTCAATCCCGCTGGATAGTTGACGGCCGCCGAGAACGTGCCCGAGCCGACGCCGCCACTACCTTGCCCGCGAAACAACGAGACCAGACTGCTCGAATAGTCCGCCGTGACGAGATCGATGTAGCCATCGAGATCGAAATCAGCCGCGACGACGTGAAATGGTTGACCCGGGGCCGCATAGTCCACGCCAGCGTTGAAAGATCCCGGGCCGTTGGCGAGATGCACCGTCACGCCGCTGATGTAGCCGATCTTCGCAGGCGAGTTGCTGCTCGCCACTGCGAGATCGAGCATGCCGTCGCCGTTGAAGTCCGCGCACGCGATCCCGTGGGGCTTGTTGCCAGTGTTGATCGCACCGACCAGCACAAGTGCATCGGCAGGAACACACGGCGGATCGGCCGCCACCGATCGGACCGAGAGAATCACGAATGCAAGGGCGGCAAGCTTGCAGCGGATTCCCGCCGCACGGATACCAAGCATGACGTGCTGCCCCCGGGGCCGGCATCCGACCGGATACCGACGGCGATCCATGAATGACCAGAAGCATCCCAAGCGAGAGCCGAGTGTAGGGCCATTGGGTATGGCCGCCTAGCAGTCTCTTCTCCTCGGGTCTCGGATTGCCGGGCTGTCCGGCGGTGCGATCCCCTTCGGCTCACGGCAGCTTCACGTGCTTGGTCTGGAGCGCAGCCACTCGGCGTGCGGACGGACGAATCGGATCAAGCCCGCTCCCGCACCCGCACCGCCTGTTCCGCCCAGCGGGTGATCTCGATCGGATCCTCGAGCACGTCGCCCGGAACCTCGTAGTAGCGCCCGATGGTCTGCTTGCCTCTGGGCCGGAAGGGCTTCATGTCGCGGTCCAGGTAGGCGGGCCGCGTCGTGTCGTCGGTCAGGAAGTAGAGCCGACCGCGCCAGAGAAGCGCGAAGAATGCTTCGCCGCGATAGAGCCCATGCCCGCCGAACATGGCGCGGGCCTCGATCCGGCCGAGGCCCGCGAGCTGATCGAGCACGAAGTCGAGGAACGACTCCTTGCTCGGGCGCGAGCCGTCAGATCGCACGGCCGGGCACGCAGCGCGATGCGATCGGCTCGGCGGCTCGCATCACGTTCAGTTCTTGAAGATCAGCACTCGCGCCGACTGCTGGTCTCCCATGCGCAGCCGGTAGAAGTAGGTGCCCGGGTGCACGCGCTGGCCGGTGTCGCTGGTACCGTCCCATCGGGTTTCGTGCGGGCCGGCGGTCAGATCTCCGCTCACCAGCGTCTTCACCACGCGGCCGGCGACGTCGAAGACGCGCAGGTCCACGCTCGCGTCGCGCGGGATCTCGAACGGGATCACCGCCGCGCCGCGCGCGGGATTGGGCCGGCTCGGCAGCAACGCGAAGCGGTGGATCGGCTCGTGCCCGGCGGGCGGCGTCAGCATCGGCGGGCGCTTGAGAGCGTGGAACTGGCCGCGCGAGCTGCCGGCCGGGGCGACGCCCAGGAGCACCGACATGGTTCCCGCTCCGGAGTTCGTGGTGATGAGATCGTCGCTGCCATTGGCGTCGAGGTCGGCCATGATGAGGCTCTTGGGATTCACGCCCGCCGCGCATCGCTTGTCGGTGAAGGTCTGGAAGCGGGCCTGGCCCTTGTTCTCGAGCAGCTGGATCTCGGAGGTGGTCGAGATCGCGACCGCGAGATCGATGTCCTGGTCGCCCCGAACGATGGCGGCCTGGATCGAGCGCGGCTGGCGCCCGACCGGGATGTCGGTGCGCGACCCGAAGGCGCCGGCGCCGTCGTTCAGCAGGATCGAAACGGTGTTCTCCTGGAAATTGCACACCGCGAGATCGTTGTCGCCATCGTGATCGAAGTCCGCGACCGCCGTGGCCAGCCCCCAGCCCACCGCGTAGCGCTGCTCGGGCTGGAACGTGCCGTCGCCGTGATTGAGATAGATCGAGACGCTCTGGCCGTCGTAGTTGTTCACGATCAGATCGAAGTTGTCGTCGGCATCGAGCTTGGCCGCGCGGATCTGATATGGCCCGAGCCCGGCCGGGATCTGGGTCGGCGCCGAGAACTGCGCGTTGCCCTGGTTGATCATCACCGAGATCGAGCCGTCGTAGATCGCGTCGTTGTAGTTCGCGGTCGCGAGGTCGGGCCGGCCGTCGCCGTTCAAGTCCACCGCCACGACGAAACGCGGATGCGGACCCACCGGGAGCGTGCGAGAGGCTCCGAAGGTGCCGTCGCCGCGGTTGATGAACAGCAGCAGCGTGCTCTCGGTGTAATTGGAGACCACGATGTCGGGCCGGCCGTCCCCGTTGAAGTCGGCGCTGGCGAGTCCCTGCGAGAGCGTGCCGATCGGATAGCGCACGTAGTCCTTGAACGTGCCGTCGCCCTTGCCGATGAACACGCTCAACGTCTGGTCTTCGTTGGCGACCGCGAGGTCGGAGCGGCCGTCGCCGTCGAAGTCCGCGGCCACGACATCCGAGGGACTGACTCCCGACGCGTAGTCGGTGCGGTCGCAGGTCCGGGGCGCGCCGCCGATCAGCACGGTCATGGTGCCGTCGCCGCCGCCCGTCCCCATGTCGGCGGTGACGACGTCGAGCCGCCCGTCGCCGTTCACGTCGCCCACGGCAATTCCGTGCGCCCCCATGCCGGTCGCGAAGTAGAGCGCGGGGTAGTAGAAGGTGCCGTCGCCGCGCCCCGCGAGCGCGATGACCTGGCCGAGATCGTCGCGCGGCGCGGCGACGTCGGCGTAGCCGTCCTGGTCGAAATCGGCCATCGCGATGCACTCCGCGCGGCCGTAGAGCGGTGTGTTCCCGGAGAAAGCGAACACGCCGGTGCCGGCGTTGAGCAGCACGTTGACCGAGCCGTATTCGTCGGCGACCGCGAGGTCGGCATCCCCGTCGTTGTCGAGGTCGCCGATCGCCACGCAGGAGACGTAACCCAGGCCGGAGTAGTCGGCGTGGGGTTCGAAGGTTCCGTCGCCGTGGTTCAGCAGCACGGAAACCGAGCCGACGTAGTTGCCGGACACCAGATCCACCCAGCCGTCGCCGTTCAGATCGCCGGCCTCGAGATCGCGTGGCAGCTCGCCCGTCGCGTAATGGATCGGCGCGTCGAAGCCCGCGCCGGAGTTGTGGAACACCCAGATCCCCGAGGGGTAGCCGCTCACCGCGACATCGGCGAGGCCGTCGTGGTCGAAGTCCGCGGTCGCGATCGAGGAGGGTGAAGGCACGCCGTCGAGCGCGAGCGGCGCGCCGAACGTGCCGTCGCCGTTCCCGATGAGCACCGCGACGCGCGGGTCGGTCGCGCTGGAGTCACTGCCGTATGCCGTCGCCACCACCAGGTCGAGCGCCGCGCCGCCCGCGACGTTCGCGAGCGCGAGCGCGATCACCGGGTGGGAGACGATCGAAGCGCCGGCCTCGTACGTGCCGTCGCCATGATTCAGGAAGACGCGGATCTGGCTGGAATCCCTTCCGCCCACCACGGCGTCGAGATCGCCGTCGCCGTCGAGATCGCCGAGCGCGACCGCCTTCGCGCCCGCCCCCGCCGGGTACGACACCATCGGAGAGAACTCGACGCCGGCGTTCGTGACCGCCGGCAGGACGATGGAGAGTGCGAGAGCGATTGCGAGCAGTGATGCGGCAGCGGCATTACCGCGGATGGGGGCAGTCATGGCGAGCCTCGTGTCGAATGGGCGGGGCAACCGGCCCCGCGCGTTTCCGGGTGGGCCTTGCATCATGCTCCCGGACCGGGCGTCGATTCAAGCGGCTCGTCGCGGCCGTGATTCGAGCGGTTTCGCGCGGCCCGGGCTGGGGTCCACGCGCCCCTCGGGGCCGCTCGCGCTCAGCCCCGGATCTCGAGCCGCCGCTCCCGCTCGCGCCACCAGCTCGCGATCTCACCCGCGCTCGTGACCCATGCGCCGCGCGCCGCGAGATGGTCGAGCGTCGCGAGGTAGGCGCGCCACCATCCCGGAAACTGCGCCTCGGCGGCCGCGTTCGGATGCCAGAGGAGCACCGCGAGGCCGCCTTCCGACTCCACCCGCTCGAGGTGCTCGCGTACCCGCGCCGCAGCGGCATCGGCGTCGAGGTGGAGCGAGCGGAAGAGCGCGCCGTCCATCGCCGTGAGCGGCAGCTCGAGCAGCTCCATGGGCGCACGCCGCGCGTCGTCCCACGGATGGTAGGGCGCCGCGATCCCCGCGCGAAAGCCGGGCGTCTCGTTGTAGCCGAGCGTGCTGTCGTAGCGGAACCCCGCGCGCTGCTGCGCCGCCCACGTGGCCCGAATGTCGAAGCGCAGGAAGTGCTGGCGAACGCCCATCGCCTCGCGGCCCGATGCGTCCTCGATCTGCTTCTTCTGGCGCGACAGCTCGCCGGGATGGGTGTGGCTCAGGTAGCCACCGTGGAGTCCCACCTCGAACCCGCGCTCGATCAGCGTGCGCGTGAGCTGCGCGACGCTCATGCGGTGGCCATCGAACTGGACTGCATCTTCGAACGTGTAGAGCGCGTCGTACTCGTGGCGCGTGGTGGGCGCCGGGGGACAGAAGTAGAAGCTCGAGCGGAAGCCGCGGCGTGATTCCTCATCGGCCCAGCGATCGAAGTTCCAGTAGGGATCGCCGCTCCATCCGAAGTGCGTGAGCGCGCGCAGCATCGCGCTCATGCCGCCGCGAAATGCGTAAGAGTCGCGGCCGCGCGCCTGGCGCAGCAGCCGCCAGGCGGCCGGGACCGAGTAGAGCGTGACGTCGTCCACGTCGTGGGTGAGCGCGGCCGCGAAGCGCGCGCCGTTCTTCCAGCGCGGCACGGGCTCGACTCGCACGCCGCGCGCCTCGCCCCACGCCGCCACGCGGCGCGCGAGCTGTCGGGCGTGCGCGTTCACCAGCGGGCGATCGAGCACCCCGAGCGCGTGCGCGCGCGAGAAGAAGCCGCTGAAGCATTCCCACTGATCGCGGCGCGGATTGGCGATTTCCTCCTCGCGCGAGAGCTGATGCCAGATCGAGTGCAGCCACGCCTCGGGAAGCTCGCGCGGCGAGCGCGGGGCGATCGTCGCGCCGCGCGGCGCGAGCAGCGGCTCGCCGTCGAACTGCGCGACCTCGAGGCTCGCGGCGTCCCAGCCGCCCCATTCCGCGCAGGTCACGACCGCGGCGGCCGCGGCCGGGGCGCGCGACGGGACGCCGACGAACACGATCGCGTCGTCTGCCCCCACCTCGCCCGGCGAGGCCGTCGCGCGCCACTCGAGGTCGAGCATGCGCGCGACCGTCTCCATGGTGTAGCGCGCGGCCGGATTCTCCCACGCGCCCGGGTCGTAGAGCAGACACACCCTCATGCGCCGGCCGCCGCTGAAGGAGAACCGCCGCCCGCCCCGCCCGCGGCGCCCGCAACGCCCGCGGCGCGCGACGCGCCCTTCGGGGGCTCGAGCCCCGGCAGGCCGCGGTAGTGGCGCAACAGCGTCTCGCCAACGGCGCGCGTGTCGTGCTCGCGCCGCACGAACCGCGCGCCGGCTTCGCCAAGGGCCGCCCGGCGCGACGGATCGCTCACCAGCTCGCGCAGCACGTTCGTGATGGTCGCAGGCTCGGCGCTCACCACCGGGCAATCGAATTGCGCGGAACGAAGGTCGCCGCGGATGAACGCGACCACCGCGCGCCGCTCCGCCATGCCCTCGATCGCGAGCAGGCCGTACCAGCCCATCATGAGCTGGTCCACCAGGATGTCGCAGCCCGCGAGAAATTCGGGCATCGCCGCCCACGGCCTGCGATCGATCAGCCGGAGCTCGAGCTTCGGAAACTCCGCGCGCAGCGCCTCGACCGCGGCCTCGACGTAGCGCGTGCCCTTGATGAGCCGGTTGGTGGGCGCGTGCGCCACCACCACCGGGCCATTCACCCCGTCGCGCCGCGCGAAATCGGGCAGCGGGCGGTCGAGCGCCGCGCGCTCCCAGCGGTCCGTCTCGATCGCGAGCGGCAGGTGCACGCCGCGTGGCACCGAGGCTCCGAGATCGAGCGTCGAGTAGAACACGCGATCCGCGTAGCGCGCGGCCAGCGCGCGCAGCTTCGCCTGCCGCGCGGGAACGCAGAACGGATCGCACTCGGTGCAGGTCGCGAGCCGCTGGTGGGCGAGCATGTGCGCCTTGTCGCGGATCTCGCAGCCGTGAAAATGAAAGACGATCTTCTTCCCCATCGCCCGGAGCAGCGGCAGGTCGAGATGGCGCGGCAGGAACGACGTGCCGAAGTGGAAGTGGAAGACGTCGAAGCGCGGCCCCCACCGCGCGAAGGCGTCCAGCATCGAAGCGGCCTTGCCGAACGGCGTCGCGCGCCGGTCGAGCTCGACGATGAAGTCCGGCCGGCGCCCGTCCCAGTCCACGCGATAGGCGAGCGAATGCGCATCGCATCCGTTCTCGGCGAGGCCGCGCGCCAGCATCATCCCCTGGCCCGCGATCTCGTAGCAGCCGTGCAGCACGCGGAGCGGCCGCCCGCGGTAGATGGCGAGCGCGCTCATCCGAGTCCGTACTCCCCGGGCCTGAGGATGCGGCGCACGCCGCCGCGCAGCAGCCACCACGCGCCAGAGAGCGTGGGCCGGCGCGTGAGCTTGACGCCCTGGCTCAGCCATTCGTTCCAGATCGAGCCCTGCGCGGTCTCGAAGCGGCGCGGCGCGTGCAGCAGCGCGTGCTTGAGCGCCTCCTCGCCGGCCGGCCGCCCGCCTTCGAACAGGTTGCGCGCGAGCCCCAGCTCGCGCAGCAGGTGCGCGTCGGGCCCCGCGAGCTCCGGCGCGTGGCGTTTGAACGCGAGCTCGGCGGCGCGCAGGTTGTCGCCGCGCGGGGTACGGCTGTTGTGCACCTCGATCAGGTCGATGCGCGAGAGCAGCGGCTCGTCGAGCCGGTGCCAGCGATAGGGATGCGGCAGCAGCGTGAGCCCGCCCTGCTCGTGAATCTCGTCGCAGATCTCGAGGGCCGAGCCGGTGGTCACCTCGTGCTTCAGGAACAGCCCGATCACGTCGCCCTGATCGGTCGCGTACTCCGCGGCCAGGATCACGTGGAGCGCGAGCCCCATCGCCTGCGCGGCGGCGCGGCAATCCACCGACCCCTGCCAGGTGTCGTGATCGGTCACCGCCAGCACGTCGATCCCGAGCGCTGCGGCGCGGCGAGCCAGCCGGCGCGGATCGCTCCGCGAATCGAAAGAGTGCCGGGTGTGCGCGTGCTGCACGAACGTCCACGCGCTCATCGCATCGCCCGCGCTTCGCGCCACGCCCCGGGCGTGGAGCGTGCCCACTGCGCGATCTCGTAGAACAGCGGCAGCGGATCGCGCAGGCTGAAGCTGTGCGCGACCCGCGGCGAGAGCGCGTCGAGCAAGACGGCGGGCAGGCTGGCGGGCCGGAACAGCCCGTGCCAGAGGTCGCCGCCGAATGGCCACGAGAAGCGCACCCGGCGCGGCGCTCCCGCGGGCGGCAGCGCGCGGCCCTCGAGCAGCGCGACCAGGTCGCCCGGGAAATCCACGCCCGCCGCGAGCGCCACGTCGAGCGAGCCCCAGAACTTCGCGTTGATCTCGATCAGCGCGAGCGGCCCGCCATCGAGCGCACCCTTGAACTCCACCATCGCGACGCCGTGCCACGCGAGCGCATCGAGCAGCGCGGTGCCCGCGCGCTCGAGCGCGGGCGCATGCTCGATGCTCTCGGCGCATGCGCTGGTGCCGCCGCTCGGCGGCCACTCGCGCACGCGGCGGTGCATGAGCGAGCGTCGCTGCGCGCCGTTCCAGTAGAGCGCGCTGAAGCCGAACCCCTCGCCCGCGATGTGCTCCTGCGCCAGCACCGCGCCGCCCGCGAGCGCGCGCACCGCCTCGAACGCGGGCGCGAGCCCGGCTGGATCGCGCGCGTAGCGCACCGCCTTCACCCCTTCCTCGCGCGCGGACTTGAGCACCAGCGGCGCGCCGAACGCCGCGAGCGCCCCGCGCGCCTCCTCGATCGATTCCACGCGCCGCTCGCGCGGGGTGCTCACGCCGAGCGATCGCGCGAGCGCGGCGGTGCGCGCCTTGTCGGAGGCGGTCGCGAGCGATTCGCGCGGCGGCAGCGCGAGCGTGGCGCCGCGCGGCAGCGAATCGCGCAGGCGATCGGCCGCCGCGACCGCGCCATTGCCCACCGGCACCACGGACAGCGGCGCGAGCGAACGGACGATCTCGAGCAGGCGGGCGTCGTATTCGGGAGCGCCGGGCGATGGCGCGAGGTGCCAGCGCGCGACCGCGCGCGAATGGATGGCCGGGGCGCGCGCGGATTGCGCGAGCAGATGCACTTCGTGACCCCGCCGCGCGAGCTGCCGGGCGATGCCGAGCGTGTGCTTGAACTCCCCGTCGGTGACCAGCACCCGGCCCGGTGGCGGGGCGCTCGCTGAAGGCAAAGCCATGCGCCGCAGTCTACGCGACAGGCCGCCGCGCGGCGTAACGACCCCCTCCCAAAGGGGCATATGACTGGAGTCCAAGTTTGTGCTTAATTCATTTCTATCTCGCGGTCACAATCATTCGAAGTGGAGATTGAAGCCATGACGGAGATCGAGGTCTCACGGCGCGAGCGGAAGAAGGACGAAACTCGCCAGCGCATTTTCAACGCCGCGATCCGGCTGTTCCGCGATCGCGGTTTCGAAGTCACGACGGTGGACGACATCACCGAGAAGGCCGACGTCGCGAAGGGAACCTTCTTCAATTACTTCCCGCGCAAGGACGCCGTGCTGGCGTATCTCTCCGATCAGAATCTCGAGGTGATGGAATCGCGCGCGGGCACCCTGCTCGCGGAAAAGAAACCGGCGCGCGAGAAACTGATCGAGATTTACACCCGCTGCGCCACCACCTATGCGCAGGATCGAGAACTGTCGCGCTACGTGCTGAACGAGCTCATGCATCGCGCGTTCAAACCCACCGAGGACAGCTGGTCGCGCTGGCAGAGCCTGATCGTGCGCATGATCGAGCAGGGCCAGGAGGCCGGCGAGCTCGCGCGCGGACTCGATCTCGAGCGCGCCGAGGCGGTGCTCACCAGCGTCTACTACGCGCTGCTCTTCCGGTGGGCGAACTGCCAGGAGCTCGAGATCGACGTCGAGGACGAGATGCGCCGGCGGCTCACGCTCGCGATGGAAGGCATGATCGTCGCGGGAGCGCGGCGGTGATGCGCATCGCGGCACGCGCCCGTGCGCGGCTCCCGATCGCGGCGATGGCGATCGCGTGGGCATGGGCCGGCGCCGTGAGCGTGCCCGCGAGCGCCGCGCCCACCATTGCAGCGGCCGCATCCAGGACCGCCGCTCCCGTGGCCGCCGCGGCCGCTCCCGGCGACACGCTGCACCTCACGATCGAGCAGGCCGTGGCCCGCGCGCTCGAACACGGCGTGGACCTGCGTCTCGCCGACGCCGGCATCTCGATCGCGAACGGCCGCGTCCGCGAGGCGCTGGCGGCCGCGTTCCCGCAGGTCAACGGCTCACTCACCTACGGGCGCAAGTTCGACTCGATCTTCAAGAGCGCGGAAGGCGACACGCTGATCGGGTCGCTGTTCAAGAACAGCCCGTTCGCGGCGGTGCACTCGTGGACCGCCGACATCACGGCGTCGCAGTTGATCTGGTCGGGCGGCCGGCTGGGCGCGGGGCTCGCCGCCGCCCGGGCGGCGCGGCGTTCGACGCACGCCAATCGCGACGAGACCGCGGCGCTCGTGACCCGCGAGGTGCGCAAGGCCTACCTCGACGCGGCGTACGCCAGCCAGCTGCTCGCGATCGCCGAGGCCGGGCTCTCGCAGGCGCGCGCGCACATGAACGAGGTCGCGCTCTACCAGCGCCAGGGCGTGCGCGCCGAGTACGACCTCATCCGCGCGCAGGTGGACGCGGCCAACCAGGAGCCGCCGGTGGTCGGGGCGCGCAACGCTTCGCAGATCGCGATGCTCGAGCTCAAGCGCCTGATGAGCGTCGCGCTCGATCGGCCGGTCGCGCTCGACACGCCGCTCGCGTTCGAGGCGGGAATGGTCCCGGTGGTGGAGGACGAGACGCTCGACGCATCGAAGCGCGCGCTGATCGCGCGCGCCGAGGCCGACGTCGAGGCGCGACGGCAGCTGGTGCGGTTCGAGCGCGCCGCGCGCTGGCCGCAGCTCACGCTCTCGGGCACGCTCTCGGAGCAGGCGTTTCCGCCCACCGAGCGCCCGCGGCGCGACGAGTTCCGGCGCGACCTCAACGCGTCGCTCAAGCTGGAGTTCCCGCTGTTCCTCGGCGGCCGCACCTTCGGCGCCGTGCAGCGCGCCACCGCCGAGCTGCGGCAGGCCGAGGCGGAGCGCGATCGGATTCGCGACGGCAGCAACGTCGAGGTCGAGCGCGCGCGGCAGGAGGTGCGGCGCACGCTCGCGGTGCTCGCCGCGCGGCGCGGCACCGCCCAGCTCTCGCAGCGCGCGCATCACCTCGCGAACGTGCGCTACACGAACGGCATCGCGACGCAGCTCGAAGTCTCGGACGCGCGCCTTCAGATGCTGACCGCCGAGACCAACGAAGTGCAGGCGACCCGCGACTACCTCGCGGCGCTGGTGGACCTCGAATACGCGGTGGGCCATCCGCTGCGCACGCGGGGCACGCCGCTCAGCGAGATCGCCACCAATCTCGAGGATGGAGCAGACGATCATGCGCATCGCTAGAACGATATCCGGGCTGGTGTTGATGGGAACGCTCGTGGCGCTCGCGGGCTGCGGCGGGGCGAAGGGTGCAGCCCAGTCGGGCGATCCGCCGGCGCTGCTGGCGGCGAGCGACGTCGCGGCCGTGATCCGCACCGACCTCACCGCCGGGATTCCGGTGTCGGGCACGCTCAAGCCGGAATCCGACGTCAACATCACGGCGGCGTTCGACGAGGTGGTCGAGACCGTGCGGGTGCGCGAGGGCCAGGCGGTCGCGAAGGGTGAGGTGCTGGCGCGCTTCCGCGCCGGGGCGCGCGGGGCCGCCGCCGCGAGCGCCGCGGCCGCTCTCAAGGTGGCCGAGGCCGACTGGGAGCGGCAGCAGAACCTGTTCAAGGAGGGCGCGGTCTCGCAGCGCGACGTCGACGGCGCCGAGGCCGCGTATCGCGCGGCGCAGGCGAACGCAGCAGACGCCACGCGCCGGTTCGACGACGTGACGGTGCGCGCGCCGATCGCGGGCGTGATCGCGACGCGCTCGGTGCAGAGCGGCGATCGCGTGGCGAGCGGCGATCCCATGTTCGAGCTGGTGGACACGGCCGAGCTGGAGTTCGAGGCGACGGTCCCGAGCGAATATCTCGAGGCCGTGCAGGTCGGCGCGTCCGTGAACCTCACGGTGAACGGCTCATCGGGCAGGGACGTCGCCGGCAAGGTGGCGCGCGTCAACGCCGCCGCCGATCCGGCGACGCGCCAGGTGAAGGTGTACGTGCGGGTCGCGAATCCGAGCCGGCGGCTGGTGAGCGGCCTGTTCGCGTCGGGCACCATCGTCACGAAGCGGGCGCGGCAGACGGTGGCGGTGCCGAGCGCGGCGGTGCACGCGGACGGCGCGGCCTCGTACGTGCTGGTGGTCGCCGCCGGCAAGCTCGAGCGGCGCGTGGTGCGGATCGGCGTCCGCGACGATGGCCGCGACCTGGTCGAGGTGATCTCCGGCCTCGCGCCCGGCGACACCGCGGTGGTCGGCCCGATCGAGGGTCTCACCCCGGGACAGCCCGTGCAGATCGCGGGCCGGGCGAGCTGAGCCATGTTCCTGAGCGATCTCTCCATCCGCCGTCCGGTGCTCGCCACCATGATGATCGTCGCGCTCGTGGTGCTGGGGATGACGTCCTACCGCCGGCTCGACGTGGACCTGTGGCCCAAGGTGGACTTCCCGTTCGTCAGCATCCAGACCGAGTACCCGGGCGCGTCCCCGGAGGCGGTGGAGCGCGAGGTCACGAAGAAGGTCGAGGAGGCGGTCAACTCGATCGAGGGCGTGAAGCGCGTGTTCTCCAGCTCGAACGAGGGCTACAGCGCGGTCTACATCGAGTTCACGCTCAAGACCCGGGTGATGGACGCGCTCTCCGACGTGCGCGCCAAGCTCGACGGCATCCGCCGCGACCTGCCCAAGGACATCGATCCGCCGGTCATCTCGCGCTTCGACGTGACCAGCGAGCCCATCATGACGTTCTCGATCCGCGGCCCGGGCTGGTCGCTGCGCGACCTCACGCGGCTCGCCGAGGAAGACGTGAGCCGCCGCATCCAGAACATCCCGGGCGTGGGCGGCGTCGGGATCGAGGGCGGCGTGCGGCGCGAGATCCACGCGCTGCTCCTGCCCGAGCGCATGGACGCGCTGGGCGTCTCCGCCGACATGGTGGTCTCCGCGCTGGAGCGCGAGAACTCCGACGTGCCCGCCGGGCGGATCGAGCGCGGCGCCCGCGAGAACCTGGTGCGCGTGAAGGGACGGGTGACCGACCCGCGCGACCTGGGCGAGATCGTGATCGCGACGCGCGGCGGCCGGCCGGTGCGGCTCGCTCAGGTCGCGCGCATCGAGGACGCGCAGGAGGAGGAGCGCGACGCGGCATTCGTGAACGGCGAGCGCGCCGTGGCGATCGAGGTCCGCAAGGTGTCGGGCGGCAACACCGTGGACATCGCGGACAAGGTCAACGAGGCGGTCGCGCAGCTCAACCGGGAGCTGCCACGCGGCGCGCACCTCGCGGTGATCCAGGACAACTCGGTGTGGATCCGCCAGTCGGTGGACGACGTGCAGAAGACGCTGGTCGAGGGCGCCCTGCTCACCATCCTGATCGTGTTCATCTTCCTCAACTCCTGGCGCTCGACCGTCATCACCGGCCTCACGCTGCCGGTGTCCGTGATCTCGGCGTTCGCGGCATTCCTCGCGTTCGGCTTCACGCTCAACACCATGACGCTGATGGCGCTCTCGCTCGTGATCGGCATCCTGATCGACGACGCGATCGTGGTGCGCGAGAACATCGTGCGCCACGTCGAGGCCGGCGAGGACCACCACACCGCGGCGCGGCGCGGCACCGCCGAGATCGGCTTCGCGGTGCTCGCCACCACGCTCTCGATCATCGCGGTGTTCGTGCCGGTCGCGTTCATGGGCGGCATCGTTGGCCGTTTCTTCTATCAGTTCGGGATCGTCGTGGCGTTCGCGGTCATGGTTTCGCTGTTCGTTTCGTTCACGCTCGATCCGATGCTCTCTTCGAAGTGGTACGACCCGCAGGCGGAGGGCGTGCCGCCGAAGGGCCCGGTCGGCCGCGCGCTGCGGCGCTTCAACGACGGCTTCGGCACGCTCGGCCAGCGCTACCGCGGGGTGATCCGCTGGGCGCTCGCGCATCGCCTGCTCACGCTCGGGATCGCGACGGCGTCGTTCGTGCTCGCGCTCGCGCTGCCGATGCTGGGCGCGGTGGGCGGCCAGTTCATGCCCAAGTCGGACGACGAGCAGACCGCGGTCGCGATCGAGACGCCGGTCGGCTCGTCGATCGCCTACACCTCGGCCAAGGCGCGCGAGGTGGCGGGCTACCTCGAGCAGCGTCCCGAGGTCGCGTTCACCTACACCTCGATCGGCGGCCCGCAGCACAACAACGCGGTGAACCGCGGGCAGATTTTCGTGAAGCTCAAGCCCCGCCACCAGCGCGTGCTCGATCAGCAGGCGTTCGAGGCCGACATCCGCAGGGTGCTGCCGCGCTTCCAGGGCGCGAGCGCGCGCATCCTGCAGCTCGGCGCGGTGGGCGGCTCGGCCGCGCCGATCGTGATCAAGCTGACCGGACCGGAGCTGCCGAAGCTCCAGGAGATCTCGGATCGCGCGATCGCGAGCATGCGCGACGTGCCGGGGCTGGTCGAGCTCAAGTCCTCGCTCGAGGGCCGCAAGCCGGAGTGGGTGATCGACGTGGACCGCGACCTCGCGTCGAACGTCGGGCTCTCGGTCGGGCAGGTGGGATCCGCGCTGCGCCCGGTGCTGGCCGGCCAGAAGGCCGGCGACTGGGAGGACGAGAGCGGGCTCGCGCACGACGTGATCGTGCGCATGGCCCCCGAGGCGCGCACCTCGCAGGCCGACCTGCTGCGCGTGCCGATCGCGACCGCGAACCTCGACAAGCGCACCGGCATGCCGGTGATGGTGCCGCTCGGGCAGGTGGCCTCGATGCGCCGCGGCGGCGCGCCCGACCAGATCGACCGCGAGCGCCTCGAGCGCGTCGCGCGCATCGAGGGCAACTACCAGAGCCGCCCGCTCACCGACGTGGTGCGCGACGCGCAGGGGCGGCTCGCGAAGCTCGACCTGCCGCCCGGCTACCACTTCGACTTCGGGGGCGAGCAGGCCGACTTCGTCGAGACCGTCGGCTACATGACGGAATCGCTCGGGCTGGCGGTGGTGTTCCTCTACCTGATCCTCGCCAGCCAGTTCGGCTCGTTCCTCTACCCGCTGGCGATCATGCTCTCGCTCCCGCTCTCGATGGTGGGCGTCATGCTCGCGCTCGCGATGACGCGCGGCACGCTCAACATCATGAGCATGATCGGAATCATCATGCTGATGGGGCTCGTGACCAAGAACGCGATCCTGCTGGTGGACTTCGCGAACCAGGCGCGGCTGCGTGGCAAGGAGCGCTCCGACGCGCTGGTGGACGCCGGCGAGCTGCGGCTGCGGCCGATCGTGATGACAACGCTCGCCATGATCTTCGGCATGCTGCCGACCGCGCTCGCGCTGGGCGCCGGCTCCGAGTTCCGCGCGCCGATGGCGCACGCCGTGATCGGCGGGCTCATCACGTCGACGCTGCTCACGCTGGTCGTGGTGCCGGTCGTCTACACCTACCTCGACGACTTCGGAGCGTGGGCCGGGGCGTGGGTCAAGCGCTGGACCGCGGAGCCCGCGAAGGATGCCGCGCACGCGCCGCGACCCGAGCCGGCGCGCGAGCGCGGGCCGGAGGCCGAGCCGGCGCCGATCCCCGCCGGCGCGACCCCCGCGCGCGCGATGCGGAAGGAAGAGGTGTGAGCGTGAACGCGGCGGGCGGCGCCGATGGCGCGAAGCGCCCCCGCGAGCTCGACGCAGCGTGCGGAGGCGCCGGACTCATGAAGCGCGTCCACGCGTGGCTGATGGCGCGGCACTCCGCCGATTACGAGCTGAAGGTCGCGGAGCGCAAGCGCGCGCTGTTCGCGGGGATCGATGGCGACGTGCTCGAGATCGGCCCCGGCGCCGGCCCCAACCTCGCGCACCTCTCCCCCGCCGTGCGCTGGATCGGGATCGAGCCCAATCCGCACATGTGGCCGTACCTGAGGCGCGCCGCAGCCGAGCGCGGGATGTCGATCGTGATCCGGCGCGGGATCGCCGAGCGCATCGAGGCCGAGGATCGGAGCGTGGACGCCGTGATCGGCACGCTGGTGCTGTGCGGCGTGCGCGATCAGGACGCGTCGCTCGCGGAGGTCCGTCGCGTGCTGAGGCCCGGCGGCCGCTACGCGTTCGTCGAACACGTCGCGGCGCCGCGCGGCACCGGCCTGCGCCGCGCGCAGGAATTCGTGAGGCCGCTCTGGAAGATGGCGTTCGACGGCTGCGAGCCGAGTCGCGAGACCTGGGGCGCCATCGAGCGCGCGGGGTTCGCGAGCGTCCAGCTCGAGCACGTGCGCGTGGAGGGTGGCCTCGCGGCGCCGCACATCTTCGGGGTCGCGATCCGCTGAGCCGCCGGGCGCTGCACGCGCCACCCGCGGCCGGCCGCTAGGAGCCTGTCCGAGTATTCGCAACGTCGGCGCGCATGATCCGAGATCCTGGGTGGTGCGCGTCGATCGTCGTTTCGGCCGGCCTGCGAAGGGATCCGCGACGCCCTCGGCGGCGGTCGACCTCGCCCCGGGCCACGG
>JBGPFC010000015.1:0-92804 GCA_041483195.1 Candidatus Eiseniibacteriota bacterium
CGAACGGCCACGCTGGCGACCCGACGATCGGCATCCGCTCAAACGGCTCGCTCATCCCGAGGCGCTCGATCCGGAAACCCCCAACCGCACCCGGACAAAATCACTGCGGAGTTAACCGGACAGAATCACTGCGTGACAACAAGACGGGCGACCCGCGTGTGGGACGTCAGTGAAAATGACACCCCCTAACGCGTCTGGTAAGCGGATCCACCTCGATGCCGTGCACGTCGGCTCCGAGACTCGCGAGCAGTCTCAGATGGCAGGCGGTGCCGTAGCCGAAGTCGGCGATTCGCCAGCCACGCACGTCCGAGAAGTCGTGCTCGGCGAGCAACTGCAGCGGCCGCACGCAGGCGAGCGGCGAGCCGTGGCGCGTGACGTAGTAGACGGTCTCGTCAATCGAACGGTGCCGCAGACGCGCGCGCGCCTCGGCGCGGAGCTCGTCGACCTCCGTGCTGTCGAGCCCGCCGGCGGCGGCGACGAGGGCGCCGGTGACGAGCAGCAGCAGCACGAGTGGGATCAGACGACGCATGTCAGCCTCGCGAGGGGAAGACGCGATCGGGCGCCGGCGCTCGCCCGAATCGTTGGGGCGTGTGCCCGGTCACCCCCGGCTGGCGACGCGCCGCATGATGCGCCAGCGCAATCGAGCGTAGCAGGTGCGAGGAGTGCGCCGATGGGGTTGCGAAGAGTGCGGCATCGCCGCGCTCGACCCCGTGAGACGCGCTCCCGGCGCTCGGGGCTCCGCCGTCAGCGGCTGCCGCCGCCGGGACCCTCGCCGAGGATGGAATGGCTCCCGGCCAGCTCGAGCTGACGCCCGACGGCCGCCCAGTCGCCGGCGAGCGGCCGGCCGTACCAGACTCGTAGTCGCGCGGCGGCGATATGCGCGCCGGCGATCCGAATCTTGATCCGCCAGTCCGGGTCGAGACCCAGGTCCACGGTACGCGAATCGGCGAGCATGCCTCGGGTTCTCGCCAGCGCCCGATTGGCCATGATGCCAAACTCGCCGGACTCGCCCTCGGGGTGCTCGATGTCGAACACGGTGGCGAACGTCATGGGGTCCACGTGCAGACCGGGGGGGACACCGTGCACCTGGTCGTCGTAGCACGACGCCACGACCAGCGGAGTGCCGCCGCGGGAGCGGCGCTGATTGATCTCGAAGGTGAATACCAGGTCATCGGTGATGACGAGGGCCGGCCGCCCGCCGGCCAACTCCTCGAGACGCGCGATGTACTCGTCGGGGTGATCGTTGAACTGACGCTTGGCCGTTCCGGTGCGCGCCACGAGATGCTGCGCGCCGAGGGCGACCCAGGCGACCGCCACCAGGGTCGCGAACACGCGCCACGCACGTGCCCTCGCCCGCTCGGCGCCGGAGGCCAGCAGCAGTGCTACGAAGGGCACGAGCCCGATCAGGGAGTACGAGTGGCTGGCGACCCCCGATGCCACTTCTGAGGCCAGCATGAGCGCGAGGAAGGTGAGCAATGCCGCGAGCTCGCGCTCCGCGGGGGGATCCTGCGCGAGCTCGCGCCAACGCTCGGGGAGCCCGCGCAGGAAGAGCCCCGCTGCGGGCAG
Source organism: Candidatus Eiseniibacteriota bacterium (assembly GCA_041483195.1). Taxonomy (GTDB): domain Bacteria; phylum Eisenbacteria; class RBG-16-71-46; order RBG-16-71-46; family RBG-16-71-46; genus WS-2. The sequence continues at coordinate 1,567 of JBGPFC010000015.1, forward strand.
CACCAGGCCGAGCACGACCAGCGCCGCCATCGGGTGCCAGGGCAGGATCGCTTGGCCGATCGAGAGCGCGTACGCGCTGCGCGCCGCGGCCATGAGGAGCGGCGCCATGGTCCCATGCCCGGTGCGGATAACGTCGTGCGTGAGATGGCGGAGTTGCGGCGAGGCGACACCAGCCGCCACCACCCCCAGCGCGACGAGGCGCGCGAGGCTCACCCGCCCGGGTCCGTGGCGCACGAGCCACGCCACGGCGAGACACGGCAGGAATAGCAGCGTGAGGTAGTCGTAGTAGACGAGCAGCCCGCCGGCCACCCCCAGCGCCACAGCGACGGGCCACCGGGGCGCCGCATCGCGCCGTGCCGGGAGCAGGGCCGCCGAGACCATCGCCAGCGCCACGGACCACCAGATCGGGTACCAGCGGATCGAGCTGTTCCACATCAGCGCCTGCGGATGCAGGAACGCCAGCGCCGCGAAGTCCGCGCGTCCCCACCCGCTCGCGAGCAGGCGCCGGGCGGAGAGCGTGAACCACAGGACGCCGGCCGACCAAATCGTCAGATGAACGGCGGCGAGTCCACGAGCCGATCCCACGACGAGAAGCAGGAGACGATCGAGCGCGTGGGCTCCCGGTGGGTGCCAGTCGCGCGTGTTGCCCCACGCCCACAGCACGCGCAGCGGCTTGTGGATGGTGCTGAGCGACATCCATTCGTCCTCGTAGATGTTGCGATAACGGAGGACGATCAGCCCGAGCACGAAGCCGAGCAGGCCGAACAGCAGGACCGAGCTTCTGCCAGCAGTCTTAGAGCGCATGCGCGCGCGCCCGGCCGGCGATCGTGCCGGACGGAACGGGCTTCGAGAAGGTGCGGGTCCCGGGCAACACGGTCTCCGCAGGCGAGCGGTGAATCGACGAGGCGCACACGTTAGGCCCCACCCCCCCCGCGAGTCAATGGATACGGGCCGAGGCGTCTGGTCACGGGATAGGCGCGCGGCTGGCCTCGGGCCACGGCCCAACTAACTCAAAGCGGATCGCTTCCATCGGGTCGAGACTAAACGCACGCATCGCCGGGTAGACGCCTCAGGACCAGCCGGCCGCGGCGCGCGGCGCTCCCGCCGTGCGCCGCGACGACGTCGACGCGTCCTTTGACTCCGGCGATGAGCGCGAAGGGATCGGATTCGCCGGCCGTGGCGGCCGCGACCGGAAGCATCGCGAGGACGGCGATCCCCGCGATGAAACGACAGTTGAGCCCGATCGACATGCGAACCTCCGGGGGTCCTGGACGCAGAGTCACATGTGATGGCCGTCGTAGCCTGCGCGCGACGCGTTCGGGCTCCAAGTGAAGAGGGGATGGAGCCGGTTCGCAGGGGACCCAAGCCGCATGCCGCGTTTCGTGCAACGATCCTGCGCTCGCGTGCGGGCCGTCAGTGAAAATGTCCGGGTCAACTCGGCTGTGATCCGGCTTGGGGCATGGGCAACTAGACGATGGCGCGCGGTTCGGGGCCGCAAAAAAGGAGGCCTTGCGTCCGCTGTCATGGCTTTGCTAACCTCATCTGTGTCGCGCCGCACTCTCCGCTTCGGGCCCGGGGACAGACCATCGGCCACTTGCTAACTGGGTGTGTTGGGAAGAACGAGCCAACAACACTGGGTCGCCAGCGGCGACCAGGCGGCCTGGCCGCAATGCCAGGATGCATCCGAGGTCTGACACCTTGTTGTTTCCCCTGCTGCACGTGCTCGAGGCGTCCTCGACCCAGTTCGCGCGGATGAAGCGAGAGCTTTAAGCCGGGGGGAAGCGTCTTCCTCTCGGCTTTTTGTTCACGGGCAGCACAACAGAGAGCGGCGACGATGGAGCCCGATATCCTCGCAACCCCCAGCGACGGGGCGACCGGAAGCGCGGTGCGGCCCCCGGCAACGGATTCGGTTCGAATGGACGTATTGGATCACCACAGCGCGACCGCCGCACCCGCCCCATCGACCACGACGTCGCAGAATTCCGCCCCGTTCCCGGTGCGTCAGGATTCGGGCAGCGGGCAGATGAACGGTCACGCCATGTCCAACGGTCACGCCCGCCACTACGTCAACGGGATGAATGGCGGCTCCAATGGCCTGTCGATGCACGCCGGCCGTCCGGCCCCCGGTTCCGGAAGCGCCGCCGCCGCGACGCTCGTGCCGCTCGAGGCTCGCGCCGAGAGCCTGTACCTCCGCTTCGGCAAGCGCGCATTCGATGTCGTTGGCGCGGTGATCGCGCTGATCGTCACCGCTCCGCTCATGCTGCTGATCTCGATCGCGATCAAGCTCGAGTCGAACGGCCCGGTGCTGTATCGCTCGACGCGCATCGGGCGCGGCGGGAGGCCCTTCACCTTCCTCAAGCTGCGCTCGATGGTTCACGGCGCCGACCGTCACCGCCAGCACCTGAATCACCTGAACGAGGCCGACGGACCGGTGTTCAAGATCAGCAGGGATCCGCGCGTGACGCGCGTCGGCCGCCTGCTGCGCGTGCTGAGCATCGACGAGATCCCGCAGTTCCTGAACGTGCTGCGCGGCGAGATGAGCCTGGTGGGCCCGCGCCCCCCGATTCCCGAGGAAGTGAGGCAATACGAGCCATGGCAGCTGCGCCGGCTCGACGTGCGTCCCGGTATCACCTGCCTGTGGCAGATCAGCGGCCGCAGCCGCATCGGATTCCAGGAGTGGATGCGCCTCGACCTGGAATACATTCGCAACCAGTCCTTCACGCTGGACCTCAAGATCCTGCTGCGCACCATTCCCGCCGTTCTGTCCCGGGAGGGCGCGTACTGACGGGAGCCCACACGAGCTCGACCAGTCGCTCTCGATCCCGGCCGGATCCCGCACCGCCCACCACCTCGCACGCCGCATCGGCAACCGTCTGGAACGTCGTCGCCGCGACCGTTCTGGCCGTCGCGCTGCGCGGATTCCACATCGGGCGGCAGAGCCTCTGGATCGACGAGATCCTGACCTGGTATTCCGCCGGGATCGGGAGCCGCATGGCGTTGCGCGATCTGCTGGACAACGTTCACGGGCCGCTCTACGGGCTGCTGCTCCACGTGTGGGGCGGGTTCGCGGGGGATTCCGAATGGTCGCTGCGCGCCCCGTCCGCGCTGTGCGGCGTGGCGATGGTTCCGGCCATGGCCTGGCTCGCCGCGCGCTGGCTGGGACGCAAGGGCGCGACCCCCGCCGCGTGGCTCACGGCGGGCTCGCCGTTCCTGGTGTGGTACTCGCAGGAGGCGCGGAACTACTCGATGCTGATGCTGTGCGTGACGCTCTCCGGCGCGGCGTTGCTCGAGCTGAGGCGCACCCCGGGCGCGCGCGGACTCGCGGGCTACCTGCTCGCCGCCGGGGCGGGCATGCTCTCGAACTTCTCGTTCGCGCTGATCGCCCCGCTCCACCTGCGCTGGTGGATCGCCGGAAAGGAGGGCCGGTCGCGGCGCCTCGCGCTGCTCGGCGCGGCACTGGTCGCGCTCACGCTGGCCGTGACGCCATGGGTCCCGCAGGTCGCGCGCATCTGGGACTGGCAGCGGCTCCATCCGGGACGCACGGCCGGCGCGAACGAAGCGCCGCTGCGCGGGGCCACGCTGCTGCATCCGGCCGCGGCTCCGTATGCGCTGTACACGTTCGCGGCGGGATACACGCTCGGCCCGTCGCTTCGCGAGCTGCGCGCCGACTCGGGAGCGCGCACCATCGCCCGGCACGCGCCGGCGGTGCTCGCGACGGTGCTGGTGTTCGGCGCGCTCGGCCTGCTCGGCCTCGCCGCGCTGCAGCGCCGTGGGCGGCTGACCGACGCGCTGATGTGGCTGGTGATTCCGATCGGCGCGGTGAGCTACTTCGCCTTTCAGAACTTCAAGGTGTTCCATCCCCGCTACCTGGCCGTCTCGTTCCCCTGCTGCCTGCTGGTGATGGCTGCCGGGCTCGCGGACCTGCGCCCGCGCGCGCGCGTGCTCGCGGCGCTCGCGATCGGCATACTATGGCTGGTGTCGCTCCAGCACCTGTACTTCGACCCGCGCTACGGCAAGGAAGACTATCGCGGCGCCGCCGCGCTGGTGCGCGCGCGGGGCATGGCCGGCGAAAGGCTGCTGGCGGTGAACACCGAGGATCCGATGGTCTACTACTATCGTGGCCCGCTCCCGAAGGCGCGGTTCTGGCTCGGCCTGGTGTCGCGCCCTCAGCGCATGGAGGAGAAGTTCGACGAGGCGCTCGCCGGCGCGAGTGGCGCGTGGGTGGTGCTGAGCAGGCCCGAGGATCTCGATCCGGGCGGGGTATTCGTGAAGTTCATCGAGCGGCGTTATCCGACCGCGGAGCGCGTCGCGCTCGAGGGCGTGCGGGTGTGGCACATTCGGCTCGAGGGCGGCGCGCCCGCGCGCGCGGCCTCTGGCACCTGATTTCAATCCGGGTCGCGTGACCCGGCGTGGAGCGGCGCGACGGCGCCGCTGCGCACGCCGGACGCGGCCCACGGGAGAGTCGCATGCAAGTGGTCGTCGTGGGGCTGGGATACGTGGGGTCGGTGTGTTCGGCCTGTCTTGCGAGCCGCGGGCACCGAGTGGTCGGGGTCGACGTCAGCGCCTTCAAGGTGGAGGCGATCGAGAGCGGCCGCAGCCCGATCGTCGAGAACGGTCTCGATGCGATGATCGCCGACGCCCGCGCGCGCGGGTCGCTGCGCGCTACGACCCGCATCGCCGACGCGATGGCGGCGGCCGAGCTCGTGCTGCTGTGCGTGGGAACCCCGAGCGGTCCAGACGGCGCCCTCCAGCTCGAGCACGTGAAGCGTGCGGCGCACGAGGTGGGCGAGGCGCTGCGGCTTTCCGGCACGTTCACCACCGTCGTGATGCGCAGCACCATGCTCCCGGGCAGCGTCGAGGCGCAGATCGTTCCGGCGCTGGAGGCCGCGTCCGGCAAGCGCGCGCGAGTCGACTTCGGGGTCGCATACAATCCCGAGTTCCTGCGGGAGGGCTCGGCGGTGGCTGACTTCTTCGGAGCGGAGATCACCGTGGTGGGGGCGAGCGACGAGCGGAGCGCGGCGGCGGTGCGCACGCTCTACGACGGCGTGGGAGGAGAGCTGGTCGTGACCTCGATCCGTACCGCCGAGATGCTCAAGTACGTGAACAACGCCTATCACGCGCTCAAGGTGTCGTTCGCGAACGAGGTGGGCCGCTGGGCGCGCATCGAGGGCGTGGACAGCCACGAGGTCATGGCGCTGTTCTGCCGCGACACGCGCCTCAATCTCGGCGCCAGCTACCTGAAGCCCGGATTCGCGTTCGGGGGCTCGTGTCTGCCCAAGGACCTGCGCGCGCTCAATCAGCGCGCACGCCACCACGACCTCGAGCTGCCGGTGCTCGCGTCCATCATGCGCTCGAACGACCGCCACGTGGAGGAGGCGATCCAGCTCATCGAGCGGCTCAAGAAGCGCCGCATCGGGGTGCTCGGGCTCTCGTTCAAGGCGGAGACCGATGACCTGCGAGAGAGCCCCATCCTGCGCGTGGTCGGCGCGCTGGTCGGGAAGGGCTACGGCGTGCTGCTCCACGATCCCAACATCGACATGGAGCGCGTCCTCGGAGCGAACCGGCGGTTCGTCGAGGACGAGGTGCCCTACCTGCCCGAGCGCCTGCGCGCCACCGTCGAGGAGGTGGTGAAGGGGAGTGAGGTGATCGTGGTGGCGAACGGCGCGAAGGAATTTCGCGGCGTGGGGGCGATGCTGAAGCCCGGGCAGGCGCTGGTGGATCTGGTGCACGCCGTGGATCGCGCGAGCGTCATCGCCGGGGAGTACCATGGCCTCGCGTGGTAGGGTTCTCCACCTCTCGGAGAATCTGCCGCTGCCCTTCGATCGTCGCGTGTGGATGGAGCTCACCGCCCTGAAGCGGGGCGGCTTCGAGGTGTCCGCGATCTGCCCGATGGGAGATCCGTACAACGCCCGCTACGAAGAGATCGACGGCATCGCGATCTGGCGCTATCCCGCGCCGCCCCCCACCCGCGGATTCCTCTCCTATGTCTGGGAATTTCTCTACTGCTGGCTCCAGACGGCGCGGCTCACGCTGGTGGTGCTGAGCCGGCGCGGGTTCGACATCATTCACGCCGCCAATCCGCCCGACACCTTCTGGGCGATCGCGCTTCCACTCCGGCTGCTCGGCAAGCGCTACGTGTTCGATCACCACGACCTGTGCCCCGAGCTGTACGTCGCGCGCTTCGGCGACGCGAAGGCGGGAACGCTTCCGCATCGCCTGCTGCGGGCGCTCGAATGGGCGCAGTTCCGCAGCGCGCACCTGGTGATCTCGACCAACGAATCCTACCGCCAGATCGCGATCGGCCGCGGCGGCGTGGACCCCGCGCGCGTGATCGTGGTGCGCAGCGGTCCGAGTCGCGAGCGCTTCGCGACCGTGCGCCCGGTCGCGCCGGAGCTCAAGCGCGGGAGGCGGTTCCTGGTCGCGTACCTGGGGGTCATGGCGCCGCAGGACGGCGTGGACCACCTGCTGCGGGCCGCGCACATCCTGGTGCATCAGCGCGGGCGCGACGACGTCGCATTCACGCTGGTGGGCGCCGGCGACTCGTTCGAGGACCTGAAGACGCTCTCGCACTCGCTGAACCTCGACGCGCACGTGGAGTTCACCGGCAGGATCCCGGACCCCGACGTCGAGCGCATCCTCACCACCGCGGACGTGTGCGTGTGCCCCGATCCGAAGAACCCGCTCAACGACCTCTCGACCATGAACAAGGTGCTCGAGTACATGGCGTGCGGGCGGCCGATCGTTGCATACGACCTGCGCGAGCACCGGTACTCGGCGGCGGACGGCGCGCTGTACGCGGCGCCCAACCACGAGGACGACCTGGCCGCCAGGATCATCGAGCTGCTCGACGATCCGGGGCGGCGGGCGGCGATGGGCGAATACAACCGGAAGCGTTTCCTCGAGCGCATGGCGTGGGAATACAGCGCGGGCGAGCTGCTCCGGGCCTACGAGGTGGTATGCGGACCGACGACCGGCGCGTGAGGGTGCTGCTCGCCGAGAGCGGCAGCGCGGTGGGTGGCACCGAGCGCGTCGTGTGGGAGCTCGCGACCCGCCTCAGCCGCGAACGCTTCCAGGTCGGGGTGTGGCTCTCGGTCGCGCCCGGAGTGGACGAGCTCGCCCAGTCGCTGGTCGCGAGCGGCGTGCCGGTCGAGCGCGTGCCCGAGGTGGACTCGCGCTGGGACTGGCCGGGCATGTTCGCGACCTGGCGGCGCCTGCGGCGCGTGCGGCCCACCCTGCTCCATCTGCATCACGTGTGGCCGGCCGCCGACCGCTACCTCGCCTCGATCGCGGGGGCGGCGGGGGTCGAGCACCTGGTCGTCACCGAGCACATCGTTGGGCAATCGCACTCCGCCCCGCAGCGCGCGCTCAAGCGCGGCGAACTCCAGGGCGCCGACGCCGTGACCGCCGTGTGCGGAGCGGTCGCCGAGTCGCTGGTGCGGGAATACGGCGTGCCGCGCACCCGCGTGCGGGTGGTCGCGAACGGCGCGGATCCGCCCGACGAGGCCGCCGAGCAGGAGCCCGCGCGCCGGCTGCGGCAATCGTTCGGAGTCACACCGGCTCGCCCGCTCTGGGTGTGCGCGGCGCGGCTCGAGCGGCAGAAGGGCCACGACGTGCTGATCGAGGCGCTCGCCGAGGTGAGACGCGCCGGGCTCGACTTCACGGTGGCGCTCGCGGGCGAAGGCGCGCTGCGGGCCGAGCTCGAGCACCGCGCCGCGGAACTCGGGCTCGGCGCTCGCGTGCGCTTCCTCGGGCAGGTCGAGGCGATCGGGCCGCTGCTGGCGGCGGCCGACGCGGTGCTGCTGCCTTCGCGCTGGGAGGGCCTGCCGCTCACGCTGCTCGAAGCCATGGCGCGCGGGCGCCCGGTCATCGCGAGCGCGGTGGGCGGAATTCCCGAGATCGTCGAGAACGGAGCCACCGGCCGGCTGGTGCCGCCCGAGGACGCGGCGGCGCTCGCCGACGCGCTCGAGTGGTGCCATCGCAAACCCGACGCCGCGCTGCGCATGGGCCGCGCGGGCGCCGCGCTGGTACGCGAGCATCACACGTGGCGGCACGTCGTGGAGTCGTTCGAGGCCGTGTACGACGAAGTGCTGGGTCTCGCGAGCTTCACGCCGGACGGCGCGCGCGGGGCGGCGGCCTCCGCGAAGGCGGGGCCATGACGCTCGGCGTCGTGATCCCCTGTTACCGGCAGGAGCGCTTCCTCGCGCGCACCCTCGGCGCGATCGAGCGCGCGCTGGACGGACACGCGTGGCGAGGCGCGCTGGTGATGGCCGCGCCGGGATCGCACCCGCTGCCCGCGTCCTCGTTGCGCTGGCAGGTGATCGCTCCGCCCCGGTCCGCGCCGCTCACTCCGGGCGCGGCCCGCATGCTCGGGTTCGCGGCGTGCGGCGGCGAATGGGTGCTGTTCGTCGATGCCGATGTCGAGCTCGAGCGCGCCTGGGCGGAGGCGGCGGGCGCTGCGATGGGCCGCGCGGAGGGCGCAGCGCTCGCGGGGCTGGGCGGGCGCCTCGAGGAGTGGTTCGAGGACGCGGCAGGCGAGCGGCGCGGAGCGCCCGACATGTATGGCGTCGGCGAATCCGATCGCCGTGTGGATTACCTCGCGACGCTCGCGTGCTATCGGCGCGAGGCGCTGATCGCGGCCGGCGGATACGACCCGCGCCTCTCCTCCGAAGAAGACTTCGAGCTGGGCCTGCGGATGCGCGGGCTCGGGCTCGAGCTGCGCTCGCTGGGCGTCCGCGCCGGCCGTCACTGGAGCGCGCCGCGGCCCAGCTTCGAGGAGCATGCGCGCCGCTGGCGAACCGGACTCTGCTTCGGCCAGGGCCAGGTGCTGCGCCTGTACGCGGGCCGGCCCGGCTTCGGCGCGTTGCTGCGGAGGCAGGCGCTCTACCTCGCGACGCTCGCGATCTGGGGAATGGGCGTGCTCGCATTCGTGGCATCGCTCGCCACGCGCAGCGCGCGGCCGTTCGCGATGTGGTCGCTGCTGCCGCTCGCCGTGCTCGCCGTGATGGGTGCGCGCAAGGGCAGCGGGTGGCTCGGACTCCACTCGCTGCTCGCATGGACGCTGAACGGCCTGGGTCTGGCGGTCGGGCTGTTCCGTCTTCCGGGACGAGGCGACGGCCCGGTACCGGGCGGGCGCGCATGCTGATTCACGGGGCGACCGACAACGACATCTACCCGCCGCTGTTCGGCGCTTCGCAGCGCAGCTTCGGACTCTATCGCGGGCTCGCGCGCCGGCACGAGGTCGTGGTGCTGTGCGTGGTGCCGAACCGCAATCGTGCGCCGCTCGAGCAGCGCGCTCAGGGCGTGACGCTGATCCGCCGGCGCGCGTGGTACACGAGCCTCGCGTGGCGCCTCGAGCGCGCGCGCCTCGCGCCGCTGTTTCTCGCGGCGCATGGCCACGCGTGGCGCGCGGGCCGGCTGCGCCACGCGCTCCCCGCCTCGGCCGACGTGTGCATGGCGGACCTCCACCTCGCGGGCCTGCTGGCGCGCCGTCCGGCGCGGCTGCGCGTGCTCGATTGCCAGAACGTCGAGTCCGATCATTTTCGGACGGCGGGGCCATCGCTCGCCGCGCGCGGGTTCTGGGCGGCGCGGCTGCGCGCGATCGAGGCGCGAGCGATGCGCGGCGCCGATCTGGTGATCGCCGCCAGCGACGAGGACGCGGCGCGCCTGCGGGCGCTCTACGGCATCGCCCCCGGGGCGCTCGCGGTGATTCCCAACGGGTACGACGAGACGGCGGTGCGCCCCCCGGTCACGGACGAGCGCGCGCGCGCGCGCGCCGCGCTCGGGATCGAAGCGGACGACGCCGTCGCGCTGTTCGTGGGCTCCGATGTTCCGCACAATCGTTCGGCGCTGGCCCTCGCGCTCGAGCGCGTGATGCTCCCGCTCGCGCGCGACGGGTGGAAGCTGCTGGTCGCGGGCTCGGTGTCGCGCGCGATCGCCGGTCGTCGCGAACCGTGGCTGATCGCGCGGCCCGCCGTGCCCGACCTGCTCCCGATCCTCCATGCGGCCGACGTGGGCCTCAATCCCGCGACGGAGGGCGGCGGAAGCAACGTGAAGCTCCCGACCTATCTCGCCGCCGGACTCGCGGTGCTGACGACGCGTTTCGGGGTGCGCGGCTACGCGGCGCTCGAGCCGCTCGTCATCGTCGCCGAGCCGGACGCGATGAGCGACGCGCTGCGCGCGCGTCCACGCGGGTGGGGCGCGTCCGGCGCGGGGGCGCCGCCCGCGATCGCGGCCCACGCATGGGGAACGCTCGGAGAGCGGCTGGGCGAGGTGTTCGCGGCCCGCCTCGGCGGGGAGCCGGCCGCCTCCGGCGCGGGCGAAGCGGGAGGGGCGAGCGCGTGAGGATCGCCATGATCGGCCAGAAGGGCGTCCCCGCGACCTACGGCGGGATCGAGAAGCACATCGAGGAGATCGCGCGCCGCCTGGTCGAGCGCGGTCACGAGGTCTCGGTGTTCTGCCGCTACCACTACACGCCTCGCAGCGCACGGTTCGACGGGGTGCGGCTGCTGCGCCGGCCCAGCATCGCCACCAAGCACCTCGACACCGTGACGCACGTCGCGTGGAGCACGGCCGAGGCCATGCTGCGGCGCCACGACATCGTGCATTTCCACGCCCTGGGTCCCTCGATGTTCTCCTGCCTGCCGCGCCTGACCGGCCAGAAGACGGCGGTGACCGTGCACGGCCTCGACTGGCAACGCCAGAAGTGGGGCAGGTTCGCGGCCTGGGTGCTGAGGCAGTGCGAGGGTCCGGCCGCGCGCTTTCCGAATCGCACCATTGTGGTGTCGAAGACGCTGCGCGAGCACTTCCGCGTCCACCATCACCGCGACGCCGCGTTCATCCCGAACGGCACCAATCTGCCGGTGCCGCGCGCCGCGAACAAGATCCTCGAGCTCGGCCTGAAGCCCGGGAAGTACGTGCTGTTCGTCGGACGGCTGGTGCCCGAGAAGGGCGTGCACTTCCTGTGCGAGGCGTTCCGCAGCATCGACACCGACATGACGCTCGCGCTCGCGGGGGGGCTCTCGTTTTCGGCCGACTACGTCCAGTCGCTGCGCCGCTACGAGGGCGACCGGGTGCGCATGCTCGACTACGTGTACGGCGAGACGCTCGAGGAGCTGTGGAGCAACGCCTATCTGGTCGTCCACCCCTCCACCATGGAGGGGCTCTCGATCGCTCTGCTCGAGGCGCTCTCCTACGGGCGGTGCGTGTTGCTCTCGGACATCCCCGAGAACATGGAAGTCGGGGCCGACATCGCGGTGCCGTTCCACACCCAGGACGTGGCCGATCTCCACTCGAAGCTCGAAACCCTGATCCGCGATCCCGATCGCGTACGCGAGTACGAGCGTCGCGCACGGGCGCACATCGCGGACCACTATTCGTGGGACACCGTCGCCGAACAGACCGAGGCGCTGTACCGCGAGATGCTGAAGCGGTGACCACGCCGGGGCGCCGCGGGGAGCGTGGGGGGTGGACAGGTCGGACGCGCCGCCGGCATGATTGCCGCCCGGCGCACGCTGTGCTACTCATCGCGCGCCATCCAATCGAGGAGCCGCGCACCGATGCCTGAACGCTTCGTGCTGGTGCTCGCCGGCGGCCGTGGCGAGCGATTCTGGCCGTGGAGCCGACCCGAGCGCCCGAAGCAACTGCTGCCGCTGGCGCGGGGCGGGCGTTCGCTGCTGGCCGCGACCTTCGAACGCGCGACGGCCCTGGTCCCCGCGGATCACGTGATCGTGATGACCTCTTCCGATCTGTGCGCCGCCGTCGAGCGCGAGTGCCCGGGGGCGCGCGTGCTCGGCGAGCCGATGCCGCGCAATACCGCGCCGGCGATCGCGGCGGCCGCTGCGTTCATCCCAGACGCCGCCGCGTTCGCGGTACTCCCCGCCGATCACGCGATCGATGCCGTCGACGCCTGCACCCGCGACTTCGAGCGTGCCTTCCGGATCGCAGAGCGCGATGCGGTGCTGGTGACGTTCGGGGTCCCGCCCACCCGGGACGACATCAACTTCGGATACATCCGGCGCGGCGCGGCGCTGGGCGAGCGCGTGTTCCGGGTCGCGCAGTTCACAGAGAAGCCGGACCTCGATCGCGCGCGGGAATGGGTCGCGAGCGGCGACTACTCGTGGAACACCGGCATGTTCGTGTGGCGGCGCGCGGTGTTCTTCGACGCGCTCGAGGCGGGGCGCCCCGCGCTCGCCTCCGCGCTTCGCGGGCTCGACGTCGCGGGCGGGGTCGCAGCGTTCGGCGCGCGGCTGCGCGAGGTGTTTCCCGCGCTCGAGTCCATCTCGGTGGACTACGCGGTGCTCGAGCGCGCGCCCAACGCGGTGGTGATCGAGGCCTCCTTCGACTGGGACGACCTCGGAACGTGGGGCGTGTGGGCGCGCCGTCAACCGCGCGATGCGCGCGGGAACGTGGCGTTCGGGGACGCCGTGATCGTGGACTGCGACGGCTGCGTCGTGGTGGGCGAGGGCGGCACGGCCGCCGCGATGGGCCTGCGTGACACGGTGGTGGTGCACGTGAACGGCGTGACCCTGAGCTGCCCGCTCTCCGCGAGCGACGGCGTGCGGCGCGTGAGCGCTGCATTGCGCGAGCGGACCGCCCGATGAGCATGCGCGCGCCGTTCGCGGGCCTGCTCGCCCTGGTGTTGCTGGCGGGCGCGGCGGGTGCGCCGGGCAGGACGCCGGTGGGCACCACGGCGTCGGGCGGCTCGATCCTTTCGAACGCCCCGCACGCGGCGGTGGTGGACAGCGGGCCCTCGGCGGATGCTGCGGCGGTGCTCTCCAGCATTCCCGAGCCGCTCGCGCCGGGCGAGCGCGTGCCGCCCGGCGCGAGCGGGGCGATCGGAACGCGGGCGGGCGCGCGCGCGGACAGCGCAGCCGGGACGACCGCCGGGGGCGCCGCCCCGACCGGCGCGGACAGCACGGGCGCGGCGCGCGCGGAGTCGCGTTCGGCGAGCGCCGACACCGGCGACGCCGTCCCGGTTCCGGAGCCCACCGCGCCGCTCGGCGATGCGCCCGGATCGCTCGCGCGGCATGCGGCGCTCGACAGCGCGATGCGGGCGATGCCCGCCGCGCCACCTTCGGCCACGACCGCGCACCCGCGGCCCGACAGTTGCTGGCGCGTCCAGATCGCGGCGCCGCTGGTGGCGGCCGAGGCCGAGCTGAAGCGCTCGGCGGCGGAGTCGCTGCTGCTCCAGTCGATGGTGATCGTGCACGAGAAGGGCCGCTACAAGGTCCGCACCCGCGACTGCCTGACGCGCGCCGCGGCGGTCGCGTTGCGCCAGCGGGCGGTTGGCTCCAGCTTCACCGGGGCGTTCACGGTCGTCGAGGTGAAGCGATGAGCCGCGCGCTGGTCGTTTTCGAGGACGCGCGCTGGCGGCAGTTGCGTCCGTTCACCGATCTGCTTCCGGTGCCAGCGCTCGCGTTCGGAGCCTCGAGCCTGTGGGAGCGATGGCGGCGCATGGCGGGCCTCCCATTGCTCGCGATCGAGGCGCGCGCGCCGCTGATGGCGAGCTGGCGCGAAGCCCCGCGGCCCGATGCGCCGCGGCTCGAGGCGCGCGACGAGGTGCTGGTCGTGAACGCCGCGGTCCTGCCCGAGAGCCTGATCGATCAGGCGTCGGCGACGCGGGTGCCATCGCTGCTGGTGGCGGGCGGGCGCGTGGTGGGCGCGCGGCTGCACGTCGAGACGCTTGCGCCGGGTCTCGGGCGCGGGGCCGAGTTCGAGCGCTTCCTCGCGGGTCTCGCGCTCGAGACGTTCGAGGTCGAGGCGCGCGTCCTGAACTGGCCGTGGCGATTCGTCGGCTGGAACGCGGAGGCCATCACGCGCGACCTCGAGGGGCGCGGCGGCGAGCTCGCGGGCGAGCGCCACCCGCTCGCCGCGATCCTGAATCCCGAAGGCGTCTCCATCGAGCCGAAGGCGCGGATCGACGCGTTCGCAGTGCTCGACGCACGCGACGGTCCGATCCGGATCGGAGCCGGCGCGTGGGTGCGCCCGCACACGCTGGTCTCGGGGCCGTGCGTGGTGGGTGCGGGCTCGCAACTGCTGGGGGGCGCGATCGGGCGCTCGACGATCGGACCGGGATGCCGGCTGGCCGGCGAGGTCGAGGAGTGCGTGTGGCAGGGCTGGGCCAACAAGCGCCATCACGGATTCGTCGGGCACAGCGTGGTCGGGGAATGGGTCAACCTCGGCGCGCTCACGACCACCAGCGATCTCAAGAACAACTATCGCCCGGTCCGCGTGTGGGTGGACGGACGCGAAGAGGACAGCGGCGAGATCAAGGTGGGATCACTGCTGGGGGCGCACGCGAGGACCGGCATCGGGACGCTGTTGCCGACCGGAGCCGCGATCGGCACGGGCTCGAATCTGTTCGGAGGCGGGCGCTTCACCCCGAAGCACCTGCCGGCGTTCGCGTGGTGGGACGGCGAGCGCACCGTCGAGCATCGCTTCGACCGTTTCCTCGAGACCACGCGAACGGCCTGGCGGCGTCGCGACCGCGAGCTGACCGCGAGCGAGGAGGCCGCGATGCGCGGGCTGTTCGATGCGACGCGCGCGGAGCGCGCGGCGGACGGCGTGGTGGAATAGGCGCGCCCGCCGCTCGCGTGTATGGCGCCGCCTGGAATCGCGAGGATCGTGTTGTCCTTCACGCCGCTCGATGCGAACCTGTTCATGACCTTTCAAATCCGACCACGCCGATGCGGTGGAATCAGCAGGCCGACCAGTTGAAGCGCGAGGTCGTCGCGCTCCACTTCGCGCTCCGGGATCCGCGAGTGCCTTGGCATGCGAAGGCGCTCGCGGCGTGCGTCGTCGGCTACGCGTTCAGCCCCATCGACCTGATCCCCGATTTCATCCCGGTCCTGGGCTACCTCGACGATCTGATTCTGGTCCCGCTCGGGGTACGGGCCGTCCGCGCCCTGATTCCGCCCGAGGTTTTGGCCGAGTGCCGCGAACGGGCGAGCCGTCCGAGCAGCACGCCGCGAAATTGGGTCGCGGCTGCGATGATCATCCTCATCTGGCTGGCGATTGCCGCCGCCGGAATCCGTGGATTCGTTGTGCTGCTCCGCGCGCTTGCCGCGTCTCGCGTGCTCGCCTAGAATTTTCCGCGCGCGGTTCTGCACTCTGGCGACCGCGCAACCATGACCGGAGCCCAGCCGATGCCCGCACCCCACCCGATCGAAGCGCCGCGGCTCGCCGAGGTGAAGGATCAGGAGCGCGCGTGGCAGAACGCCACCGGCTGGACCTACCAGGAGCGCGCCTGGTCGCGCGCCGGGACGCGGCTCGTGCTCGAGCGCCAGTTCGAGCGCATCGGAGGCGCGCTCGCGCCTGAGCCCGCCGACCGCGTCCTCGAGCTGGGCTGCGGCGTGGGTCATCTGATCGCATGGCTCGGCCGCCATGCGCCGGCGCGCTACCTGGGCGTCGATCTATCGCTCACCACGGTGCGGGCGGCGCGCGATGCGAATTCCGCGCAGCGCTTCTCCGCCGCCGACGCGGAACGCCTGCCGTTTCGCGACGCGAGCTTCGATCGCGTCGCGTGCAACGGCTCGGGGCACCATTTCCTCGATCTGCCGGCCGCGCTGCGCGAGGCCCATCGCGTGCTGAAGCCGGGCGGACGGCTGGTGATGTTCGAGCCGATCGCGACCCCGCTGGCCAACGCGGTGCGCGGGACCCTGCTCCGCCGCAGCCGCTTCGAATCGCCGGCCGACCTCGCGCACAAGCACGAGTTCAGCCGTGCGATCGTCGAGCGCACGCTGAGCGAGGCCGGGTTCCGCGAGGTGTCGAGCCGCTTCCACGATTTTCTGGCGTATCCGCTCTCGGGAATGTACATCGGGCTGCCCTGGAGCGGCTCGCGGGCGGTGATGGGGAGCCTCGCCGCCATCGAGGGCGCCCTGGCGAGGCTGACGCCGCTGCGGCCGCTGTTCGATCGGGTCGCGTGGCGGCTGCTGGTCGTGGCGACCCGGCCGCGATGAAGGGACGCCTCGCGCTGTGGACGCTGCTGATTCCACTCACCTATCTGCCGCTCTACCTGATGGGGACGCGCCCCGGGCCCGCCGCGTTCCTGCTGCTCGCGGCTGCGGTGGCGCTCGCGGCGCTCGCGGTGCTGTTCGTGACCCGCACCACGGTGCTCGACCGGATCGAGCCGGCGATCGGGCGGCGCGCCCGCCCGACGATCGCGATCGCGATCGTCGCGTACGTCGCGATCGCGGTGCGCGTCGCCCACGCGCGGCTCGTGACGTTCCGCACCTACGACCAGGCCGCGCGATTCAGCCAGTGCTGCTGGTCGCTGCTGCACGGTCACGGGTTCGCGAACGCCGCGCAGGCCGTGGATGGAACGCTCGGCCGGCACGCCGGCATGCATTTCTCGCCGACGCTGTTCCTGTGCGTGCCGTTCTACGCGATCGCGCCCGGCCCGCTGATGCTGCTCGCGATCCAGGCGCTGGCGGTGGCGCTCACCGTGGTTCCGCTCTACCACCTGCTACGGCGCGACAACCGCGCGAGCGTCGCGCTCGTGCTCTCGCTCGCCGCGCTCGCGATCCCGAGCTTCGGGTGGGCGGGCGTTCGTGATTTCCACGACGCGAATTTCCTGCCGCCGCTGCTGATCACCGCGGTGTGGGCGATCGAGGCGCGACGGCCCGCGATCCTCGCGATCGCGGCGCTGGGCGCGCTCGGCCTGCGCGAGGATCTGGGCATCACGCTGGTGCTGCTCGGGGCATGGGCCCTGTTGCGGGGAGCCGGCGCACGGATCGCGCTCGGCCTCGCAGCGCTCGGTGCGGCGTGGATGATCGTCGTGATCAAGTTGGTGATGCCGCGCTTCGGGCCGGCCGGGTCGTGGATCGATGCCACGGGATCGTTCGCCGACGCGCTGGGCCAATGGGGCGCGACGCCGGGGGCGGCCGCCCGAGCCATGCTCTCGCACCCGATCGCCTTCGCGCACGCGCTCTTCAACGGGCAGAGCATCCGCTACCTCTACGATCTGCTGAGCCCGCTGCTGATGCTCCCGCCGTTCGGCGATCCGATCTTCCTGGTCGGCATGCCGGGGCTCTCGGTCCTTCTGCTCTCGCGGCTCGGATTCATGCGCTTCGCGGCGCAGTCCCATTCCGTGGTGCCGCTCACGTTCTTCGCGCTCGCCGCGTTGCGCACCGCGACCCGCACCATTTCTCACGCACCGCTCGCGCGGCGCCCGGCCCACGGCCTCGCGCTCGGAACGGTCATGCTGTGCGGCGCGCTCCCCGCGCTTCCGCTCTCCTCCGGCGATTTCCCGTACCCGGTGCCGCCGCTCGCGGCGGCGCGCGCGGCGTGCGAGCTGATTCCCGAGGGCGCGGCGGTCTACGCGCCGATCTCGTTCTACCCGACGCTCGGAGACCGTGAACGCTTCGGCTGCTGGGAGCACCTCGGCGAGCGGGGGCGCGAGCCGGAGGTGCGCGGGAGCTACGACTACATCGTGCTGTGGCCCGACGCCGATCCGGCCGCCGAGCCGCACGACCGGCCGCTGGCGGATTCGCTCGCCACCGACCCGCGCTTCCGGGCGGTCGCGGGATACGATCCGCTGCGCGTCTTCGTGCGGAGGTGAGCGTCGCGCGCCGCGGCTTGACTTGGGCTTTCGTGGGTCACTAGACTCCATCGCCTTTCCGCGATGCGGGTGCTTCAGGGCCCGCTTTCGCGCAGTCCCACCCGCCGAGGAGTCTCATGCCCGAGCTTCGGAAGGATCCGGTGGTCGGGCGCTGGGTGATCATCTCCACCGAGCGCAGCCGTCGCCCGACCAACTTCACGCCGTCTCCCATCGAGAAATCCGCTCATTTCTGCCCGTTCTGCCCGGGCAGCGAGGACAAGACGCCGCCCGAGGTCTACGCCCATCGCGAGGGCGGCGGCGCCCCGAACACCGGGGGCTGGCTGGTGCGCGTCGTTCCCAACAAGTTCCCGGCGCTCCAGATCGAAGGCACCATCGACCGCCGGGGCGAGGGCCTCTACGACAAGATGAACGGGATCGGGGCCCACGAGGTCGTGATCGAGGGGCCGGGGCACGATCAGGATCTCGCCGACCTTCCGGCGGAGCACATCCAACAGGTCTTGATCGCCTACCGCGAGCGCGCGCTCGACCTGCATCGCGATCGGCGGTTCCGCTACGTGCTCATCTTCAAGAACCACGGTCACCAGGCCGGGGCCACGCTCGAGCACACGCACACCCAGCTGATCGCGACGCCGATCGTGCCCAAGATCCTCCAGGAGGAACTCGACGGCGCGCGGCGCTACTTCGAGCTCAAGGAGCGCTGCGTGTTCTGCGACATCATCGCGCAGGAAACCGGCGAGAACAACGGGCGGCGCGTGGTGAGCATGACCGACCACTTCCTGGTGGTGGAGCCGTTCGCGCCGCGCTTTCCGTTCGAGACCTGGATCCTGCCCCGGCGCCACGACGGCTCGTTCCACATGCTGTCCGACAACGCGGAGCTGCTCGACCTGGCGTCCGCTCTCAAGGACACCCTGCAGCGGCTGAACCGCGCGCTCGACCGGCCGGCGTTCAACCTCGTCGTGCATACCGCGCCGGTCGCCGAGGGCGACGTCGCGTACTACCACTGGCATCTCGAGATCACGCCGACGCTCACCCGCGTCGCGGGCTTCGAGATCGGCTCGGGTTTCTACATCAATCCCACCCCGCCCGAAGACGCGGCGCAGTACCTCCGCGAGATCGTGGTCGAGGCCTGACGCGGCCCCCGAATCGCAGATGAGCGCCCGGCGTTACTCGGTCGTGCACGTCGCGAGCGAGATGGCGCCGCTGGTCAAGGTCGGCGGCCTCGCCGACGTCGTGGGCTCGCTCGCGGCCGAACAGGCGCGGCGCGGTCACCGCGTGACGGTCGCGCTCCCGGCCTACCAGGCCGTCACGCTGCCCACGGGCTGGACGCGGCGCGCGCTCGCGAGTGCCGCGGTGCCCTGGGGCGTCGCGCGCGAGCCCGCGCGCTTCGATCTGGTGGAGCCGGGAGACGGCGGACCGCGCGTGCTGCTGGTCAGCCACGAAGGCGAGCGGCGGTTCTTCGACCGCCCGGGCGTCTACGACGATCCGCGCACCGGCGAGGGCTATCCCGACAACGCCGAGCGCTTCCTGTTCTTCTCGCGTGCGGCGGTCGAGGGCCTCAAGGCGCTCGGTGAACGTTTCGACATCCTGCACGCGCACGATCACCAGGCCGCGTGGACGGTGTGCTTCGTGCGCACCCACGATGCGTTCGAGACGGCGTTCTCGTCGATCGCGACCATCTTCACCATTCACAATCTGGGTTATCAGGGCATCCACGACTCGTGGGTGCTGGCGCTCGCCGGCTTCGGCGGCGAGCTGTTCTACCCATCGAGTCCGTTCGAGTACTGGGGCCGGGTGAACGACATGAAGGTCGGGCTTTCGTTCGCCGACCTGCTCAGCACCGTGAGCCCGCGTTACGCGCGCGAGATCCAGACCAACGGCGAGTTCGGATTCGGTCTCGAAGGCGTCCTCGCCCGTCGCGGCGCCGACCTGCGCGGCCTGCTGAACGGGATCGACGACGTGGAATGGGATCCGGCGCGCGATCCGCACCTGCCGCGCCGTTACGACGCGGCGCACCTCGAGGGCAAGCGGGTGAATCGCGATGCGCTGATCGCGGAGTGCGGGTTCGCCGTCGATCCCGACTGGTCGCTGGTCGGGATGGTGTCGCGGCTCGCCGAGCAGAAGGGTCTGGACCTCATCTCCCAGGCCGAGGCCGAATTGATGAAGCTCGACGCGCGGTTCGTGGTGCTCGGGTCCGGGCAGCCCAATTACCAGACGCTCATGCGGCGGCTCGCGCGCCAGCACCCGGGCCGCGTCTACTACCGGGCCGGCCACGACGAGCGCTTCGCCCACCTGATCGAAGCGGGATGCGATCTCTACCTCATGCCCTCGCGCTACGAGCCGTGCGGGCTGAACCAGATGTACAGCCTGCGCTACGGCACGGTGCCGGTGGTGCGCGCGGTGGGCGGGCTCGCGGACACGGTCGAGGAATTCGATCCGATCGCGGGGCTGGGAACCGGGTTCCTGTTCCAGCGCTATGAAGGCGCGGAGCTGGTGACCGCGTTGCGCAAGGCGCTCTCCATCCATCGCCAGCCGATGCTGTGGAGGGCGCTCCAGGCGCGTGGCATGGCGCGCGACTTCTCGTGGAGGGTGAGCGCCGACGGCTACGATCGTCTCTACGCCGAGGCGCGGGAGCGGGTGGCCTCGGGCAGGGTGCCGTCGCTCGAATCCGTGCGCGAGATGCTCGAGATCGACCCGCGCCCCGGAGCGCGCTGAGCGCCCCGCGATTCGCGGGACTCCGCGCACGCCGCGTGGCTCACGGCGCCGTCGCGGGCGAGCCGTCCAGCCGGAACACTCGAATGACCGGCCCGCGCCGCAGCCAGCGCACGGGGCGGAACTCCGCGGCCAGCGGCGCTTCGCGTTCGAGCGCGAGATAGTACGCGAGCCCGCTCGAATCCCCGCGCGCGGCGCGTGCCTGCTGGAGGTGCACGGCGTCCTCACTCACGATCGCCCAGCGGAATCCATCCCGCCGGTACTCGGCGGGCGACCGCGCGGAGTCTCCCATGGCGGTGCTCCACAGGTAATAGGCCGGCCTGCGCGGATGTTCGAGCTGGAACCGGTAGTACTCGGCGTAAACCGCGCTGTGGCCGGCGCCGGCCAGTCCGCGGCCGACCTCGGCGAGCCGCTCCTCGAGGCGCGCGCGATTCTCCGAGAGTGGGGGGCTCGCGCTGTTCCAGAAGCGCGTCATGTCGATCACCACACGGTCGTCTGGCGCGGCGTGGGACTCGAACCAGCGCTTCGCCTCGATGCGGGTGTCGTCGCGCGTCATCGTGAGATCGGTCTCGACCAGCTCGAGCGCGCTTGGCAGACACAGCGCGAGCACGCACGCCGGCACCGCCCACGCGTGCGCGGATTCGCCGAGCCGGACGCGCGCGAGCAGCTCGGACGCGCCGCGCGCCACCAGCAGCATGGCGACCGGGACCAGCGGGATGGCATAGCGGTCGTTGAGGACGCTCACGCGGCTCGCGGCCAGCACGTAAGCTGCGGCGAAGGCCAGCAGCAGCACGTCGGCGCGCCGCCGCCGGACCAGCGCGAGGCCGGCGCCCAGCGCAGCGGCCACCGCGAGCGGCACGTGGAGCGCCGGCAGCAGGCACCGATAGTAAAAGGCCACGATCCCCTCGGGGATGCCCTGCGTGACGCCCGCGAGCCGGCCCTCCGCCTTGGCGGCCATCCAGCTGAGGTCGGCGCGGAACGTGCGGAAATCCAGCACGACGTATGGGCACAGCACCAGGAACGTGGCGGCGGCGAGGCCCGCCGCGAGCAGCCCGTGCCGCAGCCAGCGGGCCCCACCCGCGGGCCGGGGATCGAGCGCGCGGTAGAGCACCGCGATCGCGAGCGGCACGCCCAGCAGCGCGGCGTGATATTGGGCCGACATGCCGATCCCGGCCGCGATCGCGCCAACGTAGAGATCGCGCGGCGCTCCTTCCTTCGCCACGCGCAGCGCCATCCAGAGCCCGAAGACCGTGAAGGCGGTCATCGCCGTCACGGGATGGGCGAGGTGTGAGTAGTGTGCGTGCATCGCGTTGAGCGCGAGCCCCGCCGCCGCGGCCACGCCGACCGGGACCGAATACGCCGCCCTCCCCAGCGCGAACGCCAGCCACACCGTCCACGTCCCCAGCGCCACGCTCTCGAAGCGCGCGAGCAGGTAGAAGGCGGACGGATCGCGGAAGTAGGCCGCGGCGAATGCCTGCTTTCCGCGCCACCAGCCCGCCGCGAATCCGGCCACGTAGAGCGCGGCGTACGCCGCGAGCGCGAGGTAGAGGAGCAGCGTGCCGGGCCAGATGAAGAAGTGGGGATTCAGGTCGCCGCTCCCCATCCGCAGCGCGCGCAGCACGACTTGAGGCTCGTCGTGAAAGTAGAAGAGCCACGGCAGCCCGTAGTGAATGCCCCAGATCCGCGCGAGCACCGCGACCGCGAGCACCGCGACGAGCGCGCGCGGGATCGCGCGCGGAGCGGTCACCGCGGGGCCCGGGCCCAGCGCGACAGCACCCACGCCCAGCCGAACCCGGCCATCCACAGCAGGCAGGGCTCGACCGCCAGCCGATACCGCATGGCGGAATAGAAGAAGGCGCCGCCGAGGGAGTAGGTCGCGAGCGCGCCGGCCAGCGGCCACAGCGCCGGGACCTTCGCGATGCGGGCCAGCGCCATCAGCGCGCCGGCGAAGATGATAACGCTCGCGAGTCCCTGAGCCGCCCGGCTCCACGGATTGACGTACAGCTGCGTGTGGGTCTCCGGCCACAGCGCGAACAGAATCCCGAGCTCGCCGACGTAGAGCTGCGCCGCCCGGCCGGGATTTTCGCGCATGAAGCGCAAGCCTTCGTGGTAGAGGAATCGTTCGCGGGCGGGCTCGTTCGGGAGCCGATCGACGGTCGCGGCCGTCCTCGAGTCGAACTTCGGCATGATGCGCGTCTCGGTCCTGGCCCCCGGGCTGTTGCCCAGCCAGAACGCGCGCCCGCCGCCCGTGGCGACGAAGTACCACTGCCCGAACACCCGATGATTGCGCAGCGTCCACGGCGCCAGCGTCAGCGCGAAGGCGGCCGCGCACACCAGCGCCGGCCCGAGCCAGGCGCGCCGCTCGCGTCGCATGGCGAGCGCGAGCCCGGCCGCGAGTCCCGGCACCATCATCACCGCGTTGGGGCGGATCAGCGTCGCGACGCCGAACCACAGGCCACCCGCGGCCCAGCGCCACAGTCCGCCGCGCCGCCAGGCCGCGAACAGCGCGCCGAAGGCGAGCGCCGTCGCCACCAGCAGGGTGTTCTCCGAGTACTGCGTCGACGGGAGAAACGCCAGCACCGGGTGGAGCGCGGCGAAGCCGCCGCAAATCAGTCCGGCCGTGCGTCCGAAGGCCCGCGCCCCGATCCCGCCCATCAGTCCCACCGCGAGCGCGCCGAGCACGGCCTCCGTGAGGCGCAGCGCCAGCAGATTCCGGCCGAACACCGCGTACACCGCGGCGATCAGGGTGGGGTAGCCAGGGGCCCGCAGCGTCTGCAGCCCATAGCTACCGTGCTCGACCAGCGAGCGGCCGATCTGCTCGTACTCGACCCCGTCCGCCCACAGGATGCGCGGCGGCGAGATCGCCACGAACGCGAGGCGTGCGAGCAGCGCGACGGCCACGATCCCGATCCACGGGGCGCGCGCCCTCCAGTCGGCCGGCGCGGGACGCGTGGCCGGTGCGTCGCCCGCCTCGACTCCGCTCATCGCCACGAGATCGATCTTCGGAAACGCGCCACGAGCTCCACCCCCGATCGAGCGGCGCGCGGCTCATCGGACGCATTCCCGGAACAGCCGGCAGCCCCGGCCTCCCCCTCGCACCGCGCGCGGCCGCATAACCTACACCGGGAACCGGTCGGTTCCCAGTGCCGACCGGCGCGGCAAGGCCGACCGGGCCGCCGCGGCGGTAGTCGAGCGGGGCCCGAACAATGTAACCTGCGCCCTTCATGACACCCGAAGATCCACAGCCTCGACGGGGACGCGTGGCAACCGCCCTGCACCGGGTCGAGGGCGGAGTGCTGGTCGCGGCGTTCCTGCTCTCCATGATCCTGCCGCTGATCGACGCGATCGGCCGGCCGCTCGGAGGCTTCTTCGTCCCGGGCGCTGAAACCTATCGCGCCCAGCTCACGCTGTGGCTCGCGTTCGTCGGCGGCCTGCTCGCGACGCGCGAGGGCAAGCACCTCACGCTCTCGACCGCCGAGGCGATTGGCGCGGCGAAGGTTCGGAACGCCGCCCGGCTCTTCTCGTCTTCGGTGGCCGCCGCGGTCTGCGCCGTGCTCGCCTATTCCGCGTTCGGCGTGGTGGCCGCCGACCGCCAGCAGGGCCAGATGCTTTCGATCGGCATTCCCGCCTGGGCGAGCGAATGCATCATGCCGGTGGCGCTGGCGCTGATCGCGGTGCGCATTGCGTGGGGCGCTTCGGAGCGCTGGCGGGGACGCGCGGTGGCCTTCGGCGCGATGGCGATCGCCTTCGGCGTGGGGATCATTCCCTCGGCGGGACATGCGCTCTACCTGCCGCTCCTCGCCGTGATCGTCCTCGCCGCCCTGGTCGGCGCCCCGGTGTTTCTCGCGATGGGCGGGGTCGCCATCGTGCTGTTCTTCAAGGACGGCGTGCCGGTCTCGGCGGTGACGGCGGAGATCTATCGGCTGATGGTCTCGCCAACGCTTCCGGCCATTCCCCTGCTCACGGCCTGCGGCTACGTCCTGGCGGAGTCGAACGCGTCGCAGCGGCTCGTGCGTTTCTTTCGCGCGCTGTTCGGCTGGATGCCGGGCGGGGTCGCGGTCCTGGTGGCGGCCGTGTGCGCCCTGTTCACCACCTTCACCGGCGGCTCCGGCGTCACGATCATGGCGCTCGGGGGCCTGCTCTATCCGATCCTGCTCGAGGACGGCTATCCGGAGGGATTCTCGCTGGGCCTCGTGACCGCATCGGGGAGTCTGGGCCTGCTCTTTCCGCCCAGCCTACCCGTCATCCTCTATGCGATCGTCGCCAACGTTCCGGCCGATTCGCTGTACCTCGCCGGGCTCGTGCCGGGGACGCTGCTGGTCGTGATCGTCGCGTTGTATGGAATGCGAGCCGGGCGGAAGGCGAAGACACCGCGACAGGCATTCTCATTCCGTGAAACCCTCCTCGCGGGCTGGGGCGCGAAGTGGGAGCTGTCCGTGCCGATCCTGGTCATCGTGTTGTTCAGCACCGGCCTCGCGACGATGGTCGAGGCCGCGGCGGTGGCGTTCGCCTACGCGATCGTGGTCGAGTGCTTCATCATGCGCGACATCCACCCCGTGCGGCGCCTGCCGGGGGTGCTCCTCAAGGCGGGCGTCCTGTGCGGGGCCGTGCTCATCCTGCTGTCGAGCGCCCTCGGCCTGACCAGCTGGCTCGTCGATGCCCAGATCCCATCCGCGCTGCTGTCGGCGGTGAAGACTCACATCACGTCGCCGCACGTGTTCCTGCTGATCCTCAACGTCGTGCTGCTCGTGCTCGGCAGCGTGCTGGAGATCTACTCCGCGATCGTGATCCTCGCGCCGCTGGTGGCGCCGATCGGGGCCGCGTTCGGCATCAATCCCATCCACCTCGGGATCGTCTTCCTCGCGAACCTGGAGCTCGGCTTTCTGTTCCCGCCGGTGGGCCTCAACCTGTTCCTGTCGGCTTCGCGCTTCAAGAAGCCGTTGCCGGAGCTCTACCGCCACGTGGTGCCGTTCCTCATCATTCTCGGCGCCGGAGTGCTCATGATCACGTACCTGCCGCAGATGTCGATCGGCATCCTGAGGCTGTTCGGCCGGTAGGCCTCGCGCCGCTAGCCCGTTCCCCGCACCCGATCCACCAGCGCGCCGATCGAGCGCACGCTCTCGAAGTGGTCGGGCAGCACCTCGGCGTCGGGAATCGCGATGCCGAAGTGCTCCTCGCAGAACGTCACGATCTTCAGGATCGATAGCGAATCGAGCAGGCCGCGCTCGATGAGCGATTCTTCGGGCTTCAGGTCCTGGAGGTCACGATCGTAGAACACTTCCGACAGCAGGAACTCACGGACCGCGGCTTCGGTGGCGCTCGGGCTCATCGGGAGGATCTCCCAAGGTTTGGAATCACGACGGGCGCGGCTCGCTGAGCGCGCGCCGATCGATCTTGCCGCTGCTGGTGCGCGGCAGCTCGCCGCGAAACTCGATGGTCTCCGGTACCATGTAGCGCGGCAGCGTCTCCGCGCAGTGGCGCTTGACGGTGCCTTCGTCGAGCGTGGCGCCGCGTTTCGTCACGACCACCGCGTGGAGCCGGTGCGTGATCTCCTCGTCCGGCACCGCCACCACCACCACCTCGCTCACGGCGGGATGGCGCTGCAGCACCGTCTCGATCTCGCCCAGCTCGACGCGATAGCCGCGCGTCTTCACCTGATGGTCGCGCCGTCCGAGAAATTCGAGCTGGCCGTCGGGGCGTTGCCGCACCAGGTCGCCGGTGCGATAGGCGAGGTCTCGGATTCCGGGCGCGATCTCGACCGGCTGGAGCGCGAGCGCGGTGCGCTCGGGGCGGCCCCAGTAGCCGTGCATCACCGAAGCGCCGCGCACCCACAGCTCGCCGACGCCGCCCTCCGGCACCGGCCGCATCGATTCGTCGAGCACCAGCGTCTCGTCATACGGGCACGCGCGGCCGATCGGCAGCGGCGTGTCGTCGGCGGGCGGGCCCTCGACCTCGACCCAGGTGCACACGTTGCTCTCGGTCGGCCCGTAGAGGTTCGCGAAGCGCGCCTGCGGCGCGAGCCGCATGATCTCGCGCAGGTACTTGACCGGGAACACCTCGCCCGCGAACAGCAGCACCCGCAGCGCGGAGAGGTCGAGATCGGCGAGGCCGCCGCGCGTGAGCATGAGCACCAGCGTGCTGGGGGTGGCGTACCACACCGTGAGCCGGTCCGCCGTCCACTGCTTCGCGACCGCCGCCGGGAACGAAGCGATGCGCGGCGAGAGCGGATACACGGCGGCTCCGGCGCGCGCGCCCGAGAACAGGTCGAAGGTCGAGAGGTCGAAGTGGAACGGCGCGTGATTCGCGAGCCGGTCCTCGTGAGTGACCGCGAACGTGTCGCCGGCCCACTCGACGAACGCGAGGGCATTGCGGTGCGAGAGCATCACGCCCTTGGGCTCGCCGGTCGAGCCGGAGGTGTAGAGGATGTACGCCAGATCGTCCGTGAGCGCGGGGCTCGGGTAGCCGGCTTCGGTCTCGCTCAGGACCTCGGCCCAGGCCACGCCCGGCAACCCGGCCACGGGGGCGGGGGCGGCGGGCTTCTCGTCGGCAAACCACAGCGCGCGCATCGGCGCGCCGGAGGCGAACGCCTCGTCGAGCGCCGCGGCGCGCGCGGCGACGGTGACGAGCCCCGCCACCGCGCAGTCGCGGGCGATGTAGGCGAGGCGCGCGGGCGGGGCCGCGGGATCGACCGGCACGTAGGCCGCTCCCACCTTCATCACGCCGTAGAGCGCGACGATCGCCTCGGGGGAGCGCGGTAGCCACAGCGCCACGCGGTCGCCGCGGCGCACGCCGTGCGCGGCGAGCGAATGCGCGAAACGGTTCGAGAGGGCCTCGAGCGCCGCGTAGTCGAGGCGGCGGCCGTCCATCACCACCGCCGGGCGCCCGCCGAAACGCGCAGCGGATGCGCTCACCAGTTGCGGCAGCAGCGTGGCCACGACTACAGCCCCAGGCAGCGCGCGATGATCTTGCGCTGCATCTCCGAGGTGCCGGAGTAGAGCGTGCCCGACAGCGCGTCGCGCACCTCCCGCTCGATCGGGTACTCCTTCATGTAGCCGTAGCCGCCGTGAATCTGGAGCGCGTCGAGCGCGGCCCGGGTGTGCGCCTCGCTCACGAACAGCTTCGCCATCGCCGCTTCGAGCACCGCGCTCTTGCCCTGCTGCTTGAGCACGCCCACGCGGTAGAGCAGGTATCGCCCGGCCTCGATCGACACCTTCATGTCGGCGATGCGCGAGGCGACCGATTCGAACTTCGCGATCGGCTGGCCGAACTGCCGCCGCTGGCGCGCGTAAGCGACGCAATCCTCGAGCAGGCGCTCCATCGCGCCGAGGTGCCCTGCGAAGATGCACGCGCGTTCCCATTCCATCGCGGCGTTGAAGATCGCCATGCCCGCGCCCTCCGGCCCCAGCCGCTGCGCGGCGGATACCACGCAGCCGTCGAACGTCACCTCGCCCATCGGGGAGGTGCGCAGCCCCATCTTCTCGATCGGCTTGCTGAAGCTGAGGCCTGGGGTTCCCCGCGGGACGAGGAACGCGGTGAGCGCCGGCGCCCTGGTTTCCGCCGATCGGTCGAGGTATGCGAAGGCGACCGCGAGCTCCGCCACCGGCGCGTTGGTCGAGAAGGTCTTGGTGCCGTCGAGGCGATAGCCGTCGCCCACGCGCACCGCGCGGCTCGAGAGCGAGAACACGTCGGAACCGGCGCCGGGCTCCGTGATGGCGTGCGCTGCGATCGCCGCGCCGGACACCAGTCGCGGCAGCCACGCGCGTTTCTGCTCTTCGGTGCCGAAATGGAGGATGGGCATCTGGCACGCCCACATCTGCGCGTTGAGGCTGAACACCAGCCCGTTGTCGCGGCAGCCGCGCCCCAGCGCTTCCATCGCGATGGTGGTGGTGAGCAGGTCCTGGCCCTGCCCGCCGTACTCGGGCGGGATCGGCAGCCCGAGCAATCCGAACTCCGCGCACTTCTGCCAGCACTCGCGCGGGAAGCAGGCGTCGCGATCGCGCCCCTCGAGATCGTGATTCAGCTCCGCGCGCGCGAACTCCAGCACGGCGTCGTACAACTCGCGCTGTTCGGGGCTCAGTTCGAGGTCCACGCCGCCTCCGTTGCCCCGCCCTGCGCCGCCGCGCTCGTGCCCGCCGGTCGGTCGAGCGCTTCGATCCAGCGCAGCGTTCGATCCAGCGTCTCGCGCGAGCGCGTCATCTCGAGGAATCCGTGCACGCGGCCCGGCCACACCTCGATCTCGAATCGCCGCCGGGAGGCGGGATCGAGGTCGGCGAACACGGTGCGCTCGGCCACCTGAAAGGTCTGGTACTCGGCGTCGTCGTCGCCATAGAGGAAGAGCGCGCGCGCCCGCGAGCGCACCAGCGCCGCGAAGTGCTCCATGAAGCTCGGCGCGAGCGGCGGGGCCTCCGGCTCGGCCGGGCCGCGCACCGTCTTCCTCGCGACGCGCGACACCACGGTGGCCATGTAGCGCCAGCGCTCCGCGCTCCCCAGCGACTGCCAGTTCTCGCGGTTGCCGAGCGCGCGCACCAGGTGCGCCCAGCTCTTGCGGTCGGCATCCACGCGGGTCTGATCCTCGAGCGGCATCACCGGGGCGGCGATGAACACCATTCCCGCGATCGCGTCGGCCTCGTCGGCGAACGCGG
The DNA here is from genome assembly GCA_041483195.1 of Candidatus Eiseniibacteriota bacterium. Classification (GTDB taxonomy): domain Bacteria; phylum Eisenbacteria; class RBG-16-71-46; order RBG-16-71-46; family RBG-16-71-46; genus WS-2. The sequence goes on from JBGPFC010000015.1 coordinate 30,475, forward strand.
CGAGCGCGGTGCGCGCATCGAAGCAGCTTCCGACCAGCACGAATCGGGTCTGCCCGTGGCGTTCGCGCAATTCGCGCAGCACGGCGACGGCGTCATCGCGATAGGGCCGGTTGGGATCCAGGAACCCGCTCGCGCCCTCGCTGTCGCCCGCGCCGTGATAGTCGAAACGGAACGCTGCGAAGCCGCGCGCCGCGAGGCGCCGCGCGCCCTCCACCCACATGCGATTGCGGTGGGAGCGGGGGCGCGTGAAGAGCACCACGCACGGCCCTGGCGCCCCGGCGCCGGGAGCGGGAGGGGTGAAGATGCCGAACAGCCGCCCGAGCGGGGTCGGAATCACGACCGGACGCTCGGCGCGCGCGCGATCCACGTCGCTCGCCGTCTCAAGCCAGGGCATCGAGCCAATTCCTCATGCGCAGGGCGAGCGCGGGACATTCCCAGGCCGGATTCGAGATGAAGTGCCAGCCCGGCTCTTCGTTCACGCACATCGTATCGACCGTCGCGCCCCGCTGCTCGAGCGCCGTCGCGAGCGCGGCGTGGGCGGGCGAAAGCCGCGGCCGCGCCGCGATCTGCGCGATCAGGGTGGGGCCGCGGAACGACTCGAGCATGCTCCCCAGATCGGCGTCGCGCGCGGAATCGAAGACGGTTCGGTGCAGGTAGTACCCGTGCACGTCCACCCGGCCCGCCTCCGCGAGCCGCTCGAGCAACTGGTCAACGGTGGCGTCGGGGGCGTGTCCGGCCGCGACCTGCGAGAACAGCATGCCGCGGAGCAGCCCGCGAAAATAGTCGGGTGGCCGGTGCACCGGCTCCCAGAGGGCGAGCGCCGCGGTGCGCGCGCCGCGCGCGATCGCCTCGGCCGCCACCAGCGCGCCGAAGCGCACGCCGAGCCACACGACGCTCTCGGCCCCGGAGCGGCGCCGCGCCTCGGCAGCGGCGCCGAGCGCATCGTCGGCGAGGCTCGCGAGCGTCACCGCCGCGAAGTCGCCGCCCGAGTCGCCGTGACCGCGCGCGTGGTAACGAAAAACGGGAAAGCCGGCCGCCGCGAGCGCGCGCGCACATAGCACTTCGGCGCGATAGGCGGTGATCTGCTCGACGCCCAGTCCGTGGCAGTGAACCACGACCGGTGCGCCGGGCCGGGCGCGACCGGGCGCGTGATGGACCGCGTAGAGCGGCCGGCCTTCGCACTCGAAGAACAGCGGAATTTCGTCGGGGATCGCGGTGCCTGGGGACGAGGCGGCAGTGGACCCGGGGGAGAGCAGAGCGGGCTCCTGTGGCGGGTGCGCGGGGGGTAAATGGGTCGGAGGACGCATCAATCGTAGACGGGGCCGCGATGGACTGTCAACGAACGGACCGGCCGCGGCGCGCGCCCCCGCCGGCCGGGCGGGCGCGCGGCCCGGGCAGTCGCCGGGGTCACCCGGCGGGCGGTTCGCGCTCGATGAAGGCCGCGTGGAGCGCGCGCACCGCGGCCGCGCAGTGATCCGCGCTCACGCGCAGGATGAGCGCCGTGGGCGTGGTGCGCAGCGCGATCAGGGCGACACCCGCGCGCTCGAGCGCCTCCTCGGCGCGCACCGCCTCGCGCGCGCCGAGCCCGAGGCCCACCAGCGACACGAAGGCCGCGCCGTGCTCGGCGGCCAGCTTCCACTCGCCTCCCGGGCCCTTCAGGGCGCGAAAGTGTTCCGCGAGGGAAACGACATCGGCCTGCTCGCCGATCCAGACGATCACCCCGTGCGTGTCGCCAGACTGTTCATGAGCGACCAGCTCGAGCTCGGGGTGAGCCTCGCCCACCGATGCGATCAGATCGCGCGCCTCGCCGCGGCCGCCGGCGTTGCCCTCCGCGATCGCGATCGAGCAGCCGGTGCGGTGCGCGACCGCTTCGATCCGTGCGCCCTCCATGTCGTCCTCCGTGATCGTGGTGCCTGGCGCTTCGTCGAACGACGATCGCACCGTGAGCGGCACGTGGTGGGAGGCGGCCAGGTCCACGCAGCGTGCGTGGAGCACCTGTCCGCCCAGATGCGCGAGCGTCGAGCACGCGCGGTAAGAAATGCGGGGAATCACGCGCGCCGCCGGAACCACGCGCGGATCCGCGGTGAGCACCCCGGGCACGTCGGTGCGGATCTCGCAGCGGCCGGGGCCGAGCGCCGAGGCGAGCGCGACCGCCGTCGTGTCGGATCCGCCGCGGCCGAGCGTCGTGATCTCCCGGGTCTCGGGGTTCACGCCCTGGAATCCCGCGACGATCACCACCCGTCCGCGGTCGAGCTCCTGGCGAATGCGCTCGGGGCGCACCGCGACGATCCGCGCCGCGTTGTGCGTGCCGTCGGTGAGAATGCCGCTCTGGGAGCCCGTGAACGAGATCGCCTCGACCCCGAGATCGTGGAGCGCCATCGCGAGCAGCGCCATCGAGACGCGCTCGCCGGTGGTGAGCAGCATGTCGAGCTCGCGGCGGCTGGGATGCGGGGACACGCGGTGCGCGAGCGAGAGCAGCTCGTCGGTGGTCTGACCCATCGCCGACACCACGACCACCACGCGATTCCCCGCGCGGCGCGCGTCCGCCACGCTGCGCGCGACCGCGCGAATCCGATCGGGGCCATCGACCGAGGTGCCGCCGAACTTTTGCACGAGGAGTGGCATGCACGGGACTATAGCCGAGGCGGGGCGCGCCAGGTGCACGACGCTCAAGCGGGCTGGCCGGGGTGCCGATGACCTGTGGTGACCCGCCTCGGAGAAGGGACCCGGATGCGATCGGTTGCATGGGAGCGGTGCGCGCGCCCGCGAGGATTCTCGCTGCTCGAACTCTGCGCGGTGCTCGTGATCGTCGGGGTCCTCGTCACGTTTTCGGTTGCTGCGTACCGGCGCGAGATCCTGCGCGCGAAGGCGGCCGCGACCATCCAGGAGCTGACGCAGATCCGGCTCGCGTTGATCCGCTTCGAAGCCGACTGCGGCGGCCTGCCGCCCTGGTCGAAGCGCGGCGGCGATCCCGGGCTGTGCTACGCGCCGGCCTATGCGAGCGGCACCTGGGGCGGGCCATACCTCGACCGCTGGTCCGGCACCACGCCGCTGGGGGGCGTGGTGGTGTACCAGGCGCGGGGCGGACCCAGTGACGTCGCCCCAGCTTCGCTGAGCGTGGACGGGCTATCCTCGGACGAAACCGGCGTGCTCTCGCCGATGCTCGATCAGACGTTCGGCACCGACCTGGGGAGCACGACCCGCGTCGGCACTCGAGTGATCCGGCGCCGCGCCCGCGTGCTGCCGCCGACCGGGCGGCCCGGCACCGTGCTCGACCCCGCGGCCCCCGCCGCTCCGGCCCCGGCGTCCGCGCCGTAGACGCCGGATCGACGCGCGGCGCCCGCGATCCCGGAGGCGGGCCCATCTCGATCCGGCGCGCGGCGGAGCGACTCACGCCGGCACCCCGCGCGCCTTGACGCCCTCCCGATCCCGTCGCTATATTCGCCCGCGCTTCGATTCTCGCGGAAGTAGCTCAGACCGGTAGAGCGCCACCTTGCCAAGGTGGATGTCGCGGGTTCAAATCCCGTCTTCCGCTCCATCTTGCGGGGCCGGCCCATCGCCGGCCCCGCCATTTTTCCGGGAGGTGCTGGTGGGCGGAATGCCTCCGGCCCGCGACCCCGCCGCGGTCGCGCGCGCGGTCTCGGACCTGATCCGTGCGCTGGGACTCGATCCGGCGTCCGAGCCGGACCTCGTTGAAACTCCCGCCCGGGTCGCCGATCTCTACGCCGAGATCTTCAGCGGGCTCGATCCCGCGCAGGCGCCAGAGCTCGCGGTGTTCCCTCACGCGGCGGGGGGCGACCAGCTGGTCGCGGTGCGCGACCTGCCGTTCCACTCGCTGTGCGTGCACCACTTCGTGCCGTTCTTCGGCCGCGCCACCATTGCCTACGTTCCAAACGACCGCATCCTCGGCATCAGCGGGGCGGCGCGCCTGCTCCACCACTACGCGCGGCGCCCCCAACTGCAGGAGCGGCTCGCCGCGCAGGTCGCTGACCATCTCGAGCGGATCGTCGCCCCGCTCGGGGTCGCGGTGCTGATCGAGGCGCGCCATCTGTGCATGGAAATGCGCGGGATTCGCACTCCGGGCCTGGTCGAAACGCGAGTGGTGCGCGGCGCGCTGACCGATCCGCGCTGGTCGGAAGCGTTGCGCGGCGGCGCGCGCGCATGAGCGCACCCGCCGCCCAGCCATGAACGCCGCGGCGCCGGCCGTGACCGCCGTGGTCGTGACCCGCGACCGGCCGCGGCTGCTTCGGGACGCGCTCGCCAGCATCGCGCGCCAGACCCGTTCCCCGCTCGAGGTGCGAATCGGGAACGACGGCGCGAGCGCGGTCGACGAGGCGCTCGACGCGCTCGGCGGGCTCCCGTTCAGCGTGACGACCGTGCACGATGGCCAGGCGGCGCGTGCGCGCAATCGGGTGGCACACGGCGCGCGAGGCGAGGCGCTGGCGTTTCTCGACGACGATGACCGCTGGCTGCCCGACCACCTCGAGGGATTGGCGGGAGCGCTGCGCGATCCGGCGGTGGACGTCGCGTACCGCGACTGCGCGATCGTGCGTGAGCGGGTGGACGACGCGGGCGCGCGCCTCGATCTGGATCGCCGCGTGATCGCGCGTGACTGGGATCCTGAGATCATGCGGCGTGACGATTTCATTCCACCCAGCAGCTGCGCGGTGCGCGCCGCGTTCTTCGAGCGGCTCGGGGGATTCGATACGGCCTTTCGCTATTCCGAGGACTGGGACTTCCTGCTGCGCGCCGCGCGCGAGTCGATTCCGCGGCGGGTGCCGGGCGTGACGGTCGAGGTGCGCATGCGCGATTCGGGAAATGCGTCAGCGGTCCTCTCGGAGGAGCGGCTCGCGTGCCTCGTGCGGCTGGCCGCGCGTCACGGCCTGCCGCCGCTCGTGCCGCGCACCTTCTGGGAGGTCGCGGAGCGGGTGGGCGAAGGGGGCGGCGCGCCGTGGCGCGATCGCTCCTGATCGTGGGCGCGGGGCCGGCCGGCGTTTCGGCCGCGCTCTGGGCGCGGACCCTGGATCTCGATCCCGAGCTGATCGAGAGCGCGCCGCGTCCGGGCGGTCAGCTCCACCACGTGCATTTTCATCCCGCCGATCTCGCGGGCGTGCCGGCGGGGGACGGGCCCGCGATCGCGACCGCCTTCGCGCGTCAGCTCGAGGCGGCGCGCATTCCGCTGCGGTTGGACTCGGTCGCGGTGACGCTCGAGCCCACGGCGCTCGGGGGCGCGGGCCCGGCGGTGATGACCTCATCCGGCGAGCGGCTCGAGACCGACGCGGTGCTGATCGCGACCGGGGTCCGCCGCCGCCATCTCGACGTGCCAGGCGAGCTCGCGCTCGAAGGCCGCGGCGTCTCGTATTCCGCGACCCGGGATCGCATGCGCTTCGCGGGGCAACACGTCGTGGTGGCGGGTGGCGGGGATGGAGCTTTCGAGAACGCGCTGCTGCTGGCGGCGGTGGGGTGCACGGTGACGCTCGCGGTGCGGGGCCTGCCGCGCGCGCGCGGCGAGTTCCGCGCCCGGGCCGAGAGCGAGCCCCGCATCACGCTGCGCGAGCGCACCCGGGTGGTCGCGGCACTCGGGGAGCACGAACTGCGCGCGGTGCGGCTCGATGGGCCGCACGGCGTCGAGGAGCGGGCCGCGGCCGGGCTGATCATCAAGGCGGGGGTGATCCCCAACACGGAATGGTGCCGCGCGACACTCGAGCACGACGCCGATGGATTTCTGCTGGTGGACGCGCGGCTCGCGACGTCGCAGCCGCGCGTGTGGGCGGCGGGCGACGTGACGCGACCGCCGCTGCTCGCGATCGCGGTCGCGATGGGACAGGGCGCGATCGCGGCGGCCGAGGTGCGAAGGGCGCTGGGCGGGGGCTGACGCGCCGCTCCGGCACCCGAACGCGCCGCGTTACGGCGTGGCGAGGGTGTCGGGAACCCAGATCCGATCCGGCCGCGTGCGCGCGCCCGTCACCGTGAAGAAGCTCGACCCGTCGCGCATCACGCTCCCCTGCGGCCGGTAGGCGCGCCGGATCGGATCGATCAGCCAGGCGGGATCGGGCGAGTCCAGCACGATCACGCTCCACGCCCGCCTCGCGATCGAATCCCGCCAGGCCAGCATCAGGCTCGACTCGATGACCCCCGCCCGACCCGGAACCGCGTCGGTGAACGCCATCTCGTGGACGTGCATCGGACGCCCGGCGAGCGCGAGCAGGTAGGGATGACTCGGCACCAGCACCGCGCCGGGCATCGCCCGCAGGCGCCGCACCGCGTCATCGCCGGCGGCGCGGTCGGCCCGGCTCGGGATCTGCGCGCGCGGATCCCACGCCAGCAACGCGAGCTGAGCGATGGCGGCCAGCGCGATGGCGGAGCCCCCGCGCCGGCGCGCTGCAGCGGGGGCTCCCCGCGCCCGGTCGATCGCGGCGTGGAGGCCGAGGCCGAACAGCAGCGCGATGCTCGCGGTGGCGGTGAGCAGCACGTTCGTGAACCCGCCGCGGTAGGAGCGGAGCGCGGCCGAGCTCCCGATCATGCCGAGCGCGAGCAGCCCGAAGAACGCGCGGCCACCGCGGCGCGGTGCGCCGCCCGGCGAGAAGTAGAGCGCCCCGATCGCGAGCGCGAGCCCCAACGGGAGCAGATCGTGGCCGAGGGAGGCCACCAGTCGTCCGGGTTCGGGCCGATGCGCCCTGGCGATGTCGAGCACGTAGTGCAGAAACCAGCCGTGCGATGCGCGATCCAGCCACGCCGTGCTCGCGCCGAGCAGCACGACCAGCGTGCCCGCGCACCACGCGAACCGCCTGCGGTCCCACCCCAGCTGCCCGATCACGAGCGGCGCGATCGCGACCACGCCCGACTGCTTGGTGAGCGCCGCCAGCGCGAAGCACGCGCCGGCCACCGCGCCGCGCGAGCGCGGACCGCCATCCGCGCGCAACGCAGCGACCCCGGCGAGCAGCAGGGCGAGGTAGAGCGCGTCGGGCCGCGCCACGTCGAGGAACGCGCCTGCTGCGTGGAACGAGGCGGCGAACAGGCCCGCCGCCAGGGCGGCGGCGAACGCGTCACGCGTCTCGCGCCACACGATCGCGGCGATCAGCGCGAGACCGCAGAGCGCGGCGAGCGCCGACACCAGCCGCAGCGCCAGGAACCCCGGGCCGAGCAGGTGGGCCATGCCCGCGGCGAGCGCGAAGTAGAGCGGCGGATAGTTGACTGGGATGAACGCGAGCGAGGGAGGAACGTAGAGCGGCAGCCCGGCGGAGAGTCGCTGGACCTGGTGCAGGCTCAGGCCTTCGAGCCACTCGAGCTCGTACGGGTAACCGATGCGCAGCGCGACGACGGCGGCGACCAGCGCCACGTGCAGCCCGGCCAGCGCGAGCAGCACGCGGCGCATCGGACGCGGCACGGCGAGTTACTTCTTGAGCGGAATCACGGTCCGGTCGTCGAGCCCGAGCACGTTCACGAGATCCGACCCCGCCGGCACGATGAACTTGGTCTGCTGCGCGAGGACGTTGTTCAGCACGTCGAGGCGCTTGCTGACCTCGGCGCGTTCCTTGAAGAAGCTCTCGGCCGCGTTCGACACCATCTCGATCGCCTTGGCCTCGGCGGTCGCGCGGGTGATGCGCGCCTGCGCGTCGCCCTCGGCCTTGAGGATCTCGGACTGCTTGACGCCTTCGGCCTGGAGGATCGCCGCCTGCTTGACGCCCTCGGCCTCGAGGATGTTCGCGCGCTTGTCGCGCTCCGCCTTCATCTGGCGCGACATCGCCTCGGTGATGTCCGCCGGCGGATCGATCTTCTGCACCTCGACGCGCGTGACCTTGACGCCCCAGGTGTTGGTGGCCTCGTCGAGCACGTTGCGCAGGTTGGAGTTGATGGTGTCGCGCGCGGTGAGCGTCTCGTCGAGCGACTTGTCGCCGATCAGGTTTCGGAGATTGGTCTGCGCCAGCGTGGTGGCGGCGTAGCCGAAGTTCTGCACCTCGAAGGTGGCCTTCACCGGATCGCTGATGCGGTAGTAGATCACGGCGTCGACGGTGACCGACACGTTGTCCTTGGTGATCACCTTCTGCGGCTCGACGTTGATCACGCGCTCACGCATGTCCACCTTGAGCATGTCCTCGATCACCGGCACCAGGAACGTGAGCCCGGACCCCACCGTGGCGCGGTAGCGGCCGAGGCGGAGGATCAGGCCCTTCTCGTACTGGGCCACGGTGCGCGCCGAGCGGGCGAGCGCGACCAGCGTGATGAAGAGGACGACGACGAGCAGGAAGAAGCCGAGCTGAGCGGCCATCGATCACCTCACCTGAAGAGTGACGCCGTCGACCGCGGCCACCGTGACCACGGCGCCCGGCTCGAACGGACCTTCGGTTCCGGGCGCCGGCTCCGCGCGCCAGACTTCGTCCCGCACCCGGATCTGACCCGGCGCGTGCCGCGCCACGCGGTGCATGACGAGGCCCTGCTGCCCGATCAACGCGTCGGCGTTGCTGGGCTGGGAGCGGGTCTGCATGCGGCCGCGCACCCAGCGCCGGCCGATCGCGATGTAGAGCACGCAGAGCGTGCTCGCGACGATCAGGCCCAGCGTCGGGTTCGAGAGCCACAGCCCGAGCGCGCCACCGATCACGAACGCCGAGCCGATCAGCACCAGGTCGAATCCCGCGAATCCGCCGAGCGAAACCTCGACCAGCACCAGCAGCGCGCCGGCGACGATCAGCGTCCAGTTCCAATTGAGCGTCATGCCAGCTGCCCCTCCCCGTTTGCACGCCGCTCCCCGCGAGCGGTTCGGAAGCGGCCGACACTGTAGCAGCGCGCGCAGTCGCCGCAAGGCGTTTCGCCCGGCGCCCACGATGAAACGTGCGAATCGCACGCGCCGAACGGGCCGCCGAAGGATTTCCCTTGGGATGAGCCGGCATCGCGGCGATACCATAGGGAATGCGCGGCACCACGACTCGAACCCCCCGGAGCACGACGCCGAGCATGCCGATCGTCCGTTTCGCTCTCATGGCCAGCCTGCTGCTCGCGACCCCGGCGGGCGCGCGCGCCCTTCGGTCCTCGCGTCCCGCTCCGCCGCGCACCGCGAGCCTGGGGTTCGCGCCCGGCGTGGTGCTGGTCGTCCAGCGCGACGATCTGCCGCTGCGGCTCGCGGAGGGCGAGCCGGTCGAGGCCGGCGAGCCGTCGCTCGGCTCGGCGCTCGCGAGGCTCGGCATCGCGCGCGCGCGCAGGGTCGGTCGTCCGGCGGGCAAGTGGGCCGCGAGCATTCTCGCGCTCGAGAGCGATCGCGCCGACTTCGATCCGCGCGCGGCCGCCGACGCGCTGCGCGCGACCGGCCGCTTCCGCGCGGTGTGCCCCAACTATCGCTTCCATGTGTTCGCGACGCTGCCCAACGACACGTACCTCGACAATCAGTGGTCGATTCAGGACCCGGGTGACGTCGATGTGGACCTTCCCGAGGCGTGGGATCTCGAGAAGGGCGGCCCCGCGACGGTGATCGGCATCATGGACACGGGCGTAGATCTCGGGCACCCCGATCTCGCGAGCAAGATCTGGACGAATCCCGGCGAGGTGCCGGGCGACCACGTGGACAACGACGGCAACGGGTTCATCGACGACCTCCACGGCTGGGACTTCGGGCTCGGGAACGCCGATCCGAATCCCGCGCCGGTGTTCGACGCATACGGCATCGACGAGGGCTTTCACGGGACGTTCGTCGCGGGGATTGCGGCCGCCGCCACCAACAACGCGGAAGGCATCGCCGGCGCGGGATGGAACTGCCGGATCCTGCCGCTCAAGGTCACGGATGACGTCGGCGACATCACCGCCGAGGCGATCGCGGCGGCTTTCGAGTACGCGGCCGACCAGCACGTGAAGGTGCTCAACATGAGCTTCGGCGGCCCGGGCGATCCGGGCGTGCCCGAGTTCTTCCAGGCGCTGGTGGACATGGCGGACTCGGCGGGCGTGCTGTGCGTCGCCGCGGCGGGGAACGACGGCAGCGACACGCCTACCTATCCGGCCGCGTGCGATCGCGTCTTGGCGGTGGCCGCGACCGACTTCAACGATCAGCGCGCGGACTTTTCGAACTGGGGCGCGTGGGTGGACGTGGGCGCGCCCGGCGCATCGATGTTCTCATGCCTGTGCCGAAACTACGTGATCGACGACTTCAGTCAGATCTTCTACCTGTACTTGTTCGGCTGGGACGGCGAGACCCCGTACATGTTCGGCGACGGCACCTCGTTCGCCGCCCCGCTCGCGTCCGGGGTGTGCGGTCTGGTCCGGAATCACTTCCCCGCGTTTTCGCCGGAGCAGACCATCGCGCGGATCTTGAGCACGGGCGACTCGCTGGCGTACAACCTGCCGATCGGCCCCAAGCTGAACGCGTATCGAGCGGTGAGCGCGCCCATCACCGCGGTGGGCGATGCGGCGGCCGCGCCGCTCGCGTTCGCGCGGATCGCGCCCAATCCGTTCCGCGCCTCCACCGTGCTGCGGTTCACGCTTCCCGCGGCCGGCCCCGCCCGGCTCACGATCTTCGACTGCGCGGGACGGCGAGTGCGCGCGCTCGCGGACGGCGACCTCGAGGCGGGGCCGCACGCGATTCCGTGGGACGGCGCTTCGGATGCCGGCGCGCCGCTCGGGAGCGGAATCTACTTCGCGCAGCTCGAGAGTCGCGGCGGCATCCTGCGCCAGAAGCTGGTGCGATTGCGCTGACCGCGCGCGCCCGGTGGGGTGGCTCGCCGCGCGAGCACCCGCGTCATTTCGCGGGCACGAATTCGAGCGACACCGAGTTTATGCAATAGCGCAGGTGGGTGGGCGCGGGGCCGTCGTCGAACACGTGACCGAGGTGTCCGCCGCAGCGCGCGCACGACAGCTCGTCGCGCTCCATCCCCAGGCTGAGGTCCCGCCCGACCAGCACGTGCGAACCCGCGACCGGCGCCCAGAAGCTCGGCCAGCCGGTGCCGGAGTCGAACTTGGTGCGCGAATCGAACACCTCGAGATGGCAAGCTGCGCAGCGATAGATCCCGGGCGCGTGCTGATTCCAGTAGCGACCGGTGAACGCGATCTCGGTGCCCTTCTCCCGCAGCACGCGAAACTGTTCGGGCGTGAGGATGCGCCGCCACTCCGCGTCGGTCTTGACCAGCTTGCGCACCCTGGGCTCGGTGCGCGGGGCGCCGCCGCCCCCGGGCGTGGCCGCCGCGTGCGCGGCCACCGGGAGGAGCAGGGCGGTGAGGCAGAGCGCGATCGTCGCGCGGGCAACCCGGTTTCTGGGGTTCATGGGTGGATCCTCGGCGGGTGGGGGTCGGGCGCGGCCATGCGGCCGCAGGGCATCATACGCCGGTTCATACGCGGCAGACGCGATTTTGGGACGCACACCCATCGGGACTTGCGGGTCCGCGGGCTGCGGGTTGCCCCGGCGCACCGCGCGAATGGCTCCGGTTGGCGGGCAGGGGCCGGCGAATCCCCCCTCAAGCCTGGAGCCAGCGGTGGCCGATAACCGATGGGAGTCGAAGCCCGGATCGGCCGGCTTCGCCGATTGGAGGAATCATGCCCTCGGTGCCCGAGTTCGCGCACCCCGCGGACCAGAGTCCCAGCCCGGCTGGCGGGCTGCGGCTGCGCCTCTCGCTCAAGGGGCAGCCCGTTCAGAGTTTTCGGTTCGACCAGGACGCGATCATCGTGGGGCGCGATCCGTACTGCGACATCTACGTGGACAATCCCGGCGTCTCGCGGCAGCACCTCCGCATCGAGCGCGCCGGAGCCGGCGAGTTCCGTGTGCGCGACCTGGATAGCGCGAACGGCACGTTTCTCAACAACCAGCCGGTCCAGATCGCGGCGTTGCGCGACGGGGATGCGATCCAGCTGGGCAAGTACACGCTCAATGTCGAAATCGAGAAGGAGCGCCCCGACCTGGCGGTGCCGCGGCGCCCGGTCCCGGCGAGCGACGGCGCGACCGTCATGCTGTCGCCCTCCGAGATTCGCAACATGGTGTCCGAGGCGAAGGCCGCGGTCGCGCGTCCCCCCGATCTCAAGCTGGTCACGGCGCCGGCGACCCGCCCCATCGCGCCCCCGCCCGCCGCACGCCGGAGCGGCGGCACGGTGTGGCTGATCGTGGCAGCGATCGCGCTGCTCGGCGCGGTGGTCGCGATCGCGATCGAGTGGTGGCGCACGCACTGAGTCCGGCGTCCGGCGGGCGCGCATCGCGGGCCCGCCGGACGTGATCCCGCGGCGTCAGGACGTGCCGGCGATTTCCCGCAGCCTCGCCACCAGCCGCGCCATGCCGAGCGTGTCGATCGCGCAGTAACGTTCGAGTCCCCCACGCAGCCGCTCGACTTCGCGCGCCTCCAGGGTGTCGCGCTCGAAGAACAGTCGCTCGAGCACGATGCTCGCGGCGGTCCCGTCGCCGATCTCGAGTCCCAGGTAGTCCATCCCCGGGACCAGCGCGGGCAGCACGCTCTTCAGGCTGAAGCTGCCGCGAAAATCCGGATGGTAGACGTGTTCGCGCACCACCGGCAGCGGGTCCGCGAGCCGCGCGGCGAGCGCGTCGAGGGCGCCGGCCTGATCCGGCAGCGCGCGGGCGGTCGCCGCGATGCAGCCGCGCTCGAATGGCGCGTTGTACGCGACCACGGTGCGGGCGCCTTCACACGCCGCGATCAGCCGCCGCGCGAACTCGGGGCGCGGATCCTCCGGCCCCTCCGCCAGCCACGCGCGATGCTCGAGCGCGCCGTCGCGCTCGACGTGACAGCTGAACTGCACGGGGATCATGTCGTAGGGATGACATCCGGGCCACACCGGGATCGCGGGCGCGATGGTTTCGAAATCGAGGAAGGCGAGCGGCGGCGCGAAAGCCCGAAGCGCGCGCGCCAGCCCCGGGTCCACGATCAGCCGGTTGTCCCGCACCGCCTGCCGCTGGCGCTCGGCCTGCGGGTTGAGCCCGAGGCCCTCGGCGAGCTGATCGATCGTCACGAAGCCCGCGGCCTCGAGCGCCGCGGCCTTCGCCCGCGAACGGAACAGCGTCGTGACGTGATGATCGGGCCGCACCGGCCAGCAGCGGTCATGGAACGGACACGGGCGGGGCGAGTCGCAGTGATCGCCGATCGCGACCTCCGGCAGCGGCCCGCGCAGCGCGTGCGCCTGCGCCGCGATCAGCGAGGGAATGCGGGGTTGCATGGCTTCGATCGCGGCGCTCACATCCGTGCGTACGAACAGATCCGAGAGGTCGGGGTAGGCGCATGCGCGATTCAGGTGCATGATCTCCGTCCTCCGCAGATCGAGCCCGCAGGCGCGAAGCACGTGCGCCTGAATCGCGGCGTCTGGCAGGTGCTCGTCCTTGACCCGGGTGGAGGATTTCACCTCGATCAGCCCCAGCCCCGAGGCCACGCGCTCGAGGATATCGACCGACACGAACACGCCTTCGCCCCGGAATGCCGCCTCGTAGATGGCCGGTGCCCCGGCCGCGAGCGCATCCGCCGTCGCGGCGATCCGTCCCTCATAGTCGCGATACGGCAGCTCGATCAGCGTGCCCCCCGGGACGTACGCGCGGGCCGCGGCGCCGACGCGATTCCCCCGGTCGAAGTTGGCCTGGGCCGCGGCGTCCGGCACCAGCTCCGGGGCGTGGGGCTCGTGCACCCGCCACCAGAGCTGCTTCAGGCACTGCAGGCCCGCGGTGAATCGCGATTTCGAGAGGTTCGTCGACAGGGTCGCCACCCGCTGCCTCCGGCGTGCGGTGTGCGTGGGGACAGGGCAACGCGCCGATACTAGCCGAAGGAGCGCCCCCTGGCTCGCGTGCCTTCGCGCGGCGCCACACCGTTCCGGCACTCGCGGCCTGACCGAATTGGCAGCTTTCTGCCACCCGTGGCGGCATGTCCCGGGGCGCGGCGACGCCCGCGCCGGGAATCCGAAGCGCACCCTGGGTGCAATCGAATGTCGCACGCTCACTTGAGTGGCCGGGCGCGGTGGGGAATACTGCAGCCGTGGCTGGCACGAACGATGCGGAATTCCGGCGCGCCGGTTGGCTCGATCCGCGTCCCACCGGCTCCGTCACCACGCACTGGCTCGCGATCGGCAGGCCCGGTGCCTGCCTCAGACCATGAAACCCCGCCGAGGAGATTGAAGTCATGACCACTTCCAGCGCCATGGTCCGTCCCACCAAGACTGCGACCATCGAGTACAACGGCAAGTCGATCGAGCTTCCCCTCGTGACCGGAAGCGAGGGCGAGGTCGGCATCGACATTCAAACGCTCCGCGCCAAGACCGGGCTCATCACGCTCGATCCGGGATACGGCAACAGCGGCTCCTGCCGGAGCGCGATCACCTTCATCGACGGCGAACAGGGTATCCTGCGCTACCGCGGATATCCGATCGAAGATCTGGCGGCGAAGAGCAACTTTCTCGAGGTGTCCTGGCTGCTGATTCACGGCGAGCTGCCGACCGCGGCGGAGCTCGTGAGCTTCCGCGCCGAGGTGACGCGCCACACGCTGCTGCACGAAGACTTCGTGCGCTTCTTCCAGTCGCTGCCCAAGGACGCGCATCCGATGCCGGTGTGCGCGGCGGCGGTGGCGGCGCTGGCGACGTTCTACCAGCAACCCGAGACCGACCAGAGCACGCGCGACGCGGTGATCCGGCTGATCGCGAAGATTCCCACCATCGCTTCGTACTCGTACAAGCACTCGATTGGCCAGCCGTTCCTGTATCCGAAGAACGACCTCGACTTCGCCTCGAACTTCCTGCGCATGATGTTCGCGACGCCCTGCGAGGAGTACGTGGTCGACCCGGTGCTCGCCCGCGCGGTAGACCTGCTCTTCATTCTCCATGCCGACCACGAGCAGAACTGCTCGACCAGCACGGTGCGCATGGTGGGCAGCTCGCGCGCCAACCTGTTCGCGAGCATTTCGGCCGGCATCAGCGCGCTGTGGGGCCCGCTCCACGGCGGCGCCAACCAGCAGGTGATCGAGATGCTGGAGCGCATCGAGTCCGAGGGCGGCGACGCGCAGTCATTCGTGGACCGCGCCAAGGACAAGAAGGACAACAGCCGACTGATGGGATTCGGGCACCGCGTCTACAAGAACTACGACCCGCGCGCGGCGATCCTCAAGAAGTCATGCAACGAGGTGCTGAGCCGTCTCGGGGTCAAGAGTCGCCTGCTCGAGATCGCGATGAAGCTCGAGGAGATCGCGCTCAAGGACGACTACTTCATCAGCCACAAGCTCTATCCGAACGTTGACTACTACTCCGGCATCATCTACAAGGCGCTGGGCGTTCCCGTGAACATGTTCACCGTCATGTTCGCGATCGGACGCATGCCGGGCTGGATCGCGCAGTGGCTCGAGATGCGTTACGACGCGGACACCCGGATCGCCCGGCCGCGGCAGATCTACACGGGGGCGACGCGGCGCGGATACGTGCCGATGGAATCGCGCCGCGTGAGCTAGGAAACCGTCGCAGCGGCCCGGCGCGTTCGCTCCTGTCGCGGACGCGCCGTCGGCCGTGATCGGAGGACAGTTGGACGGGGCAGCGGGAGGCGTTGCGGACCGGGCGGCGGCACGGCATTTCGAGGAGCGCGTCGACCCGGTGAGCGGCGAGCGTTACCTGGCCGTGTACCGGCGCGGGGCGGCACTGCTCGACGACGCGATTCTGTACAAGGGCACGTGCTTCACGCCGGCCGAACGCGACGCGCTCGGGCTCCGCGGGATCGTTCCGCCCGCCGTCGCGACGCCGGAGGAGCAGGCCGCGCGCGCGTACGGGAACTACGGCCGGGCGGGCGACGAGATCCAGCGCTACCTCTTCCTGCGCGCGCTTCAGGACCGGAACGAGACCCTGTTCTACCGCCTCCTGCTGGATCATCTCGACGAGATGGCCCCGATCGTCTACACGCCGACCGTGGGACGTGCGTGCGAGCGATTCAGCCACATCTATCGCCGCCCGCGAGGGCTCTACGTGACCCCGCACGACCGCGGGCGGATCGCCGAGGCGCTGCGCAACGGCGAGTACGACACGATGCAGGTGATCGTGGTCACCGACAACGAGGCGATTCTCGGCATCGGCGATCAGGGCGTGGGCGGCATGGGCATCCCGATCGGCAAGCTCGCGCTCTACACGGCCGGCGCGGGGATTCATCCCGCCCGCGGGCTCCCGCTCGACCTCGACGTGGGCACCGACAACGCGGCGCTGCTCGCCGATCCGCTCTACCTCGGCGTCCGCCAGCCGCGGCTGCGCGGCGAGGCCTACGACTCGCTGGTCGACGAGCTGGTCACGGCGATCGCGGAGGTCTTTCCCGGCGCGATCGTGCAGTGGGAAGACTTCTCGAACGAGAACGCGTTCCGCATCCTGGATCGCTACCGCCGGCGGCTGCCGAGCTTCAACGACGACATCCAGGGCACCGGCGCCGTCGTGGTCGCGGGCATCCGGGCCGCGCTTCGCCTCGCGGGACGCCGGATCGAGGACGAGCGCGTGGTGCTGTTCGGCGCCGGAGCTTCGGGCGCCGGGTCGGCCCGCGCCGTGCGCGATGCGATGCGCGCGGCCGGAGTGCCGGAGGCCGAGCTCTCGCGGCGCGTGTTGTGTCTCGACTCGCGCGGCCTGATTCTCCCCGATCGGCAGGGTCTCGCCCCGCACAAGCGCTCGCTCGCCGCGGATCCTTCCGTGGTCGCGGGCTGGGCCGCGGCCCCCGATGGACGATTCGGATTGCCAGAGGTGGTGCGCCATTTCCAGCCGGGCGTGCTGATCGGCGCGTCGGGGCAGGGCGGGGCGTTCACAGAGGCCATCGTGCGGTCGATGCTCGAGGGGTGCGCGCGCCCGATCGTGTTCCCGCTGTCGAATCCCACGAATCGCGCCGAGGTCACGCCGGAAGACGCGCTGCGCTGGACGAACGGCGCGGCCATCCTCTCGGCCGGCAGCCCGTTCCCGCCGGTCGAGCTCGGCGGAAAGACGGTGCGCATCGGCCAGGGAAACAATGCCCTGATCTTCCCGGGCGTGGGGCTGGCGGCGGTGGCGGTGGGCGCGCACTGGATTCCCGATCAGGCGTTCTCGGCGGCGAGCGCCGCGCTCGCGGGCTACACGGCGCCTTCGCTGGGTGAGGGCCTGCCGATCTTCCCGCCACTCTCGCGGCTGCGCGACGTGTCACGGGCGGTGGCGATCGAGGTGGCCCGCGCGCTGGTCGAGGCGGGGGCGGCCGCGCCGCTGGCCCCGCGCGAGATCGAAGCGCGGATCGCGGCCACCATGTGGGAGCCGGTCTACCGGCCCTATCGCCCAGCCTAGCGAGGTGGGGCGCGACCCGATCGCGCGCGTGGCGGCGCGCCGCGCCGGCGTGCGTCGCCCTTGCACGGCGTGCGTCGCCCGCATGCTCGCGCCCGGCGCACCTGCTAGGCTGCCGCGCCGTGAGGCATCTCGACGAAACGGTCGCGCGCGCGGCCCTCGCGCGGTGGGGCGGAGATCCCTCGACGCTCCGGCACGTCGCGACCTCGGGCAACGCGGTGTATCGCTTCCGCGAGGGCGCGACGCCGCGCATCCTGCGCCTCACCGATCCCGAGCACCGCACCGCCGAGCAGAATCACGCGGAGATGGAGTTCCTGCTCCACCTTCGCGCGTGCGGGGTGCGCGCCAACGCGCCGGTGCCGTCCGCGAGCGGCAAGCGGGTCGAGCGCCTCGAGGGTTGCTCGGCGTGCGTCCTCAGCTGGGCGCCGGGGGTGCGGGTCGAGCCCGCCTCGGAGCACTGGAACGAGGGGTTCTTCAAGGAGTGGGGCCGGAGCCTCGGCCGCATTCACTCGGCCGCGCGATCGTACCGCGGCCCTTCGCGCTGGGAGTGGACGGACGAGGGCCTGCTGGCGCACGCGCGCCGGCTGATCCCGGCGGACGACGCGATCGCGCGCGTGGAGCTCGAGGACGTCCTGGCGCGGCTGCTCGCGCTGCCCCGGCGCGCGGACAACTACGGCATGAACCACGCCGACTTCGCGCCGCAGAATTTCAACTACGATCCGGCGGCCGGCATCACCGGCTTCGACTTCGGAAACTGCTGCGCTCACTGGTTCGTGTCCGACCTCGTGATCTCGCTCTCGACCCTCAGACGCCAGTCCGAGCGCGAGCGTTATCGCGCCTGGCTGCTCGCGGGCTACCGCGAGGCGATGGCGATCGACGACGAGATCTGGGTGGAGCGCTCCTGGTTCCTGCGGTTGCGCGTGCTCTACGTGTATCTGTCGCGACTGGCGAAGTTCGGTTCGAATCCGACCGCGGAACAGCGCGCCACGCTCGACATGCTGCGCGGGCTCGTCGCGGAGCGCCTGACTTGGGAATGACGGGTCGCCCCGCTGGCGCATCGCGCCGCCCTCCGGCGCCATTCGCCGACGATTCGCCGCCGGCCGCCGAATACCGCGCGCCGCGCCCTTGCGAGCGCCGTAGATTGCCTTCGAAGCGGAAGCACGAAGGCAACCTGAGCAGGAGGGAGCGCCGTGGAACGCGATGATGGAAGTCGGAACATGAAGCGGGTGGTCTGGGGCATCTTCCTGATCGCGCTCGGGGCGATGTTCCTGCTCGAGCGGTTCGGCGTGATCGGGGATCCCCTGGACGGGAACTGGTGGCCGGCGATCTTCGTGGTGCTCGCCATCAATCACGTCATCGAGCGTCGCATCGGGTCGGCGCTGATGTTCGCATCGCTGGGGGCGTGGTTCTTCATCTGCGAGCTGCACTGGCAGGGATTCACGTACGGCAACTCGTGGCCGCTGCTGCTGGTGGGGATCGGCGCATCGATCGTCCTCAAGGCGCTCCTCAACGAGCGCCCCCGCGGCAGGGTGCGCGTCAACCTTGACCCTTTCGATCCCGCGGCGCGACGCGGACGCGGCGAGGTGGACCATGACTGAATCGAGCATGACGCGCGAACGCATCGCGTGGACGGCCGCGGTCGCGATGCTCGCGACCGGCGCGGGCTGGCTGGCGCTGATCGCCACCGCGCTACTGATCCGCAGCTGGGGAGGTGGGCTGCCCGCCCCGCTGGTCGCAGCGCGGGCGCTGCTGCGGGTGATGTGGGAGCTCGCGGCGCAGGGCGCGGGAGGCGTCCTCGCCGTCGTGATCTTCGCGGGGTTCGCGGCGCTCATCGCGTGGGCCGTGCGGCGCGCGAACCGGTTCGAGAGGGGAGTGCGCCATGCCTGAGATCGATCTCGGCGGGGGAGGCCGCGCCCGCTTCTACGGGGTGCGCGTCCACGGCCGGCTCGGCAGCATCCTGTTCGGGTTGACCGTCATCGCGGTCGGCGTGGTGTTCACGCTGGACCACTTCGGGATCATCGCCGCCTCGCGCTTCCTGCCGTGGTGGCCGGTCGCGCTCATCGCGTACGGCCTCGCGCGGCTCACCGGGCTGGGCTGCCGCACGCACATCGTCGCCGGCGCGGGGTTCACATTCGCCGGGGCGTGGATGCTGCTCCACAACCTGCATTACATCCGCTACGACATCTGGGACGTGTGGCCGCTGCTGCTCATCCTGATCGGCGTCTCGCTGGTGTCGAGCGCGATCGCGCGCGGCCGCGACGCGGCGCGTATCGACTCGGCGCCGATCGGCTCGACGACCGGCGCCGACTCCCGGGCGGAGGGCGTGGACACCGGATCGTCCCTCAACGCTTTCGCGGTGATGTCGGGCAGCACCCGCAAGATCGTGACCAACGACTTCCGCGGCGGCGAGGTGATCGCGATCATGGCGGGGCACGACATCGACCTGCGCGCGGCGCGCATCGCGAGCGGGACCGCGACCATCGACCTGCTGGT
The DNA here is from genome assembly GCA_041483195.1 of Candidatus Eiseniibacteriota bacterium. GTDB lineage: Bacteria > Eisenbacteria > RBG-16-71-46 > RBG-16-71-46 > RBG-16-71-46 > WS-2. The sequence goes on from JBGPFC010000015.1 coordinate 50,179, forward strand.
GTGGTGGGGAGGCGTGGACATCTGGGTGCCCGAGGATTGGAAGGTCTCGTGCGAGGCGATGCCGCTGATGGCGGGCGTCGAGGACCACACCCGGCCGCCTGCGGCGGAGGTGAAGGGCCACCTGATTCTCAAGGGCCTGGTCGTGATGGGCGGCGTCGAGGTGAAGAACTAGGCCATGCACCCGCTGCTGGTGGGCCGCCTGCGCCTCTCGCTCTACCTCGCCGCCTGGGCCGGGGTGTGCGCGCTGCTCGTCGCGCTGCTGGTCCTGACGCGGCCGCGGCCGGTGAGCGAGGCGCTGTTGTTCGTGGGGCCGCTCACGCTGATCTACGCGTCGGTGTGTCTGAGCGCGTGGTGGGTGTGTCGCGCGCACCCGCTCGAGACCACCCCGCGGACCCGGCTGATCGGCACGCTCTCCGGGACCGCGGCGCAGTCGAGCGTGCTGTGGGTGGCGATGGGCGCGGCGTGGGCGGTGGCCCTCTCGCACGTCGCGCACATCGGGAGCGATCGCGCGGGGATGTTCCGCGATCTCACGCTGCTGTTCGTCGCCGGGATCGTCCTCTACGCGCAGTCCATCGCCGCGCACTACTTCCTGCTCGCGTTCGAGTCGGCGCGCGGCGCCGAACGGCGCGTGCTCGAGTCGCAGGTCACCGCCCGCGAGGCGGAGCTGCGGGCGCTGCGCGCGCAGCTCAACCCGCACTTCCTGTTCAACAGCCTGAACTCGATCAGCGCGCTGGCCGGAGCGGATCCCGAAGCCGCTCGTCGCATGTGCGTCCTGCTCGGCGATTTCCTGCGCATGAGCCTCGCCCTCGGCGGCCGCGGGCGCGTCGCGTTCGCCGAGGAGCTGGCGCTCGCCGAACGCTATCTCGCGATCGAGCAGGTGCGCTTCGGCGCCCGGCTCGGAGTCGAGAAGCACATCACCCCCGAGGCGAGCGCGTGCCTGGTGCCCCCGCTGCTCATCCAGCCGCTCATCGAGAACGCGGTCAAGCATGGCGTCGCCGACCGGGTCGAGGGCGGCGTGGTGCGGATCGACGCCCGGCGCGCGGGCGTCGCGCTCGAGGTGACGGTCGAGAATCCTCGCGATCCCGAGGCGCCGCCGCGGCGCGGCCACGGCCTCGGCCTCGAGAACGTGCGCCAGCGGCTCGCGGCCCTCGACCCGCGCGGCACCCGCGTTGACGTGTTCCGCGAGCCCGAACGGTTCCGCGTGATGCTCACCCTGCCCGCGGTGGTCGGCGTCGCGGAAGCGGAAGCCGCGCCGGGCGAATCGGGAGGCCGCGATGGCGCCTGAGCCCCGCACCCTGCGCGCCGTGATCGTTGACGACGAGGCGCCGGCGCGCGCGCTGCTGCGCGAGTATCTCTCCGCGCACGGCGACATCGCGATCGTCGGCGAATGCACCAACGGCTTCGAGGCGGTGAAGACGATCGGCGAGCTCCGGCCCGACCTCGTGATGCTCGACGTGCAGATGCCGAAGCTCGACGGCTTCGAGGTGCTCGAACTCCTCGACCGCCCGCCCGCCGTGGTGTTCGTCACGGCCTACGACGAGTACGCGCTGAGGGCGTTCGAAGTCCACGCGGTGGACTACGTGCTGAAGCCGATCGGGCGCGATCGCGTGAACGAGGCGGTTGCCCAGGTGCGCGCGCGCCTGAGCGGCCAGGCCCCATCGGCGCCGCCGGCCTCGGCCGCCTCGCTCGCGGCCGCCGCGCGCGCGCCGGGGCAGTTCGTCGAGCGCGTGCTGGTCAGGGATGGCGCGCAGGTGCACGTCATCCCGGTCGAGCGCCTCGACTGGATCGAGGCGCAGGACGACTACGTCGCGATCCGCGCCGACGGCAAGACCCATCTCAAGCCGCAGGCGCTCGCCGAGATCGCGAACGGGCTCGATCCCGCGCGTTTCGTGCGCATCCACCGTTCCTACGTGCTGAACGTCGAGCGGCTGGCGCGGCTCGAGCTCTACGCGAAGGACAGTCGCGTCGCGATCCTGAAGGACGGCAAGCAACTTCCGGTGAGCCGCGCCGGCTACGCGCGGCTGAAAGAGCTGCTGTAGCGGCGGCCCGCGTGACGCGATGAACGGAGTGCCGGTCCGCTGCGACGTCGCGATCGCGGGCGGCGGGATCGTGGGGCTCGCGACCGCGATGGCGCTCTGCGAGCGGCCGGGACTCGCGGTGGTGGTGCTCGAAGCCGAACCCGAGATCGCGCTCCATCAGAGCGGGCGCAACAGCGGCGTCATCCACTCCGGCCTCTACTACACGCCCGGCTCGCTCAAGGCGCGGTTGTGCGCGGAGGGCCGCGAGGCGATGTACGCGTTCTGCGCGGCGCACGGGGTGCCGCATGAGCGCTGCGGGAAGCTGGTGATCGCGACCGACGCACGCGAGCTGCCGGCGCTCGACCGGCTCGAGCGGCGCGGGCGCGAGAACGGGCTCCGGGGCCTGCTGCGACTGTCGCCGGCGGGGATCCGCGAACGCGAGCCGCATGCCGCCGGCCTCGACGCGCTGCTGGTGCCAGACACCGGCATCGTGGATTTCGCGGTGGTGACGCGCGCGATGGCGGAGCGCGTGCGGGCCATGGGCGGGACGCTCGTGACGGGTGCGCGCGTGAGCGGCGCGCGCGCCTCCGGCGAGGGACTCGTGGTCGAGCACGCGCGCGGCGCGCTGCCCGCCCGGGTGCTGGTGGGTTGCGCCGGGCTCCACGCGGATCGCCTCGCGCGGGCCTGCGGCGTCGAGCCCGGGGTGAGGATCGCGCCCTTCCGCGGCGAGTACGCGCAGCTCGCGCCGCAGCGCCGGCATCTGGTGCGCCATCTCCTGTACCCGGTGCCCGACCCGCGATTTCCGTTTCTCGGGGTCCACTTCACCCGGCGGCCGGACGGCGCGATCGAGGCGGGGCCCAACGCCGTGCTCGCGCTGGCGCGCGAGGGTTATCGCGCCTCGAACGTCTCGCTGCGCGACACGAGCGAGCTGCTCGCATGGCCCGGCTTCTGGCGGATGGGGCTCGCGCACTGGCGGATGGGGCTCGCGGAGGGCCGGCGCGCGTCGAGCCGTGATGCGCTGCTGGCCGCGCTGCGCCGCCTCGTCCCCGAGCTGAAGTCCGTCGATCTCGCGGCGGGCCGCACCGGGGTGCGCGCGCAGGCGCTCGCGCGCGACGGCACGCTGGTTGACGACTTCCACATCGTCGAGAGCGATCGCAGCCTTCACGTGCTGAACGCGCCGTCGCCGGCCGCCACCGCCTCGATCGCGATCGGGCGATGGATCGCGAGCCGGACGCTCGAGCGGCTCTAGGGGGCGCTCGCCGGCGGTTCCAACGCGCGCCGTCGATGCTACAATGGGTGGCTCGACGCGAGACGCCTGATCCGGCACGACCGCCCCCGATGTCCTGGCCGCCCGGATCGATGAAGCACCCGCCTGGACGCCGAACCCGAGCTCATGACCGATTCGAAATGGTTCGAGTCGAAACCGTTCGTTCGCATCGCGCGGATCGCCACCGCGGTGCTCGCCGCCCTGTCGGCCTCGGCGCTGCTCGCCATCGCGTGGCTCCTGCTGTTCGCGCCGCCCGGGGCCGCGATGTCCGGGCTGGTCGCGGACGACGCCGGGTACTACATCGCGATCGCCCGGAACTTCGCCCTCGGCTTCGGCGCGAGCTTCGATCGCCTGCATCCGACCAACGGGTTCAACCCGCTCGAGTTCGCCGTGCTGTCGGGGGTGTTTCGCCTGCTGCCCCGTTCGCTGCCGGTCCTCGCGTGCTACCGCGCCGCGATGCTCGCGGATTTCCTGGTGGGACTGGCCGGCCTCTGGCTCTTCATGCGGCTGGTGTCGAGGAGGCTCGCCGCCCCGGCGTTCGGGGGCGAGTCGCGCCGCCTCATGCTCGCAGCTTGCGCGGCCTTCTACGCCATGTTCGTCCTGGCCAAGAGCCACTACGGCGTCGACGCGTGGCTCGTGCTGCTGATCGGCAACGCGTACTTCGTGCGCGTGCAGAAGCGCGGCCTGCTCGCGCCCGGGGCGGGGGCGGCCGTGGCGGACGGAGCGTTGCTGGGGCTCGTGTTCCTGGCTCGAGTGGACAGCCTGCCGCTGCTGGTGGCGGCCTTCGGCCTGATGGGGCTGCTCGCGATCGGAACGCGAGGTGCCTGGCGCGGGATCGGCGTGCGCGCGTCGATCTGCGCGCTGTTGGCCGCGCCGTTCGTGGTGTCGAACCAGATTCAGTTCGGGACCTGGCTGCCGGTCTCCGCACACATCAAGTCCGCGTTCCCAAGGATCGACGTCGCCGCCAGCCTGGCCGTGATTCGCCACAGCTCGCTCCCGCCCCTCGACCAGTTCGCCTTCCTCGTGGCGTTCGTCGGGTCGCTGGTCACCACGGTCTGGCTGTTGAGCCGCGCGCGACGCGACGGCGTGCGGGAGGCACTAAGCGATGGTCCCTCGCAATTGCTCGCCGTGATGTCGCTCTACGTGCTGGCACGCCTCTCGTACATGCTGCTCTTCAGCCGCTGCGACGTGCAGGGCAGCTACGGCATCCTGTCCCACGTCTACAACGTCCTGGGCTTCGTCACGCTGATCGAGGCCGCCGCCGCGCGGACCGGCGCGCGCTCGCGGCGGCTCGCGTCATCGGTGGTCGTCGCGGGCGCGGCCGCGCTCGCGGCGTTCTCCCTCGCGGTGCTCGCCCTGAAAGTCCAGGTATTGATGGGACGGTCCGCGCAGCGCGTCCACGAGGGGTGGGTGGACGACGCGACGTTCGGCGAGGCCGTGCGGCGGGCCACACCGGAGGGCGCTGTGATCTTCGGCGGCTCGTTCGGCGTCGCCGGGCTGTTCGCCGACCGTGCGTGGATCAACGGCGACGGGGTCGCGAATTCCTACGCGTACCAGCGTGCGCTCGCGGCCGGCGCGCTCCGCGAATATCTTCACGCGAATCGCGTCGGGTTCGTGGCTTTCCTGTCCGACTCGGCGACTTTGCGCGGCGTGGCGCCGATCCCGGTCAACGTGACGGGGGCCCTGTCGGGCCGCGTGAATACCATCGAGATCGATCCGCGCGACGCGGTGCTCGCCCGGCGCGTGGCGCGCGGCGCCGGCCCGCTCTGCGTCATCGCGCGGTATCGGCCCTGAGTCTCCCACCCGGTGCCGCAGCCGCTCCGGACGCCGGCCCGGCCGGCCCTGCCATTCGCGGCGGCCCGCCTGTCAGGATGTCGGCCGATGCGCGATTTGCCCGGGCCCGACGCGGACTCGCGGGCTCCCGCGGCGCGAGATCGCGCGGGGTGCGGTGTCCCGTAACCGTCGATCCCGCCTGAAGAACACGGTTGCGCGCGCCTTCCGTGCGAGGCCATTATTCGCCGCGGTGTGCGGATCGAACTCACCCGAGCCCGTCCCGGCGACTGGCGTGCAAGTTGCTGAATTTGGGATCCCCCCTTGCCGAAAGGAGCTGGCGACATGAATGGAGCAAGCATGACCGTGACTCCCGCGGTGAAGACCACCGCGAAGACCTACGTGAGCAGCCTGATGTCCCTGGTGCGGGACAAGAACCCGATGGAACCCGAATTCCATCAGGCGGTCGAAGAAGTCGTCGAATCGCTGAGCCTGGTGCTCGACCGGCATCCGGAGTACCGCGCGGCGCGCATCCTGGAGCGCATCGTGGAGCCCGAGCGCGTGCTCATGTTCCGAGTGCCATGGCAGGACGATCGGGGCGAGATCCAGGTGAACCGGGGCTTCCGCATCGAGATGAACAGCGCGATCGGCCCTTACAAGGGCGGGCTGCGCTTCCATCCGTCCGTGAACCTCGGCGTCCTCAAGTTCCTGGCGTTCGAGCAGGTGTTCAAGAACTCGCTCACCACGCTCCCGATGGGCGGCGGCAAGGGCGGCTCGGACTTCGATCCCAAGGGCAAGAGCGACTACGAGGTGATGCGCTTCTGCCAGAGCTTCATGACCGAGCTGTCGCGTCACATCGGTCCCGACACCGACGTGCCGGCCGGTGACATCGGGGTGGGCGGTCGCGAGATCGGCTATCTGTTCGGCCAGTACAAGCGTCTCGTGAACGAATTCTCCGGCGTGCTGACCGGCAAGGGCATCGGCTGGGGCGGCTCGCTGATTCGTCCCGAGGCGACCGGCTACGGCTGCGTTTACTTCGCGGCGGAGATGCTGAAGACGCGCGGCCAGACGTTCGCCGGCAAGGTTTGCCTGGTCTCGGGCAGCGGCAACGTCTCGCAGTACACGGTCGAGAAGCTGCTCGACCTCAAGGCGAAGCCCGTCACGATGTCGGATTCGGACGGCATGATCTACGACCCCGACGGGTTCGACCGCGAGAAGCTGGCGTGGGTGATGGAGCTCAAGAACGCGCGGCGTGGCCGCATCAAGGACTACGCCGACAAGTTCCGCGGCGCGAAGTTCGTGCCGGTGGATGCCAAGCTCGGCTACAACCCGCTCTGGGACATCAAGGCGGATTGCGCGTTCCCGAGCGCGACGCAGAACGAGATCAACGGCCGCGACGCGGCCAACCTGATCAAGAACGGCGTCGGGCTGGTCGCGGAGGGCGCCAACATGCCGACCACTCTGGAAGGCGTGAAGGTGTTCCTCGACGCCGGCATTCTCTACGGGCCGGCCAAGGCCGCGAACGCGGGCGGCGTCGCCACCTCGGGCCTCGAGATGTCGCAGAACAGCATGCGGCTCGCGTGGACCCGCGAGGAGGTCGACGAGCGGCTGCACAAGATCATGATCGCCATCCACCAGAACTGCTTCACGACCGCCGAGAAGTACGGCACGCCGGGGAATCTCGTGAACGGCGCGAACATCGCCGGATTCCTCAAGATCGCGAACGCGATGATGGATCAGGGTCTGGTCTGATCCGGTCGTCGGGAGCAGCGGTTCGGCGCGGGGTGGACTCGTTCCACCCCGCGCGTTCCGCTTCGAGGGGCCCACGATGAGCGTATTCGCCGAGCCGGACCGCCCGCCCGGCGCCGGCAGCCCGCTGCAGGCGTTCCAGAGCCTGATGCCGTACCGGGTGCAGGACATCCTGCTGGTCTCGAGCCTGTACGACTCGTTCACCCTGCAGGAGGACGGCCGCCTCAACGAGCTCATCCTCGGAGAGTTCCTCGAGCTGAGCCTCCATCACACGCCGGGGATCACCCACGTCGCGAGCGGGCAGGAGGCGCTCGCGCTCGCCACCCGCGAGCGCCGCTTCAACCTGATCCTCACCACCATCGAGCTCGGCGACATGGACGCGAGCCAGCTCGCGGCCGAGGTCAGGCGCCGCGGGCTCGACGCCCCGGTCATCGTGCTCGCGTACGACAACGTCGAGCGCAAGGAATTCGAGGCGCAGCGCGACACCTCGAACGTGGAGCGCATCTTCCTGTGGCAGGGCAACGCGCGCATCCTGGTCGCGATCGTGAAGTACCTCGAGGACAAGCGGAACGTCGCTCACGACACGGCGGCGGTGGGCGTGCCGGTGATCCTGCTGGTCGAGGACAACATCCGCTACTACTCGTCGTTCCTGCCCACCATCTACACCGAGCTGATCCGCCAGTCCGAGCGCCTGATCAGCGAGGGGGTGAACCTCTCGCACAAGCGGGTCCGCATGCGGGCGCGGCCCAAGATCCTGCTCGCCAGCACCTTCGAGGAGGCGTGGGAGTTGTTCACGCGCTACCGCCCGTACGTGCTCGGCATGATCTCCGACATCGAGTTCCCGCGGGGCGGCACCCTCACGCGCGGCGCGGGATTCGATCTCGCGCGCATGGCGCGCGCCGAGGTGCCCGATCTGCCGATCCTGCTCCAGTCGAGCCGCGTGGAGTTCGCGCCCGGCGCGCGTGAGGCGGGCGCCTCGTTCGTGCAGAAGTACTCGGCCACGCTGCTGGCCGACCTGCGGCGGTTCATGACCGAGCAGTTCGCGTTCGGCGACTTCGTGTTCCGCATGCCGGACGGGAGGGAGGTGGCGCGCGCGCGCGACCTGAAGAGCCTCGAGGACCTGCTGAGCACCGTGCCGGCCGAGAGCATCGGCTACCACGGCGAGCGTAACCACTTCTCGAACTGGTTCACGGCGCGCACCGAGTTCGCGCTCGCGCGCAAGCTGCGCCCGCGCAAGGTCTCGGACTTCCCGACGCTCGAGCACCTGCGCCGCAACCTGATCGCTTCGATCGCCGAGTACCGGCGCGAGCAGAACGAATCGCTGGTCGCCGACTTCCACCCCGACGGCTTCGACCCCGCTGGCGGATTCTTCGCGCGGATCGGAGGCGGCTCGCTCGGCGGAAAGGCCCGCGGGCTCGCGTTCGTGCGATACCTGCTCAACTACCACGACTTCGCCCGGCGCTTCGATGGCGTGCGCATCGGCGTGCCCCCCGCCGTGGTGCTGGCGACCGACGTGTTCGACCGGTTCCTGGCGGAGCACCGCCTGCTGGACTGGGCGCTGCGCAGCCGCGACGACGCCGAGATCCTCCGCCGTTTCACAGCGGCCGCGCTCCCACGCGACGTGATCGCCGATCTCGCGGCGTTCCTCGAAGCGGTGCGCTGGCCGCTGGCGGTGCGTTCGTCGAGCCTGCTCGAGGATTCGCAGTATCAGCCGTTCACCGGCGTGTACGACACCTTCATGCTCCCCAACGACGAGGACGACACGCGCGTGCGGCTCGAGCGGCTGATGGAGGCGATCAAGCGCGTGTACGCATCGACCTTCTCCCGGCGCGCGAAGGACTACCTGCAGGCGACGCCCTACCGGCTCGAGGAGGAGAAGATGGCCGTGATCCTCCAGCGAGTGGTGGGGCGCGCGCACGGCAACCGCTACTACCCGGATTTCTCGGGGGTGGCGCGTTCCTCCAACTTCTACCCGGTGCCGCCTGTGCAGTCCGAAGACGGCGTGGCCGCCGTCGCGCTCGGGCTCGGGCGCACGGTGGTCGAGGGGGAGAGCTGCCTCGCGTTCTCGCCGCGCCACCCGCAGGCGATTCTTCAATTCTCGTCGGTGGACGACATCCTCACCAACTCGCAGCGCGCATTCTGGGCGCTCGAGCTGGATCACGGCGCGGCGCCCGATCCCGGCGCCGCCGCCATGCGCGAGACCCGCTTCGGCCTCGAGACCGCTGAGGCGGACGGCACGCTGTCGGCGGTCGGCTCCACGTACTCGGCCGAGAACCACGCCATCTACGACGGCCTCGCGCGGTCCGGCGTGCGGCTGGTGTCGTTCGCGCCGGTGCTCAAGCACGGGGTGTTTCCGCTCGCGGAGCTGCTCGCGGAGCTGCTCGATGCCGGGCGGGGCGGCATGAACCGGCCGGCGGAGATCGAATTCGCGGTGCGCCTCGCGCGCGGGGGCGCGGAGAAGCACGAGTTCGGATTCCTCCAGCTGCGGCCGCTGGTGGTCGCGCGCGAGATGGAGGACCTGAGCGTCGAGGAGATCGATCCCGGCCGGCTGATCTGCTCGAGCCCGCGGGTGCTGGGCCATGGGCGGCTCGACATGCTGCGCGACCTCGTGGTGGTGGACGTTCACGCCTTCGACCGCGCTCTGAGCCGCTCGGTGGCGCAGGACATCGCGCGCTTCAACGAGGAGCTGGTCGCCGAGCGCCGCCCGTACCTGCTGATCGGCGTCGGACGATGGGGCTCGACCGATCCCTGGCTCGGGATCCCGGTGACGTGGGACCAGATCGCGGGCGCGCGTGCGATCGTCGAGTCGGGCTTCCGCGATTTCCGCGTGACGCCATCGCAGGGCAGCCACTTCTTCCAGAACCTCACGTCGTTCCAGATCGGGTTCTTCACCGTGAACGCCGAGGCGGGCGAGGGTTTCGTCGATTGGGAGTGGATCGCGGCCCAGCCCGCCGCGGGCCAGACCGCGAGCGTCAGGCACCTGCGCTTCGATCGTCCGCTGGTGGTGAAGATGAACGGCAAGCGCAACACCGGCGTCATCTACAAGCCGGGGCTCGCGCCGGAGTGAGGATTCCCAACGCGGACCGATCGCGCGCGGGCCGTGAACCACTTACGAATCGCCGGCCGGCGATTTCAAGGAGAGGACGCTGACCGCAGAGTTCTCCAACGTCTACGACGATCGGGCTCGGGCGAGGGCCTATGCCGAGCTCGAATTCCCCGGGACGTACTACCTGGCGTACCGGGATCTGCCCGCGATCATCGGCGAGCACGTGCGAGGCCGGGCGGCCCTCGACTTCGGGTGCGGGGCCGGCCGCTCGACGCGGTTCCTGCGCGCGCTCGGCTTCGACCCCGTGGGCGTCGACATCTCCGAGCACATGCTCGAGCTGGCCCGCGAGCGCGACCCGGAAGGAGACTATCGTCTCGTGCCGGACGGCGACCTGGGCGGGGTCGCCGCGGACGCCTATGATCTCGTCCTGTCCGCGTTCACCTTCGACAATGTCCCCACGATGGGAAAGAAGATCGCGCTGTTGAACTCCCTGAAGCGGGTGCTGAAGGGCGGAGGGTGCATCGTCAATCTCGTGTCGGCCCCCGAGATCTACCTCAACGAGTGGGCCTCGTTCTCGACGAAGGACTATCCTCAAAACCGGACCGCGCGCAGCGGGGATAAAGTCCTGATCGTCATGCTCGACGTCGCCGATCGGCGACCCGTCGAAGACATCCTCTGCACGGACCACGACTATCAGGAAGCCTACGAGCGCGCGGGGCTGGTTCCGATCAGGACCTACCGGCCCCTGGCGAAGCTCGCCGAAGGACACTCGTGGGTGAGCGAGACCACGATCGCCCCCTGGGTGGTCTACGTGCTGGGGCGCGCGGAATAGAGCGGGCACCACCTGGATCGCGGGCGGCCGCGGGCGAGGAGTCTTCGATGACGATCTCGGTCTTTGTCGGCACCAGCCTCGACGGCTTCATCGCGCGACCGAACGGCGATTTCGACTTTCTCCCGGCGGGCGGCGGCGAGCCTCACGGCTACGACGAGTTCATCGCGAGCGTCGATGCGATCGTGATGGGTCGCAAGACCTACGAGACGGCTCTGACCTTCGGGGCCTGGCCGTACGGCGCGAAGCGCGTCGTGGTGCTGAGCCGCCGCCCGGTCGACCTGACCGCGGCCGCCTCGGGCGTCGTCGAACAGATGGCTGGGCCCCCGGCCGAGATCGTCGCGCGGCTCGCCGCGAGCGGCGCCCGCCACCTCTACGTCGACGGCGGGAACACGATTCAGGGGTTCCTGCGCGCGGGGCTCATCCAGCGTCTCATCATCACTCGCGTGCCGGTGCTCATCGGCGAGGGAATTCCGCTGTTCGGCGCCCTGGCGCGCGACGTGCGCCTCCGCCATGTGGCGACTCGGCACTATCCGAGCGGCCTGGTTCAGAGCGAGTACCGGATCGACGCCTGACCTTCGCCCGGAAGCGTCGCGGAACATGATCGCGGCGGGCCGCGGAGCCGGAGCCCCGCGATGCCCGCCGCGCGCGACGCACCTCGACGCGGGCCGCTCCGCGGCCCGCGCCCGGGCGCTATTCGAGGACGTGGATGTTCTTCTTCGCGCAGATCTCCTTGAGCGGGTCCGGCCACATGGTGACGCTCACCTCGCCCAGGTGCGCCTTGCGCAGCAGGAGCATGGTGGTGCGTGACTGACCGATGCCGCCTCCGATCGACAGCGGAATCTGATCGTTGAGGATGGCCTGGTGGTAGGGCAGCTTGAGGAAGTCGAGCTGGTTGCTGATCTGCAGCTGTTGCCTGAGCGTTTCTTTCGTGACGCGAATCCCCATCGACGTCAGCTCGTGACGCCGCCTGGTGATCGGGTTCCACACCAGGATGTCGCCGTTCAGGCCGTGCATGGGGCGGCCGTCTTCCGAAACGGTGGGCGTGACCCAATCGTCGTAGTCGGCGGCGCGCATCTCGTGCGGGTAGCCGTCCTTCAGCACCCAGCCGATGCCGATGATGAAGATCGCCGCGTGTTTCTCCGACAGCACCCGGGTCTCGCGCTGCTTGCGCGGCAGGTCGGGGTACATGTCGAGCAGGTCCTCGGCGTGGATGAAAGTGAGCTCGTCCGGGAGGTTCGGGATCTTCGGGTCCTTGAGCCTGGGGAACTCCGCCTGGATGAACGTCTCGGCGCCCTTGATCACGCGCCAGATGCGGCGGACGGTGTCCCTGAGCGTGGCGAGCGTGCGCTCCTGCGCGGTGCAGACCTTCTCCCAATCCCACTGGTCCACGTAGGCGCTGTGGTCGTGGTCGAGGAAATAGTCCTTGCGCACGGCGCGCATGTCGGTGCAGATGCCCTCGCCCACGTTGCAATTGAACTGGCGAAGGGCGAGCCGCTTCCACTTGGTGGCGGCCTGCACGACCTGGCCGTTCAGGCGCCTGTCGAGCCCGAGTCCGCATGGGAACTCGATCGGCGTGCGCGAACCGTCACGGTCGAGGTAGTCGTTGACGCCGCTCTCGCGAGTGACGATGAGCGGCACCTCCACCGGGAACAGCTTCAGCTCCCGGCATAGCCCGTCCATGATGAAGCGCTTGAGCGCGAACAGCGCGTGCTGCGTCTCCTTCGGATCCAGCAGCGTCTTGTAATCGCCCGGCAGGATGCGATCGACCTCCGGGTAGGTGCTGATTCCGGGACCCGCAAGATCGGCCTGTTTGGTCGTACCCATGGGAACCTCCGTTCGGAGACCGGCCGCCGGGCGCCATCTGCGCGTCCTGCGCGGCGCCATCGGCGCCGGACCCGTCAACCGCCACGCATCAGCCGTGCCCGCGGTCCCTTCGCACCCATCCGACCACTCGATCGATACCTGTCCATGCGCCGCAAGGGTTAGCGCGAACGGATCGGCGCGCGCTTCGCCGGGAGCGCGCGCCGCGCATGCCAACTTGGCCGGGTGTCCTGCCAGCGTGGGGCCGGCGGAAGGTGGAAGGATCCGGAAACCGGCACGGACGGTGTCGTGGTAGAGTCGCGCGCGCCGCATCGCGAACGGCTGGACGCGTCACCGTGAAGAGCTCCGGGGATGCGCGGCAACCATGGAGGCGCAGGCGATGATACTGACGATGCAGACCACGCTGGGCAGAGTCTTCACCGTGTACGCCATCTTCTGGGTGGTCGCGCTGATCGTGCTGTTCTTCGCGATCGGGGCGCTCACCCGGCGCGGGGAACGCGGGTCCGGCGGATCCCACTGATACCCTGCCGGCCCGCGCGCGCGGGCTGCGCTCCGTGCGGTCCCGGCTGCGCCGGGCGGTGCCGTTCCCGGGCGAGATAAACCCACATCAAGCGGCCGGCTCCGGTGGACGATAACGGGACGAGCGCGTGTCAGAGCGGCCCGCGTCATTCCATCGGGAACGTCCGGCATGTCCTCTCACTTCCAGACCCTCGATCGCCAGCGCAGCCGCCTGCTGTGGCTGGGCGGCATCCTGCTGACCGCCATGTGCGCTGCCCTCGTGCTCGTGACCTGGAGCGGGGACGCGGCTTCGCTCGAGTTCGATCTCGGACACCGCTGGCCAACGCTGGTCGGCCTCGCCGGGATGGTGTTGCTGTTCGTGTTCTACGCGCAGCACAAGCATCGCCAGCTGGCGGCGACCGAAGCCCGGATGCGCGATCTCGCCGTGCGCGAGGCGAGCATGGAGGCGCGTTTCTCCGAGATGTCCTTCCTGTTCGACCTCAGTACCCAGCTCCAACTGCGCCTCGACCTGCAGGAGATGCTCGACCTCGCCGTTCAGCGACTGATTCCGTGCCTCGATGCGCACCAGTCGTCCATCATGTTGTTCAACGAGGCGGAAGGCATCCTCGAGGTGAAGGCGGCCGCCGGCGCGGACCTCGACCGCGTGCAGGGCGCCAGGTGTGCGCCTACCGCCGGCATCGCCGGACACGCGTTCACCAGCGGCGAGTCGCTCATTCTCACGCCCGAAGTGATGCGCGGCCGCTTCCCGCAGGAGACCAAGCAGGGTCGCGTCATCTCGAGCGCGCTGTGCGTCCCGCTGCGCTTTCGCGGGATGCCGATCGGCGTGGTCAGCGTGAGCCGCGCGAGCGGGGAGCCCTTCGGGCCGATGCACATGAAGGTCCTCGAGGCTTTCGCGGATCACTGCGCCGCGACCGTGGTGAAGACCAACCACCACCACGCGCTGCTCCAGCACGTCCAGCACGCCGCCTAGCGGCGAACGCGCGCGCCGCGCGCCTCTGGTAGAATCGTAGCCGCAATCCCTCGTCCGAAGGTTCAATCGGCGAATGCGGCGCGTGATGCGCGCCGTGTACGATTCCACCCCCGCTCCGCACCGAGGCCCGACTCCATGCCGCGTTCGCTCGCCCGCCTCGCGCTCGCCGCGGCGCTCGCCGTCGCCGCAGTGCCCGGACGGGCCGCGCCCGTCCCGCTCGCGGGGGGGAGCGGGCTGGCCGCGAAGCTCGGGCCATCGCTCGCACGCCGCGTCGTGGACCGGCCCGATGAGCCGGTCGCGGCCTGGGTGTACTTCACCGATCGGGCGGGGCTCGAGCACGATCCGTCCGCGCTCGCGGCGGCGGGGCGCGCGCTTTCGCCGCGCGCGTCCGCGCGCCGTGCGGCGCGCGGCGCGCCCGCCGGCATGATGGCCTCGGATCTTCCGGTGCACGCGTCCTACGTTGACGCGCTGATCTCCCGCGGCGCGCGGTTGCGCGGCACGAGCCGCTGGCTCGACGCGGCGAGCGTCGAGATGCCCGCGCGGCTGGCCGTGGATCTCGCACGCCTGCCGTTCGTCGCGCGCGTCGAGCTGGTGCCGCTCGCGCGCCCCATCACCCGGGTGGACGCCCCGGAGCCCGCGGCGATCGGCGGCCCGGCGGGCACGGAGCCGAATGCGGGAGGGCGCGGCGGCGCGCGCGCGACGGCCACGATGTCCGCCCCTGGCGATACCGCGTACTACGGCGGATCCTTCCGGCAGAACGCCATGATGCAGGTGCCGCAGCTCCACGCGCTGGGCCTCTCGGGCGCGGGAGTCCTGGTGTGCATGCTCGACGACGGCTTCACGCTCACGCACGCCGCGTTCGCGGGGCTGAACGTGATCGCGAGCCGCGACTTCATCAACGGCGACACGAACGTCGGCTTCGATCCCGCGCAGGACGCCCCCGGACAGGGCGAGCACGGCACGATGACGCTGGGCTGCGTGGCCGCCTCCAGGCCAGGCACCTATACCGGCGCGGCGTTCGCAGCTGCGGTGGCGCTCGGGAAGACCGAGAACGATCCGACCGAGACCCCCGCGGAGATGGACTACTGGCAGTTCGGCGCGGAGTGGGCCGATAGTCTCGGCGCGGACGTCATCTCGTCGAGCCTCGGCTACTCGGACTTCGACAACCCCCTCGACTCCTACACCTACGCCGACATGGACGGGCGCACGACCGTGGTGACGCTCGCCGCCGTGGAGGCCGCGAGGCGCGGCATCACGGTGGTGAATGCCGCCGGAAACGAAGCCGCCCTGCCGTGGCACTACATCATCGCGCCGGCCGATGCCGACAGCATCGTCAGCGTCGGCGCCGTGGACTCGTTCAACGTCGTCACCTCGTTTTCCTCGCGCGGACCGACGGCCGACGGCCGCATCAAGCCCGACGTGACCGCCGACGGGCGCCGGGTGCTGCTGGTCTCGCCCACCGACAACAGCAGCTACGTGCGCGCGAGCGGCACGTCGTTCGCGACGCCGCTCACGGCGGGGGTGGTCGCGCTGCTGCTCGAGGCGCATCCGGGGTGGGGGCCGTTCGAAGTCCGCGAGGCGCTGCGCGGGACCGCGCTCAATCACGCCGCGCCCGACAACGACATCGGATGGGGCCTGGTGCAGGGCCTCGCCGCTCGTGCGTGGGTGCCGAGCAACGTGGACGTCGCGCCCGCGCCGCTCGCCGCGCCGGGAGTCGAGCTGGCGGCCGGTCCCAACCCGGTGCGATCGGGGGCGGGCACCCTCGTGTGGTTCGCCGCGCCGCACGCGGCCCGGGCCACGCTCGACGTGCTGGATCTGGCGGGCCGGCGGCGCGCGCGGCTGTTCGACGGCCCCGCCGTCTCGCGGCAGACGCTGTTCTGGAGCGGAGCTGGCGAGGACGGCGATCGACTGCCCGCCGGGGTTTACTGGCTGCGCCTCGAGACGCGCGGCGGCGAAGGAGTCGCGGCGCGCTCCACCGCGGCGGCGCCACCGCGGGCGCGCGCCCTCCGCGTGGTCGTGCTGCCCTAGCGCGACCTGCGGCTCAGGCGCCCCCGACCAGTCTCACGGTGTCGCGCGCGATCAGCAGCTCCTCGTTGGTGGGAATCACCAGCGCTCGCACGCGCGCGCCGGGGGCCGAGATGTCGCCCTCGCTGGCAACGGTCCCCGCGTTGGCGGCCGCGTCCAGCTCGATCCCCGCGTACTGGAGCCCATCGAGCGCTCGCGCGCGGATCGATGGCGCGTTCTCGCCGATCCCGGCGGTGAAGATCACGGCGTCCGCGCCGCCCAGCACCCCGAGGTAGGCGGCGACGTACTTGCGCACGCGATAGCAGAACATGTCGATCGCGAGGCGCGCTCGCTCGTTCCCCTTCGCCTCCTCCGCGAGCAATTCGGCCATGTCGTTCGAGATGCCCGAGACGCCGTAGAGCCCAGAGTGCTTGTTCAGCATGGTCGACGCCTGATGCTCGGTGAGATCCTCCTTGTGCATGACGTGGAAGAGCAGCGCCGGGTCGAGGTCGCCAGAGCGCGTTCCCATCATGAGCCCCTCGAGCGGCGTGAATCCCATCGAGGTGTCCACCGATCGCCCGCGGTCGACGGCGCACACGCTCGCCCCGTTGCCGAGGTGGCAGCTCACGAGCCGCAGCGCCTCGCGCGGCCGGCCGAGCAGCGCCGGCGCCCGCCATGTCACGTACCGGTGCGACGTGCCGTGGAACCCGTAACGCCGGATGTGATGGCGCGTGTAGAGCACGTGCGGGAGGCCGTAGAGGTAGGCGTGCGGCGGCATGGTCTGGTGAAACGCCGTGTCGAACACCGCGGCGTGCGGCACGTGCGGAAGCACCTCGCGCGCCGCGCGGTAACCGCTCAGGTTGTGGGGATTGTGGAGCGGAGCGAGCTCGACGCATGCCTCGATCGCGCGCTCCACCTCGGGGGTGATGAGCGCCGAACGGGCGAAGTGCTCGCCGCCGTGCACCACCCGGTGTCCGACCGCCTCGATCGCGCCCCGGGGGGCGATCGAGGCGGTCGCCTGCCCCTCGAGCACGCGGATGATCTCCGCGATCGCGACCCGGTGCTCGAGGATCTCGGAGACGCGCGTGACCGGCTCGCCCGCCGCGGGAACGCAGCGGTGGATCGCGCCGGCGGTGCCGATCCGCTCCACCGCTCCGCGCGCGAGCGTCGTGTCGGAGTCGCTCGCGATCGCCTCGAGGCTGGTCTCGATCAGCTGGTACTTGACCGAGGACGAGCCGCAGTTGAGCACCAGCACCTTCACGCGGCGCCCTCCGGCGGGGGCGCTTCGATCCGCTCGTTCCCGCGGTAGCGGAAGAAACCGCGCCCGGTCTTCCGCCCCAGGCGCCCGGCGCGGACCATCTGCCGCAGCAGCGGGCAGGGCCGGTACTTCATGTCGCCGGTCTCGCGGAACAGGTGCTCCATCCACCCCAGCACCTTGTCGAGTCCGACGCGGTCGGAGTATTCGAGCGGCCCGCTGCGAAACTCGTACCCGAGGCGGATCGCGGTGTCCACGTCCTCGGCGGTGGCCACGCCTTCCATCACGATCTGCATCGCCTCGTTGAGGAATGGCATCATCGCCCGGGTCACGACGTAGCCCGGGGACTCGAAGACGGTGATCGGCGTCTTCCCGAGCGCGTGGGCGAGGGCGAGGGCGGTCGCGTACGTGGCGTCCGAGGTCTCTGCGCCGCGCACCACCTCGACGATCGGGCTGCGGGTGACTGGGAACATGAAGTGCATGCCGATCACCCGGCCGGGCCGCCCGGAGGCCGTCGCGATCTCGGTCACGCTCAGCGTCGAGGTGTTCGTGATCACGACGCGCTCGGGAGCGCAGAGCGCGCCGAGCCTGCGCATGACGTCGCGCTTCGCCTCGAGGTCCTCGTCGATGGTCTCGATCACCAGATCGGCCGCGGCCAGCGCTTCGAGCTCCGCGAGGAACCTCACCCGCCCCAGCACCAGCTGCTTCTCGGCCTCGGTGATGCCCCACTTCGCGAGGTCCTGATCCAGGCTCGCGACCAGCTCGCCGCGCGCGGAGGCCGCACGCTCGGCGGACCGCTCGGCGATCACCACCTCGATGCCGTGGGTCGCGAGGGTCTCGGCGATGGAGCGTCCCATGTGGCCGCCGCCCACCATCCCGATCAGCTTGAACTCCATGCGCACCCCCCGCGACATCCGGAATCGCGGCCCGCGGGCGCGGACCCCGCCTTGTGGATGACACGGGATGATTACCACCGGAGCGGGCGCTCGCACCACCCGGCCGGCCCCGCGCGGGGCCGGCCCGGCGCGCCGGGCTCGCGATTCCCGCTTGCCAGCCGTCGCGAGTTGGGACAACATGCGCGGCCGCGTTCCATCCGGCCGAACCCGCCCCACCCCAATCCATGCAAGGAGAGAACATGGCCCCCCTTTCGTTCAAGACGATGGATGGTGGCAGTGTCACGATCGGCTCGCCGGCCGCCGAGGCGTTCGCCTCGCGCTTCGACGGGCGCTGCATCGCGCCCGGCGATGCGAGCTACGACCAGGTGCGGGCCATCTGGAACGCGATGATCGATCGCAGGCCCGGTCTCATCGCGCGCTGCCTGAGCGCCGACGACGTGGCCGCAGCCGTGCGTTTCGCGGGCGAGCATCGGCTGCTGGTGGCGGTGCGTGGCGCCGGGCACAACATCGCGGGCAACGCGGTGTGCGACGGCGGCCTGATGATCGATCTGTCGCTCATGAAGCGCGTGACGGTGGACGCCGCGAAGCGCTCCGCGCGCGTGGAGCCGGGCGTGACGCTCGGAGAATTCGACGCGGCGGCGCAGGCGTTCGGCCTCGCGACCCCGGTCGGCATCAATTCGACCACCGGCATCGCGGGTCTCACGCTGGGCGGCGGGTTCGGGTGGCTCAGCCGCACGTATGGCCTCGCGGTCGACAATCTGACGGGCGCGGATGTCGTGACGGCGGCGGGGGAGCGCGTGCGTGCCAGCGCCGACAGTCACCCCGACCTGTTCTGGGGCATCCGCGGGGGCGGGGGAAACTTCGGCGTCGTGACCTCGTTCGACTTCAAGCTTCACGCGGTGGGGCCGCAGGTGCTGGCCGGCCTGATCGTCCACCCGTTCTCGGATGCGCCGGGGCTGCTGCGCCAGTATCGGTCGCTGGCCGCGCAGGCGCCCGACGGTCTGACGGTGTGGGTCGTGCTCCGCAAGGCGCCGCCGCTCCCGTTCCTGCCCGAGAGCGTTCACGGCAAGGAGGTCCTGGTGTTCGCCATGCTCTACGCCGGTTCGATCGAAGCGGGCGAGGCCGCGGCGAAACCGTTCCGCGCGCTCGGCAAGCCGATCGCCGACGTGGTCGGGCCGCATCCCTACGTCGGGTTCCAGGCTGCGTTCGATCCGTTGCTCACGCCCGGCCTGCGGAACTACTGGAAGTCGCACAATTTTTCGGAGCTGAGCGACGGGGCGATCGACACCATCGTCAACTTCGTAGGGCGGCTCCCCTCGCCGCACTCCGAGGTGTTCATCGGGCAGCTCGGAGGCGCCGCGGGCCGGGTGCCCGCGAGCGCGACAGCTTACCCGCACCGGGACGCCGCGTTCGTGATGAACGTTCACACGCGCTGGGAGCAGAAGGCAGACGATGCTCGGTCGATCGCCTGGGCCCGCGAGCTGTTCGGCGCGATGCGCCCGTTCGCGACCGGCGGCGTGTACGTGAACTTCATGCCAGAAGACGAGGGCGACCGCGTGCGCGCAGCATACGGAGCCAACTACGAGCGGCTGGCCGCGCTCAAGCAGCGCTACGACCCGGACAATCGCTTCCGCCTGAACCAGAACATCCGGGCCGGAGCCTGATCGCTCGCCGCGCGCGGCGCCGGCCCGTGCCGGATGCCGCGCGCGGCGCCTACTTCAGATACCTGCGCAGAAACGCGAGCGTGCGCGGCCACGCCTCGCGGGTCGCCTTCAGGTTCGCCCCATCGCGCAGGTCCTGGGCGCGGAGGAAGCCGTGGCCCGCCCCCGGATAGACATGCGGCTCGTAGCTGCGCCCAAGCCCGCGAAGCGCGGCCTGGGCGGGCGCGACCGTCGAGGTGACCCGCGCGTCGTCCCCGCCGTAATGGGCGAGCACCGGCGCGCGGACGCGTGACAGGCCGGCGCTGTCGGGCGCGACGCCGTAGAAGACGACGGCGGCGTCCGGCGGCGGATCGGCGCCCGCGTACGCGAAGCTCTTGCCGCCGCCCCAGCAGAAGCCCAGGGTCGCGAGCTTTCCGTTCGACGCGGTGAGATGCGTCGCGTATTCGCGCGCGGCGTCGAGCCGGGCTTCGGTCTCGCGGTCGGAGAGCAATCGAATCATTTGCACGACCGAGTCGCGGCTCGCGACCGACTCCGTGCCTCCGCCCCCGGGGCCGAACCCCGATAGCAGATCGGGAGCGATCGCGATGAAGCCCTCGCGGGCGAGCTGATCGGCGACGCCGCGGATCCAGTCCGAGAGGCCGTAGATCTCGTGGACGATGAGCACCACGCCCGCCTTGTCCCTGCGCTCGGGAAACACCACCCAGGCGCGCAGGGTGGAGCCGCCCCCGGGCAGTCGAATCTCCACGTACTCGCCGTGGCGAGGTGAGGTATCGAGCGCGGCGCGCGCCGCATCCTCGGAGGGCGGAAGCCGGGGATCGCGCGCGGCGGCCGCGGGGGTTGCCCCCGCGGCCCCGGCCGGCCCGGAATGGGCGGACATCAGGCCGGCCATGAAGAGCGCCGCGAACGACGAACGCATCGCGATGCTTCCTACATCCATGGCTCGTCGGCGGACGGTCCGTAGATGGACGGCACCTTGGCGCCTGCGAGCCGCAGGTAGACCGAGAACTGCCCGCGGTGATGCACCTGGTCCATGAGCGTGGTCCACAGCACGTCGATGCAGCGGAAGTCTCCCATCTTTCCGGGCGCGACCGGGAACTGCACGATCTGGTTGAGGTGCTCCTCGGTCGCCTTCGACACCTTCGCCAGGGTCTCGCGAAATGCGCGCTCGAATCCCGAGACCGTGTCTTCGTACCGGGCGGGGTCCGGCGGCATCGGCTGCGAGAAATCGATGCGGCCCTTGAGCGCCATGTCGGCGATGCCCTGCTCCTTCGTGAACACCCAGGCGAGTTGCGTCGCCGAGCGCGATTTCTCGTGCGGCTTGAAGTCGCCCTTGTTCGCCGGATACGCCTTGAGCAGCTTCAGCGTGATCTGGCATTCGCGCTCGAACGTCTGGAGGAACATGTCCTTTTCGGTCGCGGTACGCTGCGCCATGATGAGATCCTTCCCGGGGGCGGAGGCGTTCGCTCCGTCCCCTGCTGGTCGTGGTCTCCGCGCGAGCGAATCGTCGACGCGCGCGACGCGCGGGGTGAGGTCGGCCGGGACCAAGGTGGATACGGCGCGGGAGTCTACCGATCTCCCGGGCGCCGGTCCACGTCCATGATTCGGGGGGGATTTCGCGGCGTGGCCGCGGCACGATCCCCCCGGATTCCTGCCGTTCCGCGCCCTCGAGTGGGGTATGTTCCCGCGGGCGAGGGGTGCACCCGACTGCCGCGTTTCGTTCGGAGGGATCGAGTCATGACCCATCATCACCCGCGGCGTGCGGCCGGATGGCTGCTGGTCGCAGCTTGCTGCTCTGCCGCCCCCGCGGCCCTGGCCCAGCGGGCTCCGGCGCGCGAAGGCGACTACGTCATTCGCAACGTTCGCTTCAAGTCGGGCGAGACCCTGGACAAGCTGCGCATCCACTACCTGACCCTGGGAAGCCCCGGGCGGGACGCGCAGGGGCGCATCACGAACGCGGTGCTCATCCTTCACGGCACCGGCGGCACCGGGCGCCAGTTCCTCGCGCCGCAGTTCGCGAACGTGCTCTACGGCCCGGGGGCGCTGCTCGATACGACCCGCTACTACATCGTCCTTCCCGACGGGATCGGCCACGGGCGTTCGTCCAAGCCGAGCGACGGATTGCACGCGCGTTTCCCGCAATACGACTACGACGACATGGTGGCGGCGCAGTACCGGCTGCTGAACGAGCGTCTCGGCGTCCGCCACCTGCGGCTGGTGATGGGCACCTCGATGGGCGGGATGCACACCTGGGTGTGGGGCGAGAGCCATCCCGATTTCATGGACGCGCTCATGCCGCTCGCGTGCGAGCCGGTGGCGATCGTCGGGCGCAACCGGCTGTGGCGGGCGATGGTGATGGACGCGATCCGCGGGGATCCCGAGTGGAACGGCGGCGAGTACACCACCGAGCCGCGCGCCGGGCTCCGCACCGCGATCGACCTGCTGCTGATCGCCGGCAGCGCGCCGCTCCAGATGCAGAAGACGCTCGCGACCCGCGATTCCGCCGACCGCTACCTCGCGAGCTACACGGACGCGCGGCTCGGCTCGCTCGACGCGAACGACCTGCTGTACCAGGTGAACGCTTCCCGCAACTACGACCCTTCCGCGCAGCTCGATAAGATCCGCGCACCGGTCATGTTCGTGAATTCCGCGGACGACTTCATCAATCCGCCGGAGCTCGCCATCGCAGAGCGCGAGATCGCGAAGGTCAGGCGGGGCCGCTTCGTGCTGCTCCCGATCAGCGATCAGACGCGCGGCCACGGGACGCACACCTCGGCCGCCGTGTGGCAGGAATACCTGGCCGCGCTGCTGAAGGAGTCCGCGCGTTAGATCGCGCCGCCCCGCATGTCGCCATCCCGCATCGCCGCCCTGCTGAGCGCGCTCGCGCCCTTCGTCCTCGCGCCGGAATCGATCGCGGCGGCGCTTCCGCCCTGCGACCGCGTCATCGTCGTGATCATGGAGAACCACGGCTACGACCAGGTGCGAACGCAGCCGTACACGGCCGGCCTCATCGCGTCCGGCGGCCTCTTGTCCGGCTCCTACGCGGTGACGCACCCATCGGAGCCCAACTACATCGCCCTCTGGGCCGGAAGCACGCTCGCGGTCACGAACGACGCGTGCCCGGCGCCGGGCTCACCGTTCGCCGCCGAGAACCTGGGCCACGCGTGCGAGGCCAGGGGCCGGAGCTGGCGCGCCTACAGCGAGAACCTCGCGAGCGCGGGCGCGACCGGCTGCTCGTACGACGGCAACACCTCGAGCGGTCTCTACACGCGCAAGCACGACCCGTGGACTTTCTTCTCGAACCTGAATCACGTGAACGAGCGACCCTACCCGGACCTGGCCGCCGACATCGCGGCCAACACGCTGCCGAACCTGGCGTTCGTCATCCCCAACAATTGCCACAACACCCACAACAGCGGCACGGCCGGCTGCGGCATCGCGGACGGGGACGCGTGGCTCGCGGCCAACCTGCCCGCGATGCGATCCGCGCTGGGACCGAACGGCGTCCTGATCCTCACCTGGGACGAGGACGACGGCGGCGCCGGAAATCACATCCTCACGGTGTTCGCCGGCCCGACCGTGGTCGCCGGCTCGGTGTCGACGCGCACCGTCACGCACTACACGATCGTGCGGACCATCTGCGACCTGCTCGGGCTCCCGAGCTTCGGCCTCGCCACCTCGGAGACGCCGGTGACGGGCATCTGGCAGGTGCCGGTCAGCGCGCGCGCCGCCAGCTGGGGCGGCCTCAAGTCGATCTACCGCTGAAGCGCGCGCGGCGCGCGATCCCCGCGCCGGATCAGCGGTCCTGGCGCGCGGCGCTTCCGTGGTCGCCGCGCGAGGCCCGCGCGAAATCGATGTAGCCGCGCTCGGGATCGGTGTGCACCAGCTTGACCCGCACGCGGTCGCCGACATCCAGGCCGGTCGCGCCGTGCTCGACGCGCCCCTCGACCGGAGGGTCGAAGATGCGGACCCAGGTTCCCTTCGGCCCAGCGCCCGTGACCACGCTGTCGAATTCCTCTCCGACGCGGCCGCTGAGCCAGCACGCGGCGGCCGCCTTGCGCATCAGGCGTTCCACCTTCTGCGCGGCGTCCTCCTTCAACGTGCAGTCTCCGGCGATCGCGACCAGCTCGCCGCGCGCGTAGGGCGGCGCCTTTCCCTCGAGCGCGGCGCGCAGCAGCCGTTGCGTGACCAGGTCCGGGAAGCGGCGATTGGGAGCCGTCGAGTGCGTGTACTCGCTCACCGCGAGGCCGAAGTGGCCGACCACCGGCTGGCCGGGGAAGCTGACGGCGTACTCGCCGCGGCCCAGCAGCTTGATGATCGAGAGCGAGAGGTCCGGGAAGCGCAACGGGTCCGCGGCCCTTCGCGCCAGCAGGAAATCGTGGAGCGCCCGCACGTCGGGCTGAGGCGGGAGCTTCGCGCCCAGCGCGAGCGCGAGATCGACGATTCGCGGCCAGCGCTCCGGCGATCGCACGACGCGGCGCACGACGGGGAAGCGGCGCTCCTCGAGGAAGCGGGCGATCACGCCGTTCGCCGCGATCATGAAGTCCTCGATCAGCTCCTTCGCCCGGTTGCGCGAGTCCTTCTCGAGCCCGCTGACGTCGTCGTCGTCGAAGGTGGCGCGCAGCTCGATGGTCTCGAGCTCGAGCGCGCCGTGCACGTGGCGATGGGTCTTGAGACGCTGCGCGATCGCGTTCTGCAGCTCGAGATTCTCGGCGAGCCCCGGCACCGACGCGATTCCCGGCGGCACGTCCGCCGT
The DNA here is from genome assembly GCA_041483195.1 of Candidatus Eiseniibacteriota bacterium. Taxonomy (GTDB): domain Bacteria; phylum Eisenbacteria; class RBG-16-71-46; order RBG-16-71-46; family RBG-16-71-46; genus WS-2. Next base: position 74,740 of record JBGPFC010000015.1, read on the forward strand.
CTTCTCGAGCCACGGTCCGACCCGCGAGTACGCCAGCTTCGCCCGGTTGCGCACCAGCGCGCGGTAGACCCCGGGCGCGGTTCCGATCCCGTCGCGATCCACTGTCTGCTCGATCACGACCGCGAGCCGGTCCTCGTTCGGACCGAGCGAGGTGAGATCGGTGCTGAGCCGGTCGGGGAGCATCGGGAAGTTCTGCGGCGGGGTGTAGATCGAGGTGGTGTTGGCGCGCGCGTGCCCGTCCACCGCCGAGCCGGTCGGGACGAGCGCGCTCACGTCGGCGACCGCCACCCGCATCGTCGCGGCCCCGTCGGGAAGGGGTGCGGCCACCGTGAGCTGGTCGAGATCGCGCGAGTCGTCGTTGTCGATCGAACACCAGGCGAGATCGCGGAGGTCGCGCACGCCGGAGCCATCGGCACCGGCCGCGGCGAGCGCGTTCGCCTCGGCGAGGGCCGCGGCCGGAATGTCGGGCTCGAGCCCGCGCTCGCGCATCGCGCGACGCGCGACGCGCAGCAGCAGGGCGCGCTGTCGTTCGCGGGGGGCGTTCATCGCGTGCCTCCCTTCCCCGGGTCCGGCGCCGAAGCTGCTGCATCCGGCGCGCACCGGCCCGCGCAGGCCGATCGCGCGAACGCCGGCGTCGCGGCTTCCATCTCCGGCGCGAGCCCGCTCCGCAGCCGCTCGAGCGCCTCGGCGGGCGTGTCCACGAAGTGGAACAGCGCGAGGTCGGCCTCGGCGATCATCCCGTGGCGCACCAACGCGTCGAAATTCACGATCTCGCGCCAGTAGCTCGAGCCGTAAAGCAGGATCATCACCGACCGCTCGAGCTTCCGGGTCTGCGCGAGGGTCAGCATCTCGAACAGCTCGTCGAGCGTGCCGAATCCCCCCGGGAAGACGACGATCGCCCGCGCGAGGTGCGCGAACCAGAGCTTACGCATGAAGAAGTAGTGGAACTCGAAGGACAGCTCGCGGGTGATGTAGGGATTGGGGCGCTGTTCGTGCGGCAATCCGATGTTGAGCCCGATGGTGCGGCCGGCGGCATCGGAGGCGCCGCGGTTCGCCGCCTCCATGATCCCGCCGCCGCCTCCGGTGCACACGATGTAGCGATGCGCCGGGGCGTTCAGCCCCTTCGACCACGTGGTGACGAGGCGCGCCAGCTCGCGCGCCTCCGTCTCGTAACGCGCAAGCGGTCCTTCCGCGTGGGAGCGCGCCGAGCCGAAGAACACCACGGTGTCGTGCACCCGCTGGCGCTGGAATGTCTGGAGCGGCTGGAGGTACTCGGCGAGGATTCGCAGCGGGCGCGCCGTGTCGCTGTCGAGAAACGCGTCGTTGCGGTAGGCGAGCGGCGGGCCCAAGTCCGCCGCTCGGCGTGGAGTCAAGTCCGGCATGGATCCTCCTCGTGCGTCCGTGCGATGGGCCGGGCCCAACCCGGCCCCGCGTTTCGCGTCAACCTCGGGTCTTGTGACGACGTCCCCGCGCAGCGTACCATTCCCGGGGGTGAGCATGAGCGCGCCGACCCGAGGCCATGGCCGATGCCCGATCCGAGCGAGCAGGCGCAGGTGAGCGAGACCCCCGGAGGTGGCCCCCAGGCGCCCCCGGTCGGGGTGCGAGTGGAGGTGTCGGCCCTCACCCATCGGGGCAACGTGCGCGAGTCCAACGAAGACGCGTTCGTCGTCTTCCGCACCGGCCGATATCTCCAGCGCGTGATGAGCAACATTCCAGAGCCCGACCTCCCCTCACGCTTCGAGCCCGCCGGCCATCTCATGATCGTGGCCGACGGCATGGGCGGTCATCGCGCGGGCGAAGTCGCGAGCCGCACCGCGCTGATGCGCGCGCTCGAGCTCATCCTGGGCTCGCCCAAGTGGGTGCTCAAGCTCGACGACCCCGCGACGCGCGAGAGCGAGATCCGCGAGCTGCTGGAGCGCTCCCGCGGATATCTCGCGGGCGTCCACGCCGCGGTCCGCGAGCAGGCGGCCGGCGACTCCGAGCTGGCGGGGATGGGCACCACGCTGACCGGAGCCTACTCGCTGGCCGCGGACCTGTTCGTGCTGCACGTCGGCGACTCGAAGGCGTTCCTGCTCAGGGGCGGCACGCTGCGCAAGATCACGAGCGACCACACGGTGGCCCAGCGCTACGCCGACCTGGGCGTGATCCCGCAGGCGGACGTGCCCGGGCATCGCCTGCACCACGTGCTCACCCGCGCGGTCGGCGGGCCCGACGAGGAGTTGGAAGGCGACCTGCACCACGTGAGCATCGAGCACGGCGACCGGCTGCTGTTGTGCTCGGACGGGCTGAGCGACACCGCGAACGAGGCGGAGCTCGCGGCGGTGCTCGCCGAGCACCCATCGAGCGACGCGGCCTGCCGCGCCCTGGTCGGCCTCGCGCTCCAGCGCGGCGGCCGCGACAACATCACGGCGATCGTCGCGGGCTACGCGCTGGACTAGGGCGTCCGCGCGAGCCGCGGGTCGGAGCGGGGCCGGCGCCCGGAGGTCCCGCGCTCAGAACCCGTAGAGCGCCTCGATCAATACGGTGGGCTGATCGTGGGCGAAGCCCACCGCCTTCTCGAACACGCGCCGGTTCGAGCGGTCGACGCGGAAATCTCCGCGCACCACGAGGCGCGGCGTGAGCCGCAGCTCGGGGGTGGCGGTGAACCCGGCGAGCGATTGCGCAGTGCCGGTGCGCGCGCCGTCCCGGTCGTCGAAGCTCTCGGCACGCAACGAGAGCGCAAACGGCGCGGTCACGCCGAGCCGCAGGTAGCCGGCCACGCCGCTCCAGCCCGCGTCGCCTCCGTTCGCCACCGCGCTGCGGTCCGTGCCCCGATCGGCGTTGACGCCGAGCGTGAGCCGGGCGCCCGCCTTCCAGATCGCGACCAGGTCGAGCAGCGTGCGCGGGTCGGCGTCGTCGGCGGTGCGCTCGGGACCCGTCATGGCGTTGAGGATCACGCTGAGCGCTGCGACCGGCGTGAGCGCGATCTGCGCCCCGACCGACTTCGAGCGGTTGTTGTCGCGCGCGACGTCCCAGCCGTTCACCAGCATCAGCAGCGTCGAGAGCCGCGGCGACCAGGCGTACGACGCCCGCGCCCCGACGTGCGTGAACGGGATGGCGTACCCGAACAGGAAAGACCGCGTGGCGTCGTCGTTCCAGCCGTCGTAGCCCTCGATCACCTCGTAGCCGAAGTGCGTGACGAACTTGCCGGCGTCCACCCGCAGGCCCGATCCCAGCGGCGCCACGTAGCTCACGAACGCCTGCTGGAGGTCGATGTCCCCTGCGGCTCCGGTCGCGTCGCGAAACAGGCCGGTCGCGGCCGAGATCTTCGGCACGGAGCTGCCGGCCGCCAGGTCCACGCGCCAGCCGGAGGTGCGCGCGGTGGCCGGCGGCTTCTGCGCGACCAGCTCGAACACGTCGAGCTGGAACGTGTCGTCCGCGAAGTCGAAAACCCGCACCTGGTTCGCGCCGGAGGCGGGGCGGTTCCAGTTGTACCCGTAGCTCGTGCAGACGAACGCATCGAGCGCGACCTCATCGAGGCACGCGGGCGGGGGCGGGGCGGCCGCGTCCGCGGCGCACGGCCGGGGCGCGAACAGCCACGCCCCGGCCAGCGCGACGCAAGTGAGCATGAGGGCGCCGCGCCACGCCGCGCCCATGGCTCAGATCGCCTCGATGTAGGCCTGCTCGCCGTGCAGCGCCTCGTCGAGCCCGGCCCGCTCGTGCGACTCCTCGACCCGCACCGGCGTGATGCGGTCGATCAGCCACAGCATGCCGAGCGTGAACACGAACGCCCACACCGACGAGAGCACGACCGCCGCGCACTGCTTGTAGAAGAACGTCGCGTTGCCCGCGAGCAATCCGTCGGCGCCTGCGGGATTGAACGCCTTCGTCGCGAGGATGCCGAGCATGACGATGCCGAGGAACCCGCCCACCCCGTGCACGCCCCACACGTCGAGCGCGTCGTCCCAGTTCAGCTTGTTCTTGAGCGCCACCGCGAAGTAGCACACCACGCCCGAGACGATGCCGATCACCACGGCGCTGCCCGGCGAGACGTAGCCGGCCGCGGGCGTCACCGTGGCGAGCCCCGCCACCGCCCCGGTGAGGAGCCCGAGGAACCTGGGCTTGCGCGTGACCATCCAGTCCACGATCAGCCACACGATGGCGGCGAAGGACGCCGCCAGGTCGGTGTTGAGGAACGCCGTGGCGGTCGTCGAGTCCACGCGGAACTCGCTGCCGGCGTTGAAGCCGTACCAGCCGAACCACAACAGCCCGGTGCCGAGCGCGACCAGCGGGATGCTGTGCGGCCCCTTGTCCTGCACCCGCCGCCGCCCGACGTAGAGCACCGACGCGAGCGCGGCGATCCCGGCGATGTTGTGCACGACGATCCCGCCCGCGAAGTCGAGGACGCCCCAGCGCTGCAGGATGCCGCCGCCCCACACCATGTGGACGAACGGGAAGTACACCAGGATCAGCCACAGGGTGAGGAAGATCATGTAGGCCTTGAACGTCACGCGATTGGCGAACGCCCCGGTGATGAGCGCGGGGGTGATGATCGCGAACATCATCTGGTAGGCCATGAACACGATGAGCGGGATGGTGTCGTTGGGGGAAGGCGTCTGGAGCGTGATGTTGCGCATGAACGCCATGTCGAGATTGCCGATGATGCCGCCGACGTCGCCCGAGAAGCACATCGAGTAGCCGAACGCGAACCAGATCACGGTGGTCCAGCCCATCGAGACGAAGCTCTGCATCATGATCGCGAGCACGTTCTTGCGCCCGACCAGGCCGCCGTAGAAGAACGCGAGCCCCGGCGTCATCAGCATGACGAGGCTGCTGCAGAGCAGCATGAACCCGGTGTTGCCGGTATCGAGGTGAAGCATTGCGGCACCTCCGTCGAGGTCGTCGGTGCGGGCGCCGCGGTTCGCGCGCGACGTGAAAGCGCGACCGCCGACGCCCGCGCAATGCGCTGCGGCGAAGCGCGCGCAGACTAGCGCCGCACGCCCGCCCGGGCAAACGCAATCGCGTTGACTCGCGCCCCCGCCCGGCCCGAGAGTGTCGAGGCCTCGGCCAGCTCGCCGCCCCGGCACCGCCCCAGGAGACTTCGCATGACCGACTTCGCAGCGATCGATCGTGAGATCGAGCAACGGCTCGACCGGAGCCTCGCCGAGCTGTCGCGCCTGGTCGCGCAGCCGAGCATCGCCGCCCAGAATCTGGGGCTGGACGCCTGCGCAGCGCAGGTCGGCGAGCTGCTTCGCGCGCGCGGGTTCGACGCGAAGATCCTGCCCACCGCTGGCGCGCCGGTCGTGGTGGCGGAGCGCGCGGGACGGAGCGAGCGCACGCTCCTGATCTACAACCACTACGACGTGCAGCCGCCCGAGCCGCTCGAGCTGTGGACCAGTCCTCCGTTCGAGGCGACGCTCCGCGATGGCCGCCTCTTCGGGCGCGGCGTGAGCGACGACAAGGGCCACCTCACCGCGCGGCTGCTCGCGATCGACGCCCTGCTCGCCGTGGAGCGCGAGCTGCCATGCCGGGTGAAGTGGGTGGTCGAGGGCGAGGAGGAGGTGGGAAGCGTTCATCTCCCCGCGTTCGTCCACGAGCACCGCGCGCGGCTCGCCGCCGATGCCTGCCTGTGGGAGTTCGGCTCGGTGGACCATCGCGAGGTTCCGCAGCTGTTCGCGGGACTGCGCGGCATCTGCTACGTGGAGCTGTCGGTGCGGACCGCGAGCCGCGACGCGCACTCGGGGCTCGGCGGCTCCATCTTTCCGAACGCGGCGTGGCGGCTGACGTGGGCGCTCGCCTCGCTCAAGGGACCGGACGAGCGCGTGCGCATCGCGGGCTTCTACGACCCGGTGCGGCCGCCCTCCGCGCGCGACCGCGAGCTGATGAGCGCGATGCCGGATGGGGCGGCCGACGACCGCGAGCGATACGGTCTGCGGGGCTTCCTGCGCGGCATGACGGGCGGGCTCGAGCTGCGGATCGCCGAGGTGTTCGAGCCCACCTGCACCATCTGCGGGCTCACGGCGGGCTATCAGGGGGCGGGATCCAAGACGGTGCTCCCCGCGCGAGCCTCGGCCAAGGTGGATTTCCGACTGGTGCCCGACCAGATGCCGGAGCAGGTGCTGGCTCAGCTCCGGGCCCATCTCGATGCGCGCGGATTCGACGACGTCACGATCACCCACCTCGGCGGCGGCCCCGCCGGCCGGACCGATCCGGATCACCCGTTCCTCGCGCTGGTCGCACGCACCGCCGAGCCGGTTTACGGCGTGCCGATGGAGATCGTCCCGATGATCGGAGGCTCCGGGCCGAACCACGCGTTCATCCACGAGTTGAATGTTCCGGTGGCGACGGCGGGCCTCGGTCATCCCGACACGCGCGCCCACGCGCCGGACGAGAACGTTCGCGTGGACCTTTACCTCAAGCACGCGAAGCACGCCGCGCGGCTGATGCTGGCGTTCGCGCGGGAACAATGACTCGACGAAAGGAGAATTCCATGGGCGGCACTCTCGGTCTCATTCTCGTATCGGGCGCCACCGGCCAGCAGGGCGGGGCGATCGCGCGCGAGCTGCTCGCGAAGGGGCACACGGTGCGCGCGATGACCCGGAAGCCCGACGGCGAGGCGGCGCGGGCGCTCGCGAAGCTGGGCGCCCAGGTCGTCGCCGGCGATCTGGACGACGCGGCGTCGCTGGAGCGCGCGCTCGCCGGCGCGTGGGGCGCCTACGCTGTGCAGAACACGTGGGAAGCCGGGGTTGAGCGGGAGGAGGCGCAGGGCAGGCGATTCGCCGAGATCGCGCGGAGCCGCGGCGTGCAGCACCTGGTCTACAGCTCCGTGGGGTCTGCGCACCGCGGCACCGGCATCCCGCACTTCGAGAACAAGTGGCGTGTCGAGGAGAAGATTCGGAGCCTCGGCTTCCCGTCCCACACCGTCGTGCGCCCGGCGTTCTTCATGGAGAACCTCGCATCGCCATTGTTCCTGTCCGCGATCCAGCAGGGCAATCTGGCGGTCGGGATCGCACCGCGGACCGTTCTCCAGATGATCGCGGTGCGGGACATAGGGAAGTACGGACTCTGGGCGTTCGAGCGGCACGCCTCGCTCAACGGCCGCGCGATCGACATCGCGGGCGACGCGCTCACCATGCCGCAGACCGCGGAAGTCCTGAGCCGCGCATCCGGCCGCACGGTCCGGCATTTCCAGGTGCCGATCGAGGAGGTGCGCAAGTTCAGCGCGGATTTCGCACTCATGCTCGAATGGTTCGATCGCACGGGCTACGACGCGGACATCGCGGCCACCTCGCGCGAGAGCGGCATCCGTCCGACGACGTTCGCGGAGTGGGCGCCGTCGGTGAGCTGGGCGCCGGCGCCCGCGGCCAGCCGGGGCTGAGGCCGGAGGGGCGCGCGCGGCGGATTCCGCGTCGCGCGCGCCACTTTCCATTCACTCCGGCTCGCCAGGGCTCCACGAATCGGGACGCATCCCGAGCTTCCTGATCTTCTTGTAGAGGTGGCTGCGCTCGAGGCCGAGTCGTGACGCCGCCAGCGTCATGCTGCCGCCGGCGGCGAGCAGCGCGGCCTCGATCTGCCTCCGCTCGAAGGCCTGCACCGCATCGCTGAGGCGCGTGCCCGCGGGTTCATTGGAGACGGTGCGGGGGAGCGCCGCGCCCACTTCCTCCGGGCCGATCCGAACGCCGGGATTCATGATCAGCAGCCGCTCGACCAGGTTGCGCAGCTCGCGCACGTTGCCGGGGAACGCGTAGCGCGTCAGCAGCTCGATCGCGCCCGCCGCGAAGGCGGGGCGCGGGACGCTGGTCTCCTTCGCGATCTGCGCGGCGAAGCTCTCGACCAGCAGCGGGATGTCGCCGGGGCGCTCTCGCAACGGGGGCACGGTGATCGGGATCACCGCCAGGCGAAAGTAGAGATCCTCCCGGAACTCGCCGGAACGCGCCCGCGCCGCGAGGTCGCGATTGGTCGCGGCCAGCGTGCGCACGTCCACCTTGATCGCGCGATTGCCCCCCACGCGTGAGAGCTCGCCCTCCTGCAGCACCCGCAGCAGCTTGGTCTGCGCGCGCGGGCTCAGGTCGCTCACCTCGTCGAGGAACAGCGTGCCGCCGTGCGCCTCCTCGAATCGTCCGCGCCTCGCCTGGGTCGCGCCCGTGAAAGCCCCGCGCTCGTGACCGAACAGCTCGGAATCGATGAGCTCCTCCGGAATCGCGGAGCAGTTCACGGCGACGAACGGCATCTCGCGGCGGGGGCTCGAGGCGTGGAGCGCGCGGGCGACGAGTTCCTTGCCGCTGCCGTGCTCGCCCTGGATCAGCACCCGGGAGGCGCTCGGCCCCGCGCGCCGGATCTCCTCGAGCAGCCGCCGGATCGGTTGCGATTGTCCGACGATCGAGAACGCGAGCGGGCGCAGCAGCCGGCGGTTCTCCGCCCGAAGGGCGAGCGCCGCTGAGGCGTTGCGCAAGAGCACCAGCAGCCGCTCGAGCGCGATCGGCTTCTCCAGAAAATCGAAAGCGCCGAGCCGCGTCGCCTTCACCGCAGCGTCGATGGTCGCGTGCCCCGACATCATGATCGCCACCGTTTCCGGGGTATGGGTCGCGATCTCGGTCAACAGATCCAGCCCGCTGCCATCGGGAAGCAACACGTCGAGCAATACGAAGTCGTACGCCTCGCGCAGCTTCGTCCGCGCCTCGGCCAGCGTCCCGGCGACCTCGACCTGATACTCCGCACGGCCCAGCGCCCCCTCGAGGCTGCTCCGGATGTTCGGTTCGTCGTCCACGATCAGCAGGGATGGCATGTTCAGGCCCTCGATTCCAGCGGTAGCCGGATGATGAATGTGGTCCCGGCGCCCGGCGCGCCCTCCACCGAGATCGTGCCGCGATGATCGCTCACGATGCGCTCGACGATGGTCAGGCCCAGGCCGCTGCCATGGGTCTTGGTCGTGAATCCGGGGACGAACAGCTGAGCCCGCTGCTCGGCCCCGAGGCCCGGGCCGGTGTCGGAAACCCGAATCTCGAGCGCGTCGCCAACGGCCGCAGCGGCCACGGTCGCTCGCCCCGTGGCATCCAGCGCTTCGAGCGCGTTCTTGATGAGATTGACGAGCGCCTGCCGCAGCTGGCCGGAGTCGGCGTTGAGCGTGACCTCCCGGCCGGACGCCGCGAACGCCAGCCGATGATCCGCGACCTCGCGCGCGTAGAGCGTCTCGAGATCGGAGAGGATGTCGGCGAGTCGGCAGGTCGTGAGCCGGGGCTCCGGGAACCGGCCGAACTCGGAGAACTCATCGAGGATGCGCCTCAACGTCTCGATCTCCTCCGAGACGGTGCGGACCGCCTGAGCCAGGATCTCCGGGAAGTCGGCGCGCTGCTGATCGTAGCTGCGCTTCAGGTCCGCGACCGAGACCGCGATCGGGGTGAGCGGGTTCTTGATCTCGTGCGCCACCCGGCGCGCCATCTGGCTCCATGCCGCGTGGCGCTCGCCGACCACGAGCCGTTCGCGATAGACACGCAGGTCGCGCCGCATCCGGTCGAGCGCCGCGACCAGCGTCTGCAGCTCGCGCACGCTGTGCATCGTGAGCGGCTCCTCCCACTCGCCGTGCGACAACTTCTCGGAGAACGCGGCGAGCCGCTCCACGGGCTTCGAGATCTGCGACGACCAGAGCGTTCCGAGCAGGACCGCGAGCGCGAGCCCCACCACGCCCAGCAGCGCCGAGGCCATCCGGAGGGTCGCGATGGTCTGATCGGCCGCGGCCGTCGAGACGTAGCCGGCGATGGTGGCCCGCGTGGAATCGCCGAACTCGAGCGGCATCGCCCGGCCGAGGTACGACCGGTCGCCGATCGCGACCCGGGATGCGCTCCCCTCCGGCGCGCCGGCGATCTCCCGATCCGGCGCGAAGGTGGAGGCCACCGCGCGGCCGTTCGGGTCGCAAAGGACCAGATCCACGTCGCTCGATGCCTTCAATCGCGCGAGGAAGCCGCGATCGAGCAGCACGCCGCCGTGCACGACGCCCGCGACCGCGCCTTCGTACCGGATCGCCCTGCAGGATGCCATGGCCAGGGCGCTTCCGGACTCGATGCGTTCGAGCCGCGGCCCCGGGAGCTCGCGCAGTCCCGCCCGCAAGATGCGCACGAAATCCGCGTGGCCCACCGCGACCCCCGGGCCGCTGCCTGCTCCGTCCGCGATCACAGCGCCCGAGGTATCCGCGACCTCGAGGAAATCCAGATCGAGCAGCACTCGCCGCTCTGCGAGGTAATCGGCCAGGTCCTGCCGTCCTGACGCACGCACCAGGTAGAGCCGCTTCAGCGCCGGGTCCCTCCCCAGGATGCGGAGCTGCTCGCCGAGCCGGTCGCCTCGGTCCTTCAACTCGACGCTCAGGCCCCCGAGCGTCGAGCCCAGCCGCACCCCCGACTGCGTCCGCAACGTCGACTCGATGCGCCGCGAGAGCAGCGCCATCGCGAGCGCGAGTGGAATCACCGCGACCAGGAACGATCCCAGGATCAGGCGCGCGCGCAGCGAGTTCATGGCTTCAGTCCAGCTGGCTCGCAATCGAACAGGTTGACGAGCGCGTCGGCCCCCAGCGCGTTCAGCGTGACGCGAATCCGCTGAGTGCAGACCAGCGGACAGCGCAGCGCGAACAGATACGCGACGTGCACTCGCTCGCCGGGCGGGATCGAGTCGCGCGCGAAGGGGCCGGTCCGGAGCTCGTCCGGCGCGTGCGGCGTCGCCGGAGCCGGATCGTCGACCGGAGCGTCGAGGCCGAACACGCGCACCCGCGTCACGCGCCCCGAATGAGCCAGGGCGCTTCCCCCGCGATTGAGCAATCGTTCCATCGCGGAGTGCCCCGGGCAGGCGGTATCCACCTCGAAGCGCACCGGCCCCGAGGGTCCCCGCTCCGGCGCCGGGGCCGAGGCGGCGCGATGCTGCGCCGGAATGAACGGCGCGAGGTCGCCCCGATAGAGCTCCTGATTGAGCGAGGCGAAACGAGGATCGTCCGCGAACGGCCGCGAGCCGCTCGAATCCTCGGCCGAATCGCCGGCCACCCACATCGCCGCGAACCAGCCCCGCGCGCGCGTGCCGTAAAGCGGATCCTGCCAGCGCGGCTGATCGCGAACGTGCCGCGACAGTTCGCCCGGCCAGAACATCGCGGCGTCCACCTCGCCGCGCTCCAGCGCGATCTCTTCGTCGGCGCTCTCGTCGAACAGCCGGACGATCAACGTATCCGGCCACGGCGCGTCCGCCGCGACGCCCGGCTCGCGCAGCAGCCGGTACGAGTGATCGGTCGAAGCGTCGATCCGATAGGCGCGAGCCGGCCATGCCTCCCGCAGCGACATGCGATCGCACGCGAAGCAGAACGGGTTCCGCAGCGGCGACGGATACCCGACTCGGAGGCTCGCCGCCGCCCGCTCTACCGGATGCGTCGCGACCATCCGCACGCGATCGAGCCTCTTCTTCGCGCTCCGAAGCGATCCGGAGGTCAGGCGCGCGATGGCCAGCACGCCCTGGTGGACGCTGACGATTTCGCCGGCGGCGATGGATCTTCCGCGCAGCGCGAACTCGAGGCGATCGCCCGGCGCCAGCGCCAGCGAGTCCGCGAGGGCGACGTACACGCGTTCGCCCCGCACCAGCAGGACGGTGGCGTCCACCGCGGTGGACTGGGCGGCCGCGTACGAGGCCAGCCCCGCCAGGCAGAGAGCGACGAGGCCCGCCCGCCGCGTCGCCTCGCGGACGCGCCGGGAAATCGCGTCACGCACGGCAGGCAACCCCCGGTGCGGATGAGCGACGACGGCTGTGTCCCAAGTGCCGATCTCCGTGTCCAACGCGACGCGCTCGCCGGATCGATGATGGCGCAGCGGCTTGGAGGTGGGCCGCAGAGTGTGGCGCGTCGCGGCGCGTGTCAAGCCTGACACGAATGCGCGCGCGTCTCGCGCCCGCTCCACGGTCAACGCGCGATCGCGCAACGAAATCGCATCCCGGCACGCCGCTTGAGTAGGGACATTCCGCGAGGGCGGCGGCTCACGAGGTTCCGCCGCCCTGAATCCCACGCGCGAGGCAAGGGCTTCGTGCCGGGACGACAGCGGAGCAGGGGCCGGCGACCTGCGTGCTGATCGAGACACCGCAGCCGGCGGGGAGCAGGACGATGAACGGAAGGCTGAAGAACACGCAGATGGGCGCCCTCGCGACGGCGGCGATCGCGCTCGCATTCCTCACGCTCGGGTGCGGCAGTCACGAGGAACACACGGCGTCGGCCGCGGCCGGCGGGACCGATGCCGTGACCGCGGCGCAGAGCGGCCCCGCGATCGAGCCGCTGCCCCCCGGCAGCGCGAGCGAAGTCGCGCCGCCGAGTCAGGGTCAGGTCGTGGCTTCCGCCGACTCGATCCCGCCCGAGATCGACGCTTCGGTCGCGGACACGCTGGTCACGAAGGGCTCGGTGGTCGAGATCACGGCCGACGCATCGCCGGATGTCACATCGATGAGCCTCCGCGACGGAACCGGCACCGAGCAGCTCTTCGCATACGACTCCGATCGGAAGCTGTGGCACGTCTTCTATCGCGTCCCGATGAAGATCCGCGCCGATCGCTGCGGGCTCTCGATCACGGCCAGCAATGGTTCCAACCACTGGCGCCGCGTGTGGCTCTTCCTGCGGGTGGAGCAGGAGGAGAAGGCGGGCGAGCCGTAGTCCGGGCTCCTCCCTGAATGCGTTCGGCGCGCGGGCCTCGCGGCTCCGCGCGCCGATCCGTCGCGTGCCCGGCTACTTCCCCGGCTGGGGCGTCACGCGCAGGTAGGGCTTCTTCGCGTCGTATCCCGGGAACTTCTTCTTCGCGTCCTCGTCGCTCACCGAGGTCGCGATGATCACGTCCTCGCCCTGCTTCCAGTCGGCCGGGGTCGCGACCGCGAAGGTCGCGGTGAGCTGCAGCGAGTCGATGGTGCGCAGCAGCTCGTCGAAGTTGCGCCCGGTGCTGGCCGGGTAGGTGAGCGTGAGCTTCACCTTGTTGTCGGGCCCGACCACGAACACCGATCGCACGGTCAGCGTGTCGTTCGCATTGGGGTGGATCATGTCGTACAGGTCGGACACCTTGCGGTCGTGATCGGCGATCAGCGGGAAATTGAGCGCGTGCCCCGTCACGTCCTGGATGTCCTGCGTCCAGCGGCGGTGACTGTCGATCGGGTCGACGCTCAGCCCCATCACCTTGGTGTTGCGCTTCTCGAATTCCTTCTTGAGCGAGGCGACCCGGCCCAGCTCGGTGGTGCAGACCGGGGTGAAGTCCTTGGGGTGGGAGAACAGCACCGCCCAGCCGTTCCCCTTCCACTGATAGAAGTCGAGCCTGCCTTCGGTGGTATCGGCGGTGAAGTTGGGGGCGATGTCGCCCAGACGGATGGACATGGCGTACTCCGTGATTCGGGACGGATGGACGACGGTCGCCGCTTCCCTGCGGCCACCGGCGTCGGGGGGTCTGACGACGGGGATGCTCATTTCATAGGCCCTGACCGCGCGCCTTGTCAAGCCAAGCCATCGTCAAGCGTCGCCGTCACTCCGGCCAGGCCCGGTCTCCGCCGCGAGCCGCCGGGCCGCCAACTTCCCGGGCAACAAGGGTATTGCGGCGGAAGCCGCTTGGGGCTAGCTTCGCGCGCACTTGCCCACGATGGGCGGGCTCGAAGTCCCGCGCATCACCGCGTGGTTCCATCTCAATGGAGGACCCCTCACGTGCGTCGCGCACTCCAGTTTCTCATCCTGTTGGTCGCTATCGCGGTCGTTGTTCCCGCCGCCCATGCCGCTCCCAAGAAGTATCGGGTGGTCATGTCGTGGACCGAGGTCGACTCGCTCGGCCAGTGGGTGATGACCAAGCACGCCGGCAACATGCTCGACGACCTGGGCCAGGACAACGTGCAGCTCGAGATCCTGGCGTATGGGGCCGCCACCTTCGCGGTGACGAAGACGCGCCCGCAGACCAAGTTCGCAGCCGACATCGAGAAGCTCACCAAGCGCGGCGTCGTATTCCACGTGTGCTCGCACGCGATGGACCTGCTCGGGGTGAAGGCGGACGAGATCCTGCCCACCGTGACTCCCGTCCAGGGCGCGATGTGGTACATGGTGACGAAGCATTCCGAGGGCTGGCAGATCCTGAAGCCCTGACCCCGCATCGTGCGCACGGCGGCGTCCGCGTCCCGGGCGCCGCCGTGTCATCGCTCGTGGAGCCCGGATGGTTCGCCCGCTCACGCCAGTGGTCGTGTTCTGGATGTCCGCCGTGATGTGCGCGGCGGCGGCGCTCGCGATCCCCGCCGCGGGCGGCGGCGAAGAGGCGTTCCGCGCTCCGTCCGGATACTCGGTGCCGCCCGATTCGCTCATTCCACCGGGACCGATGGGCGTCTCGATTCGGCGCGGCCGCGCCATCCTGCTCGCCGCGCGAGATTCGCTCCCCGGCCACGTCGGCAACCGGCTGACCTGCACCAACTGCCATCGCGACGCCGGCACCCGTGCTTCCTCGGGCCCGTGGGTGGGATCGTTCGCGAGCTTTCCGCAATACAACGCGCGCGCGGGGCGCGTGATCCGGATCGAGGACCGCGTGAACGAGTGCCTGCGGCGCAGCCTCAACGGCGAGCCGCTCGCGGCCGAGGGGCGCGACATGAACGACATCGTGGCCTACCTCGCGTTCCTCTCGAGCGGCGTGCCGCACGGTCCGCGCGCGGCGTGGCTCGGATACCGGCGGCTCACGCCGCGCCCGGGCGATGCGCGCGCGGGGGAGAAGCTCTACGCCGAGCAATGCGCGCGATGCCATGGCGCGAACGGCGAGGGAACGGCGGTCGCGCCGCCCGCATGGGGGCCGCAGTCGTTCGCGATCGGCGCGGGCATGGCGCGCATTCAGACCGCGGCCGCCTTCATCCGCTGGAACATGCCGTTCGACCGGCCCGGGCTGCTCACCGATCAACAGGCCTACGACGTGGCGGCCTTCGTGCTCTCGCACTCCCGCCCCGACACTCCGGGCAAGGAGAAGGACTGGCCCCACGGCGACCCGCCCGATGACGCGGCGTACCCGACGCTCGCGGGCCACAAGGCCGGAGCGCGCTGATTCGAAATGCGGTCAATGCACGACCGCGCGCGGACGATGACCGGGAGTATGAAGCGCCTTCGCGCGATCCATCGCCCCGTCCGGCACTGGCTGATCGCCGCGGGCTTCGCCGGGATCGCGTGCCTCTCCGGATGCGGTCTCCCCTCGGGCCGGACCCTGCGCGCCATCGCCGCCGGTCCGCCGGTGGACCCGGAGCGCTATCGCGCTTCGATCGAATCCGTCGAGCTGGTGCTGTTCCGCGACGGACCGGTCACCGAGGACGGCCGCGAATCCCTGAGCGTGCGCATCGCCGATCTCGGGAGCGCGCTCGCGGAGGGCGACTCCTCGGCGCTGGTGCATCACTTCCGCGGAGAGCTCGTGACGCTCGCCCGCATGGCGCGGAACGCGCGCATGGGACAAACGATCGAGCGCACGCCGCTCCGCACGCAATGGGAGCGCATCCGCGGCAGCCTGTTCGACGACGCGTCGTGGTTCGCGTGGAGCCAGAACGATCTGTCGAGTACGGACCCTTCCCCGGATGGGCTGCTTCGGGTGGACGAGGCCGAGGGCGCGCGGCTCGAGCGGGTGATGGATCAGCTCGACATCATGCTCGACCGGGCGCCGCGCGATCTGCGGGCGATCCACCTGTCCACCCTGCCATCCGTCGCCACCGCGAGTGCGGTCGCGACGGGCGAGTCATGGAGCGGGTGGAGTCGAGCGTGGCACGACTCGCTCGCGGGCGCAGGTGCCGGGATTCCGAGCGAGCCGACGCTCGCGGCGAGCGCCTCGTTCGACGCCGCGGTCGACAGCACCCGCCTCGCGATCGCCACCATGACCGAGTTTGGGGATGAGGTCGGCACCGGCGACACGGCCGCCGAGGAGGCGTGGAAGGCGCGCTACGACGAGGCCGTCCGCCGGCTCGGGGCCGCACGTGAGAGCCTCCGCCGCCACCGCGAGCTGCGTCGCATCGCGGCCGCGCAATGAACCCGGCCGCGCGGCGCTAGGCCGGTTTCGCCGCCTCGGCGCCCGACTCCGAGTATTCGGCCGGAATGTTCGCGAGCACGTCGCGCACGCGCTGCTCGCCGTCGGCGTGGAGCCGCGCGATCGCGTCCTGCACGGTGCGCACCACGTCGGCGAGCGGGACGACGGCGCCTTCGCGATCGCGGCGCTGCGTCATCTCGGCGCCGCCCGACTTGATGGAGCGGTCCGAGACCACGAGGCGAAGCGGCATGCCCCGCAGATCCGAGTCGGCGAACTTCACGCCGGCCGGGGCATCGCGATCGTCGAACAGCACCTCGATGCCGGCCTGCTGCAGCGCCTCGTACAGCCGCTCGGCGGCGTCCCGCGCCTCGTCCGAGCGCGCGAGCGACAGCAGCGAAACCTGGAATGGAGCGATGCTGATCGGCAGGCAGAGCCCGCGATCGTCGCGGTGCTCCTCGGCGACGCACGCGAGCAGTCGGCCGACGCCGATTCCGTACGAGCCCATCACGATCGGCTGGGTGCGTCCCTGTTCATCGAGATAGTTGGCGCCGGCCGCGACCGAGTAGCGCGTGCCCAGCTGGAAGATGTTGCCAACCTCGACGCCGCGCACCAGCTGGAGCGGAGCCCCGCAGCGTTCGCACGGGGCGCCTTCCCAGGCGAGCGCGATCGAGCCCACCGCGCCCGGCTCGTAGTCGCGGCCCGCGCGCGCGTTGCGGACGTGCGTGTCCTCCGCGTTCGCGCCCATCACGAACCCGCCTCCGCCCGCGATCAGCTCGTCCACCACGACCACGGTGCCCTTCGCGAGGCCGATCGGCGATGCATAGCCCGCCACGCCGCCGGCGGCCGCGATCTCTTCAGGACGCGCGGGGCGCAGCTCCAGCGCCGCGGCCCGGTTCTGCAGCTGGATTGGATTCGCCTCCATGTCGCCGCGCACCACGCCAACGACCAGGCGGTGGGTCTCGTCTTCGAAGCGGCCGATGAAGAAGACCGACTTCGCGATCTGCGCGGCAGGGACGCCGAGGAACGCGGAGACCTCTTCGATGGTCGTCGCTCCGGGAGTGGCGACCCGTTCGAGCGGTCCGTCCACGCCCGGCGATGGGTGCGCCCGGAAGCGAGCGACCTCGCGATTCGCCGAGTAGTCGCAGTTCGAACATCGCACCAGCACGTCCTCGCCGATCGGCGTGACGTACATGAACTCGTGCGCGATCTTTCCGCCCATCATGCCCACGTCGCTCTGGACCACGCTGAGCGGCAGGCCCACCCGCGCGCCGATGCGAAGGTACGCGACGTAGTGCTTGCGATACTGGCGAACCAGGCCGGCCTCGTCGCGATCCAGCGAGTACGAATCCTTCATCACGAACTCGCGGACCCGGATCAGTCCGCCGCGCGCGCGCGGCTCGTCGCGGAATTTCGTCTGCAGCTGGTAGACGATCTGTGGCAGCTGGCGCCAGGAGCGCAGCTCGGTGCTCGCGAGCGTCGCGACCACCTC
The DNA here is from genome assembly GCA_041483195.1 of Candidatus Eiseniibacteriota bacterium. Lineage (GTDB taxonomy): Bacteria > Eisenbacteria > RBG-16-71-46 > RBG-16-71-46 > RBG-16-71-46 > WS-2. The sequence continues at coordinate 92,218 of JBGPFC010000015.1, forward strand.
CTCGTGCGTCATCGCCAGCAGCATGGGGTGCCCGCGGCGATCCTTGAAGCGCACCATGGTCTGATCCACGGTCGACCAGCGGCCGCTCTTCTCCCACGGATCGGACGGGTGCACGACCGGCATGTTGATCTCCTGCCCGCCGATGCGGTTCATCTCCTCGCGGAGGATCTGGCCGATCCGCGCCTGGGCGCGCTGGGCGAGCGGGAGGTACGAGAAGATCCCGGCGGCGAGCTGGCGCACGTATCCGGCGCGCAGCAGGAGCTGGTGCGATGCGAAATCGGCCTCCGACGGATTCTCGCGGAGCGTCTCGCCGAACAGGTGTCGGACTCGCATGGATGGAGCTCCAGCCTCACCGGGGTGCCGCCCAACGGCGGCGGAGCATCGCGCAGGAACGGGGCGCGACAGTAACCGTTCGCGATTCGGCCCGCAAGCTGCGGCGAGCGCCCTGTGGGACGTCAGTGAAAATGTCACCCCGTAACGCGTCTGTGAAAATGTCCCCCCCATGGACCTCATACTCATGGGCAACCGGGACGCCCGGCGGCTGGGTGTGGTGCAAGCCGCAGTGCAGGGACGGATCACGAATCGCG
>JBGPFC010000016.1:0-86003 GCA_041483195.1 Candidatus Eiseniibacteriota bacterium
AGCCTCTCGACTGCTGCCTCCCGTAGGAGTCTGGGCCGTATCTCAGTCCCAGTGTGGCTGACCATCCTCTCAGACCAGCTACCCATCGTCGCCTTGGTGGTCTTTTACACCGCCAACTAGCTAATGGGACGCGAAGCCATCTTCAACCGGTAGCTTGCAAGCAGAGGCCACCTTTGACCTCGGAATCATGCGAATCCGTGGTCTCATGCGGTATTAGCACCCCGTTGGGAGTGTTATCCCCCTGTTGAAGGCAGGTTCTTCACGCGTTACTCACCCGTTCGCCACTCTACTAGAGGGGTTGCCCCCTCTTTCGCGTTCGACTTGCATGCCTAATCCACGCCGCCAGCGTTCGTTCTGAGCCAGGATCAAACTCTCCGTGGTAAAACTCGGAGATCATGCGAGCAGGCCGAGGCCTACCCGCATGGATCGATTGCAAGGAATTGAACCAACCAACACGCGAGCATCCGCGTGCGATCGGGACCTCGCGCGGGCATTCAGAATCTCGTGCGCTATTCAGTTTTCAATGAGCGGAGATGCGAGCGCCCTCTCCTCGCGGAAAAGGCGGACGCGGAATCTAGTCTTTGATCGGTAGGATTGTCAAACTAGATTTTGTTCCGGAGGGGTAATTCTTCCCTGCGGCAACCGCAATATAGGCGTGACCCGCGCGGCTGTCAACCCCCGCCCCCAAGACTGCCAAAGGGCTGGGACCCAAGCCTTTACGCCTCCCGATCCGGCCCCGGCGCAAGCACCGGGCGGGAAGGCGCCGCGCCTCAGTCTTTAGTTCTCGGGTTCGACGCGAACCATCCGGCGGCCCAGTCGGAGCACGAAAGGACTCGTGACGCGTTGAACGTGCAGGCGATCCGTCACGCGTGCGCCGTCGATGCTCACCGCGCCCTGCTCGACCGCACGCCACGCGGCGCTCCCCGACACCGCGAGGCCGGTGGTGACGAGCAGATCCTTGATGCCGACCTCCCCGGCCCGCACCCGCTTGACCGGCAGATCCGCGGGGATCTCGCGCCGGCTGAATTGTGCCTCGAAATCGGCTTGCGCGCGCCGCGCGGCATCGTCGCCGTGATACATGCGCACCAGCCGCGACGCGAGGCGCTTCTTCACGACCATGGGATTCACGGACGGATCCGCCAGCTCGCGCGTCACGGTCGCGAGTTCCTCGTCAGAGGCGTCGGTGCCGAGCCGCCAGAACAACGGCATCGCGCGGTCGGGGAGGCTCATGACCTTTCCGAACATCTCGCCGGGAATGTCGGCGACGCCGATGTAGTTTCCGAGACTCTTGCTCATGCGCTGAACGCCGTCGAGCCCGGGCAGCAGCGGCAGCGTCATCACGATCTGGGGCGGCTGGCCATCGACTTCCTGCAGCACGCGTCCGACCAGCAGATTGAATTTTTGATCGGTGCCGCCCAGCTCGAGATCGGCGCGAATCGCCACCGAGTCGTGTCCCTGCATGAGCGGATACATGAGCTCGTGCACGCTGATCGGCTGCTGGGCCGAGAAGCGCTTCGCGAAGTCGTCGCGCTCGAGCAGACGCGCCACCGTGTACCGCGACGCGAGCCGGAGCACCTCCATGAACGACATGCGCGCGAACCACTCGCCGTTTCGATGGACTTCGACCGGCAGCCTCGGCGAAGCCGGCCTGGGATCCAGCACGCGGTAGAATTGATCGAGGTAGGTGCGGGCGTTGGCGTCGATCTCATCGCGGGACAATTGGGGCCGGGTCTTGCTGAGCCCGCTCGGGTCTCCCACCATGCCGGTGTAGTCGCCGACGATGAGCACGACCTGGTGTCCGAGATCCTGGAACTGGCGCAGCTTTCGCAGCCCCACGGCGTGTCCGACGTGGATGTCCGGCGCGGTCGGATCGAAGCCCTGCTTGATTCGCAGCGGGCGACCCTCCCGGGCCGACGCGCGAAGTCGCTCGAGCAATCCGCCGTCCGGGAGAATCTCCTCGGTGCCACGGCGAAGCAGTTCGAATTGGGCTTCGGGAGTCATTGGACCTCGCTGTCCGCAGGGCGATGCAGGTGAAGGAACGGCGGATTCTAGGCCGGGACAGCAGGGGCGGCAACTCGCGCGCGGGGAACCGCGCTTGACCTCATTCCCCGCACCCGCCTACGCTCGCGGTCCGGAAGGAGAACCTCGATCCCCTGGACCCCATGCGCAACATCGCCGTCCGCGCCGCGATCCGGTTTCCGTGGAAGCTGTTCTTCGTGCTGGTCGTGGTCGCGGTATTCGGCTCGGCCGGCGCCGTGTTCGGAATCGTGCGCTGGCTCGGACGCGACCTGCCGACGCCGGAGCAGCTCACGGCGCTCCAGGCCCCCGTCAAGACGCTGGTTTACGACTCGCGCGGCCGGGTGCTCCACGAGTTCTTCAAGGAGAACCGCTCCCCGGTTCCGCTGAAGCAGATCCCGCGCAACCTCGTGAACGCCACGCTCTCCACCGAGGACCGGAATTTCTACCACCACTGGGGCGTGGATCTCTGGGGCGTGGGGCGCGCGGCATTGACCAACGTTCTCAAGATGCGCAAGGCGGAGGGCGGCAGCACCATCACCCAGCAGCTCGCGCGCAATCTCTTTCTGACGCACGAGCGGACCATCACGCGCAAGCTCAAGGAAATCGCGCTCGCGGTCGAGATCGAGCGCAATTACTCGAAGGACCAGATTCTCGAAATGTACTTCAACCAGATCTACTTCGGCGAGGGCGCGTACGGCGTGGACGCGGCGGCGAAGACCTACTTCGCGAAGCCGGTGCGCGAGCTCACGCTGTCGGAGTGCGCGCTGCTCGCCGGCCTCCCGGCCAATCCCAGCCTCTACTCGCCGCGCCGGCGCCCGGCCGCGGCCCGTGCTCGCCGCGACAAGGTGCTGCGCAACATGCTCGTGACCCACGCCATCACGCAGGTGGAGTTCGACAACGCGGACGGCGCGCCGCTGGGGGTGACCCCGGTGCGCTACAACAACGATCGCGCGCCCTATTTCGTCGAGATGGTGCGTCTCCACCTCGACGAGCGCTACGGCTCGAACGCCGTTTACGAGGGCGGCCTCAGGGTCTATACGACGCTCGACATGGATCTCCAGCAGATCGGAGAGCGCGCGCTCGAGAAACAGCTGACGGCCCTCGAGGCGGAGCTCAAGCTCAAGGACACCCGGACCGGCTACGTGCTCCCGGCGTCGGAGGCGGCGCGCGCCGGGGAGCGCACGCCTTATCTCCAGGGCGCGCTCGTCGCCATCGATCCTCACAACGGCGCGATCCGCGCGCTGATCGGCGGTCGCGACTGGATGCACAGCAACTTCAACCGCGCGACCCAGGCGCGCCGCCAGTCCGGCTCGGCGTTCAAGCCATTCGTGTACACCGCCGCGATCGACAACGGCTTCCATCCCACCGACATCATCGTCGACGAGCCGGTCGCGTTCCCGGGCGGCGACGGCAAGCTCTATCAGCCCGGGAACTACGATCGCACGTTTCGCGGACCGGTGACGTTGCGCTATGCGCTCCAGCAGTCCATCAACATCCCGGCGATCAAGCTGCTGCGCAAGGTCGGGACCTCGATGGTGTCCTCCTACGCGAGGCGCATGGGAATCAAGAGCCCGATCGGGCAGAACCTCTCGATGGCGCTGGGAACCAGCGAGGTGACGCTGTTGGAGCTCACCTCGGCCTACGCGGTGCTCGCGAACCGCGGCATCCGGACCGAGCCGCTGTTCATTCTCAAGGTCGAGGACAAGAACGGAAACGTGCTCGAGAAGAACGCGCCGCGCCCAGTCGAGGTGCTCTCCGAAGAAACGGCGGCGGTGATGACATCGATGCTCCAGAGCGTGATGGACCACGGCACCGGCTACCCGGCCCGGCAGCGCGGGTTCATGAACCCCGCTGCGGGAAAGACCGGCACCATGGACGACTACATGGACGCGTGGTTCGTGGGGTATGTCCCGAGCATCACCTGCGGGGTGTGGGTGGGCTTCGACCAGAAGAAGACCATCGGGCCGAGCATGACCGGCGCGCGCGCGGCGCTCCCGATCTGGGCCGATTTCATGATCGGCGCGACCCTCGGCCGGCCGGCCGAGGATTTTCAGGCCCCCGCCGGCACCACCACGCGCCAGGTGTGCGCCGAGACCGGCATGCTGGCGACCGATCGCTGCCCCAGCGTGACGAGCGAATTCTTCATGGACGGCTCGGAGCCCAGCGAGTACTGCACGGCCCACCCGGGCGCACCGCTCCAGCCGATGGCACCCGTCGCTCCGCCGCCCGACGAGAAGCCGAACCTGCGCGAGATGGACCGCAACGACCGGGCGCGGGCCCGCGAGAAGATCCACACCTGGTGAGGACGGGACGCGCCGGCTCGCGCGCGGCGCGAACGCGCCCCGCCTCATGCCCCGCGCGCGACCAGACCGACCACGCGCCCCCGCCGTGATCCCGTTCGCGCCGCCGGATCGCGCGCAATCGGCCGCCGTGATCTTCGCCCTCACTTACGCGGTGCTGGGCTTCGGAGCGCTGCGGCCGCTTCGGCTCGACCGCGCCGGAGCGACCCTGGTCGGGGCCACCGCCATGCTCGGCCTCGGCGTCCTCACCCCGCGAGAGGCGGTGGCCGCCATCGATTTTCACACGCTCGCGTTGTTGTTCGGCATGATGATCGTGGTCGCGCACCTGCGGCTCGCCGGGTTCTTCCGCTGGCTGGGCGCATGCGCCCTGCGCTGGGCGCACGCGCCTCGCGCGCTCCTCACCCTCGTCGTGTTTCTCTCCGGCACGCTCTCGGCGCTGTTCGTGAACGATACCGTGTGCCTGCTGCTGACACCGCTGGTGCTCGACACCGCCCTCGCCCTCGGGCTCGACGCCACGCCGTTCCTGCTCGCGGTCGCGATGGGCTCCAACGCCGGGAGCGTCGCGACGGTGGTGGGCAACCCCCAGAACATGCTGATCGCGAGCCACTCGGGAATCTCCTACGCGCGCTTCGCGCTGTACCTCGCCCCGGTCGCGATCGTGGCCCTCGGGATGACGAGCGTGATGCTCCTGATCGCCTTCCGGCGCCCGCTGAGCCTCGCGACCCCCCTCGCGGTTTCCGGGCCGGCGGCGCCCATTCCACACCGCGGCCTGCTGGTGAAATCGCTGGCCGTGACCGCGTTGCTGCTCGCAGCGCTCGTCGCCGGCGTCACTCCGGGCCTCGCGGCGCTGGGCGCGGCATCGGCGCTCCTCGTCACGCGCCGCGTGAAGCCGGCCAAGGTATACGCGCACATCGACTGGGCCCTGCTCGTCATGTTCGCCGGGCTGTTCGTGGTGGTCGCGGGCATCGAGCGAGCGGGGCTGCCCGCACGATGGATCGGTGCGCTCGGCCCGGCGGGACGTCATTCGATCCCCGCGTTCGCGGCGGTCGCGGCGATCACGAGCAATCTGGTCAGCAACGTCCCGGCGGTGCTGTTGCTTCGCACCTGGGCGGCCCACTTCGCGAGCCCCGAGCGCGCCTGGTTGACGCTCGCGATGGCGAGCACGCTGGCGGGCAACCTCACGCTGGTGGGCTCCGTCGCGAATCTGATCGTCGTCGAGCAGGCGCGGGGCCGCTGCCCCGTGAGCTTCTGGACCTACGCGCGGGTCGGGGTGCCGGTCACGCTCGTGACGCTCGCGCTCGGGACGGCGTGGCTGATGTGGATGGGGCCGCGCGGCTGAGCGACTGCCCCCGTGCGGCGCCGCGGGCGTGCCTCACTCGATGCGCTCGATCACCAGCGGCGGGGCGGGGATCGCGACGTCCGCGATCCGGAAGCAGCCCGCCGCACGCGCGATGACCCCGGGATTCGGCGCGGCGAGATGAAGCCGCGCGAGCGCATCGCCACGCGTGATCCGCGCGCCGAGGCGGCGCTCGATGACGAGCCCGACGCGCGGATCGATCGCGTCCTCCTTCGCGCGGCGTCCGCCGCCGATCGCGACCACCAGCTCGCCGAGGCCGTAGGTGTCGGCGGCCACGAGCCATCCGTCTCGATCGGCGAGCACGTCCGCGACGTGGGGCGCGCTCGGGAGACCGTCTTCGCGCTCGACGCTGCGCGGGTCGCCCCCCTGCGCTTCGACCATTGCGAGAAATCGCTCCCACGCCGTGCCGCGTTCGAGCGCGCGTTCCGCGAGCCTCCGGCCCGCCGCGAGGTCCGCTTCGGCCCCGGCGAGCACCAGCATGGTGGCCGCGAGCTCGAGCGTGAGCTCGCGCACGTCGGAGGGCCCCCGGCCGCGCAGCACGTCGGCGGATTCGCGCACTTCGAGCGTGTTCCCCGCCGTCCGGCCGAGCGGCTGGCTCATGTCGGTGATGAGCGCGGCGGCCCGCGCCCCCAGGGACCCGGAGGTGGCCACCAGGCGCCGGGCCAGCGAGCGCGCGGCGTCCGGCGTCTTCATGAACGCGCCGCTCCCGCACTTCACGTCGTAGGCGATGGCCTTCGCGCCCTCCGCGATCTTCTTGCTGACGATGCTCGCGACGATGAACGGCTCGTACTCCACCGTGGAGGTCACGTCGCGGAGCGCGTACAGCTTACCGTCGGCCGGGCAGAGGTCGGGGCCCTGTCCCACCATGACGACGCCCAGCCGGTCGAGCTGCGAGCGCATCGCCTCGGGCGTGAGCCTCGTGCGGAATCCGGGGATCGCCTCGAGCTTGTCGAGCGTGCCGCCGGTGTGGCCCAGGCCGCGGCCCGAGACCATCGGCACCAGGACGCCGCAGGCCGCGACCAGCGGCGCGAGGATCAACGAGACCTTGTCCCCGACGCCCCCTGTCGAGTGCTTGTCCGCGGTGGGGCGGCCCAGGTCGCTCCAGTCGAAAGCGCGGCCGGATTCGAGCGACGCCCGCGTGAGCGCGTCGGTCTCCGCGGCATCGAGGCCGCGAAGGAATGCCGCCATCAGCCACGCGCTGGCCTGGTAGTCGGGAACATCGCCGCGCGTGTAGGCCGCGATGAACGCCCGGAGCGCGTCGGGGCGATGGGAGCGGCCGTCGCGCTTCTCCCGGATGAGCTCGCGCGGATCGAGCACCGGCCTCAGTAGCCTTTCTTCCCGGCGGCCTCGCCGCGCACGATCTTGATGCCGGCGGAGGCTCCGATGCGCGTCGCGCCGGCCGCGACCATGGCCTCGACGTCTTCCTTGGTGCGCACGCCGCCCGAAGCCTTGACGCCCATTTCCGGCCCCACCGTCTCGCGCATGAGCTCGATGTCCTCGACCGTCGCGCCGCCGCCGCCGAACCCGGTCGATGTCTTCACGAAATCCGCGCCGGCGGCCTTGGCGAGCGAGCATCCCATGATCTTCTCGTCACGCGTGAGCATCGCCGTCTCGAGGATGACCTTGACCACGGTGTCCTTTCCCGAGGCCTGCACCACGCCGTGGATGTCCTGCTCGACCAGCGCGTAGTCCTTGGACTTGAGCGCGCCGATGTTGATCACCATGTCCACTTCCTCGGCGCCCTGCTCGACGGCGCGCCGCGTCTCGAACGCCTTGACGTCCGGCATGTGCGTGCCGAACGGAAACCCGATGACGGTGCAGACCTTGACCCCGCTCCCGCGCAGCAGATCGCGGCAGAGCGGCACCCAGCTCGGATTCACGCACACCGACGCGAAGCAGAACTGCGCGGCCTCGCGGCACAACTGCTCGATGTCGCCCCGCACCGCATCGGGCTTGAGCAGCGTGTGATCGATGAGCGAGGCGAGGCCGTCGGATGCCGGGCAGTAGCCCATGGTGGTCACGACGCGCGAGGCGCCGGCGGCGTGGAGCGCGCGAGTTTCCTCCGGGTCGCGCGAGCCCGAGACGCTGAACATCTTGAGCCGCTGGGCGGTCTCGGCGTCGTGCGCGATCGGCGGTGCCGGCCGCGAGGCGCCCGGCTCGGCCACCCCCTGCGGGATGCGTTCCGCGACGGCCGGCGGTCCGGTGGCGGCCCCCAGGTGCTCCATCACCTTGCGCGTGATCGCATCGACCAGCTCGTCGCGCTCGCGGCTCATCGTGCCTTCCTCCCCGGATACTTGAAGGGCTGCTGCAGGAGCCGCGCGAGCTTCGCCCGCGCGATGCGGCCGCGCGGGTCGCGCCAGTACACGACCAGGCCGGGCGCGAACTCGTGCAGCACCTGGCGGCACGCCCCGCATGGCGAGGCGCCGCCGTCGCGTCCCGCGGTCACGGCGACCGCGACGAAATCGCGCTCGCCTTCGCCGATCGCCTTCCAGATCGCGTTCCGCTCGGCGCAGATCGAGAGCCCGAACGACGCGTTCTCGACGTTGCAGCCGTGGATGACGCGCCCCTCCCGGGTGAGCAGCGCCGCACCCACCATGAAGCGTGAATAGGGCGCGTACGCGTGCGTGCGCGCGATCTCGGCCTCGGCCAGCAGCCGCGCGGGCGAGAATGCCGTTCGCGGCGCGCCCCGCGGAAGGGTGATGCCGCGAGGCCCGCCGCGGCGCGCGCTCACGTCCGCATCTCGCGCAGGAAGCTGCGCCCGGCGACCGGCCCCGGGAGCCCGAACAGCTCGGCCAGGGTCGCGGCAACGTCCGCGAAGGTGTCGCGCGTTCCGAGGTCCACGCCCGCCTTCACGCGCGGCCCCGCGACCAGCAGCGGCGTGTACTCGCGCGTGTGGTCGGTGCCGGGCGTGGTCGGATCGTTGCCGTGGTCCGCCGTGATCAGGCACATCTCGTCGCTCCTCAGGTGGGCCAGAATTTCCTCGAGGCGCTGGTCGAACTGCTCGAGCGCCCGCGCGAAGCCGATGGGATCGTTGCGATGGCCGTACTGCTGGTCGAAATCCACGAGGTTCGCGAACACCAGCCCTTCCCCGCGCGACCGCGCCAGCTCGACCAGCACCGCCTCGCCCTCCGCGTTGCTCTTGGTGTGAATGGCCTCGCTCACCCCGCGCCCCGCGAACAGATCGTCCACCTTGCCCACCGCGACGACGCGCGACCCGCGCTCGAGCATGCGGTCGAGCAGCGTGCCGTCGGGCGGCGCGAGCGAGAAGTCGCGCCGGTTCGCCGTGCGCCGGTAGTCTCCGTCGCCCCCGAGGAAGGGCCGCGCGATGACGCGTCCCACCGCGTGCTCGCCCTGCAGGAGCTCGCGGGCGACGCGACACGCCGCGTACAGCTCATCGAGCGGGACCGTGCCCTCATGAGCCGCGACCTGGAACACGCTGTCGGCCGAAGTGTACACGATGAACCGCCGCGAACGCTGGTGCTCCGCCCCGAAGCGCGCGATCACATCGGTACCGGAGCCCACGACGTTCGCCATCCAGCCGCGCCCCACGCGCTCGCCCCACCGGTCGAGCAACTCCTGCGGGAACCCGTTCGGATAGGTCGGAAACGGCCGCTCGACCACGACGCCGGCGAGCTCCCAATGGCCGGTGGTGCTGTCCTTGCCCTTCGAGCGCTCCGCCAGCCGCCCGCGCGCGCCGCGCGGGCCCGCCACGGCGCGCACGCCGGGCAGCGCGAGCAGGCATCCGAGCCCGAGCGATTGGAGGCACGGCAGCTTGAGGCCCGCGACCGCCTGAGCGACGTGCAGCAGCGTGTGACTGCCGCGATCGCCGTACTCCGCCGCGTCGGGCAGCTCGCCGATGCCGACGCCGTCGAGCACGATGAGAAAGGCGCGCATCGCTCAGCCACGCCGCGCCGCGGCCACCGCCTGCGCGCGCAGGCGGAAGTGATCCGCCGCCTGTTCCGCCCAATCCGCGTGCTCGCCCACCAGCGTGGTGAGCTTGACCGGGCGTCCGCCCCGCACGTAGATCCGCGTCACGCGCTTGCCGATCGTGCACATGATCTCGTAGGGAATGGTCTCGCTCCCGCGCGCGACTTCCTCGAGCGGGAGCGCCGCGTCCTGTTGATCGCCGAACAGCACGACCTCGTCCCCCACGCGCGCCTCTGGCGCGTCGGCGAGATCCACCATGGTCAGGTCCATCGTCACGCGCCCGACGATGGGAACCCGGCGCCCGCCCACGAGCATCGCGCCGCGATTCGAGAGCAACCACGAGTAGCCGTGTCCGTAGCCCACCGCGACCACGCCGGTCCGGGTCTCGCGCGACGTCACGTAGGTTCGTCCGTAGCTCACCGGCGCGCCGGCCGGCAGGTCGCGCACCTGCACCAGCCGGCTCTTGAACGACATGACGGGCTGGAGCACGACCCCGGTGGCCACGCCACCCGGCGAGTGGCCGTACGCGATCAGCCCCAGGCGCACCGCGTCGAAGTGGGCCTCGGGCAGTTGGAGCGTGCCGGCGCTGTTCGCGGCGTGCACGCGCGGCGCGCGAATGCCGCGTGCGCCGAGGCGTTCGAGCAGCGCGCCGAAGCGGGCGACCTGATCCCGCGAGAACGCGAGATCGTCGCCATCCGCGTCCGGGAAGTGCGTGTACACGCTCGCGAGGCGGAGCCCGGGGAGCGCGACCAGGGTCGCTAGAAACGCCTCGGCCTGGTCCTCGCGCACGCCGATGCGGCCCATCCCGGTATCCACCTCGACATGGACGCGCTGCGGCGCGCCGGCCGTGACGGCCGCGTCCGAGAGGGCGCGCGCGAATTCCAGGTCGCAGACCGTCGGATCGAGGCGGTGGGCCACCGCCTCGTCGATCTCGCTCGGGAGCAGCGGGGAGAGCACGACGATCGGGAGGCGACACCCCGCCTGGCGAAGCTGGATGCCCTCGTGCAGCGTGGCGACCCCGAGGTGCGCGACGCCCTCGCGCTCCGCGGCCTCCGAGATCTCCACCGCGCCGTGCCCGTAGGCGTCGGCCTTGACCACCAGCAGGAGCTCGGGGACGCGTCCGGGCGGGCGGCCACGCGCGACGAAGGCGCGCACCGCGCGCAGGTTCGCCGCGAAGCGATCGAGGTCGACCTCGACCCAGGTGGAGACGGGCATCGGCACCGGAAACCCTCGCGGACGTTGGATCGAGCTGCGGCGGCGGAAGCGCAGCATAGCGATGCGCGGTCCGGAGGCGCAATCCGGTACGCGGCGCGTGCCTTCGGACGGCGGCCCCCGCCCGCGATTTTTGCCGTGCTGCCTCCCCTCCGCTATCTTCCGGGCATGAGCGACCGCGAGCAGCAGGCCTTCGCCGAGCTGGTCTCGGTATGCCGCCGCCTGCGCGGGCCCGACGGCTGCCCCTGGGACCGCGAGCAGACGCTCTCAAGCATGACGCCATACCTCACGGAGGAAGCGGTCGAGGCGGCGGAGGCGATCGCCTCGGGAAACGCGGAACACGTCGCGGAGGAACTGGGCGACGTCGCCTTCCTCGCGATCTTCTGCCTCGAGCTGCTGGGCGAGACCGGCGGGCCGCGGCTCGCCGACGCCCTCGAGCGCGCGGCGGCCAAGCTCGTCCGCAGGCACCCGCACGTGTATGGCGACGCGAGCATCCGGGATGGCGATGCGGCCTACCGGCAGTGGCAGGAGATCAAGAAATCCGAGAAGGGCGAGCCCACGGCGTCGCTGCTCGGCGAGCAGCCGAAGGGGCTTCCCGCGCTGATCGCGGCCTATCGGGTGCAGGAGAAGGCCGGCGCGGTCGGTTTCGACTGGCCCGAGATCGCCGGCGCGCTCGCCAAGGTGCGCGAGGAGATGGCCGAGATCGAGCACGAGCTCGAAGGCGATGCCTCTCCCGCCCTGGCCCGCGAGATCGGCGACCTGCTCTTCTCGGTGGTCAACGTCGCGCGCCATCTCGGGGTGGATCCCGAGCGCGAGCTGCGTGCCTCGACGCATCGATTTCGCGACCGCTTCCACCACATCGAGCGACGGCTCGGCGAGCGCGATCTCACGCCATCGCAGGTCACCCTCGAGGAGCTCGACCGCCTCTGGAACGAGGCGAAGGCTCACCCGCACTCGCCGCCGGCTCCGGCCGGACCCGAGACCCCGTGATGGAAACCACGCCCTCGCGCGCCGCCGCGCTCTTTCTGCATCTCCTCCTCGGGCTTCAGCAGGGCGGCATGATGGCGCTCGGCAAGCTCATGAATCCCATGACGCGCAAGATCGAGGTGAATCTCGAGGCGGCCCGCGACACCATCGATACGCTCGCCGCCATCGAATCCCGCACGCGCGGCAACCTCGAGCCGGACGAGGAGCGGGTGCTCCGGCAGGTGCTCACCGAGCTGCGCATGAACTACGTGGACGAGCTGAAGAAGGCGAGCGCGAAGCCGGAATCATGAGGCGTCGGCCCGGCGCGTCGCCCCGCGCCGGCGCGGCTTCGCCCGAGCGGCGCCGCGGACACTCAGACCGGCTGCAGCACCGCGCACTTCAGGTAGTGGGTCTCCGGCACCGCGAGCAGCTGCGGGTGATCCGCGGGCTCACCGGTCCAATCGAGCACGCGGAACGGGCGGCGCGCCGCGCGCGCCGCCTCGAGCAGCACCTGGCGAAACAGGGCGTCGTCGAGGTGATGGCTGCACGAGCAGGTGATGAGCGTGCCCTCCTCCTCGAGCATCGCCATCGCCGCGCGGTTGAGCTCGCGATAGGCACGCGCGCCGGCCGCGAGATGGCGGCCCGACTTCACGAGCGCCGGAGGATCGAGCACGATGAGCCCGAATCGCTCTCCCAGCCGTTCGAGCTCGCGCACCACGTCGAAGCCGTCGCCGCGGCGAAGCGTCACGTTCGCGGTGAGCCCGTTGCGCTCGAGGTTGCGCCCCGCAGCTGCGAGCGCCGGCTCTGACGAGTCGACGGCCAGAACCGAAGCCGCCCCCCCGCGCGCGGCGTGCAGCACCCACTCGCCCTGGTAGCAGAAGAGGTCCAGCACGCGCTTCCCGCGGGCGCGCGCCTCGGCGCGGCGCCGGTTCACGCGCTGGTCGAGGAACAAGCCGGTCTTCTGCCCGTGGTGCAGGTCGGCCTCGACCCTGAAGCCCTCGAGCTCGACTTCGATGCGCTCCGGCACCTCGCCCCACCACACCCCGCGCTCGAGCGGCAGGCCCTCGAGCGTGCGGAGCGCCGAGTCGGCACATCGCATGACGCCGCGCGGGGCGAGCACGGATTCGAGCGCCGCGCGCAGCAGGTCGGCGCGCCGCTCCATCCCCAGCGTCAGGACCTGGACCGCGAGGTAATCCCCGTACCGGTCCACGACCAGTCCCGGCAGCTGGTCGGCTTCGCCGTACACGAGGCGCAACGCGGGCTCCCCGGGCATCAGGGAGTCGCGCAGGCGCACGGCGCGCTCGAGGCGGCGCTTGAAGAATTCCGCGTCGATCGTGTCGCGCCCGCGGGTGAGGATACGGGCGCAGATCAGGCTCTTGCGATTGTAGTACGCGCGCCCCAGGTAGGCCCCGCGCCAGTCGGCGATCTCGACCAGATCGCCGTCGGCGGGCGTGCCTTCGACCGTCTCGATCTCGTTGCTGAAGATCCACGGGTGGCCACCGCGCACCCGGCGATCCTGATTCTTGCGCAGCATCAGGCGCGCGGTGGGCTCCAGCATGGGCGCGATGGCGCGATCAGGCGCGCAGCGCGCCGGAGGGGATGCTGGCGAGGGCGAGGCCGATCAGCCGGTACGTGAGGCGCGCCGCGAGAAAGTCCGAGGCGACCATGCCGGGAAGGGGCGCGAGCTCGACGACGTCGAAGCCGACGATTCGGGAGCGCCGCGAGACCGCGGCGAGCAGATCCACCGTCTCGTACCAGCCGAGCCCGCCGGGCTCCGGGGTTCCGGTCCCGGGGACGATCGAGGGATCGAGCGCATCGAGGTCGAGCGTCAGGTACACGTCGTCGGTGAGGGAGCGGAGGATGGGATCCCAGCGACCCTCGAGCGCGTGGAACTGGCGCGCGCTCCAGATCGGCGCGGGATGGCCCTCGAGGTACGAGGCCTCTTCCTCGCTCATCGAACGAATGCCGACCGATGAGGCCGGTACCAGCTCGCGGACGCGGCGCATGACGCACGCGTGGCTGTATGGTGAGTCGAGGTAGCGATCGCGCATGTCCGCGTGCGCGTCGAGCTGGAGCACGGACAGATTGCGCGTGCGGCTCGCGGCCGCGCGCACCGCGCCGGCGGTCAGGCTGTGCTCACCGCCCAGCATGACCGGGAGCTTGCCCTGCTCGAGGATCCACGCGACCGCCTGCTCGACCCGCGAGCACATCGTCTCGGGGCCCAGAGCGGTCGGCTCGAGCTCGGGGAGCGTGTGGATTCCGGCCTTGTAGATGGCGCCGATCTCCTCGTCCCAGAGCTCCATGTTCTGCGAAGCCGTGAGGATCGCGCGCGGACCCCAGCGCGTCCCGCCCTGGTACGTGGTGCTGAAGTCGTAGGGCGCGGGGAGAACCACCGCGCGGGCGGCGTCGAGGGCGGCGTGCTGTTCGCCGAGGCCGCCGAAATTGTTGGGCAGGCCGGTGGGCCAGTCGGGACGCTTCATCGGTCGATTCCCTCCTGGTGCCACAAGCGGTGGGCCCCGCCCCGATCGGGGCGGGGCCCACGCCGGACGGCGATCAGCCCTGCCGGACCGCGGCGCGAGGCGTCGGGCGCGAGACCCGGCGGCGTTCGGCCCGCACCAGGCGCGCGGCGCCGTTCATCTCCTTCGGAAATTCGGTGCCCCGGTCGAGCACCGTGACGTCCACCTTCACCATGCCGAAGGCTTCCTTCAGGTAGGCGCCGGCGAACTCCGAGTCGAAGGCCTTGCACGAGAAGATGTCCACGCTCACGAAGTTCTTCTCGGGAAACGTGTGGATGCTGATGTGGCTTTCCGCGATAAGGACGAATCCTGAGAGCCCCCAGTCCTCCGGCCTCACCCCGCTGTACTTGAACACGTAAGGCGGCATGATCTTCGTCATGCTGATCCGCGTCGGAAGCTCATCCAGAATCCGGTAGATGAGATTCAAGTCTTGAAGCCTCGCCTTGTCGCACCCATAACCGTCCAGCATCAGGTGAGGGCCGAAACCGACCATTGGGTCAGCCACCTCCTCGCAGCCATCGCGATTTACGCCTGTTTCCGTGTCCGATTCTCATCGGCAATGAACGCTTTCTGACTGGACCCGACTAGGTCTCGTCGTCTGCTTCGAAGTCGTCGATGTCGTCTTCGTCGCCTTCGTACTCTTCGTCGAATTCGTCGTCGAAGTCTTCGTCTTCGAGATCTTCTTCGTCTTCGAGGTCGTCGTCGATGAGATCGTCTTCTTCGTCGCCGTCCTCTTCAGCATCCGTATAGCCCTCGGCTTCGTCGTCGGGGACGATCCCGAACTCTTCGCCGCCGGGGACTCCCTTTTTCCGCTTCATGGCACCCTCAGGCAGATGTCGCGCGCGGGGCGCGCCGGTCTCGGTTCTGGAGTCACTCGCTCCACGACGCGCTTGGATGCTCGCCCGCACACCTCGATGCGCGCCTTTCCGAAAAAGCATCGGCAGTATACGGAGCGCGTTCCCTCCGTCAATAAGAAATCGGCCTCGCCGTGAGCGAAGGTCAGCACATTCTGGAGACGCTCGGGCGGGCGAGGCGGCGACCGGGTGTCCGCCGCGGGGACCCAGGGGGGTGGTGGAGGGCCCGGCGCCGCGCGGGACGCGCCGGCAGCCTCACGGCACGGGAAAAATGCGGCGCGGCGTAGGACGAATGGCGGGGTTGACGGGACTCGAACCCGCGACCTCCTGCGTGACAGGCAGGCGTTCTAACCAACTGAACTACAACCCCACGATGGGGCGGTGCGGCTCGGAACGAGGGCCGGCCGACCGCGAGCGAGGGACAATAGACGTGCCCCTTCGCGAGTGTCAAACGAGGAAGGGCGAAAGCGCCTCGCGGAGGGCTTCGGGGACCGGGGCGGCGACCAGCTTCCCCCCCTCGCGGCGCATGCACGCGACTTCCTGCGTGCCGCGCGCCACCAGTTCGTCGCCGCCGCCGCGTCTCCTCCAGTACTCGAACTCCAGCCCGAGACGGTTCTGGGTCAGGCTCTCGAGCCTCATCCGCACGACGACTTCGTCGAATGGCGCGAGTTCGGCGAGGTACTCGCACCCGCAGCGCGTCGTGACGAGCGCGAACCCGTCGGCGAAGTCCCGAAACACCGACGGGGCATGATCCCGCAGAAACAGCTCGCGACAGCGCCCCTGCCAGCGGAGATGGTTCACGTAGTAGACATTGCCCACCAGATTGGTGTCTTCGAACCCCACCACGTGCCGGTACTCGTAGGCGCGCCTCATGAGGGGGCGGCGCAGAGCACCGCGAGCGCCATCGGACCCGGCGAGCCGCGCGTGGCCGAGATCAGCGTGACCACCGCGAGCCGCCCGGACGCGAGCACGACCCAGCCGTCGGGTTCGGGCGCAACCAGCGTCAGGGGCGCGCCGGCGGGGACGCCCGCCTTTCGAAGCGCTTCGCCGGCGGACCAGACGCGCGTCGCGGCGCTCGAGAGGCCCTCGCCCGTCTCCCGCGCCAGGCTCTGCGCGAGGATGTAACGCTCCGGGGCCAGCAGATCCCTCCAGATCTCGGGCGCTCGCTCCCGCACCGCCTCGAGATCGCAGCCGACGGGTGCGTCCCCCCCGACCGCGAGCGTCAGCTCGCCGGCGTGCGCAAGCGAGATCGCGGTCCCGTCCACCTCGGGCCGGCCATCCGGGCGATGACGTACCCGCGCCTCCCGGCCGAGGAGCCTCGATGCCGCGCACGCGCCCCGCGATTCGCGCGCGTCCTCGCGACCGCGTTCCATGACCACCCCGACGCGGGCCCCCGGCAGCAGCTCGCTCACGCGGCGCTCCACGTACGGCGCGAGGAGCATCTCCGGCCATGCTGCGCTCCTCGCCTGGGGCGCGACGCGCCGCAGCGTGAGCCCTTCCCAGCGCTCGAGAACGGCGCCCCCGCTCCCGATGAGGTCGAGGTCGTAAACGAGGGTCTGCGCCGTCTCCGCGCGCTGGCGGGCGCGCACCCGGACGCCCTCGGTCGCGCTCAGCGCGAACGGCACGATCCGCTCGACGGAAACCGGCAACACCACGGCGTGCGGAATGCAGGCTTGCACCGCGTGCATCGCCGCGTCGCGGGCGGCGGGATCGCCGAGCACCAGCTCCGCCGGCAGGTACCGGCCGAACCACGCCGTCGCGCCGTCCGGAGAGATGTCGGCGATGCAGGACGTCGCCCGCAGCTCGGCGTATGCACGCAGCCGCCTGAAGCGTCCACGCTGAAACAGGATCTCGCCGTACAGCTCCCGCGCCGGATCGAGGGCGGGAGACGCTCCACGCGCGTCGGGCGCGGCGGCCGTCTCCGCGCCGGCCTCGCGCTCGGCGGGGGCGCCGAAGATGCACGCCGCTCGGAAGTGGTCGGCCTGGAATCCGCTCGTCGAGCAGCGGAGCGCCACGTCGATGCGCCCCGGCCCGCGCGCGAGCGCGAGCAGGCGCACGCTCGTGCTCTCGCCGGCGGCGACCACCACCGGGCGTTCGAAGCGCACGTCCTCGAAGCGCGGCGGGGAATCCTGGTTCGCGAGCGCCATGGCCGCCTGCGCCATGGCCTCGAGCCCCATGACCGCCGGGAGCAGCCGCTCGCCCTGAAACACGTGATCCTCGAGATAGGGATCGGTATCGGCCGACAACTCGGCCTCGACGATCAGCTCGACTCCGGGCACGTGCACGAGCGGGCGTTCGAGGAATCGCAGCAGCGGCAGCTCGCCGTCCCGCATGCGCAGGGTCGGCGGGGAGCCGAACCGTCCGCTCACGACGATCGCGGTCGCGGGCAGCGGGCGCTCGAGCAGCTCGCGGAGCATCGCGATCCCCTGATCCGGGGTGATCGCGGTCACGCCTTCGCCGGCGAGCGCGTCGATGCGCCCGAGCCGCTCGCCCATCCCGACCCCCGACCAGACCGACCATTCCACGACGAGCGCGCGGCAGTGCGGATGCGAGTCGCGCCACGCGCCGACCAGGCGCGCGAGCCATTCGTTCGCGAGCGCGTAGTCGGCCTCGCCGCGCATGCCCGTGCGCGCGATGATCGAGCCGAACGCGACGAGCATGCGCAGCCTCGAGGGATCGAGCGCCGCGAGCACGTTGCGCGCCCCCTCCACCTTGGGCGCCAGCGTCTCGCGAAACGCATCGACATCGAGCGACCCGACCAGGCGCGGCCGATTGATCCCGGCGCCGTGCAGCAGCGCGGTGATTCCCCCGAGCGCTGCCTCGATCGCGCGCACCGCTGCGGCGACCGCTTCGGCGTCGGTCACGTCGGCCATCTCGTAACGCGCGCGCACCCCGGCGGCCGCCATGCGCTCCAGGTTGCGCGACAGCTCCGCGTCGGCCTCGGGATGCGATCGCCCGATCAGCGCGAGCCGCGCGCCGCTCTCGCGCGCGAGCGCGAGCGCGCACTCGGCGGCGATACCCTTACCGCCCCCCGTGACGAGCAGCACGTCGTCCGGGCCGAGCGGAGCTTCGTGCCGCGCGGCATCCGGGGGCAGGAGCGACAGCACGGGTTCCCATCGCCGGCCATCCGCATCGTATCGGCAATCGCTGAAGTCCGGGCCGCTCACCGCCTCGTGCGCCGCCCAGCTCGCGGCGCGCGCGTCGCCCTCCGGCACCTCGACGATCGACGTCGCGATCCACGGCGCCTCGAGATGGAGCGACCGCGCGAAAGACGCCGAGTCGGGGCCGCGCTGAACCAGCGCGAAGCGACCCGCCGGATGCTGCGCGAGCGCGCGGCGCGCGGCCTCGAGCAGCAGCGGGAGGTGACGCTCGCCGGGCGATGCGGGAAGACAGACCGCGACGCCGCTCCCGCCCGCGGATCGCAGCGCTTCATCGAGCGCCGGGCCGAGCGCGTCGCCGGGTTCCGCGAACACGGTCCATGCCCCGGGCGGCCGCACGCCGTCGGATGGCCGCGGCGGACGCTCGACGTGGTCGAGCGTGAACGCCCGCACCCAGGTGTCGATCCCGGACGGGGCGAGATCGCGCCGGGGCGCGGACGACGCTGGCCCCACGCGTTTCAGTTCCTCCAGCGCGAGCGCGAGCTCCGCGACCGTCGCGCCCGCGTACGACGTGAGATCGCGCGATGGCGCGAGCTCGAGACGCCGGAGCGCATCGGCGACCAGCTGACCCACGGTGATCGAATTGAGGTGGAGATCGACGAGCAGCCGGCTTTCGTCGCGGACCGCGTCGGCGGGAAGCTCGGCCCGCGCGGCGACCAGCTCTCTCACGAGCGCGAGGGTGTCGATCTCCTCGCTCTCGGCGCGCACCGGCCGTGAATGCGCGGGCACGGACGCGAGCTCCTCGGCGTCCCGCGCGATTCCGCGGCCGCGGGTTGGCGCCGGCGGTGCGTCCCTCGCCGGCGCGAGCTCGCAGGGGTTGACGAAGAACCGGGGCCGACGCTCGGGATCGATGGGGCGGGCGAAACGGCCATCGAACAACGCCGCGTGACGAAGCGGGGCGCCCAGCGCATGCGCCGCGCCGACCACGGCGAGAAGCGGGGCGATCGACCACGACCCCGCGTCGAGCGAGAGTGCCGGCACCTTCCCGATCTCGCCCGCGAGCCCGGAGAGCACCGTGCCGGGGCCAGCCTCGATCCAGAGATCGAGACCGTCCGCCGCGGAGGCCACGGCCTCGTGGAACCGCACCGGAGCGGTCACCTGCCTGACCAGCAACGCACGCGTGTCGGCGCGGCGCTCGAGGCGCGCGCCGGTCACCGTGGAGTGCACAGCGCGCGTGAGCGG
Source organism: Candidatus Eiseniibacteriota bacterium (assembly GCA_041483195.1). GTDB lineage: Bacteria > Eisenbacteria > RBG-16-71-46 > RBG-16-71-46 > RBG-16-71-46 > WS-2. The sequence continues at coordinate 19,492 of JBGPFC010000016.1, forward strand.
CGCGAGCCTCACGCGCGCGAGCTCAGCATCGAGCGCCGGAGCGGCCCGCCCGACCAATGGCGAATGGAACGCGTGTGAAACGGAGAGCCTCGTGGCCGTGAGGCCGAGCGCGCGCGCCCGTGCCACGACCGTCTCGACCGCGAGGGCCTCTCCCGAGATCACGGTCTGGCGGGGTGCGTTGAGACCGGCGATCGTGACCGGCGCGCCGCCCAGCAGCGACGTCACCTCGTCGCGTCCCGCGCGAATCGACGCCATCGCCCCGGTCGGGCTCCCGAGGTCGCGCATCGCGCCGCCCCGCGCACGCGCGAGCGCGAGCAGCGCCTCCTCGTCGACCACCCCCGCCCAGTGGAGCGCGGTCAGCTCGCCCAGACTGTGGCCCACCGCGACCTCCGCCTCGATGCCGAGCGCATCGAGCAATCGCAGGGCGGCGAGCGATGCGGTGACGATCGCGGGCTGGGCGATCTCGGTCGCGACCGCGTTGGCCCCCGCGGGGAGCGGGAACTTCGCATAGAGGGCGCGCACCGATGGGAAGCGCAAGCGCAGCCTGCCGCCGTCGGGACGCGCGGGCGAGCCCTGTCCCGGAAACAGGAATCCGATTCGCGGCGCGCCCGCTCGGGCGCCGAGGAACACCCCGTCCGCCTCGGCGAGCCGCTCACGCACCCCCTCGCGGAGCCATGCGCGCAGGGTCTCGAGCCTTCGCGCGAGTTCCGCGGGGGTCGCGGCCACGATCCCCGCGCGCAGCGCGGAGGGAGCGAGCGATCGCCCGAGCCAGGCCGCGAGATCACCCAGCTCGGCGCGCGCCAGCGACGGCGCCAGCGCCGCGAGCCGATCGACATCGCGTCCGAGGGCCGCGGCATCCGCCGCGCCGAGCAGGAACAGCTCGGCATCCTGCGCAGAAGCCGCGAGCGAGCGCTCGTGCGGCGTCAGGGTCTGGCGGCGCTCGCCGTCCGCGGCTTCGAGCGCGAGGTGCGTGTTGATGCCGCCGAATCCCATGCTCGAAACGCCGGCGCGCCGCGGCGCGGCTTCGGGCCAGGCCTCCGCCTCGCGGAGCACGCGCAGCGCCGGCGACTCCCCCGTGAGCTCGACGTGCGGCTCGTCGCAGCCGGTGGTGGGCGGCAACACCTGATGATGAAGCACGAGCGCGGCCTTGATGATGCCGGCCGCGCCGGCCGCCGCCTTGGTGTGCCCGAGGTTGGCCTTGATCGAGCCCAGCGCGGCCGGCGAAGACGCCGAAGCCTCGCGGCGCGCACGCGAGAGCGCGGCGAGCTCGGTGGCGTCGCCAACGCTCGTTCCCGTGCCATGGCCTTCGAAGTAGCCGACGGTCTCGATGCCGAAGCCCGCGCGCCGGTAGGCCCGGCGGATCGCGAGCAGCTGGCCTCCCACCTCAGGGCGGGTCAGTCCGCCGCTTCCATCCGACGAGATCCCCCAGCCTCGGATCGCCGCGATCACGCGTCGTCCCTGAGCGAGCGCATCCTCCTCGCGCATGAGCACCAGCACGCCGCATCCCTCGCCCGGCCAGAAGCCGGCCGAGCGCCGGTCGTACACCCGCATCTCGACCGGAGCGAGCGCCGAGGTCATCGCGAAGCCGACCAGCTCGAACGGATCGAGGCTCAGATCCACGCCGCCGGCGATCGCCACGTCGAGATCGCGCGCGACCAGCGCCGAGCACGACTGAGAGATCGCGAGCAGCGAAGATGCGCACGCGCCGTCCACCGTGAAGCCGCCGCCCCCGAGATCGAAGTGGTTGCAGATGCGGCCGGCGATGGTGTTCGAGAGACCGCCCGCGAGGGTCTCCTCGCCCACCTCGGGAAACGGCGCCTTGTATCGCTCCTCGAGCCGCTCGATGAGCGCGCGCCGCCTCGCGGGTTCGAGCGTCAGCTCGTCGAGCTCGGCCTCGAGCACCCGGCGCACGTATGGCCAGCGCAATCGCATGGCGTTCGCGCGGGAGAACTCTCCGGTCAAGGTGTTGCCGAGCAGCACACCGGTGGTCTCGCGTGGCAGCCCATTCCCCCCGCCGAAGCCCGCGTCCTCGAGCGCGAGCGCCGCGATGTCGAGCGCGAGCCAGTGCGCGAGGTCGGCCGACCGAAACGTGCTGCCCGCCACCCGGTACGCCACGCGGTCGAACTCCCAGTCGGTGATGAGTGCCGCCTCGGCCGCGTAGGTACGGTCCCGCGCGCCGCGCACCGGCGACCAGTAGTCCTCGAGGCGCATGCGCTCCCTCGGCATGCGCCGGAACGCGCGCCGCTGCGCGAGCACGTTCTCCCAGAGCTCGGCGGGCGTTCGAGCGTCGGGGTAGCGGCAGGCCATGCCCACGATGGCGATCGACATCACGCGCTCCCCTCGCGCTCGAGGCGTGAGCGCACTCGCGCGCGCCAGGATTCGTACGCCGGCTCCGCGCCGTCGCGCGGCTCGGGCGCCAGCGCGTCGTCGCACACGCGCGCGGCATCGCTGGCCGTGAGTCCGCACAGCACATCGCACGCGAACGCGGTGTGCGCTGCGGGATTACCCGCCCGCTCGCGCGCCTTGGCCGCGAAAGCGGCGCCCTGCGCGAGATGATCGCGATGCGTTCCGCTCAGGTCGCGCAGCGCCTCGAGCGCGCCGCGCTCCGCGCCGCCCGCGTAGGCCGCCGCGAGCCCCGCGCCGCTCCAGAGGTCGGCGTGGCGGGCGGCATCGAGCCCGGCGATCGCGGCCGCGATCCGTCCGGGCTCTCCCCCCTCGCCGAACCAGAGGCTGCGTCCGAGCCCCTGATCGTACGCGCGCCGCGCGTAGCCCAAGATGTCGCGCGGAACGAGCCCGCGCTTCACGCGCCGCACGCGCGCGAAATATCCGTCGTGGAATCCGCGCCCGTCGAGGACCAGCCAGCGCAGCAGCGGGTCGAACCCGGCGATTCGCCTCGCGAGCGCATGCGGGAGCCGCGCGGTCGCCCAGCCCGCGCCGACGTGCAGCATGTACGCGTGCGGTGCCCCGTCGCCGCGCGCGAAGCGAGCCCATCGACCGCGATCGAACGGCGAGATCGCGTCGAGCAGCGCGAGCGCCATGCCCGCCCCTTCGAACGCGAAGCCGCGGATCTCGAGGGGTTCGTCGTCGAGCCGCGCGCCGAGCGCCGGGGCACCGCCCCGCTCGAGCGCCGCGTGGTACCCCCGGACGAACGCGAGGCCGATCGATTCGAGCCGCTCGCGCATCGCGGCCGCCGGCACATCGAACCCGCGCCGCGCGACCGATGTCTCGCCGGACGGGATTCCGAAGAGCGCGATGCGCACCCGAGCCGCTGGCGAGAGGGCGCGCGGCCGCCCGACCGCCTGGACGATCGGGGCGGCAGGCACCATGGCGATCGGGAGAGGGCCTGAGTCCCGGGGGGTCTTTCGGCCTGCGGCGCGCATGCGGAGCTCCTGAGAGACCGCGCCGGGTGCGATGGAGCGCCGCGGCACGGGCGGACCATGATGGTCGCGCCCCGGTCCGAGCGCTGTCAATGCCGAATCCGGCGCGCGGGGAGAGGCGCTAGTACATGTGCCGCAGCTCGACGCCCGTGTAGTAGTGCTCGAGGATCTCGGCCGCGTTCTTTCCCGTGCGCGCCATGCCGAGCGCCCCGGTCTGGCAGAGGCCGACGCCGTGACCCGACCCCGCCCCGCTCGCCACGATCGCGAGCGTGCGCCCCGTCGCCGGATCGCGCCGCACGTCCACCTTGAACAGGTTCGAGCGGAGGATCGCCCCCGCGTTGCCGGCGCGACGCAACACCTGCCGCAGCACGTAGGCGGGGACGATGATCGTGCCGGTGCTGGTCGTCACCTCGAGGCGCCAGACGCGTCCCGATCTCGAGCGCGACGCGACGCGCACGTCGAACAGCGTTCCCACGCCCGTGGGGGGCAGCTCGACGCCGTACTGCGGCGCGAAGTGCGCGAGATTGGAGCCGAACTCGGCGGCGGTCCATTCTTCGCGCCAGCGATACTGGGGCGATGCCGCGCAATAATCCTCTGAGCCGTCGCGATCGCGACGGCTCACGAGGTAGCGCAGTCCGTCGGTGGGCCAGGCCTCCCACGCCTCGGCGGTGATGCCGCCGCAGGTCGAGCAGTAGTTCGCGCGAATCGGCCAGCCGTCCGCGAGCGGAACGTCCCCCCGCGTGCTCTCGACGCAACGCGTCGCGAGCGGGCGCTCGGTCTCGACCGGACCGTAGACCTGGTCCTCGACCGTTCCGTAGAGATCGAAGCCCTCCTCGCCGCGGCGCCCGCGATAGAAGAGGGTGTAGCCGCGCGCCGCGATCGCCTGCGCGCGGCCCGCCTCGATGAGGGCGTCGGAGAGCGCGCCGATCTCCCCGGGCACGACGCCGAGCAGGTAGGTCTCGAGCGGCAAACGGTCCACCACGGTCAGCCTGCCGCGCGGATTCACGAATATCTTGATGCTGCCGCGCCACGTCTTGCCGCGCCACGCCACGACCGCCTCCGGTGAGAGTCTGCGGTCGCGCACCCAGAGCGTGTCGCCGGCGCGCAGCGCGGAGCCGAGGTTCCCGCGTCCCCTCGGCCCGAGGTTGTCGAAGGTGGCTTCGCCGTTCTTCGCCGTGACGCGGATCGTGCCCAGCGAGCGCTGGGCGGATCCATCGGGCGTGACGAGCATCGCGTCCGATCCCACGGTCGTGAGCTCGACGTCGTCGAGATCCCACGCCAGCCCCACGTCCATCGCGGGCTCGGCGGCCAGCTCGAAGGCCGCGGGCGCGGGGGGTGGCAGCGGCGCGGGCGCGCCGGGCCGTGCCACGGGTGGCGCCGGTGGCGAGACCGGTCGCGGCAGGGGCGCACAGGAGGCGGCGAGCGCGACCAGCGCGGCGGCGGCGAGTCGTGTGCCCGGGCCGCGCACTCAGATCCCGGGGGTGATCTGCCCGAGCACGACAGGCCGCGATGCTCCGGTCGCGCGCGGCACGTTGCCCGGATGCCCGCAGAGCGTGAGGTGCGCGAGAAACGCGAACGCCAGCGCCTCCTTCGAATCGGCGCTCACGCCCAGCGTATCGAGCGGCGCGATGCGCGCGGGGCGCAGCCGCCGCGCGAGCGCACGCATCAGCGTCGCGTTCTTCACACCGCCCCCGCTCGCGTAGATCCCATCGACGCCAGAGTGCGGCTCGAGAAACTGCTCGACGCCCGACGCGACCGCCGCGGCGGTGAGCTCGACCGCTGTCGCGAGCAGATCGTCGTCGGCGAGACTCATGGCCGCGCCCAGCCTGCGCAGCATCACGGCGTAGTGTTCGCCGAACAGCTCCCGGCCGGTCGATCGCGGAGGCGGCGCCGCGAAAAACGGGTCGGACAACAACTCCGAGAGCAGCGCCTCGTTCGCGGTCCCGCGCGCGGCCGCCGCCCCGCCCGCGTCGTGCCGCTCGGTCCCGCCCGAGCGCAGGCCGACGAGCGCATCGAGCACCACGTTGCCCGGCCCGGTGTCGAACGCGACCACGTCGCCGATCCCGCCACCGCGAGGAAGAAACGTGAGGTTCGCCATGCCCCCGAGATTGAGGAGCACCCGCGATTCGAGATCGGACCGGAACAGCCACCAGTCGGCGAGCGGCACCAGCGGAGCGCCCTCGCCCCCCGCCGCGGTATCGCGCGCGCGGAAGTTGGAGACCACGGCGATGCCGGTGCGCTCTGCGAGCACGGCGGCCGAGCCGATCTGGAGCGTGAGCGCCTGGCCGTGCCCCGCGCGCCGCGGCACGTGACGCACCGTCTGGCCGTGCGAGCCGATCGCGTCCACCTCTCGCGGATCCACGTGCGCTGACGCGAGCAGCTCGAACACCGCCGCCGCGTATCGCTCGCCGAGCGCGGAGTCGAGGCGCATGAGTCGCTCGAGATCGACCGCCGGCGCGGAGGCCACCTCGAGCACCTCGCGGCGCAGCGCGCCCTCGAGCGGGGTCTCCGCGTATGCCTCGAGCGCGTGGCTCGCGCCGAGCCCCGCCCCGCGGAATCGCACGAGCGCCGCGTCCACGGCGTCGGCCGACGTCCCGGTCATGAGCCCCACGATCAGGTGCTCTTCGCGCGAGCCATACTCCCGGAACCCGGCCAGCGCGTCGTGCGGCTGTCGTTTCATCGCCCGGACCCCGTTCGCGGCCCCGTCATGGCGCGTCGCCGAGCGCACCGCGAACGAAGCCGCCCGCGCGCGCGAGCCGCTCCTCGGCCTCCGCGCGCGCGCATCCGCGCTTCAGCATCACGATCGCGGTCTTCACGCTCTTTCCCGCCGCCTCGATGGCCGATTCGGCGCGCTCGTAGTCCACGCCGGTCACCGTCATCACGGTGCGCCGCGAGCGCTCGACCAGCTTCTGACTGGTCGCCTTCAGATCCACCATCATGTTCTCGTAGGCCTTCCCCATTCGCACGAAGGCGGCGGTCGTGATCATGTTGAGCACCAGCTTCTGCGCGGTGCCCGCCTTCATTCGCGTCGAGCCCATCAGCACCTCGGGCCCCACCTCCACGCAGATCGACGCGTCCACCTCGAGCGTGAACTCGCTGCGCGGGGTGCACGTGACGTACCCGGTGCGCGCGCCGAGCCTGCGCGCGACGCGAAGCGCCGCGACCACGAACGGCGTGCGCCGGCTCGCGGCGAGCCCGATCACCGTGTCGCGCGGTCCCACCTCGAGGTCGATCAAGGCGGCTTCGCCTTCATCCTCGCGATCCTCTGCGCCCTCCACGGCGCGAATCAGCGCGCCGGGGCCTCCGGCCATGACGCCCCGCACCATGCCCGGCTCCGAGCCGAAGGTGGGAGGACACTCCGAGGCGTCGAGCACGCCGAGCCGCCCGCTGGTCCCGGCACCGACGTAGATCAGGCGGCCGCCCTCGCGGAAGGAGGCGACCACCAGCTCGACGGCCCCGGCGATCGCCGGCAGCTCGCGCGCCACGGCGTCCGGCACGGCGCGGTCCTCTGCGGAAATGCGCTCGAGCAGGGCCGGGACGTCGAGCGTGTCCAGGTCCATGGTGCGCGGATTGCGCTGCTCGGTGGCGAGGCGGGCGAACTCATCGAAGCGTGCGCGGTCGTCCATGACCCGCCCAAGATGCCACGCCGCGCGCGGCGGGCGCAACGAGGGAGACGCGCGCGATCTTGACGCCCCCGCGATCGCGCCATAGCGTGCGGTGGTGCCCGAACTGCCGGAGGTCGAGACCGTGCGCCGAATGCTCGAGGCGCACGTGGTGGGACGCAGGGTGCGCGCCGTGCGGCTCTCGGGCAAGCGCCTGCGCGACCCCGTGCCGCGCGCGACGCCGCGGATGCTCGCGGGCCGCACGATCGTGGCGGTCGGCCGCCGCGGCAAGTACCTGCTGGTCTCGCTGGAGGACGGCGTGACGCTGCTCTCCCACCTCGGGATGAGCGGACGCTGGCTGTTCTATCTCGAGCCACCCGCTGCGCGGCTCCCGCACGTCCACGCGTGCATCGCATTCACCGATGGCAGCGCGCTCTGGTATCAGGACCCGCGCCGCTTCGGCTTGCTGCGCGCGGTGCGCACCGAAGCCGTCGACTTGGACCCCGCGATCGCGGTGCTCGGACCCGACCCGATCGCGACGCCGCCCACCGGCCCCGCGCTCGCTGCACTCGCACGGGGCCTCACGCTCAGCGTGAAGGGCTTCCTGCTCGACCAGAGGCGCATCGCGGGCGTCGGGAACATCTACGCGAGCGAGATCCTCCATCGCGCGGGCGTGGATCCGCGCCGGCGCGCCTCGAGTCTCACGGGCGCGGAGTGGGCGCGCGTCGCGTCCGAGCTGGCCGCTGTGCTCGACGAGGCCATCCGCCGCTTCGGCACCACGTTCAGCATGTACCGAACGCTATGGAACGAGCCGGGCACGTACGGCGAGAAGCTGCGTGTGTACGATCGCGCGGCCGAGCCGTGCCGCCGCTGCGGCACGCCGATCCGCCGCATCGTCCAGGGCCAGCGCTCGACCTTCTTCTGTCCTCGCTGCCAGTCGCGCCGTGCCGCGCGCCCTGGCGCGCGCGCCTAGACGACCTCCCACCTCCGCGCCAGCACGCGCGCGGCCGCGAGGAACACCACCGTCAGCGTGATCAGCACCGTGAGCTGGGGCCAGAGCTCGAGCAGCGGCGCCTCGCGCCAGAACACCTTGAGGTAGCCGTCGAGCGCCCACGCGTTGAAGGTGACGAGCCCCATCCTCTGCATGCTCTCGCTCATGAGGAAGCGCGGGAACATGCTGCCGCCGAGCGCTGACATCACCAGGATCACGATGGTCGAGAGCCCCGAGAGCTGCTGCCGGCTGCGCGAAGCGGTGGCGAGCACGAGGCCGAAAGCCGCGGCGGCGGCGGCGGTCGCGAGCGTCATGATCGCGAAGCCCGGCAGGTGGCCGAGCAGATCGAGCCCGAATACCGCAGCGCCCCACAGGAACATGACGAGGACCTGGAGCATGCCGAGCAGGGTGAGGTGCACCCACTTGCCCGCCAGCAATCCGGTCATCCCCACGCTGGTGTTGAGCACGCGCTCGAGCGTTCCGGATTCCTGCTCGTCCAGCAGCGCGCCGCCCCCCGACGACGACGAGAAGAGCAGGAACATCACCGCGATCCCCGCCGCGTAGAACGAGATCATGCGCCGGCTGTCCCTCCGGTCGCCAACCACGTTGGTGACGTGCGTCGCGACCAGCATGCCGGCTTCATCCCCCGATGCGCCGGCGGCGGACGACCCCTCCGCCGCGACTCCGCCACGCAGCACCCGTGCCGCGGCGCGCTGGAGCAGCCCGGTCACCACGCGAGCGCCCACCGGATCGGACGGATCCGCGAGCATCTCCGCCCGCATGCCTTTGCCGTTCAGATTGGGGAACGTCGCGCCCCACCCCTTCGGCAGCACGACCGCCACCGGCAGGTCGCCGCCGCGCACCATTGCCTCGGCGCGTGCGCGATCGATCGGACCCGCCGCGCCAGTGCCCGAGCCCGCGACCGAGTCCCGCACGCGCAGGCTCGAGTCGGCCTTCAGCGCCTCGATCAGGTAGCGGCTCATGTCGGAGCGATCCTCGTCTGCCACCGCCACCCGCACGCGGGGCATCCGGCTCATGGACGCTCCGCCGAAGACCGATGCGAAGATCGAGAAGAAGGCGATGGGAAGCACGAAGGTCATGGCCTGCGCGACGCGGTCGCGACGCAGGGTGATGCGGCTGATGCGCATGAGGGTCGTGATCATTCGCGCAGCTCCTTTCCGGTGAGATGGAGGAAGACTTCGTGCAACCCGTGACGCCGGAGCGCGAGATCGGTGATCACGTGCCCCGCGCCTCGCACGCGCTCGATCAGCGGCGGCAGCTCGGAGCCCACGTCGCGCACGCGCGCGACGAGCCGGGCGCCGCCGTTCTCGGCGGAGAAACCCGCGACCGCCTGCGCCACGGGACGATCGAGCGTGATCACCAGATCGCGCTCGCCGCCCACCGTCTGCGCGATCAGCTCGTCGAGCGTGCCAGATGCCACGACCGCGCCGTGATCGAGGATGGCGATGCGGTCGCATCGCTTCTCCGCCTCCTCGAGCTGATGCGTGGTCAGGAGCTGCGAAGTACCCGCCGCGCGCAGCTCCTCGAGCATTTCGTAGATGCGCTCGCGGCTCTGGGGATCGACGCCGACCGTCGGCTCATCCAGCAGCACCACGCGGGGCTCGTGAAGCACGCCGCACGCGATGTTGATGCGGCGCTTCATGCCTCCCGAGAAACCCCTGACCGGCTGGCGCGCGCGGTCCCTGAGACCTGTCCACTCGAGCGCCCAGTCCACGCGCGCGACGAGCGAGGCGGGCGCCACGCCGTGAAGCCGTCCGAACGCCTCGAGGTTCTCGCGGGCGGTGAGCAGCGGGTAGAGCGCGATCTCCTGCGGCACGACGCCGAGCCGGCGCACGCGCTCGGTGGGCGGGAGCGCGCGGCCGAAGATCTCGATCGCGCCGGCCTCGAGCCGCACGCGGCCTGCGATCGCGCGGATGAGCGTGGTCTTGCCGGCGCCGTTGGGGCCGAGCAGGGCGAGCCGTTCGCCCTCGCGCAGGTCGAGGGATGCGCCCCGCAGCGCGCGCACCGCGCCAAATGAACGGGCGGCGTCGCGCACGCGCAGCGCCGGGATGACTGCGCCCGCCGTGGAGCGCGGGACGGTGTCGATCGTAGCGGTCATGGAGCCTCCGGGGCACGAGTTGGGGTCCGAATGCGGGTCCAGACTACCCTCGGGAGTCGCCCCGCCCATGCGGGTCCCGACGGACGGTCGATGGAATGGGACCAACGGTCACGGCGGGAGACGGGCGGCCCCGCGCGGCGTTCCATCGAGTCCTCCCCCCGGCGCGCCCCGAACGGGCTCGCTCGGCGACCATGGGGCCGGGTTCGGCCGCGATTTCCGCGGCATCCGTGTGGAATCAGGCGATTTGCACGCCGCGCCGGGGTCCGGGGTGAGCCCCGCCCGTCCACTTTTTTTTGGAAAGTTCTTTCCCCGGCGGCCGTCCCCCCCTAACCTGTCGGCGGGTTTCGGCATCCGACACCCGTGACCAACGCGCTGGAACCCGATCCGTCACCTCAGACGAACCCATTCACCTCTCACGGAGGTCTCGTGACGTTCGCATCATTTGGGCTGCCTACTCCCATCTTGAAAGGCATTCGCGCCGCGGGCTTTACCGAGCCCACCGCGATCCAGGGCCGGGCGATCCCCGTCATCCTGCAGGGCAACGATCTCATCGGCGCCGCGCAAAACGGGAGCGGCAAGACCGGCGCCTACATCATCCCCATCCTGGCGCGCCTGATCGAGAGCACCGGACGGCTCAGCTCGCTCATCGTGGTACCCACGCGTGAGCTGGCGAGCTACGTCGAGACCCGGGCTCGGGACTACGCGCGCTACACGAACATCAAGATCGGTGTCGTGTTCACCGGCGCGCCGATCGCCGCGCAGGAGCGCATGCTCCGCGAGCAGCCGTTGGACGTGCTGGTCTCGACCCCGGGCCGCCTGCTCGAGCTGCACGCCCGCGGCTGCCTCAACTTCGAGGATGTCGAGATCATGGTGCTCGAGGAGGCCGACCGCATGGTCGCGCTCGGCCTCGCGCCCGATCTGCGCAAGCTCCTGAAGCTCCTGCCCGAGACGCGGCAGACGCTCATGTTCGCGATCACCATGCCGCCCGAGCTGAACCGGCTCGCGAAGGAGGCGCTGATCGAGCCGGTGCGCGTGGACATGGCGCCGCCCGCACGACCGAGTTCCGGCATCACGCAGGCGATCTACCCGGTGCCCAAGGAGCTGAAGCCCGATCTGCTCGACGAGATGCTCTCGCGCGCGGAGGTGCGCAACACCATCATGTTCTGCCGCTCGCGAGCTTCCGCCGAGCGCGTCGCGAAGCAGCTCCAGCGCCGCGGCTACAGCGTCGCGATCCTGGACGAGCACCCGAGCCAGGGCGAGCGCGAGCAGGCGCTCGAGGACCTGCTGCGCGGTCGCGTGCAGATCCTGGTCGCGAGCGACGCATCGGCGCGCAGCCTCGACGTGACCGGGGTTTCGCACGTCATCAACTTCGAGGTGCCTCAGACGCCCGAGGACTACGTGCATCGCCTCGGTCGCGCGGGGAAGGCCGATCCGGTCGGAGACGTGTTCACGCTCATGAGCCCCGACGAGCGCAAGGACGTCGCGGCCATCGAGCGGCTCGTCGGGCGCGCGATTCCGCTCGTCATGCTCCCCGACTTCGACTACGGCCGGCCCCCGGCGCTGCTCAAGCAGGTGGTGAGTTACGGCGAGGACAGCCTGGCTCCGGCCGCGGCGAGGCCGCCGGCGGGGGTCGCGGGCGCCGCGGCACGCATCGCCGTGGTGCCGCGAGCCGGCGTCACGATCGTCAAGCCCGGTGGCGCCCAGGCGAAGGTCTCTGTGAACGGCGGCGCGAAGAGCGGTGGCGCGCGCGCGAAGACCGCGAAGGGCGCGCAGCCCGGCCGTGGAAAGAGCGCGGCACGCCCCAAGTCGCGGCCCGAGCGCTCGCACCATGCGACGCACGCGCGCGCGAGCGGACACGCGAAGTCCTCCCGCTCACGCCCCGCGCAGCGGGCGTCGGGGAAGCGCCGCTAGCGGGACGGCTCGATCGCGGCGGGGATCTTCGCCGCCGCCCACCGCCAGGCGTCTTCCGCGCCGCCCGCGTCGGCGGCCGCGATCTGCAGGAGTTCCGGGCTGCCGCCGCCCTTCCCCTTCGCGAGCGTGAGCAGCTCCGGCAGCCACGCCTTGAGATCGAGGCTCCCGCCTTTCGCGCGTGCCACGATCACTGTCGGCTCGGGAGCGCTCGCGGCCGCCGCCACCCATGGCGCTCCCGCCTCGAGGCACTTGAGCACGAACGCGCGCAGCTCGTCTCGCGGCCGGGCGGGCGACAGCTCGGAGACGCCGTGCGGCGGGTGCCCCACGCGCTCCCTGGCCTCGGCCGCGATCGCCTTCGCGGTCAGCTCGCGCAATCGCTTCGCCAGCTCGTCGCGCTCTTCGGCCGCGCGCTCGAGATGGGCGATCAGCTCGCGGTCCTTCAGCGTGCGGCGCTTCGCCGCCTCGAGCAGCGCCTCGGTCCGCCACGCGTGATCGCGCAGGGCGCGGCCGCCGCACAGAAACTCGAACCGGAGATTCCCGCGCACCTTCTCCCAGCGCACGATCTTGATCGCGCCCACCTCGCCCGTGCGCCGGGTGTGCGTGCCGCCGCAGGCCGACACGTCCCACTCCGGGATCTCGACGATGCGAATTCGCCCGCTCACGGCGAGCGGCTTGCGGAGGACGAAGCGCTTCACGCCCTCGTCGTCCACCCAGTGCCGCTCGATCGGGCGGTCCTCCCACACCACGCCGTTCGCCGCAGCCTCGATGCGCTCGACCCGCCTCCAGTCCGCGTCAGCCAGCGCCAGCTCGACGGAGCTACGCTCCTCGCCGAGGTGCGAAGACAACGTCGGCGCGTTCAGCACGCGCTCGAACGCCGCGGAGAGGATGTGCTGTCCGGTGTGCTGCTGCATGTGGTCGAAGCGCCGCGGCCAGTCGATCGCGGCCTCGATCTCGCCCCGAAGATCCACGCCGTCGATCACGTGCCACACGCGTCCGCCCTCGTCCTGCACGTCCACCACCGTGGCCCCGCCGAGCGTGCCGCGGTCGGCTCCCTGCCCGCCGCTCTCTGGGTAGAAATACGTGGCGTCGAGCTCGACGGCCGCGCGGCCACGATGTTCCCCCGCCGCCGCGACCCGCGCGGTGAATCGCGTGGTGTATGCGTCGTCGTAGTCGAGCCGGGTCGAGGCCATCGGATCACTCCCCGCGACGGATGCCGTGGTGGCGCAGCTTCCGCCACAGCGTGGTGCGCGAGATGCCGAGCTGCTTCGCGGCGGCGGTCGCGTTGCCGCGATGCAGCGCGAGCACCCGCTCGATGTGCTGCTTCTCGATCTCGGAGAGCGACCACTGATCGCGAGGGCGGGGCGCGGGGACCGGCGCGGCGTCCGCGCCATCGGCCGGCAGCATCCGCGGCGCGCGGATCGCGGCCGGCAGATCGGGAGCGGTGATCGCGGAGCCTTCGGAGACCGCGACCGCGTGCTCGACCGCGTTCTCCAGCTCGCGCACGTTTCCCGGATAGTCGTAGCGTTCGAGCAGCGCCGCGGCGTCCGGCGCGAACTGGAGCCCGTCGCGCCCTTCGCGGCGCGCGATGCGGTCGAGGAAGTAGGACGCCAGCAGGCCGATGTCCTCGCGTCGCTCCCTCAAGGGCGGCAACTCGATCTGCACAACGTTGAGCCGGTAGTACAGGTCTTCGCGGAACCGTGCCGCCGCGATCTCCTTCTGGAGATCGCGATGGGTCGCGGCGATCACGCGCACGTTCACGACGCGCTCGGTGTTTTCTCCGAGACGCCTGACCTCGTTGCGCTCGAGCGTGCGCAGCAGCTTGACCTGCGCCGCGAGCGGCATGTCGCCGATCTCGTCGAGGAAGAGCGTGCCGCCGTCCGCCTGCTCCACCAACCCCACGCGCTCGCCGGCGGCGCCCGTGAACGCGCCGCGCGTGTACCCGAACAGCTCGCTCTCGACCAGCGTCTCGGGGATCGCCCCGACGTTCACCGGAACGAACGGACCCTGCGCGCGACGCGATTGGAGGTGGAGCGACCGGGCGATCAGCTCCTTTCCCGTACCGCTCTCTCCGAGCAGCAGCACCGTGCTGTCGGTCGGCGCGACCCTCGTGACGAGGCGGAAGATGCGCTGCATCTTCGGGCTCGCGCCCACGATGTTCTGGAGGAAGGGATCGCTCCCGCCCGCGGGATCGGCGCGCCTGCCGGGTCGCGCGGGACCGATGCCGGCGGGCATGAGCTGGCGCCTCAGACCGATGACGGGGCGCCCGGCTCCGGCTCGGGCGACCTCGCGGGCTCCACCAGCGTGAGCCGCGCGCCGTGGCCGGCTCCGGCCACGCGCGCATCGAGATCCGCGCCGGCGTAGGCGGGTCCGACCTCGACCAGCTCGGCGTCGGCCTCGACCAGCCGGAGGTAGAAGAACGTCCACGCGTATTGAATGACCGGCGTGAACGCCGTGACGAGCAGCCAGCAGATCGCGACCCAGGTGGTCACCCCCGCTCCCGGCACGAGCAGAGAGAGCACGGTGACGGCGAACACCGCGGCGAGGGCAAGAAACACCGACACCACGATCATCTCGAACCAGCGCTCGAAGCGTCCCGACGAAAGCCGGAACGAACGCTGGAACGCGCCGGACAGGTGCGGCTCGTCGAGCACGACCGCCTCGGTCGCGAACGCCAGGCGGTAGCCCAGCACGATCGCCGGGACCACGAAGAAGAAGGTCGCGAACAGCAGCGCGAGATTGCGCACGATCTCGGTCACGATGAGCCAGGGCAGGCGCCTCAAGCCCCGCGCGTAGCACTCGAGCGCTGGCGCGGGATGCGCGGCGGGGGGCGTATTGAACACCGACCGCGCGCGGAACCGGAGCATGGCTCCCACCACCATCAGCATCAGGTAGTCGCCGAGCAGCGCCACGCTGCTGAGCAGCATGACGCGGCCGGGTTGCTCGGTCTGATCGAGTGGCGGCAGCAGCGCGAGCGCCACGATCCATGGCGCGCGCAGCAGCAGCGGCACGACCAGCGAATGCAGCGCGTCACGGCGCACCGCCAGATCGAAGGCGAGCGCGAAGGCGTGCCGCGTGGAGGCCGGGAGACGCGGATCATGGGGCGTGGGCATGGAGTGGGCCGCGCGGTCCATGCGCGGCCGATTGACACTAGAGAGAGCCCTCACTAGTGTCAAGCTGCATGCCTCGCAAGCTCTCACACGTCGACAGCAGAGGCCGGATCCGCATGGTGGACGTGAGCGACAAGCCCGTCACCGCCCGCGTCGCGGTCGCCCATGGCCGTATCTACATGCATCACGATACGCTCGCGCTGGTGCGCGAGGAACGCGCCCCGAAGGGCAACGTGCTGACCACCGCGCAGATCGCGGGCGTGATGGCCGCGAAGCGCACCGGCAGTCTGATCCCCCTCGCCCACACCCTTCCGCTCGACAGCGTCGATCTCGCCTTCTCGTTCGACGAGGACTCCTCGTCGATCGGGATCGAGGCGCGCGTCAAGTCGCGCGGGCGGACCGGCGTCGAGATCGAAGCACTCACGGCCGCGATGACGGCGGCGCTGACGCTCTACGACATGCTGAAGGCGGTGGATCGAGGCATGGTCATGGGCGAGTTCGCGCTGCTGGAGAAGCGCGGAGGCCGGAGTGGGGCCTACCGCCGCGGCTCCTGAGCCGCTGAGCTACGCCGAGGCGCGGGCCAGGGTGCTTGCGGCCGCGCGGCCGCTGGCGTCCGAGATGGTCGCGCTCGCGGACTGTCGCGGGCGCGCGCTGCGGCGGCGCGTGACGGCCGCGCACGCCCTGCCCCCCTTCCGCAACAGCTCGATGGACGGCGTCGCGGTGCGCTCGGACGATCTGGCTGCGGCGAGCGCGGCGAGCCCGGTGACGCTGCCGGTGGCCGAGACCATCGCGGCGGGGCACCTCGCGTCGCGCGCGCTTCGCCCCGGGGAGGTCATGCGCATCATGACCGGCGCGATGCTCCCCGAGTCCGCCGACGCGATCGTTCCCGTCGAAGACTTCGAGGTCGAAGCATCGGCCGGCTCGGAGCGCGCTCGCTTCACCCGCCCGGCGTCCGCAGCTCAGTACGTGCGCGAGGCGGGCGCGGATCTCGCGGCGGGCGCACTCGCGCTCGAGGAGGGCCGCGAGCTTTCGGCACACGATCTCGCGTTGCTCGCGGCGCTCGGCGAGGCCACGCTCGCGGTGGGGCCGCGTCCGCGCGTTGCGGTGCTCTCGACCGGCGACGAGCTGCTCGACGTCGGCCAGCCGCTGCGCGAGGGGGCGATCCGCGACAGCAACCGCGTCATGCTGGCGTCGCTGCTCGAGGAGTGCGGCGCCCGCGTCGTGGCCGCGCGCCGCGTGCCGGATGATCCCGCCCGCGTGGCCACCGACGTCGCGAAGCTGCTCGAGATCGCAGACGTCGTGCTCACCATCGGTGGCGTATCGGCCGGCGATTTCGATCCGGTCAAGCTCGCGCTCGCGGCCGTTGGCGACGTCGCCCTGTGGCGCGTCGCGATGAAACCCGGCCGGCCCCAGGCGTTCGGCACCCCGCGGGGCCGGCTCTTCTTCGGAATGCCGGGCAATCCGGCCTCGGTCGCGTGCACGTTCGAGGCGCTGGTGCGCCCCGCGCTTCGCAGGCTCGCGGGCTGCGCATCGCTCGACCGCCCGCGGCTCACGGTGCGCGCGGCGGAGCCCATCGGTTCCCGCGAGGGTCGCACCGACTTCGTGCGCGTGACGCTGGCCGAGCGCGATGGGACGTGGTGGGCGAGCGTCGCCGGCGATCAGGTGTCCGGTCACCTCACGCCCCAATCGCGCGCGCACGCGCTCCTGATCGTGCCAGAGGCCGACGCTTCGCTCGAAACCGGCGCGGGCGCCGAGGCGATGATCCTCCGCTGGCCGGAGCGCGAAGGCTCGTGAGCCGGCGCCGTCCGCCGGCGCGCGGCGAAGCACGAACGCACCCGGCTCCGCCGGCCGTCGCGCCCGCTTACCAGGCGCCTCCCCTCTCGCCGAGCCATCCCGCGGCGATCGCGGCGTTGCTCGCGGCGATCGCGTGCGTCGTGCTGAGCGCGACGTTCGAGATCTACGACACCGATTTCTGGCAGCACCTGCTGGTGGGCAAGGCGATCTGGCAGGCCCATGGAGTTCCGCGGCTCCACGAGTGGACGTGGCCGGGTCTCGGCCGCCCCGACGTGCTGCCCTCCTGGGGATTCCGAGCGCTGATCTGGCCGTTCTGGGCCGCGGGCGGGGTCTGGGGGCTGTTCGCCTTCCGCTGGATCGCGTCGCTCGCCGCGCTCGGGGTGATGTGGCAGACCGCGCGTCGCATGGGAGCGCGCGGGCTCTCCCCGCTATTCGTCGTGGTGCTCGGCTCTGTGATCCTGCGCACCCGATCGCAGGTGCGGCCCGAGGCCCTCGCCGCGATCCTGCTGGCGCTCGAGATCGCGATCCTCGAGACGGCGCGCGCGGGCGGCGCGCTGCGCCGTGCTCCCGCTGCATCGCTGATCGCGATCGCGTGGGCGTGGATCAACGTGCACGTCTCGTTTCCGCTCTTCTTCGTCGTGCTCGGGATTCACGCGCTCGACGCCCGGCTCGCGGCCCGCGGCGGGAGCGGCTCCGGCGACGCCGCTCGCGCGCGGCGGCTCGCGTTCGTCGGCCTCGCGGCGCTCGCCGCTTCCTTCCTCAACCCGTTCGGCGCGCGCGCGGTCTGGCAGCCGTTCGAGTTCATCCTCCACCAGCGCCAGGAACCCATCTTCCTCACCATCGGCGAGCTGCAACCGCCGCGCATCGACGAGAACCTCTGGAACGGCCTCCCGCTGCTGGCGCTGGGCTGGCCGCTGCTGCTGGCGTGGCGTGCGCGGCGCACCGGGTGGGATCGCGTCGAGCTCATGACGCTGCTCGCGTTCGGGGCGATGGGCGCGAGCAGTGCGCGCTTTCTCGGCAACGCGGCGCTGGTCGCGGTGCCCTACGCGGCTCGCGATCTCGACGCGTGGATTCGCGCGAGAGGCTGGCCGCGCTGGACCGCCTCGCCATGGGCGCGCGCCGCGATCGCGATCGCCGCCTCGGTCCTGGTGGGATGGTTCGAATGGACGGCCCCCGATCCGCGCCCCGGCGTGGGGATCGAGATGAGCCAGTACCCGGTGCGTGCGTGCGATTTCATGCGCGATCACGACGTGCGTGGGCGCGGCTTCAACCACTTCTCGCAGGGCGGCTACCTGTTGTGGCGGTTCTGGCCGGACCCGGCGCGCCTGCCGTTCATGGACATTCACCAGTCGGGAACGCGCGAGGACCGGCTGCTCTACATGCTGGCCGGTGCACGCTTCGAGCGCTGGCGCGCGCTCGATGCCCGCGAACGTTTCGCATGGGTGTTGCTCAATCGCCGGCAGGTGGTGGGCGATCACCTGTTGGATTTCCTCGACCGCGACAGCACGTTCGCGCTCGTCTTCCTCGACGACGCTGCTGCGCTCTACGCGCGGCGCGGCGGCGTGCTCGATCCGCTCACGCAGCGCGGCTACCGGCTGATCCCGGGCGGGCGCGCCGCGCTCGCCGCGCTGGGGGAGCGCTGCGCGGAGGATCCCGTGCTCCGCGAGCGGGCGCGCATCGAGCTCGAACGCCAGGTGGACGGCTCCCCGTGGAACGCGGCGGCGCACAGCCTGCTCGCGAACATCGCGCTCATGGAACATCGCGCCACGGCGGCACGCTTCCACCTGGAGCGGGCGCTCGAGGCGGACCCACTCATTCCGCGCACCCACGAGCGGCTCGGCGACCTCGCACTCGAGGGCGGCGATCCGCGCGCGGCGATCCGCGAGTACCGTCTCGAGCTGGTCACGAACGAGCCCCCGCCCCAGATCGAGCTGCGCATGGGACGCGCCTCGGAGGCCCTGGGCGATCCCGGGGCGGCTCGCGCGCACTACCGCGCGGAGCTGAAGCGCGACCCATCGAGTCGGGAAGCGCTCGATCGGCTCTCGGCGCTCGAAGCGCGCATCGCGAGACCGTGAGCCGCAGGTCCCCGCGCCGCGGATCCGTCGACCGCGACCGGGGGACGGCCCGCGAGGGTGTGGCTCTCGGCTAGAGCAGCCCGCGCACGCTGCGCTGCGCCGCGACCAGCAGCGCCTGCGCCTGCACGCCCCACCAGAGCGTGAGCACGATGCTCGCGAACAGCGCGACCATGGCCGGCGCCGCCCACGAGACCTCCGTGGGTTCCCCGCTCGGCTCGTCCATGTACATCGCGACGGTGATGCGCAGGTAGTAGAAGATGGACACCACGCTGTTCAGCACGCCAACGATCACCAGCGACACCAGGTGCTGGTCGAGCGCCGCGCCGAAGATGTAGACCTTGCCCATGAACCCGGCGGTGGGCGGAATTCCGCCCAGCGAGAGCATGAACACCGTCATCGCGAGGCCGAGCACCGGGTGGCGGAAGCCCAGCCCCGAGAGGTCGGAGATCAGCACGCGCTCGTCTTGTCCGCGACCGAGCAGCGCGAGAACGCCGAACGCCCCGAGGCTCGTCACGGCGTAGATCACGAGGTAGAAGACGGCGGCCGAAGTTCCCTGCGGCCCGCCCGCCGCGAGCGCGACCAGCACGTAGCCCGCGTGCGCGATGCTCGAGTAGGCGAGCATGCGCTTCACGTTGGTCTGGAGCAGCGCCGTGACGTTGCCGAGCGTCATCGTCAGGATCGCGATCCACGACAGGATCGGGCGCCAGTCGCCCTGCACCTCGGCGAGCGCGCTCATGCTCACCCGCAGGATCGCGGCGAAGCCCGCCGCCTTGGCCCCCGCCGACATGAAGCCCGTGACCGAGGTGGGCGCCCCTTCGTAGGCGTCCGGCGCCCACATGTGGAAAGGCACGGCGGCGACCTTGAACCCGAAGCCCACCAGCAGCAGCAACCCGCCGGTCACGAACAGCGGATTCTGGAGCATCGGGGAGTCGGCCATGAAGGCCGCGATCGCGCGCAGATTCGTCGAGCCGGTCGCGCCGTACACCAGCGCGATGCCGTAGAGCAGGAAGCCGCTCGCGAAGGCGCCCAGCAGGAAGTACTTGAGCGCGGCCTCGTTCGATTCGAGCTGGCCCCGCCGGAAGCCCACCAGGACGTAGAGCGAGATCGACATCAGCTCGAGCCCGAGGAACACCGTGATGAGATCGTTCGATGCGGCCATCACGATCATGCCGAGCGTGGCGCTCAGCAGCAGCGCGTAGTACTCCGTCGCGCGCAGGCCGAGCCGCTTCACGTAGTTCCAGGACACCAGCACGCTGACCGCCGCGATCGAGCAGAACAGCAGCGTGAAGAACACGCTGAATCCGTCGTGCACGAACATGCCGCCGAACAGCGAGCGCCTGGCGTCCCGCACGAAGAACACGGACGCAGCGGCTGCGATCAGCGTGAGCAGCGCGAGCGCCGGCGCGCGGCCGCTCTCCGCCCGGACCGGCACGAACTCGAGCATCAGCAGCAGCATCACCCCGGCGCTCAGCGCGATCACGGCGCCCAGCGCCCACCAGTCCACGGCGAGCAGCGCGGCAGGCAGCGGCATCATCGCGGGCCCCCCGCGCTCGCGAGCGGCGGCGCGACGCGCGCCGGCGCGGCCTCCACCACCTGCATGGTCTCGCGCTGCTGCGCGAGCGCGAGCGTGCGATCGAGCGCCGGCTGCATGCGGTCGAGGAAGGGCTGCGGCATGAAGCCCATCCAGAAGACGAGGATCAGCAGCGGCGCGAACACCAGTCGCTCGCGCAGGCTCAGGTCGGAGAGCTTCTCGTTCTCGGCATGCGTCACCGGGCCGAACATGACGCGCTGGTACATCCACAGCATGTAGCAGGCGGAGAGGATCACTCCGGTCGCCGCGATCACCGCCCACACCGGCTGCGCGCGGTACGCGCCGAGCAGGATCAGGAACTCGCCGACGAATCCGTTGGTCCCGGGGAGCCCGATCGAGGAGAGCATCACGACGAGGAACACCGCCGCGAACACCGGGAGCGGCTTCCACAGCCCGCCGAAGTCCGCGATCATACGCGTGTGCCGGCGCTCGTAGACGACGCCCACCAGCTGGAACAGCGCCCCGGTCGAGATGCCGTGGTTGATCATCTGGAGCATCGCGCCCGCGAAGCCTTGCGGATTCATCGCGTAGAGGCCGAGCATCGCGAAGCCGAGGTGGCTGACCGACGAGTAGGCCACCAGCTTCTTGAGATCGGGCTGCACCATCGCGACCAGCGCGCCGTAGATGATGCCGACCAGCGCGAGCCCCGCGATCCACGGCGCGAACTGGTGCGAGGCCACCGGGAACAACGGGATCGCGAAGCGGATGAAGCCGTAGGTGCCCATCTTGAGGAGCACCGCCGCCAGGATGACGGAGCCCGCCGTCGGCGCCTCGACGTGCGCGTCGGGGAGCCAGGTGTGGAGCGGGAACATCGGCACCTTGATCGCGAACGCCAGCGCGAAGGCGAGGAACAGCCAGACCTGGGTCGCGTGCGGGATCGCGAGCGCGTAGAAGGCGTCGAGCTCGAAGGTCGCGACGCCCGTGGCGGCGCGCTGCATGAAGTAGAGCCACAGGATCGCGGCCAGCATGAGCACGCTGCCCGCCATGGTATAGAGGAAGAACTTGATCGCGGCGTACACGCGCCGCGGGCCGCCCCAGATCCCGATCAACAGGTACATCGGGACCAGCATCGCCTCCCAGAACACGTAGAACAGCAGCAGGTCGAGGCAGAGGAACGTGCCGATCATCCCGGTCTCGAGCGCGAGCATCAGCGCGTAGAACTCGCGAGGGCGCTGGTGGACGGCGCCGGTCGAGCCCAGCACCGCGACCGCCGTCAGCACCGTGGTGAGCAGCACCAGCAGCACGCTGATGCCGTCGACGCCCAGGTGGTAGGTCGCGCCGAGGGCGGGCAGCCACGCGTGCTTCTCCTCGAACTGCCAGCCGGGCTGGGCGGGAACGAACCGCCACCAGAGCGGCAGCGAGAACAGGAGCTCCGCGATCGAGACCGTGATGGCCCAGCGGCGGATCGCGCGCTCGGCGGTCGCCGGCATGAGCGCGATCAGCACGGCGCCCATGAGCGGGAAGAACACCAGCCACGACAGCCAGGGGAATTCGGTCATGGCGTGTGCCGGAGGAGGTGGAACAGCAGGGCGGCGACGCCCAGCGAGAAGAAGAGCGCGTAGGTGCCGACGAATCCGGTCTGGACCAGTCGCAGGATGGCGGAGGCCCCCTCGATCACGGAAGCGACCCCGTTCACGGTGCCGTCGACGATGGTCTCGTCCCAGAATTTCCAGAGCCGCATGCTCCAGCCTTGAATGGGACGCACGACCGCAGCTTCGTAGAACTCGTCGACCCAGTACTTGTGGCTGAGCACGTTGTGCAGGCCCGGCAGGAGCCGCGCGACCGGGTCGTCGGCTCCGGCGCGCGCGTACGCGCGGAACGCGAGCGCAATGCCGAGTGCGGCGACGCCCACCGAGAGCGCGATCAGCATCCACTCGACGGTGGCCGACACCTCGTGCGCCGCGGCATGGCCGTCGGCGAACACCGGGGCCAGCCAGCGCGCGAACGCGTGGCCGCCTTCCTGGAACGGCATGCCGACCAGACCGCCCACCACGGAGAGCACGGCGAGCGCGACCAGCGGCGCGATCATCGATGGCGGCGACTCGTGCAGGTGGTGCTCAGCCTCGTGCGTGAGCCGGGAGGTGCCGCGGAAGGCGAGGATGTAGAGCCGGAACATGTAGAAGGCCGTGAGCCCGGCGCCCAGCACGCCGACGATCCACACGCCGTAGTGCCCGGAGGCGAACGCGTCCGTCAGAATTTCATCCTTGCTGAAGAATCCGGCGAAGGGCGGGATGCCCGCGATCGCAATGGTCGCCATCAGCATCGTGCCGTGGGTCCAGGGCAGGCGCGGGGCGAGCGCGCCCATGCGCCTCAGGTCCTGCTCGTCCGAGAGCGCGTGGATCACGGAGCCGGCGCCGAGGAACAGCAGCGCCTTGAAGAACGCGTGGGTCATGAGGTGGAAGATCCCGGCGCCGAATCCGCCAACGCCGCACGCGAAGAACATGTAGCCGAGCTGGCTCACGGTCGAGTAGGCGAGCACCCGCTTGATGTCGTTCTGCGCGAGCCCGATGGTCGCGGCGAACAGCGCGGTGGCGGCCCCGATCACCGCCACCGTCTCGAGCGAGAACGGCGCGAGCTGGAACAGCACGTGGCAGCGCGCCACCATGTAGACGCCGGCGGTCACCATGGTGGCGGCGTGGATGAGCGCCGACACCGGCGTCGGGCCCTCCATCGCGTCGGGGAGCCAGGTGTAGAGCGGGAGCTGCGCGCTCTTGCCGGTCGCGCCGAGGAACAGCAGCAGGGTCGCCGCCGTGATCACGGGGGTGCCGACTGCGAACACGTGCGGGGCGATCGCGAACAGCCGCTCGAAGTTGAGGCTCCCGCCGAACGCGAACAGGATCAGCATTCCGAGGATGAAGCCGAAGTCGCCGATGCGGTTGACGATGAAGGCCTTCTTCCCGGCGGCCGCGGCCGCCGGGCGCACGTACCAGAACCCGATCAGCAGGTAGGAGCACAACCCCACGCCCTCCCAGCCCACGAACATGAGCAGGAAGTTGTCGGCGAGCACCAGCGTGAGCATCGCGAACATGAACAGGTTCAGGTAGAGGAAGAAGCGCCGGAACGACGGGTCGTGCGCCATGTACCCGATCGAGTACACGTGGATCAGGAAGCCCACGCCGGTGACGACCAGCACCATGACGGCCGAGAGCGGATCGAGCAGGAACGCGACGCTCGCCGAGAAGTCGCCGACGCGGATCCAGGTCCACGCGTTCTCGACCAGGCTCCGCTGCGCGGCGGGCAGTGCGGCCAGCCGGAACACCGCGCGCGCCGCGAACAGGAACGCGAGCCCCACCGCGCCGCAGGCGAGCCAGGCGGTGGCGCGCTTGCCCAGACGGTCGCCCAGCAGCAGGCTCAGCGCGACCGCGCCCAGCGGCAGCGCGGGGATGATCCAGAGCAGCGGCAGGCTCAAGCGACGCTCATCCTTTCAGCAGGGTCACTTCGTCGACGAACACCGTCTCGCGGAGGCGGAACAGGTTCACGATGATCGCGAGGCCCACCGCGACTTCGGCGGCGGCCACCGTCATCACGAAGAACACGAAGATCTGGCCGTCGATCGAGTGCAGCGCACGCGCGAACGCCACGAAGGCGAGGTTGGCCGCGTTCAGCATGAGCTCGATGGACATGAAGATGACGAGCGCGTTGCGGCGCACCAGCACGCCCACCACGCCGATCACGAACAGCAGCGCGCTGAGCGCGAGCGTCCACGCGAGCGGAATCACGGCTGCTCCCTCCTGCGGCCCTTGCCGATCACGATCACGCCCACCATCGCGACCAGCAGCACCATCGACGTGATCTCGAACGGAAACAGGTAGCGCGTGTAGAGCGCCTGCCCGATCGCCTGGGTGTTGCCGCCCGCCGGCGGCGCGGCCTCCGGCATCACCGGCCCCGGCGACCAGCGCCGCATGAAGAGCAGCGCCGATTCGGCAGCGATCACGGCCCCCGTCACCCAGCCGACGCCGCGGCGCACCGCGTGGTGGACGCCGGCGTCGATGTCGTGGGAGAGGTTCAGGTACATGAGCACGAACAGGAACAGCACCATGATCGCGCCGGCGTACACGATGATCTGGACCAGCCCGACGAACTCGGCGCCGAGCAGCAGGTAGATGCCGGCGAGCGAGCAGAACGCAAGCACCAGGAACAGCGCGCTCGTCACCGGGCTGCGGTGGAGGATCACGAGCAGCGCGCACGCCACCAGCATCGCGCCGAAGCCCACGAACAGGGCTGGGGTCATGGGTGCGTCACCCAGAAGACCCAGACCGAGGTCACGACGATGTTGGCGAGCGCGACCGGGAGCAGCACCTTCCAGCCCAGGTTCATGAGCTGGTCGTAGCGGAGCCGGGGATAGGTCCAGCGCACCCATATGAAGAAGAAGAGGAGCGCGCCGAGCTTGGCGAAGAACCAGAGGAACTTGAGGGAGTCGGGCAGCCACGGCCCGTTCCACCCTCCCAGGAACAGCGTCACCGCGATCGAGCAGATGGTGATGACGTTCGCGAACTCGCCGAGGAAGAAGAGGCCGAATTTCATGCTCGAGTACTCGGTGTGGAATCCCGCCACCAGCTCGGCCTCGGCCTCGGGCAGGTCGAATGGCGCGCGGTTGGTCTCGGCCAGCGCCGTGATCATGAACACGGCGAATGCGACCGGCTGGTAGAAGACGAACCAGCGCGGCAGCGCGAGCGGCCCCAGCTGGATCGCGCTCGCCTGCGCGTGCACGATATCCACCAGCGAGAGCGACCCGGCGATCAGCAGCACGCCGATGGTCGAGAGCCCCATCGCCAGCTCGTACGACACCATCTGGGCGGCGGAGCGCAGCCCCCCGAGCAGCGCGTACTTGTTGTTCGATGACCAGCCGCCGAGCGTGATGGAGTACACGCCCAGGCTCGACATCGCGAGGAACAGCAGCAGCCCGACGTTGATGTCGGTGACGATGAAGTTGGGCCCGATCGGAATCACCGAGAACGTCACCAGCGCCGGCACCACCGCCAGCATGGGCGCGATGTGGAAGATGACCTTGTTCGCGTCCGCCGGAATGAACTCCTCCTTGAAGAAGAGCTTCAGCACGTCGGCGATGGGCTGGAGCAGGCCGAACGGGCCCACGCGGTTGGGGCCGACCCGGGCCTGCATGTGGCCGGCGATCTTGCGCTCGGCGAAGATCATGTAGGAAACGACCCCCAGCATCCCGAACAGGATCACGACGATCTTGATCATGGCCCAGAAGACGAACTGGAAGTCGGGGTTGCTCCAGAGGGCGGCCATCCCGGCGCTAAGCTCCCACCTTCTCCGCGACGCCGGAACGGCGCGCCGCGACTCGGAGTCCCGCGCCCTGCGGGGCGCCGAGACGGTTGAGCTGCACGCCGGGGTGCGCGTGGGGCACGAATACGCTGCCCTCTGGCACGGCGTCGTCGATCGCGACCGGCAGCTCGATGCGGCCCCCCGGCCCCGCGAGCTCGACGCGATCTCCCTCGCCCAGGCCGAGGCTTCGCGCCTCGGCCGGATGGAGGAAGGCGCGCGCCGCCTTCGCGAGCTTCGGGAGCAGCGTGCCGCGATCCGCGACGGTGTCGTTCAGGAAGAGCGTCGCGCCGGACAGCAGCGACAATCCGTCCGCGCGTCCTGCCGGCGCACCCGGCGCGGCGACCGGCGTCAGCGCCGCGGCCACGGCCGGCGCCCCGGGGCTCGACCACTGGGGACCCAGCGGCAGGAGCGTCGCGTAGCTGGTTCCCTGGTAGCCGGGCGTGAGGCGCGCGATCTCGCGGTACACGTCCTCGACGGTGCGATAGCTCCACGCCGCGCCGAGCGCGCGCGCGACGGACTGGATGATCTCCCAGTCGGGCCGGCTGCCGCGGCGCGGGGACAGCGCGCGCGCCGAGCGCTGAAGGCGACGCTCGCAGTTCACGACAACGCCTTCCTTCTCCGCGAAAGCCGAGGCCGGGAACACGACGTGCGCGTGCTTCGCGGTCTCGGTGAGGAACAGATCGCTCACGATGACGAGGTCCGCCGTCTCGAGCGCCCGCATCGCGAGCGCGCGGTCGGGGGCGCTCCGCAACCAGTCGTCGCCCGCGATCCACAGCGCCCGAACGCGGCCATCGGCGGCGGCGGCGAGGATCTCGGGCGCGGTCATGCCCGGCGCCGGCGCGAGCGCGGCGCCCCACTGCTGCTCGAAAGGCTTGCGCCGCGCCGCGTCAGCGACCGGGACGTAGCCCGGGAGGCAATCGGGCGTGAGGCCCATGTCGAGAGCGCCCTGGCTGTTGTTGCGGGGACCCAGGTACATCACAAACGACCGCTCCGCGGTGAGCGCGCCGGTCACCCAGCCGAGATGCTCGATCGCCTGGAGCAGCGCCACCGCCTGCGGATGCTCCGCCACCGCGCGTCCGAACAGCACGAGCTTGCGTTGGGCCGACCGGAGACGTGCGGCCGCGGCGCGGATCGCGGCATACGAGACGCCGCTCGCGCGCTCGACCGCTTCGGCGGTCCACGGCGCGAGCGAGGCTTCCAGCGCAGGCCGCGCAGCCGCGAGCTCGGGAGGCGGCGCTTCGGGTCCGCCCGCCTCGAGCGCCGCGCGCGTGAGGCCATGGAGCAGCGCCAACTCACCGCCCGGCTTCACAGCGAGCCAGTCGCCTCCGAACTTCGGGCGGGCGAGCTTCACGCGTCGCGCGTGCGCCACGGTGAGATGGAGTCCCCGCTGATGCTGGCCCTGGATGAGCACCGCCTGCGCGAATGGCGATTCCCCCTGCAGGTCGTCGAACAGCACCAGGGCCTCCCGCGCGCCGCGCGCCTCGTCGAACGAGACCAGCGGCCGGCCGCCGCCGGTCGCCCGCAGGAGCGCGGCGCCCGGCACCTTCGCCGTGAAGCGCGTGCGCGCGTCGACGTGCGGGGTGCCCAGCACCGCGCGCGCGAGCTTCTGGAGCAGGTACTGCTCCTCGAGGTTGAGCGTCTCGCCGCCCAGGAACGCGATCGCGCCGGGGCCATGCGCGCCCGCGATCGCCCGCAGGTGCGTCGCCGCGAGCGCGACCGCCTCGTCGAAGGACGCCGGCGCGAGCGCGCCGCCCGCGCGCACGAGCGGCGCCGAGAGCCGCTCCGCGCTCTGCACGAACTCGTAGCCGAAGCGGCCGTGGACGCACAGGTATTCCTGGTTCACGCCGCGGTGCTCGGTGCCGCGCGCCCTGAGAATCTCCATGCCGCGCACCCCGAGCCGCACGCTGCACCCGTTCGAGCACGACGGGCAGATCGTCACGTGCTGGCGCAGGTCCCAGGGGCGCGCCTTGAAACGGTAGGGCAGCGCGGTGAGCGCGCCGACCGGGCACACCTCGATGCAGTTGCCGCACTGCTCGCACTCGAGCGGCTGGCGGTCGAACGACGAGATCTCGGTGTGAACGCCACGCTGGTGCGCGGTAAGCGCGTCGTCGCCCATGATCTCGTCGCAGTAGCGCACGCACCGCATGCACACGATGCAGCGGTTCGCCTCCTTCTTCACGACCGGGCCCAGGTCCTCGGAAACGAAGGTGCGCTTCGCCTCGTCCATGCGCGAGAAGTCGTGGCCGAACGCGAAGGCCAAGTCTTGAAGTTGGCACTCGCCGCCCTCGTCGCACACCGGGCAGTCGAGCGGATGGTTGACGAGCAGGAATTCCATGACGCCCTGCCGCGCCTTCACGGCGCCGGGCGATCGGGTCGCGACCACCATGCCGTCGGACACGGTCGTGGTGCACGCGGTCTGCGGCTTCGGCATCCACGCGATGACCGGCTCGCCGTCCGGCCCCAGCACCGGCTTGCCGTCGCGCTCGCGTTTCGGCGTCCCGATCTCGACGACGCAGATCCGGCACGCGCCGAGCGGCGGGAGCTTCTGGTGCGAGCAGAAGATCGGAATGTGCGTCTCCGCCATGCGGGCGGCGTCGGTGACGAGCGTGCCGGCCGGCACCTCGATCGCGTGGTCGTCGATGCGCACGCGGCAGGTCGCGCTCATGCGCGCACCGCCTCGCCCCACCGCGACTCGATCTCGGCGCTGCGGCGGTTCACCATGCAGCGCCGGTGGGCGACGTGGTACTCGAACTCGGCGCGGAAGTGCTGGATGAAGCCCTGCACCGGCATCGCGGCCGCGTCGCCCAGCGCGCAGAACGACTTGCCGAGGATGTTGTCCGCAACGTCCTCCAGCAGGCCGATGTCGCTCTCGCGCCCATGGCCGTGCTCGAGGCGCTCCAGCACCTCGCTCATCCAGTAGGTGCCCTCGCGGCACGGCGTGCACTTGCCGCACGACTCGTGCTCGTAGAAGCGCGTGATGTTCCAGAGCGCGTCCACCAGGCAGGTCTGGTCGTCGATCACGATCACGCCGCCCGAGCCGAGAAACGTGCCCGCCGCGTTCATGGATTCGTAGTCGAGGCCGGTGCTCAGCATCGAGGCCGGCAGCGGAGGCACCGACGATCCGCCCGGGATCACGGCCTTGATCGCGAGGCCGTCGCGCATGCCGCCGCAGTGCTCATCGAGCAGCGTCGAGAGCGGCAGGCCGAGCGGCACCTCGTAGTTGCCGGGGCGCTTCACGCGGCCCGAGACGCTCAGGATCTTGGTGCCGGCGCTCTTCTCGGTTCCCCACTGCCGGTACCACGCCGCTCCGTGCTTGAGAATGTGCGGCACGTTCATGAGCGTCTCGGTGTTGTTCACCACCGTGGGACAGGCGTAGAGGCCCTCGACCGCGGGGAACGGCGGCTTGAGACGCGGCTGGCCGCGGTAGCCTTCGAGCGAGGAGAGCAGCGCGGTTTCCTCGCCGCAGATGTACGCGCCGGCGCCGAGGTGCGTGTACAGCTCGAAGCGGAATCCGGTGCCGAGCACGTTCGCGCCGATCAGGCCCGCCGTGCGCGCATCCGCGATCGCGCGGTCGAGGATGCGCTGGATGTAGTCGAACTCGCCGCGCAGGTAGATGTACCCGGTGTTCGCCTGGATCGCCCACGCCGAGAGGATGATGCCCTCGATGAGCAGGTGTGGGTTCTTCTCCATGAGCTCGCGGTCCTTGAAGGTGCCGGGCTCGCTCTCGTCGGCGTTGCACACGAGATACTTCGGCTTCGTGGTCTGCTTCGGCACGAAGCTCCACTTGAGCCCGGTGGGAAATCCGGCGCCGCCGCGGCCGCGCAATCCCGATGCCTTCACGATCTCGATGCATTCGTCGGGGCTCCGCTTGCCGAGCGCCTCGGCGAGCGTTTCGTAGCCACCGCCCGCGCGATAGGTCTCGAGCGCGGCCAGCCCCGGCGTGTCGATGTCCTTGAAGAGCAGCGGCCCGCGGCTCATTTCAGCTTCTCCAGCAGCGCGTCCACCTTCGCCTCGTCCAGGTGCTCGTGGTATTCGAGCCCGGCCTGCAGGCACGGCCCGCCGCCGCACGCCGCCAGGCACTCGACGCGCCGCAGCGTGAACCGGCCGTCCGGGGTGGTCTCGCCGTGCCCGATCCCGAGCTTCGACTCGAGATGGCTGAACAGGCGGTCGGCGCCCATCAGCGAGCACGAGAGCGTCATGCACACCTGGAGATGATGGCGGCCGATCGGCTTCAGATTGAACATCGTGTAGAAGGTCGCGATCCCGAACACCTCGGGCTCCGGCAGCTCGAGGGTGCGGGCGACGAGCCTGAGCGCGGCGGGCGAGATCCACCCCCACTCGCGCTGCGCGATCCAGAGAATGGGCAGCACCGCCGAGCGCCGGAGCGGGTAGTGCGAGAGCGCATCGTCCACCTCCGCTCGGCGCGCGGCGGGCCACTCGAGCGGCGGGGCCGCGCTCTCGATCGAGACGACCGGCGCGCTCACCGGTCGACCTCGCCCAGCACGATGTCGATGCTCCCGATGGCGGTGATCACGTCGGCGACCAGTCTTCCCTCGATCATGGTCGGAATCGTCTGGAGATTGACGA
The DNA here is from genome assembly GCA_041483195.1 of Candidatus Eiseniibacteriota bacterium. Lineage (GTDB taxonomy): Bacteria > Eisenbacteria > RBG-16-71-46 > RBG-16-71-46 > RBG-16-71-46 > WS-2. Next base: position 49,935 of record JBGPFC010000016.1, read on the forward strand.
ACGACGGCGAGCGCACCTTCATGCGCCAGGGCCGCGGGGTGCCGTCCGAGACGAAGTAGAAGCCGAGCTCGCCCTTCGGCGCCTCGATCGCGTGGTACGCCTCGCCCACCGGCGGGAAGAACCCGTGCGCGACGATCTTGAAATGGTGGATCAGGGCCTCCATCGAGGTCTTGACCTCTTCCTTGGGCGGGAGCACGTACTTGTAGTCGCGCAGGCGGTAGTCGCCGGGGCCCAGCTCGCGCAGGCGCCGGATCGCCTGATCCGCGATGCGCGTGCTCTGGCGCATCTCCTCGACGCGCACCTGGTAGCGATCGTACGCGTCTCCCCCGGTGCCGATCGGGATCTCGAAGTCGTAGGCTTCGTAGCCGGAGTAGGGCTGGCTCTTGCGCAGGTCCCACTTGACCCCCGAGCCGCGCAGCACCGGCCCGGTCGCGCCCAGCGCGAGGGCGTCCTTCGCGGAGAGCGGCGCGACGCCCCTTGTGCGCGCGAGCCAGATCGGGTTCTTCGTGAGCAGCGCCTCGTACTCGTCGATGTGCGCCGGCATCTCGTCCACGAACGTCTGGCAACGGTCGAGGAACCCCTCCGGGATGTCCATCGCGAGCCCGCCCACCCGGAAATAGGAAGCGGTCATGCGCGCGCCGCACACCTGATCGTAAATCGACAGCACCCGCTCGCGCTCGCGGAAGCAATAGAAGAAGACGGTCATGGCGCCGATGTCGAGCGCGTGCGTCCCGAGCCACACGCAATGCGCGCTGATCCGGCTCAGCTCGGTGAGCAGCACCCGCACCGCCTGCGCGCGCGGCGGCGCCTCGATCGCCAGCAGGCGCTCCGCCGCGAGGCACAGCGCCAGGTTGTTGCTCATCGGCGCCAGGTAGTCCATGCGGTCGGTCTGCGGGATGGACTGGGTGTAGGTCTTGTACTCGGCCTGCTTCTCCATGCCGGTATGCAGGTAGCCGATGATCGGCCTGGCGCGCAGCACGGTCTCGCCGTCGAGCTCGAGCGCGACCCGCAGCACGCCGTGGGTCGCGGGGTGCTGGGGACCCATGTTGAGGGTCATGGTCTCAGTGCGCACGGTATCGAACCTTCTTCGGCGCGAGCTTCTTGAGCGTGGGGTCGGGCTTCATGCGGTGGGGCGTGTTGTGAGTGAAGGCGACCTCTTCGTAGCCCAGCGGGGAATCCTTGCGCAGCGGCCAGCCCACCCAGTCCTCGGGCAGCAGGATGCGCGTGAGGTCCGGGTGCCCCGTGAACTCGATGCCGTAGAAGTCGTAGGTCTCGCGCTCGTGCCAGTTGGCGGTGGGCCACACGCCGGCGACGGTCGGCACGCGTGGATTCTCCTCGGGCACCGCGACCTTCAGCGTGACGCGTGTGTTGCGCGTGAGCGAGAGCAACCCGTATGCGACCTCGAAGCGGGGCTCGCGCGGGAGCCAGTCGATGCCCGCGATCCACGACAGCATCGCGAAATCGAGCTCGGGGTCGTCGCGCAGGAAGGCGCAGATCTCCGCGATCCGTTCGGCCGGCACCATCAGCGTGAAGTCTCGGACCGCCTCGCCGGTCTGACGGTGAAACGGCGCGTCGGGAAAGCGCTCGCGGAGGCGCTCCTCGATGCGCAGCGGCGTGAGGGCGGTGGTCATGCCGCGCCCTTGGCCTTCTTCCTGCTCGGGAGGGGACCGAGCTCGACCTTCGAGACGAGGATCTTCTCCTGCAGCTTCATGATCCCGTGAATGAGCGCCTCGGGGCGCGGCGGGCAGCCGGGCACGTAGACGTCCACCGGCACGATCTTGTCGACCCCCTGGAGGATCGCGTAGTTGTTGAAAACGCCTCCGCAGGACGCGCACGCGCCCATCGAGATCACCCACTTGGGATCGGGCATCTGGTCGTACAGCTGGCGCAGCACCGGGGCCATCTTGATGCTGACCCGCCCCGCGACGATCATGAGGTCAGCCTGGCGCGGGGACGAACGAAACACCTCAGCGCCGAAGCGAGAGATGTCGAAGCGCGGGCCGACGATCGCCATCATCTCGATCGCGCAGCAGGCCAGACCGAATCCGAGCGGCCAGATCGAATTCGCGCGGGACTGATTGACCGCCCAGCTCACGAGCTTCTCGGCCGACGTGAACAGCACGCCGCGCTCGACCTCTTCGCGGATCGCGTCGGCCTCGCTGATCGGCAGGTCGCGATGCGCCGGGGCGGCGGCCGGCGGCGGCGCGAGCGTGCGAAACGGATTCAGCGTCCCGTCGTCAGGCAAGCCCCACCTCCTCGCGCCGGTGGCCGTTCGCGGGTGCGGGGCGCACCCCGGAAACACGCGGGCCCAGGGTGCCGCGCCTCATTCCCATTCGAGGGCCCGCTTCTTCAGCAGGTAGAGATACCCGACGAGCAGGACGACGATGAAGAGCAGCATCTCGACGAGGCCGTACATCCCGAGCGCCCGAAACGCGACCGCCCACGGGTACAGGAACACCGCCTCGATGTCGAACAGGATGAAGAGCACGGCCACCAGGTAGAACTTCACGGAGAACCGCGCCCGCGCATCGCCCACCGGCTCGACGCCGCATTCGTACGGCGAGTTCTTGATGGCGTTGGTGCGCCTCGGGACGATGATGGTCGACAGGCCGATCGTGCCCGCCGCGAAGGCGAATCCCACGGCCACGAACAGCAGCACCGGCAGGTACTCTCTCATGCCACCCCTCAGGCCTCCCCGAAGCACCTCATGCGAAGCGTGCGGTGGAATTCGCACCCTAGCGGCCGCGCGGAACGAGCGTCAAGCGCGCTGCGCGTTGAGCTCCCGCACCGCGCGCGCGAGCGCCGGCACGATCTCGAACAGGTCCCCCACCACGCCGTAGTCCGCGACCTTGAAGATGGGCGCATCCGGATCTTTGTTGATAGCCACGATGCAACGCGACGACGACATCCCGGCCAGGTGCTGGATCGCGCCCGAGATCCCCACCGCGACGTAGAGCTTGGGCGAAACCGTCTTGCCGGTCTGGCCCACCTGATCGGCGTGCGGGCGCCAGCCCGCGTCCACCACGGCGCGCGATGCGCCGACCGTCGCGCCCAGCGCGTCTGCGAGTTCCTCGATCAGATGGAAATTCTCGGGGCCCTTGAGCCCGCGGCCGCCCGAGACGATGATCTCGGACTCCGTGAGGTCGATCTTGCCGCCCGCGGAGGCCGCGGTCCGCACGACGCGCGCGCGGTAGGTGGCCGGATCGTAATCGAGCGCGAGCGGTTCCACCGCCGCGACGCCGCCCGGATGGCTCACCGCCGCGAAGATCTTGGGGCGCAGCGACACCAGCGCCGGGGTGTGCGGAAAGGCCACGGTCTGGAGCGCCTTGCCCGCGAAGACCGGGCGGGTCGCGACCAGACGGCCGCCGGAGGCCGAAAGCGCCGTGCAGTCCGACGCGAGCCCCAGGCCGAGCCGCGCGGCGACGCGCGGGGCGAGATCGCGCCCCATCGCCGAAGCGGCGAACAGCACGACCGAAGGCGTGAGTGCCGCGATCGCGGCCGCGACCGCATGGGCGTAACCCTCCGCGTGGTAGAAGGCGAAGGCGTCGTGACGCGCGAAGAGCACGCGCGCCGCGCCCGCTTCACCCAGGCCCGAGAGCCCGGGGTCGGCGGCGGCCGCGCACACGCCCACCACCTCGCCTCCCAGCGCTCCGGCGAGGCGGGTGGCCTCGCCCAGCACCTCGCGCGCGCCGCTGCGCACGTGCCCGTCGCGCTGCTCGATGACCGCCAGGATGCTCATCGCCGCCCTCTCAGATCGCCCGCGCTTCGTCGCGCAGGACACGCACCAGCACGGGCACGGCGTCCACGCCCTGGCCGACGATCCGCCCCGGAGGGCGCGCGGGCGGCAGCGCGAGCGACACGATCTCGAGCGCGCTCCCGCCCGGCACCGCCGGTTTCTCGTCGATGGTCTTCTTCTTCGCCGCCATGATGCCCTTGAGCGAGGCGTAACGGGGCTGGTTGAGTCCCTTCTCGGTCGTGAACACGGCGGGCAGTGTGACCTCGACGACCTCGCGGCCGCCCTCGATCTCGCGCTCGGCGACCGCGCGCGCGCCATCGAGCGCGAAAGACCCCACCACGGTGACGCAGGGGAGACCGAGCAATTGAGCGAGCATCGGCCCCACCTGGGCCGCGTCGTCATCCACCGCCTGTTTTCCGAGCCACACGAGCTCGGGAGCGAGCGCACCGATCTCGGCCGCCAGGGCGCGCGCGATCTGAAGGGGATCGAGCGCGGCGTCGGCGCGCAGGTGCACGGCGCGGTCCGCGCCCATGGCGAGCGCGCTGCGGAGCGTGGTCTGCACCGTGGGTCCGCCGAGCGAGACCACGACGACCTCTCCAGCGCCCTGCTTCTCGCGGATCGAGAGGGCCTGTTCGACCGCGATTTCGTCGTACGGGTTCAGGATCCACGTGACGCCCGCGGGATCGAGGCTCCTGCCGTCTGGCGCGACGCGGACCCGGGTCTCGGTATCCGCCACCTGCTTGATGCAGACCACCTGAAGCACGGAAGCCCTCGTCTCATGAGCCGGCGCGAGCCGCGGAACTTTGGTCAAACTTTCACAATCTGACTCGCAGGCCGCGTTGGCGCGGCCTGGCGGGTATCCAGCGGCGCAGTCTCGCTGCTCTCCGCGCGGAGTGTCAAGCGACCACGGGGTCCGCGCCGCGCCGCGCCGGGACCCGTTCCGTCGCGAAATGTCGCCGCGATCGTCGCCGGGTACCGCAAACGCATCCCGGATTCCGGGGCACATGCGCATTGACGCTCGCGGCCACCCTGTGTCAGGCTTTTTGTGGTTTGGTTCGCCCGATCCATTTGGCCAGCCCCTGGGGACGGAGGATCCGTTGAAAACCATCAGCGCCATCGTCGAGATCGAGGAGTTGGGCCGCCGAATCCGCAAGCTCCGCCTCGACTGCCGGATGACACTCAAACAGGTCGAAAAGTCCTCCGGCCTGTCCGCCACGCACCTCTCCGAGATCGAGCGGGGCCGCACCTCCCCGACGATTGGCGCGCTGGTCCGCATCGCGCGGGCGCTCCATCGCGACGCCTCGTACTTCATCGAGCGCGAGGAGCGCACCGAAGTCGCTCACCAGACGTACGAGCGCGTGCAGCGATTGGCTCCGAGCCCCGGGGTGACGGCCGAGGTGCTCACGCCGGGCATTCCAGGCAGCAGGATCTTCAGCTACCGCCTGCTCCTCGGCGCATCGCCCCGCTCCGAATTGAAGCTTCCCACCCACGAGATTCCGGGTGACGCGCTCTACTACGTGCGCCAGGGCGCGATCGACGTCGAGTTCGGGGACCAGCGGGTCACGCTCTCGGCCGGGGACTCTGCTCAGGCCACGTTCGCGGTGCCGCATCGCGTGCGCGCGGCGCACGGCGCCGACGCAGAAGTCATCGCCATTCTCACGCGCTCGCTGGACGAACAGCCATGAGACCGCGCCAGAGTACCGCATCCATCCACGGAGAACGCGCATGACACACGAGACCCACGCGATCCTCGAATCCGCCGGCGCCGAAGGCACGCATCCGCTCCGGCCGCGCGATCCCTCGCCCACCGAGCTCGGCCGCCGCATCAAGCTGTTGCGTGTCTCGCGCGGACTCACGCTCAAGGATCTCGAGGAGCGCGGCGGCATCTCGGCCACCCACGTTTCGGAGATCGAGCGCGGCAAGGCGTCGCCGACGGTGGGCGCGCTCGGACGGATCGCGCGCGCGCTCGGCATGCGACCGGCGACGCTGGTCGAGCCCTACGTGCTGCCCGAGGTCACCGTCATGCGCGCGCAGGACCGCGAAGGACGCTTCGTGCAGTGGGGCTCCGCGCGGCTCGCGCCGCTCACAGAGCCCGTGCAGTGCGCGCTGGTGAGCGCGCAGCTGCTCACCCTCCCGATCGGCCGCGAGCCGGCACTCTCGCACTGTCACGAGGGCGAGGAGTGGGTGACCGTGTTGTCGGGCGTCGCGGAGATCCGCGTCGACGGCGAGCAATTCGTATTGCGCGAGGGCGAGTCGCTCCACTTCCGCTCCCATCGCCAGCATTCGTATTCGAATCTCGCGTCGAGCCCCGCGCTGCTGCTGATGGCGAGCCGCCCGAGACTGGCGCTCTAGCCCCGCGCGGCGGGCGCGTTCACCATTCCAGCCGATCGTCCGCGCGCCGCGCGGCGAGCTCGCCCGGCGTCTCGCCGGCCCGCGCGCGACGCAGCATCGCCCCTTCGATCACCAGCTCGGCGAGCCGTCCGCGGCCGTTGTAGTTGGACGCCATCGAAGCGCCATACGCTCCGGCGTCGAGCACCGCCACCAGATCGCCGGGCTCGAGCGGTGGCAGCGAGGCGGCCGCCGCGAACACGTCTCCGCTCTCGCAGACCGGACCCACCACCGTCGCCGCCACGCTCGCACCGGCGCGCGGGCGCACCGGCACGATGCGGTGCGGGGCGCCGTACAGCGCGGGCCGGATGAAATCGTTCATCCCCGCGCCGAGCACGATGAAGCGCCGCGGCGCGCCGGCTCCTGAGGCGGCCCTGTGCTTGACTCCCAGCACTTCGGCGAGCAGCACGCCGATCGGGGCCGTCATCCAGCGTCCGGGCTCGAGCACCCACTCGAGATCGCGGCCGCGTGCGCGCTCGGCCAGTCGCGCGGCGTGGCGCTCGAGCGGAAACTCCGCCCCCGCGCCGGAGTAGTCGACGCCGAATCCCCCGCCGAGATTGACGAACGCGAGCGGCGCCCCGCGCCGCGCGGAAGCATCCACGAGCGCGAGCCCGGCCTCGGCCGCGGCTTCGAGCGGCGCAGGATCGAGCAGCTGCGAGCCCACGTGCAGGTGGAGGCCATCGAGCGCGAGATGCGGCCAGCGCGGCCGTCCCTCCCACGCCGCGAGCGCGTCCGCCTCGCTCATTCCGAACTTCGCGTCGTCGCCGCCGGTCGCGACGTAGGGGTGCCCGGGGATCTCGATGCCCGGGTTCACGCGCAGCGCGACACGCACCCTGGATCCGGCGGACGCCGCCGCCCGCTCGAGCAGGTCGAGCTCCGGGACCGCGTCCGCGTTGACGGAGTGCGCCCCCTCCCGCGCCACCCACGCCGCTTCCTCGCGCGTGCGCCCGTTGCCGTTGAGCACGCGGCACGCCGGGGCGAAGCCCGCCGCGCGCACCAGCTCGAGCTCGCCGAGCGAGCCCGCGTCCGCGCCCAGCCCGGCGGCGCGCGCGCGATCGAGCAGCGCCGGCAGCCCGTTCGCCTTGACCGCGAGCGCGACCAGCGGATCGAGCGCTGCGAAGGCCGCGCGGAAGCGCCGCGCGCGGGCGTCGAACGCATCGAGATCGTACACCCAGCACGCGTGCGCGTCGGGCTCGAGCCGGCGCAGCGCTTCGAACGCCCGGTCGAGCGGGACTCCGCCGAGCGCGAGCGCGGCGCCCCCCGGATCCGACCCGCTCACCGGCCGGGCTCCGCGCGCGCGATCGAGTCGATGCGCCTCCGCGCCTCCTCGAGGTCGGCGGGCGTGTTGAGGTTGAAGAACGGGTCGTCTCCGCCGATCCGCGCGCTCGCGGCCTCATCCAGCAGCAGCGCATCGAGCGCGAGCACGGCGGGCGTGAGGGCACGTTCGCCGCGCGCGAGCGCCGCCGCGAGCGCCGGCGCGGCGGCGGGGGCGTAAGCCGCCGCCAGCGGCTGCGGCACGCCGCGCGGCGACGGCAGCGCCGCAGCATGGCCGGGCAGGCATGCGAGCATCGCCCCGAGCGCCGCGGGCGACATGAACGGAAAATCCACGCCGAGCGCGACCGCCCGATCGAACGGCCGCGCCGCGAGGCCCGCGACCAGTCCCGCGAGCGGACCCCCGGCGCCCGCCACGTCGTCGACGCGCGCATAGGCATGGCGCGGCAGCTCGCACCCGCGCGGCGCAGCGATCACGATCGCGTCGCAGACCGACTCGAGCACGCGGACCGCGCGGGCGAGCAGCGAGACCCCGCCGACCTCCGCGAACGCCTTGGGTCCCGCGAGCCCGAGGCGGGCGCCGCGCCCGCCGGCCACCAGCACGCCCAGCGTGCGCTCCATGTCAGTATCCCGCCCGCTTGTCCACGACGTTGGCCAGCGGCCGAGAGTCGAGGTACGCGCGCAGGTTGCCCGCGAACAATTCGACGGCGCGTTCCCAGTACCGCGGCCCGAGACCCGAGACGTGCGGCGTCGCGATCACCTGTGGCATGGACCACAGCGCGCTCTCCGCCGCGAGCGGCTCGCGGCGGAACACGTCGAGCGCCGCGCCGGCGATGCCGCCCGAGCGCAGGGCGTCGATCAGCGCGTCTTCGTCCACCAGGTCGCCGCGGCCCAGGTTGACGAGCAACGCGCCGGGCCGCATGCGCGCGATCCGGTCGCGACTCATCAACCCGCGCGTCTCCGCCGTGAGCGGCGCCGCGAGTACGAGGATGTCGGCGCGCGCGACCAGCGCATCGAGGCGCTCGACCCCCCACTGCTCGTCGGCGGGCGCGGGCGGCGAGGACGGATGGTGGCGCACCGCGATCACGTGGAGGCCGAGGGCGCGCGCGCGACTCGCGATCGCGGAGCCCACCGCGCCGAGCCCCACCAGGCCGAGGGTCTTCCCCGAGAGCTCGCCGATCGGCGGCGCGTCCGTCCACAGCGAGCGCTGCGTCCAGCGACGCTCGTGCTGCGCGTCGCGGGCGAGATGCAGCTTGCGGGTGAACGCGAGGATCACGCCCAGCGTGTGCTCGGCCATCGCGGTCGCGTGGAGCCCGCGCCCGTTGGTCAGCACGACATCGCTCTCGACCAGCGCCGGAAACAGCTGCGCCCCCGCGCCGGCGGCCGTGATCTGGATCCAGCGCAGCATCGAGGCGGAGGCGAAATTGTCGGCGGTCACCGCCCAGCCGAACACCACCTCGGCGCCCGGCAGCATCCGGTCGGCCCCGGCCTGGTCGGCCGGCGCCACGAACTCGACCGAGGGAAACGACGCCCGCAGCGAATCGACGAGGGCCGGCGGAAGATTCCATACGCCGTCCTTCGATCGATTGAATTCCAGCACGCGCATGACGCTCACGGCGGCATGGTGCCACAGCGGCGCGGCGGCGCGCGAGCGGCCCGCGCGAGGCGCCGGGTACGCGGCCGGACGCGCGGGACTCGGCGCCCAACGGGCGCGTCCCACGATTCGCTTGCGCCCCGCGTGGCACCCGGATAGATTGCACGCATTCTGCGGTAACCGACCGGTGCGAGGAGGGTGTCATTTGCACATGAGCGTGCGCCATCCGATGTCGATCGTTCTGATTGCCGCCGTCTGCTCGGCCCTCTTCGCCGGCCGCGCGATCAGCGGCCCGTGGCTCCCGGCCCCGGGCGAATACTCCACGGAGCTGCGCGGCAGCCTGTTCTCCGCAGACGACTTCCACAACCGGCTGGGCCATCGCGAGCAGTTCGCGACCGGCGGGGTGCTCCAGCAGCGCACGGCGCTCTCGTACACCGAGTTCGGCTGGAAGAAAAACGTCAGCGCGGTGCTCGGCATTCCGGCCGTGAGCGTGACGCGGCGCAGCGGCACCGGCGCCCCGAACAACACGCAGACCGGGTTGTCGGATCTGAAGTTCGGATTGCGCTTCAAGCTGGCGGATGGCCCCACCGCGCTCGCGTTCGAGGTGGATTACGGCGCCCCGCTCGGCTACGACCACAACGTGCGGCTCACGAGCGCTCAGCTCCGGGCGGCGGACACCACGTTCGCGCGTGGCCTGACCGGCGGCGATTCCGCCAACGCGGTGCGGCAATCCGCACCGCCGAACCTGGGGCTGGGGCAGCAGGAAGTCACGGCGATGCTGCTCTGGGGCGCCGAGATCCGGCCGCTCAAGGGTTTCATCCAGCTCGCGCACGGATATCGTCACCTCGGCCGGGAGGTCTCTGGCCAGGCGCTGCTCGGCGCCGATCTGGGAATCTGGTTCTTCCCGCGGGTGATGATGGCCGGCCGCTACCAGGGTGCGATCCAGGTCGGTCACGGCACCACTTCCGCCGACGCGATCGAAGAACATCTGGTCGGACCGCTGCTCCTCTATCGCGTGGATGACCAGCTCGACGTCTACGCGGGATTCATGAGCACCGCGACCGGGCGGAATACGGTACACGCCGATCGTTACTACGTCGGAATTTCGATGAAGCAGACCGGACTCAATCGGCTTCAGGGCTTCCTGGGCGGCACGAAGCGCCCCTGAAGTCCGCGCGGGCCACGCGCGGCGCGCGAGGCCGCGAATCGCCCGGGGGAGGCGACCCATTCGCTCCTTGAGCGCTCGGCTGGTCCCCTACCTCGCCCGCTATCGGCGCGGGCTCGCGTGGGGGCTCGCGTGCGTGGCGCTCGCCAACTTCATCGCGCTCGCGCAGCCGCAGGTGCTGTCGCACGCGGTGGACGACCTCTATCGTGGCGTCACGGCCGAGAAGCTCGGGCGCTACGCGCTGATCCTGTTCGGGATCGCCCTGGTCGCCGGCGTGTTTCGCTACGGCATGCGCCGGGCGGTGCTCGGCATCTCGCGCGACATCGAGTTCGACCTGCGCAACGACCTGTTCGCGCATCTCCAACGGCTGCCGCTCCAGTATTTTCAGCGCACGCGCACCGGCGAGATCATGTCGCGCGCGACGAACGACCTCTCGGCGGTCCGCATGATGCTGGGCCCCGGGGTCATGTACCTGGTGAACACCGCCGTGGTCGCCGTGGTGTCGGTCGCGTTCATGCTCGCGATCAGCCCGCGCATCACGCTCTACGCGATGCTGCCCCTGCCGCTGGTGTCGCTCTCGGCCTGGTTCTTCGGCGAGCGCATTCACCACCGCTTCGAGGAGATCCAGGCGCACTTCGCAGCGATCTCGGCCCGAGTGCAGGAGAATCTGGCCGGCGTGCGCGTGGTGCGCGCGTTCAATCGCGAGGCGGGCGAGCTCGCGGACTTCGCGGGCCTCAATCGCGAGTACCTCGATCGCAACGTCCGGCTGATCCAGACCTCCGGCGTGTTCCATCCTTCGCTCGCGTTCCTGTCGGGACTCGCGGCGCTGCTCGGCCTCTACCTGGGCGGGCGGGAGGTGGTCGGCTCGCGGATCACGCTCGGGCAGTTCGTGGCGTTCACCGTGTACCTCGCGATGCTCAACTGGCCGATGGTCGCGCTGGGCTGGGTCATCAGCCTGTTTCAGCGCGGGGCGGCCTCCTTCGCCCGCCTCACCGAGATCCTCGACGTGGTCCCCGAGATCGCGAGCCCGCCGGGCGGCATCGTCCCCGCGCGCTGCCGCGGTGAGATCGAGTTCCGGGATCTCACGTTCACCTATCCGGGAGCGGACCGGCCCGCGCTGCGCGGGATCTCCTTCACAGTCCCCGCCGGCAGGACCGTGGCGCTGGTGGGCCACACCGGATCGGGAAAGAGCACGCTGCTCGCGTTGATCCCGCGCGTCTTCGACCCGCCCCCGGGCACGGTGTTCCTCGACGGGGCCGACGTGCGCACGTTGGACCTCGAGGCGCTGCGCGCGCAGATCGCGCCGGCCCCGCAGGAGACGTTCCTGTTCTCCGCCACGATCGCCGAGAACATCGCGTACGGCGTGGAGCGCTGCGATGCGCCGGCCGTCGAGCGCGCCGCGGGCGTCGCGCACCTCGACGGAGACGTGTCCGGCTTCCCGGCGGGCTACGCGACGCAGGTCGGCGAGCGCGGCATCACGCTCTCGGGGGGACAGAAGCAGCGGGTCGCGATCGCCCGCGCGGTACTGCGCGACGCTTCGGTGCTCATGCTCGACGACTGCCTGTCGAGCGTGGACACGCAGACCGAGGAGGCGATCCTGACGGGCCTGCGGCGCGAGATGCGCCGCCGCACCACCCTGATCGTTTCGCATCGCGTCAGCACCGTGCACGACGCGGATCTCATTTTGGTCCTCGAGGACGGGGCGATCGTCGAGCGTGGCGACCACGCCGCCCTGCTCGAACGCGGCGGGCGCTACGCCACCCTGTGGCGCGAGCAGCAGATCGAAGAGGAGCTCGAAGCTTCGTGAGCCACGAGGAAGAAGCGCTCGGACGCAGCTACGACCAGCGCCTCATGCGGCGCCTGCTGGGATACCTGCGGCCCTACCGCGGCCGCATGGCCTTCGCGGGCATCGTCGTGATCGCCGACGCGCTGGTCGGACTCGCCGGACCGTGGCTCACGAAGGAGGCGATCGACAACGGCATCCGTCACCACGATCTGCTCCATCTCGACCGGGTGGCCATCCTCTACCTGTGCATGCTGGTCGTGGGCTTCGGCCTCGGCTACCTCGAGCACCAGATCATGCAGCGTGTCGGCCAGTACGTGATGATGGACCTGCGGATGGCGCTCTTCCGCCATCTCCAGCGCCTGCCGGTCGCCTTCTACGATCGCAATCCGATCGGCCGGCTGATGACGCGCGTCACGAACGACGTGGACGTGCTGAACGAGCTGGTGACCGCGGGAGTCGTCGCGATCTTCGGCGACCTGTTCGCGCTCGCCGGCATCGTGTTCGCGATGTGGCGTCTCAACGTCGAGCTGCTCGGCGTGACCTTCACCGTGATCCCGCTCATCCTGATCGTGACCCTGGTGTTCCGCTCGCGCGTGCGCCGGTCGTTCCGCGACATCCGCACGCGTCTCGCGCGCATGAACGCGTTCCTCAACGAGAACCTCACCGGCATGAGCACGGTCCAGATGCTGAACCGGGAGCGCCGCAACTTCGAGGCATTCCGCGACGTGAACGCCGGGCATCGCGACGCCAACATCCAGGCGGTGTTTCTCTACGCGATGTTCTTCCCGGTGCTGGAATTGGTGGGCGCGCTCGCGGTCTCGCTGATCGTGTGGTACGGCGGACGCCAGGTGATGTGGACCGGCATCACGCTGGGAACGCTGGTGGCGTTCATCCAGTACACCCAGCGGTTCTTCCGCCCGATCTCCGACCTGAGCGAGAAGTACAACATCCTGCAGCAGGCGATGGCGTCCTCGGAGCGCATCTTCGACCTCCTCGACACTCCGGCCGATCCCGCGACGCCGGTCCCGGCGGCCGATCCCGCCCGGCCGCGCGGCACGAGCGGCCCGATCGCGGTGACCGAAGCTGCGAGGCTCGCGCCCGCCGCGGGCGACGGCAACGGCTCACCGGTCCGCGAGAAGCCGCTCGAGGGCGGCGTGGAGTTCGACCGGGTGTGGTTCGCGTACCGCGAGCCGCAGTGGGTGATCGAAGACGTCTCCTTCGGCATCGCGCCCGGCGAAAAGGTGGCGCTGGTGGGGGCCACCGGCTCTGGCAAGACCACGCTCACCCACCTGCTCCTGCGTTTCTACCGGGCGCAGCGCGGCGAGATCCGCGTGGACGGACGCGCGCTCGAGGACCGCGACGCGGGCTGGCTGCGCCGCCACGTGGGCCTCGTCATGCAGGACGTCTTCCTGTTCTCGGGCACGGTCGAGAGCAATCTGCGGCTCGGGGATCCAGGCGTGTCGCGGGAGGCGCTCGAGCGCGCGGCGCGCGAGGTGCACGCTCACGAGTTCATCTCGCGTCTGCCCGGGGGATACGACGCCGTGGTGCGCGAGCGCGGCGCGACGCTCTCCTCGGGCCAGAAGCAGCTGCTCGCGTTCGCCCGGGCGCTCGCGCGCGATCCGCGGCTCCTGATCCTGGACGAAGCGACGTCGTCGGTGGATACCATGACCGAGAGCCTGATCCAGGACGCGCTCCAGCGCCTGATGCGGGGGCGCACCAGCCTCATCATCGCGCACCGCCTCTCCACCATCCAGCACGTCGACCGCATCGTGGTGCTCCACCGCGGGCGGGTGCGCGAGGTGGGAACGCACGCGGAGCTGCTCGCGCTGGACGGAATCTACTCGCGCCTCTACGAGCTGCAGGCGCTGGGTGGTCGCGGCGGCCGTCACGAACCGACACCCTCGGAGTGGGAAACCCCGGAAGATACGGCTGCGACGATGGTTGACAGAGGCTTGAACTTGGCCTAGCATTTCTAAACTTGTTTCACTGTCTCCCAACATCCGGCGGGGCCCCCCATGCAACTCGGCAGGAAGATCCGCGACTTGAGGCTGCGCCGCGGCCTCACCGTCCAGCAGCTCGCCCAGGCGAGCGGTCTCTCGAAGGGATTCATCAGCCAGGTCGAGAACGATCGCACCTCCCCGTCGCTCGCGACCCTGGGCGACCTCGCGAAGGCCCTCAACACTTCGGTCGCATACCTCGTGGTCGAGGAAGAGAAGGTGCCGTATCACGTGCGCGCCGGCGAGCGCCCGCGCGTGCACGTCGGCGGGAACAGCTCGAAGGTCGAGCTCCTCTCCGCCCAGCCGAAACGCAACCTCGAGCTGCTGATGGCGGAGCTGCCTCCCGGCAGGACGGCGGGTGACAAGCGCCACTACCATCACGGCGAGGAATGCATGGTATGCCTCGAGGGCCGCGTGAGCGTGGTGTGCGGCGATCACACGCTGGTGCTCGAGGCCGGCGATTCGTGTCATTTCGACGGACGCACGCCGCACGCCATCGAGAACTGCGGCTCCACCACCGCGCGCGTGCTGATCGCGATGACGCCCGCCGCGTTCGAGCCGCTCATTCGCGTGCGCGAGGCGAAAGCGGCAGTCTCCGCCGAGCCGGTGGCGGTCAGCTCGCTGACCTGACGCCGCCGCTTCTCGACTCACCCCCGGCACCCACCCGGCGGCTCGACCGAGCCGCCGTTGGTCTTGGAATCCGATGAGCCCGTTGCGTCGAGCATTCGACGACTTTCGCGACGCCGCGCGCGAGTTCTCGCGTCCGGCGCGCCTCTACCTGCTCGCCGAGTTCCTGGCGTGGACCGGGCACGGGATCTTCGGCGTGCTCTTCAACCTGTACCTCGTCGAAGGCGGTCACAAGGAGTCGTTCGTCGGGACCGCGATCTCCGTGAACGCGCTCGGCCTGGCGCTCGCCGCGCTCCCGGCGGGCGTCCTCGCCGACCGCTGGGGCCGCAGGCGCTGCTTGATGCTGGGCGCCGTGCTCGACGGGCTGGGCTTCCTGCTGCGCGCGACGGTGCCGAGCCCGGCCGCGATCCTCGGCGCGAGCTTCGTCGCCGGCGCCGGCCAGTCCATGCTCGCGATCGCGGCCGCGCCGTTCATCACAGAGCACTCCACCCCGCGCGAGCGCACCCACCTGTTCAGCGCGTTCTTCGCCCTCGCGCTGTTCGCCGGCGTGGTGGGCAGCGCGCTCGGCGGCTGGCTGCCGCGTGTCATGCTCGCGCTGCCGCTCGGCGCGCGACCCGACCTGTTCCACGCGTACCGCATGGTGCTCGTGCTGGGCGCGGGGTTCGGGCTGGCGGCCGCGATCCCGCTCGCCCGGTTGCGCGGGTTGCGCGAGGCCTCGCTCTCGCACGCCGACGCGCCGGCGACCCCGGCGGACAAGCGCAAGCTGTTCCCGATCGCGCTCAACTCGCTGCTGATCGGGATGGGCGCCGGGCTCGTGATCCCGTTCATGAACCTCTATTTCAAGGACCGCTTCGCGTGCTCGAGCGGCCAGATCGGGCTGTTCTTCTCGCTCGCGCAGGTCTTCACGGCGTTCGCGTCGCTGCTGGGCCCGGCGGTCGCGCGGCATTTCGGCAAGCTGCGCACCGCGGTCGCCTCCGAGCTGCTCTCGCTTCCGTTCCTGGTCACGCTCGGCGCCGAGCGCCGCCTGGGCATCGCGGTCGTCGCGTTCTGGATGCGCGCGACATTGATGCAGGCCTCCACCCCGCTGCTGCAGGCGTTCGTGATGGAGGCGCTGCCGCAGGGGCTGCGCGCCCGCTCGACCAGCATCAACAACCTCGTCTGGAACGTGGGGTGGGCCGCGAGCGCGACGCTGGCCGGCGTCGTGATCCAGCACTTCGGCTACGCGGTGCCCTTCTACATGACCGCCGCGCTCTACGCGACCGCGGCCACCACGTTCTACTTCGCGTTCCGCGGCGCGCGCGAGGTCGCGGCGGAGCCGCAGCTCGCCGAGGAAGCCAAGGGCCGGCGCGGCGAGGGGCCGTTCACGGACTAGCGGCCCGGCCGCGCGGCCCCTCGCCCGGGCCGCTCGCGGCTCGTCACGCGCCGGCCTTGCGCGCGGCCCGGCGCGGGGCTAATTTCGAAGCTCGCCGCCGGCAGGATGCCGGTCCCACGACGGGAGGGAACCATGAAGAAGCTGATCTTCCTGCTGCTGATCGCGTTCGCCGCCTGGTACGGCTACAAGCACTACCCCGAGCTGATGAACCGCCGCCCGGGGCACGACGCCGTGATCGAGAACCAGTCCGGCCTGACGATGCAGGCCATCCGCCTCACCGTGGACGGCCAGACGTTCGTCAAGGAGGAGCTCGCGAACGAGGCGTCCGTCGACTTCCCGTTCAAGGTCAGCAACGACGCGTCGTTCACGCTCGTCTGGGCTTGGAAGGAAAAGCCCGGCGAGGCCCACTGGAGCGGCGGCATGGTGCCGAAGGGACCGATGATGCAGCGCCATCGGTTCCAGATCGACGGCGACGGCGCCGTGACCTACACGCCCGAGAACAAGTAGGGACCGGGCGTGGGGGCCGCGATGCGCTCGCGCCCTACTCCGCCTGATCGAGGTAGAGCTGCTCGTCGTCCGGGCTGAAACCGAGCAGCTCGGTGTAGCGTCCCCAGTCGATCACGGTCTTGAGGAGCGCCTCGGCGTTTTCGGCGGGCAGATGGAGCGCGAAGATCTCGAGGAAGGCGTCGGCGTCGGCGCGGCCATCCTCGCTGCGCTTGAGCGCGTCCACCACGGTGCGGAACAGCGCGAGCTTCTTGATCTGCTCCTTGAGCATCTTCTTGCGCGGGTTGACGCGGGCGCGCAGGAGCGCGCTGCCGGTCCCGGTGAGCACCACGTCGGCGCCCGGGGTCACCACCAGCTCCAGCATCTCGGCGGCCTTGATGACTTGCAGGATCTCCCCGAACTCGTAGTTGATGTCGCGAGCGAGACGGAACACGTCGTAACGGCCGCCGGCATCGTCGAGCACCTCGAGCAGTCCGATGACCTTGCTGATACCCACGTGCGGAACGGGATCGATCGCCATGGCGGGATCCCGGCCTAGGCCACGGCGCCGACGCGCGCCGGCGGCGCGTCAGCTCCCAGCCCCTGGCGCCTGATCTTCCCGGTGGTGGTCTTCGGGAACTCCTGCCTGCGCACGATCACGCGCTTGACGCGCTTGTATGGCGCGAGCTGCCCGCACCGAGTCTCGACGTCGCGCCGCAGCACCTCCTCGACGAACGCATCGTCGCAGGCGCGCCCGGAATCGCGCGCCAGCGTCTCGAGCTCCGGGAGGTTCGGCACGATGTGCGCGTGCACCTCCTCGCGCTCGCCGCGCGCGTCGCGTCCTCCGGCGACCACGACCTCGAGCACGTACGGCGAATTCGCGAGATGAATCTCGACCTCCTCTGGATAGATCTTCTTGCCGGCGGCGGTCGCGATCATGTTCTTGAGGCGGCCGGTGATGCGCACGCGGCCGTCTCCGAGGAAGCGCCCGAGGTCGCCGGTGTGAAACCAGCCGTCGCGCATCACGTCAGCGGTGGCCTCTGGATTTCCGAAGTAGCCGAGCATCACGTTGGGCCCGCGCACGACGATCTCGCCGTTGCCATCGGCGTCGGGGTCGTCGATTCGCACCTCGACGCCCATGAGCGGCCAGCCCACCGCGCCCGGCCGCGGTCTGCGCGGGCGATTCGCGCAGACCACCGGCGAGGTCTCCGTGAGCCCGTAGCCCTCGAGCATCGGCCAGCCGAGATCGATGAACCCCCAGAACACCTCGGGCGCGAGCGGCGCGGCGCCGGTGACGAACATGCGCAGGCGGTCCATGCCCGCCTTCGCCCTCAGCGGCCGCATCACCGCGCGTCCGACCCGCGCGCCGCTGACGACGCGAACCAGGCGCGTGATCGCCATCATCGCGCGCACGAAGATCCGCCGCGGCAACGGAGCGTCGTCGACGCCGCGATGGATCGCGCTCAGCAGCTTCTCGTAGAGGAGCGGCACGCCCACGAAGATGGTGGCGGCCGAGGTCGTCATGTCCTCGCGCAATCCGCGCGAGTCGAGCCCGCGCGCGTACGCGACGCTCGCCCCCACGCGCAGCGGACAGAGCAGGCCGGCGGTGGATTCGAGCGTGTGATGAAGCGGCAGCACCGAGAGAAACCGGTCGCCCGGCCCGAACTCGAAGGTGCGCGCCACCCCCTCGACGTTGGTGAGGAGATTCGAGTGCGAGAGCATCACGCCCTTCGCCTGCCCGGTGGTGCCCGATGTGAAGATGATGACCGCCAGATCGTTCGGCGCCGCCGCGGACTCCCCTGGCCGCGCGTCGGGAAAGCGCGCCTGCGCCTGATCCCAGGCCGGCAGTCCCTCGACCGGGTCGAGCGCGATCAGCCGGAGATCGGGCAGGCGTGAAGTGCGCACCTGCTCGAGCAGCGGGTGCTGCCGGGCGCTCACGATGCAGCGCGTGGCTAAGGCGGTGGCGAGGATCTCCCCCACCTCCTGGACCTTGAGCTGCGCGTCGAGCGGCACCACCACCGCGCCGGCCTCGAGGATCGCCAGGTAGGCGAGCCCCCATTCGGGGCGGTTCTCGCTCTGCAGCCCGACGCGATCGCCGGGCTTCACGCCCTCCGCCTCGAGCAGGGCGGCAAACGCGTGCATCGCGCGCGCGGCCTCCGCGAACGTGTAGCCCCGCCATCCGTCCGGGGTCGAACGGAGCAGAAACGGGCGGTCTCCGTAGTGCCTGGACGCGAAATCGGCGAGCTGCGGGAGGAGGCGCACGACCGGCGCGGGTGCCGGGACGGCACGCGATGGGGAAAGCACGCGACGACACTAGCACCCGCGTCAAAACGCGGTCAAGAATGCGGGGTTTCGC
Organism: Candidatus Eiseniibacteriota bacterium; assembly: GCA_041483195.1. Lineage (GTDB taxonomy): Bacteria > Eisenbacteria > RBG-16-71-46 > RBG-16-71-46 > RBG-16-71-46 > WS-2. The sequence goes on from JBGPFC010000016.1 coordinate 68,711, forward strand.
GCGATCTCGACGGCGGCGGTCGGAGCGGAGGGCTAGCGCCTGCGCGCCACCACCAGGTGCGCGAGCACCTCGCGCGGGTCGAACCACAGCCGATCGAGCCCCTCGAAGCAGAGCTGGAGCAGGATGTAGAGCAGCCGCACCGGAATCTCGGTGAGCACGCGCGTCGGCCCCCGATTGAGGCGATTGAGCGCCGCGATGGTCGAGAGTCCGACCCTCGCCCACAATCCGCCGATCGGGATGAATTCGACCGGCTCGAACCCCGCGCCATCGAGCAGGTGCCGGGCGCCGAAGCGCGTGAAGCGGAGGTAATCGTGCGGCTCGTCGTGAAGCGGCGCCATTTGCGTGAACTCGAGCAGCAGCGTGCCGCCGGGTTTCAGCACGCGATGCATCTCGCGCAACGGGGCGCCGGGATCCGGGAAGTACGTCAGCATGGAGAGCCCGAGCACCGTGTCCACCGAGGCATCGCGCAACGGCAGCGCCTCGCCCCGCGAGTAGACGTCGGGGGGCCGGTCGCCGAGAAATCGCGAGCCGCGCAGATCGGTGCCGAGGTACAGATCGACGCGGCCATCGAAGAGCCACGCGAACGGCCGCGACCCGCAGCCCACGTCGAGCAGGACGCCCCGCGCATGCGGCCTCGCACGCTCGAGCGCCCGGATGATCTTGTGGTTGGCGAGCCAGTTGAACTTCCACACCGACCCGCGCCCGGTCCGCGTTCTCGCGAACGCCCTCATCGGCGCGCTCACGCGCGCACCCACTCGATCAGGTATTCGCCGACGTTCACGCGCGCGGTCACGGCGCCGTCTTCGATTCGCGCCTCGGCTTCCGCCCCGCCGCGACCCTCCCCCAGCACCACGCCGGTCGCGCCGGCCGGGGCCGGGATTCGCACGGGCTCCCCTGGCACGCCGTGATAGCGAAGCAACACGCCGCGCGCGCCGATCTCGCGCACCGACCAGCCGCGCTCGTGCAACGAGCGCACCTCGGCGTCGGTGAGGAACACGGCGCCCTCACGGACCAGGTCCCGAAGCAGCTCGCGCAGCGCGTCGCGACCGGCGCGCGACCACTCCGGATCGAGATGGGCGTAGTTCACGCGGTGGGTGCTCACCACCGCCGGTTGTGCGCGGCTCCACGCCTGACGCGCCGCGCGCAGCACGGCCGCGACACCCAGCTTCGGAGTCGCGTCGCCGCTCCCGCATGGTTCGAACGCGATGCGCGGCGGCAGGTAGAAGCGCGAGCCCTGTTCGTGCGGCCAGCGGAAGCGGAGCAGGGTACGGCGCACGCGCGGCAGCGGCCCGCCGCTCTGCTCCGCCTTGCCCTGAAAGGTGGTCACGCCCAGCCGCTCGGCGTCGGCCTCGAGCGAGTCGTCCCATCGGTAGTCGGGGGGGCAGAACGATCGCGGCCCGCGGCCCACGAGCGCGGTGAACCGCTCGACCGCCGCTTCGAGGTTGCGCCGTCGCACCTCGCGCGGCTCGGAGGCATCGTACTCGCCGCTCGCCTCGACCGCCGCGCACACCGGGCTCTGCTGCTCGTGCGCCCTGCGCGCGTCGTCGGCCCCGCGGCGCAGCGCGGCGAGCCACGCGGTCTCGGGCAGATGATGGAGCCCGTGCAGCTCGATCCACCACACTCCGGCCTCGCACGAGCCGCGGATCTCCTCCCACAAGCCGGGACGCGTCCAGCGCGAAGGAGTCCTCGGAAAATCCACGAGCGGCATGCGCTCGACCTGGAACAGCGGCGGCTCGAGCCTCGCGTAATCGGGCGCGGCCATGACGGTGTTCGCCTGGAGCACCGGGGGAAACCCGTCACCGCCGCGATATTCGAGCAGCAGCTCCGCGATCGCCCGCACGTCAGCGGCGCTCTCCAGCGTGGAGCCTCCGTAGCGCCGGCCCGCCCCGGCGCGAAACGCCGGGGTGTCCGCGAGCACGCGCTGGGCCTTCACATCGGGCGACCACGCGCACAGCCCCCAGTCGTCGCTCTCGAGCACGACCGCCTTGAGCCGGGCCCAATCGAGATTCACGCGCGAGTCCCCCGTCCGCATCGCACACGGCCAGCGACCGTCGAGCGCAGCACGTGATTCGTGGGCCGGCCACGAAAGAACGCGGCACTATAGCACGTGCCTCGGCGGCGCGGCCCCGCGGGCGCGGGCTCAGCGCAGCAGCAGCAATCGCCCCGCGCCGCGATACGCGCCGGCTTCCACGCGCAGGAAGTACGCGCCGGGCGGAAGCCTGCGCCCCGCGTCGTCGCGGCCGTCCCAGCTCGCGGAGAACGCTCCGGCGGGCCGCGGCTCGTCGAGCAGCACGCGCACCGGGCGCCCGCTCACGTCGAGGATCGTGATGCGAACCCGCGCCGGGGACGAGACGCGCAGATCGAATCGCGCGGCGTCGCGGAACGGGTTGGGGCGGATCGCCTCGATGCGCGCGCCGGCGCCGGGCCGTGGCTCCGGAGTTGCGGCAGCGCACGCGAGGGTGGCGACCTTCGCGTCGTGAAACACCTCGACGCAGCTCTGCCCGAGATCGAGCGCGGTCATGCCGTAGGGGTATGCTCCGTTCGCGAGGTCGCCACCCCCGTCATCGCGGCCGTCCCAGCTCACGACGTGCTGGCCGGCGGCGAGCATCCCGTTCACGAGCGTGCGCACCACGTGAGACGAGTCGCGGCTCCACACCTCGAGGTGGACCTCGGCGGTCTGCGGCACGCGAAAGAAGATGCTCGTGCCCTGCGGGGATCCCTCGACGCCCGCGGGACAGAAGGCGTCCGGATCGTTCTGGCCGAGGCTCCACCAGAAACCGCAGCGCACGCGCGCGACCCGCATGTCCTCGAAGAGCACGGCGGCGGTGGACACTTCCCGCGCGGTCAGGCGGTACGGATAGTCCCCATCGGCGAGCATCGCGCCCGTGCCGTCGCGCCCGTCGAAGCTCACCTGGTAGCGGCCGGCGGCCTGCGTCGCGCCGATCGCCGTTCGCAGCACCGTCGCGCTGTCCAAGCTCAGCACCTCGAGCGTCACCGAGGACGACTGCTGGAGCTGGTAATCGATCAGCGTGAGGTGCGGGCCGCCGGCGAGCGTCGTGTCCGGACAGAATGGATCGGGGCAGCTCTGCGTCAGCCCCCACTCGGGGGGCGGAGGAGGAGGTCCGTCGGCGCATGCGACGGCGGCGAGGCGTGGCGCGAGCGCCAGCCCCGCGATCATCGAGGCGGCGGCGATGGCGCGAAGTGACCCAGGCGCGAGCCGCGCGAGCCGCCCGCCGGCGGCAAAGATGGTTGCCTTCATCGCGACCTCCGTGATGCCGGGCCCGCCGATCGCGGCGCGCCGGGCCGGTTGACCCTGTTCGCGGCGGGATGACAGAGTGCCGGCGTGCGCCAGCCTCCCGCCACGAACGGCTCCCGTTGGTTTCTCGCCGCGCTCATCTTCGTCGCAGCGTACTGGTTGTTCGACCTCGCGATCTTACACGCCGGCGCCCCCGATCCGCTCGACGATTCGTGGGAGTACGGCGTGGTCGCACGCTCGTTGCTCGCGGGGCACGGGTTCCGCACCGGCGTGATCCATCCGCCGCTCTGGACGCTGCGCGACGCGAACGGGACGGTGCCGGTCCTGATCCACGGCCCGCTGATCCCGGTGCTGATCGCCCCGCTCATCTCGGCGTTCGGCAACGGCGTGCTCGACCGGCTCGCGTGGCTGGCGGCGCTGTTCGCGCTGCTCGCGGCATGGGCGACCTATCGCCTCGGCGCGCGCGCCTTCGGTCCCGAGGCGGGCGCCGCGGCCGCCGCGCTGTTCACCGTATCCCCGCTCATGCTCGAAGCCGTGCATCACGATCTCTCCCTGCCGCTCGGCGCCGCGCTGCTCGGATTCGCGATCGAGCGGCTGCACGCGCCGCGGCCGCGCCCGCTGGTCGCGGGGATCGCGCTGGGCCTTGCATCGCTCGCGCGTCCCGAGATGCTGATCGCGGCGCTGGTGCTCATGCCCTTCGCGGGCCGCGCGTGGTGGCGGCTCGGGCTCGCCGCCGCGGCGTGCGCTCTCCCGTGGTGGGTTCATACCGCGCGCGCCGTCGGAACGCCGCTCTTCAATCTCTCGTCGTACCTGCTGGTCGGATACTGGGGCCAGCGGCCGGATCTGACCGTGCTTCGCGACTTCGATCTCACGCCGGCGCGCTGGCCCGGCGAGCTGCTGCGCGCGCTCCCCGGGCTGCCCGGCAAGTGGGCCGACTTCTTCCCGCACGCGATGAAGCGCGCGCTGCTGGTGCCGACCGGCGGCTGCGGCTGGCTCGCGATCGCGGGGGCGCTCGCCATGCCGCGCGAAGCGCGGCGGCTCGGCGCCACGATGCTCTCGCTGGCGATCATTCCCATCGCGATCATGACGGCCACGCTCTATGACCCGCGATACCTCACGCCGTTCCTGCCGCTCTGGGCGGGGCCCGTCGCATGGGGCGCGCGCGCGCTCGCGGCGCGGCTGCCGGCCTGGGCTCGAAGGCCCCGGCTCTGGATCTCGGCACTCGCGCTGATCGCGGCGCCGTCGGTGGGCCCCGCGCTGCACGAGGGCGCGCGCGAGGCGCGAGGGCTAGAGGTGCGCCTCGCCCGCGAGCGCCTGGCGCTCGCACCGCTCGCCGCCGGGGCGCACGAAGAGCCGCGGCCGATGTTCTCCGACACGCCCGACTTCGTGGCGTGGACAACGTCGCGACCCGTGGTGTGGATCACGGCCGATGAATGGGGGCGCCTCCCGCTCGTCGAAGCGGGCGGCGCGCAGGCGCGTCCCGCGCGCGGCGAGCCGGGGGCGACGTCGTTCCATGCGCGCGCCCCCGCGCCGTGGGGGCGCTGAGTCGCTCACGGGATCGTTTCGCGGCACGCCGGCATCGGATAGACTCGTGCTCGGCCCTCCCCCACCCGAAGCGGTCCACCCCGTGGAAATTCGCATGCGCGCGACCCCGACAGCCCGCCTTCGCATTCTCGCGTTCGCCATCGCGCTGATCGCCCAGCATGCGGCGCTCGCGGCGCCGGTCCCGGGACCGCACGCCGGGCTCGGGCGCGCGCGGGAGCGCGCATGGCCGGGCGAGTCGCCGGAGGCGGGCGCCCGAACGCTTCCGCGCTGCGGCGCGTCGCCCGACGGCCTCGCCGGCGCGCTCGCCGATCACGAAGCGCGCGCCCTGAACGATCCGCTGCCCACGCCCCACTCGATCGACGCCGGCGAGATCGCGGTGCTCGAGGACGACGGCACGTTCTTCTACACGAACAAGGGCAACGACGTGATCCTCGATCTGGAGAGCGCGGCGCGCGCGTTCTATCGAACGCACGGGGACGACTACGACTTCATCGCGTTCTACCTCGCGAGCGGCCACACCACGTACCTCGGCTCCCCCACCGCGCTCGCCTCGGCGTTCGTGGTGCGCAACCCGACTCAGGGGATCGGGCTCGACACGTTCGACGACGGCCGCGAGTTCGGCAGCACCTCGCGCCTTCAGTCCATGCTCTCCATGAACGGCATTCATCTCTACGCCGACCGGCCCGACTCCTCGGCCGGACCCGACGACTTCTCCCCGCTCGACTTCCTCGCGCACGAGCTGGGACATCGCTGGCTCGCGTACGTGGACGTGGACTCCGCCGGCACGCCGGTGCCCGCGTTGCTCGGCCGCGGCTACGCGCACTGGAACTTCTTCTTCGACTGCGACGCCTCGGTCATGGAGGGCTGCGACTGGGCGCGACTCCCGGCCGACTCGTTCGCGACCGACAGCGTGACGGTGGGCTACGGAGCGCTCGACCTCTACCTGATGGGGCTCGCCTCGAAGGCCGAGACCGATTCGTTCTTCGTCGTGAACGATCCGCACGACATGAACCCGCCCGACATCTACGTGCCCTATTCCATCCCCGCCGTCGGCGTGGGCTGCAACGGCCGCGCGACCTGGTGGCACGTGAGCGACATCGAGGGGGCGAACGGCCCGCGGGTGCCAGACGCCGCGAGTGCTCCCCACGCGTTTCGCATGGCGGTGGCGCTAGTCACCGCGCGCGACAGCGCGGCGAGCGCGGCCGATCTCGCGAAGCTCGAGGCGATCCGCTCGCAATTCCCCGCCTACTTCGAGAAGGCCACGCGGTACCACGGCACCATCGACCTCACGCTCGACTCGCACGCGGGCCGCGTGTGCATCGCGCATCAGAATCTCGGCGACATCGAGAGCGCATTGCAAACGCGCCCGGTGGGCGCGCGCGTCTCGATCGCGCAGGGCGGCATCCCGATCGCGCTCGACCCGGGCAGCGTCGAGCTGTTCTGGCGCCCGGCGGGCGGCGGCGCCTTCGACTCGGTCGCGTTCGCGCCGGCGGGCGCCGACTCGTTCGCCGCCACTTTTCCCGCGGCGGGGACGTTCGGCACCGTCGAGTACTACCTCCACGCCGCGAGCGATTCGAGCGGGATCGACGCTTTCGATCCGCCTTCGGGTCCGCTCGCGCCCTACACGTTCGAGGTCGGCCCGGACCTCACGCCGCCGGTCATCGTCCACGTGCCGGTGCAGGCGCAGGGCGCGGCGCGCATGCCGCAGACGCTGATCGCGAAGGTCACGGACAACCTCGGCGTGGACTCGGTGTGGGTGGAGTTCGCGACCGACGGCGGGCCGGCGCAGAGCGCGGCCGCGACTTCCGCGGGGCGCGACTCGTTCAAGGTGGCGCTCGGCGGCGGGCTCGCTTCCGGGCAGCGCCTCGCCTACCGCTTCGTCGCGCGCGACGCCTCGGCCGCGCACGGCATCGCCACCTCGAGCGCCGGCTACGACACGCTGCTCGTCGGACGGGACTGGACGCTCGACTTCGAGAACGGCGCAGAGGGGATGCTGCACCAGATCTGGTGGTACTCGTACCGCGACGCCTGGCACCTCACGCAGGAGGCATCCTCGCCGCCTGGCGGTACCGCGTGGAAGTGCGGCGGCGGCGATTCCACAGCGTATCCGGTTCACCTCGACGCGAATCTCTACCTGCCGGTCCTGACCGACATCGTTCCCGGCACCGTGGTGCGCTTCGATCACCGCTACGGGCTGGAGCAGGCGGACGCATTCTACGCGTGGGACGGCGCGCGGCTCGAGATCTCGGTGGACGGGGGCGCGTTTCAGGCGCTCACGCCGCTCGCCGGATACAGTCACGTGTTGCTCCACAACTCGAACCCGTTCGTTCAGGGCTCGCCGTGCTGGAGCGGCGACTCGCCAGCGTGGCGCACCGAGACCGTGGATCTCACGCCGTACGCCGGCGCGTCGGCGCGAATTCGCTTCCGCATGCTCGCCGACGACTTCACCGGCGGGCTCGGCTGGTTCGTGGACCGCGTGCGCGTGCTGTACCCCGGACCCACGGCCGCGGTGGCGGAGGTAACGCCCCGCATCTCGATCGGGCGCCCGTGGCCGAATCCTTCCGGCGGATCGCTGCGGCTCGCGGCCTCGCTCCCGCGCGCGAGCGACGGCGAGTGGTCGCTCTACGATCTCGCGGGACGGCGGGTCGCGACGCTGTGGCGCGGGTTGCTCGCGGCGGGCCGCAACGACCTCTCGGCCACGCTCCCACCCGGGCTCCGCAGCGGCCTGTACTTCACGCAGCTGAATCTCGGCGGACGCGTGGCGAGCCGCGATCGCATCGCGCTGGTGCGCTAGCGCGGGGCTTCGCCGGAGCCGCCAGCCGGCAAGTTCGCCCGGTCGCCGCGGCGCGCGCGAGCCCGCGGCCGGCTACTCGTAACGCAGCGCGTCCACCGGATCGAGGCGCGAGGCGCGGCGCGCGGGGTAGAAGCCGAAGAACACGCCCACCATGCTCGCGAAGCCGAAGGCGAGCGCGACAGCTCCCGGCTGGATCAGGGTCGGCCAGCGCGCGATCTGGGTGATGACCGTCGCCGAGCCGACGCCCAGCAGCACGCCGAGCGCGCCGCCCGCGAGCGCGAGGAACGAGGCCTCGACCAGGAACTGCAGCAGGATGTCGCGCCGCCTCGCCCCGATCGCGCGGCGGATGCCGATCTCGCGCGTGCGCTCGGTCACCGACACCAGCATGATGTTCATGATCCCGATGCCGCCCACCAGCAGCGAGACCGCGGCGATGCTCGCGAGCAGCATCGTCATGACCTTGGAGGTCGCCTCGGCCGAGTTCGCGATGTCGAGCTGGGTGTAGATGAAGAAGTCGGCGTCGGCGCCGGGGCGGATGCGGTGGCGCTGCCGCAGCAGGTCGGTGATCTGCGTGCTGGCCTCGTTCACGGCGCTCTCGCTCACCGCCGAGAGCGAGATGGAGTTCACGTAGGTGATGCCGATCAGCTTGCGCTGCGCGGTGGTGAGCGGCACGAGCGCGACGTCGTCCTGGTTGCCGCCCATTCCCTGCCCGCCCTTGAAGGCGAGCACGCCCACCACCCGGAACGGAATGTCCTTGATGCGCACGGTCTGACCCACGGGATCGGCGTCGCCGAACAGCTGCTGCGCGACGTTCTTCCCGATCACGCACACTTTCGCAGCCCCCCGCACGTCGGAGTCGGTGATGAACACACCGGATTCCACCGGCCACTGGCGGATGATCGTGAAGTCGGCCGTGGTGCCCTGCACCTGCGTGCTCCAGTTCTGGTTCCCGGCCACCATCTGCGCAACGGTGCGCACCATGGGGGCGACCGCTTCGACCGCGGGGCATTCGCTCCTGATGGCTGCGGCGTCCTCGACCGTCAGCGTCGTGATGCTACCCATGCCGCTGCGCGCGCCGCCGGCGGTCACGGTGCCGGGCACCACCGTCATGACGTTGGCGCCGAGCGCGCGGATCTGAGCCTGCACCGCCGCGCGCGCGCCCTGCCCGATCGCGAGCGTCGCGATCACGGCCGCGACGCCGATCACGATGCCGAGCACGGTGAGCGCGGAGCGCATGCGATTGCGCGAGAGCGCCTGGAGTCCGACGTGAATCAGCCCCGCGAGGTTCATCGTCCGCCTCCGCGTCCACCACGACCGCCGCCGAATCCCGGGCCGCCGAGGCCGGGCGGCGGCTGCAGCGCCGTCTTCGAAGCCGCCGTCTCCATTCCCACCACGACCAGGTCGCCGGGCTTCAAGGCGTCGCTCGCGATCTCGACCGCCGCGCCGTCGCTGATCCCCGTCATGACCGCGACGCGAATCGGCCTCCCGTCCCGAAGCACGTAGATCGCGCCCGGCTTCATCACGGTTTCGGGATCGGCGGTGCCCGGTGTGACGCCCGCGCCACCCGGGGCCGCGCCCCGGCCGCCCGCGCCGCGCGCCGTGGACGCGCCGCCGCCTTCGCCCGGCGCACCGGATCCATGCGACTCCCGCCACTTCGCCATCGCCTGCGCGATCTGTTCATCCGACATGCCGCGAGCCTTCATGCGGCTCACGATCTCGTCGCGGCTCGGGGCGCCGCCGCCGCCCTGGCCCCACGCGCCGCCGCGAGGCCCCGCGCCTGCAGGCGTGCCGGCGTCCGCGGCGCTTCCGATTCCGGCGCCCGCGCGAGCGCGCGATCCGCCGGCTCCGGCCCCCGGCATTCCCGCAGCGGTCGAGGCGCCGTCGCGAGCGAACGCGCCCGCCCCGCCCGTGCCGCCCGAGGCGCGCGCGCCGGCACGCGCGCCGCCGTTCACGGCCGGATGGAAGCGCAGGGCGGCGTTCGGGACCTTCAACACGTCGTCCTTCTTCTGGACCAGCACCGAGACGTTCGCCGTCATCCCCGGCCGCAGCTTGAGATCGTCGTTGCGCGTGTGAATCACGGTGGTGTAGGTCACCACGCCCTGCTCGACGATCGGCTCGAGCCGCACCTGCGCGACCCGGCCCTCGAACGAGAGGTCGGGGAACGCGTCGACGGTGAAGGTCACCGGCAGTCCCGTGCTGATGCGGCCGATGTCCGCCTCGTCGATGCGGGTCTCGACCTGCATCTGCGAGAGGTCGTTCGCGATGACGAACAGCTGCGGCGCCTGGAGGCTGGCCGCGACCGTCTGCCCAACGTCGATCGAGCGCGAGATCACGACGCCGTCGATGGGCGCGTGGATCGTGGTGTTCGCGAGGTCCACCTGCGCCGCCTCGAGCTGCGCACGCGCCTGCTTGAGGTCCGCCTCGCGCTGCTCGACCGCGACCTGCGCGGCCTCGACGTCGGCCTGCGACACGTAGTCGTCCTTGACGAGCTCGGACGTGCGCCGGAGCTGGCGCTGCCCGTCGTTGAGCGCCGCCTGCGCGCGCGCGACCGACGCCTCGGCCTGCAGCTCGCGCGCGCGAAACGCCGACGGCTCGATCTGGCAAAGGACGTCGCCCGCCTTCACGCGCGCGTTGTAATCGGTCATGAGCTTGTTCACCGTGCCGCTCACCTGGCTCCCGACCAGGACCTGCACGACCGGGCGCACGGTGCCGGTCGCCGACACGACGGTCTCGATCGCGCCGCGCTCCACGGCGGCGGTGCGGTACTTCGGCTCCTCCGATTGTCCACGGGACCTGAGCCACAGTCCGGCGACGACCACCACCACGACGACGGCGAGCCCGATCCAACGCCAACGGTTCAAGGTTCCTCCGACGATTCCGGATTACATGCGGCGCCGCGCCGCGCCCACCGGCGCGGACCATGATAGACGATCGAGCATAGCCGCGGGTTGCTCAGGGAGCCCACGCGCGGCCGACGAACGCGCCCCCCGCGGCGACGGATGCGTTCCGAGCGCGCCATTGCGCCCGCGCACACTTGCGGGCGCCCGGGCGGCGGTCCATGATGCGTCCCTCCTGTCCCCGCGGGATCCTTGAGGAGGAGATCGGCCCGTGAACCCGCGCGCCAACCATCGCCTGCAGCGGATCAGCCACATTCTGTGGGTCATCTTTTGGCTCAACCTGCTGGTGGCGGCCGCGAAGCTGGTCTACGGCTACCTCTCGGGCGCGATCGCCATCACGGCGGACGGCGTGCACTCGCTGCTCGACGCCTCTTCCAACGTGGTCGGCCTCGTGGGCATGGCCGCCGCGCGCCGCCCGCCCGACGCGAATCATCCATACGGCCATCGCAAGTACGAGACGGTCGCGGCGCTCGGCGTCGGCGCGATGCTGTTCGTCGGGTGCTACGCGATCGGACTCGAGGCGCTCGACCGGCTCCGCCACCCGCGGCTGCCCGAGGTCTCCGCGGCGGGGTTCGCGATCATCGGGCTGACGCTCGCCATCAACCTGTTCGTGGTCGGGATCGAGCGTCGCGAGGGTCGAAAGCTCAACAGCGAGCTGCTGATCGCCGACGCCGCGCACACCGGCAGCGACGTCGCAGCGAGCCTGCTCGTGCTCGTGAGTTTTTCCTTCGCGCGGCTGCACCTCGTGTGGATCGACATCGCCGCCGCCGCGCTGATCATCGTGCTCATCCTGCGCGCCGGCCTCGAGGTGCTGCGCGGCACGCTGCCCACGCTCTCGGACGAGCGGAGGATCGAGCCCGCGCTGGTGGAGGCCGCGGCGCTCGAAGAGCCGGGCGTGCTCGAGGCCCACAACGTGCGCTCGCGCGGGCCGCTCGACGACATCCATCTCGACATGCACATCCTGGTGGATCCCGGATCGCCGATCGCGGACGCGCACCAGGTGGGCCATCGCGTCGAGCGCCGGCTGCGTGAGCGCTGGAGCGGGCTCACCGACGTCGTGGTGCACGTCGAGCCCGGGATCGACAGCGAGCGCGCGCGCACCCGCGAGGGCGGCGGATTGCACGCGGAGGGCTGAAGCCCATCCGGGGTTCGCAGCGCTCAGAGCATGCGGCGGGTGGTGAACGCGATTTCCAGGTGCGCCTCCCCGCGCAGGATTCCGAGCCGGTGCGTCTCGCCGGGGCGGCGGCACATCTCCCGCCACGCCGGCAGGCCGAGCTCGGCGGAGGGGGTTCCGTCCACGCGCTCGATCAGGTCGCCGGGCGCGAAGCCCGATTCCTCGGCCGGCGATGACGGCTGGATCCACTCCACCAGGAACGCCCGCGTTTCTCCGGGGCCGGCCCGCACGCCGAGACCGCTCATGTCCGCCTCGAACGGGTCGGCCAGCCGCGCGTTCGGCTCGAGAATCATGCGGCGGCGCGGATAATCGAAGATCACCTTGAACCTCCGCAGCACGTCGCCGCCGATGTTGCCGCTCGCGCCGCTCGCCGCGATGTGGCCGACGTCGGAGACGCGCAGCGTTGCGGTCGGCGCATCGAGGCGGATCCCGCCGAGCGTGAGGCTCGAGACGCGCGCGAGCAGATTCTGCGTCCCGCCCCCCACGCCGCGGTTGCGGACCTGGATGGTCTTCGGCACAGCCTCGAGCACGCGTTGCTCCCGCACGAACGGCGCGGCGAGAATGATCGCGTTCCCGGAGCCGGTGTCGATCACGAAGCGCCCATCGATCGGCGCGCGCCCTGGAAGCGTGATGCGCGCCCGCACGTAGGGCAGCCGCTCCTTGAATTCGAGCGGCAGCACCGTGCCGCCGCCGGCGTAGTGGTAGTGGTCGCCCTCGCGGATCGTGAGGGTCCCCGCCGCGTAATCGATCTCGACGACGCACCGGCTGAGCAGCGGATACCCGAGGATCGCGTCCAGGTCGCGCCCGGTCCGCGCACCGATGTCGTCGAGCGACAGCGTCGTGAGCGGCGCGCCGTCGAGCGCGACACCCGGCAGGTTCACCGTCGCGCCGCGCACCCGGCCGGCCTCCGCCGCGCCGCCCGAGCCGTGCGCCTCGCCCCCCTCCGCGATCGAGAGCCCGAGTTCGCGCGCGCGGCTGGCGTTGATGACGTCCGCCGCGGCGCCGGAGTCGAGCACGATCCAGAGCGAGTCCGAGGCATTCACGCGCCCGCGCAAGTAGACGAGATTGCCGCGCACGTCGATCGGCATGCGCACCACGCTCGAGTCGAGCGCGAGACGCCCCGGCCCGGCGCCGTGAGCGTCCGCGTCCCCGTACAACCCATGGCTCGCCGCGCTCGCGAGCGTGGAATGCGCGAGCGGCTCCACGGCGATCGCCGCGCAGCCGACCACGAGCAGCGATCGGATCAGTCCTCGAAGCGCGTGCGTTCGCAGTGGAGATCTTCTGTCGGGTGGATCGAGACGCGCTGGCGGCGGGAACAGAGGACGCAGGCTTGGATGGCTCAGGCACGCGATTGGTTGGACAGCGCGCCTCGCGGACGGCCCGCCGGTCGGGCGCGATGGACGCGCGCGGGCTCCATCGGAGGAGCGCCGCGGCTGCCGGCGGACTTCAAGCATTACTCGAAGTGCCGCCCCGAGTCGCACCCCGCGCGGCCCCAGCCAGGGCCTCGTGCATCGCATCCGCGAGCGGGCCCAACTGCCTGTCGAAAAAGTGAGTTGCGCCCGGGATCTCGATCAGCTGCCGGGGCTCGGCCCAGCGCGGCAGGACGGCATGCAGCCGGTCGCGGGGGCAAACGTCATCGCTGGTGCCCTGGAGGATGAGCTTGGGCACGGCCGTCGTCTCGAGCACGTCGAAGTTCGAGGTGGCGACCGGCGGCGCGATCAGGATCAACTGCTCGATGCCCCGCTCCGAGGCGGCGAGTCGCGCGGCGATCCACGCGCCGAAGGAAAATCCCGCGAGCCAGCGCCGCGCTCCGGGGTAGCGGGCCGAGAGGAACGCCAGCGCGGCCCGCGCGTCATCGATCTCTCCCTCGTCGCCATCGAATCGCCCGTCGCTCGCGCCCACGCCGCGGAAGTTGAAACGCAACACGGCGGCGCCGAGCGAGTGCAGCACCGAGGCCGTGCGATGCACGATCTTGTTGTGCAGCGTGCCGCCGTAGAGCGGATGCGGATGGCACACCAGCGCGACGAGCGAGTGATCGTGCGCATCGCGCTCCTGGAGCAGGGCCTCGAGCCGGCCCGCCGGGCCATCGATCGAAAGCGGCTTAAGTCGCGCGGTCGATGCCGGGACGCGCGTCACGCCGTCAGGGCTTCGCCGGCTTGAAGCGGGCCGCCATCCGTTCCGCGAGCCCGCCGTCCAGCGTCGCGTAGTTGAGCGCGACCCCGTCGCCGAGCGCGAGCAGGCAGCCGGTGTCGATCATCCACTCCTCGAGCCCGAGCGGCGTCGTCTCGCTGAAGTCGTGGAGGTCGGTGGTCAGCCGGCCGGGGAAGGACTCGAACTCCTCGTTCCACTCGGTCGCGAGGATGAGTTCGTCGTTGCCGGTGAACAGACCCACCGAAGCGAGCTGGTCCAGGTCGCCGGGCGCGAGCAGCAGCACGCCGCGATGCTCGATCACGCGCACGCCCTCGGCGCGCAGCCGGCGCTTGACGATCGGCCACTCACCCGGCCGCTCCTGGCCGTCGAGCAGGGGAATCGCTGCCAGCTCGAAGTCCGGCAGCAGGTCGATGCCGGCGTCCACCACGTCGGCGACGGTCGCCTTCAGGCAACCATGATGAAGCCGATCGCTCACGGCGCCGGGAAGCGCGAGGGGCCTCTGTTCATGGCGGGGCGCATGGCGGGCGGCATTCTAGGCCCGGCGCCCGCCCGCGCCAAATGCGCCCCTCAGTCACCGGCTCCCGCGCCCGGCGCCTGAGGCCCCGGCGCGCCTTCCGATTTTCCGCTCGGCACGCTCAGCACCGGGACGCGGACCAGGTGGCGCAGACCCGAGGTGGTGCTGCCGTAGATCAGGTCCTGAAGGAGGCGGTGCCCGTGCGCGCCGGTCACGAGCAGATCCGCTCCCGACTCACGCACCAGACGCGCGAGCTCGAGCTTCGCGTCGCCGTGCCCGAGCATGACCCGCGTCGAGACGCCGCGCCGCCGCAGGTCCGCCGCCAGCGATTCGAGCGTCGCCTCGTCCTCGCGGCTTTCCTCGTCGGAGGAGTCGGGTCCGAGGTAGCGGCTCGCCGCGCTCTCCGCGACGTGGAGCAGCACCACCTCGCCGCCGGGGGCGAGACGCATGGCGCGAACGTGATCGAGCACCACGCGATCGGCGGGACCGAGCTCGAGGGCGACCGCGACGTGGAGGTAGTTTCCATCGAGCGTCGGAACGGCCAGCGCCGGACGCTCGGACGCCGGCACGGGGCGCAGGGGCGGCAACGCGGGGACGCTCTCTGGGACGCGCCGGGCAATCGCGGGAAGGAAGCGGCGCAGCAACGGGGCAAGGGCGATGTACGCGAGCAACAGTCCGGCGAGCGCCGTGAGTGGGAGCACCACGAGCTGGATCCAGGGACGAGCGGGGCCCGGCGTCGCGAGCCAGATCCCGAGCTGCTGGGCGACCAGATTGCAGTTCAGCCCCACGATGATCACCGTGCCGATCGCGGCGAGCGCGATCACCCACGGCGGGCTCACGAACTCACCCATCTTCCCGCGGTCGCTGGTGAACAGAATGAGCGGCACGACCGCGAACGACAGCTGGAGGCTCAAGACCACCTGCGAGAGGACGAGCAACCCGTCCACCGCGGATTCCCCGCGGGTCATGATGACGATCGCGGCCGGGATGATCGCGAGGCTCCGGCTGATCAGGCGCCGCAGCCAGGGACGGATGCGGATGCGGAGAAATCCCTCCATCACGATCTGGCCGGCGAGCGTTCCGGTGATGGTGCTCGACTGGCCCGAGCACAGCAGCGCGATCGCGAACACGGTGGACGCGAGGCTGGTGCCGAGCAGCGGCGCGAGCAACCGGTGCGCGTCTTTGAGCTGCGCAACGTCCTGATGCCCGCTGGTGTGGAACACCGCCCCCGCGAGCACGAGAATCGCGGCGTTCACGAAGAACGCGGCGTTGAGCGCCACCGCGGAATCCACGAAGTTCATGTGGCAGGCCTCGCGCTTGCCCTCGATCGAGCGCTCGACCCTGCGGCTCTGCACCAGCGAGCTGTGGAGGTAGAGGTTGTGCGGCATCACGGTGGCGCCGATGATCCCCATCGCGATGTAGAGCGAGTCCCCCGACAGGCCGAGCACCGACCAGCCGCGCGGCCCGTGTGCGATCAGGCTCGGACTGCCGCCGTCGCCGCGCGGGACGAAGCACCTCAAGATCGCGGGGATCTCGGGGCGTGACAGCAACATTTCGATCGCGAAGCACCCGCCCATGGTGGCGACCAGCACGATGATGATCGCCTCGAGGCGGCGCATGCCGAGCCGCCCGAGCGCGAGCAACAGCAGCACGTCGAGCGCGGTGATCATCACGCCCAGCCCGAGCGGGATGTGGAACAGGAGCTGGAGGCCGATCGCAGCGCCCAGCACCTCGGCGAGGTCGCACGCGACGATCGCGATCTCGCACAGCACCCAGAGCGGAAAGACGAGCGGCCGCGGATAGTAGTCGCGGCAGGCCTGCGCGAGATCCTTGCCGGTCACGACCCCGAGCCGCGCCGCGAGCGTCTGCAACAGGATCGCCAGCAGGTTGCTCAACAGCAGCACCCAGATCAGCCGGTAGCCGAAGCGCGCGCCGCCCGCGAGATCGGTGGCCCAGTTGCCGGGATCCATGTAGCCGACGCTCACCAGATACGCCGGCCCTGCGAACGCGAACATCCGCCGGATCCACGACCCGGCGGGCAGGGGCACGCTGCGGTGCATCTCGGGCAGCGAGCGGCTCTCGCGTTCAGTGGCCGCGGCCCGCCTCCTTGCGCGGCTCGACCATCACGCCGTCGAGGCCCTCGCTGCCGGTGACGAAGCGCCGCCCCGAGACCTCGAGCTCGAACACGTCGTCGATCTCGCGCACGTCGCGCACCACCACCTCCGCCCCCGGCACCAGCCCCGATCGCTTCCAGTGCGCGAGGCGCCGCCCGCCCGGGTCGCGGTCGCGAATCTCGCGCACCGTGGCGCGAGCCCCACGCGCCAGCGATCCCAGCGGCGCGAGTGCGCGCGGGCGCAGGCGCCCCGCCCGATCGGGAATGAGATGTCCGTGAGGGTCTTCCCGGGGATGGCCCATCAGCCGATCCACGGCATCGAGCACGCGATCGCTGATGTGGTGCTCGAGGACCTCTGCGTCCTCGTGGACTTCCGCCCAATCGAGTCCCAGCACGCGCACCAGGAACGTCTCGAGGATGCGGTGGCGTCGCACGATCTCGATCGCCTGTCGGCGGCCGCGCGTCGTGAGCCGCGCGCCAGCGCGCGGCGCGTGCGCGACCAGCCGCCCGGCCGCGAGCTTGGCGAGCATGTGCGTGACCGACGGTGGCGACACCGCGAGCCGCTCCGCCAGCCGCGAAGTCGCCACCGCCCCGCCCTCCGGCCCGAGCGCATACAGCGCCTTCAAGTAATCCTGTTCGGAACGAGTGAGCGCCTGCATGCGGTACCTCGGATCTGACTCCAAGCGTTCGCGGGCGAAGTTGCCCGTTAGACTAGTCTAATTGTGACGTTCGTCAAGACTAATGTCGCGCCACGTGCGGGGGCGGGGGGCGCGGGGGGGGGGGGGGGCCCCCCCAGCGGGTAAACGATATTGTGCGCGGGGGGCCCCGCCCCCGCCCCCCCCCCCCCCC
>JBGPFC010000017.1:0-84309 GCA_041483195.1 Candidatus Eiseniibacteriota bacterium
AGGCGATGGACAAGGTCGGCAAGGACGGCACGATCACCGTCGAGGAAGCGCGCTCGGTCGAGACGACGCTCGACGTCGTCGAAGGCATGCAGTTCGACAAGGGCTACATCTCGCCCTACTTCGTCACCGAGAAGGACACGATGGCGGCCGTGCTGGAGGACGCCTACATCCTCCTCTACGAGAAGAAGCTGTCGAACATGAAGGACCTGCTCCCGGTGCTCGAGAAGATCGCGCAGCGCGGCAAGCCGCTGCTGATCGTCTCCGAGGACGTCGAGGGCGAGGCGCTCGCGACGCTGGTCGTGAACAAGCTGCGCGGCACGCTGGCGGTGTGCGCGGTGAAGGCGCCGGGCTTCGGAGACCGCCGCAAGGCGATCATGGAAGACATCGCGGTGCTGACCGGCGGCAAGCTCATCAGCGAAGACCTCGGCATCAAGCTCGAGAACGTGAAGACCGAGGACCTCGGGCGTGCGAAGCGGCTGGTCGTTGACAAGGAGAACACCACGATCGTCGAGGGCGCCGGCAAGAAGGCCGAGATCCAGGGCCGGATCGGCCAGATCAAGAAGGAGATCGACGACACGACCTCCGACTACGATCGCGAGAAGCTGCAGGAGCGCCTCGCGAAGCTGGCGGGCGGCGTGGCGGTGATCAACGTCGGCGCCGCGACCGAGACCGAGATGAAGGAGAAGAAGGCCCGCGTCGAGGATGCGCTGCACGCGACGCGCGCAGCTGTCGAGGAGGGCATCGTGCCGGGCGGCGGGGTTGCGTACATCCGCTGTCTGCCGGCGCTCGACCGTCTCGGGAAGGATCTCGAGGGCGACGAGAAGGTGGGCGTCAACATCATCCGTCGCGCGCTCGAGCAGCCGCTGCGCACGCTGTGCGACAACGCCGGCGTCGAGGGCTCGATCGTGGTGGAGCGGGTGAAGGAGTACAAGGCCGAGGAGAAGTTCACCGGCTACGACGTGGACGGCGAGAAGTACGTCGACATGTTCAAGGCCGGGATCATCGACCCGACCAAGGTGGCCCGCACGGCGCTGCAGAACGCGGCGAGCGTCGCGAGCCTGCTGCTCACCACCGAGGCGCTGGTCACCGAGATTCCGGAGAAGAAGAAGGCTCCGGCCGGCGGGCCTGGCGGTGGCGGTGGATACGGCGGAGGCGAGGACTTCTAGTCCAGCCGATCGCTGAAGCAACGAGTGACGGGCCGGGGCGCAAGCCCCGGCCCGATTTCGTTGGGGCGAGCGCGGTCCGAAGCCCGCGCCCGCCTCGTTCGCGGGCATGCGGCGATCGTGCCCCGCTCACTCCGTCACGCGCTCCGCGAGCCCGCGCTGAATCGCCTCGTCCGCGATGCGCCGGATCGCGATTCGCAAGTCCTCGCCCAGCCGCCGCTGCTCGCGTCCGAGCGCTCCCTGGCGGCTTCCCAGCTCGCGCTGGCGCTCGCCGAGCGGCTGCTGCTGGCGCCCCAGCTCGCGCTGCCGACGTCCGAGCTCCTGTAGCTCGTCCCGAATCGATGCGCGCTCGCGCCGCAGGCCAGCTTCGTCGCCGTCGCCACGTGCCGCGCGCAGCTCGATATCGACGAGACGCCGCGCGAGCCCGCCCTGGCGCGCGCCCAGCTCGCCCTGCATGCGGCCGAGGCGGCTCTGCTCGCGGCCAAGGCGTCCCTGTTCGCGGCCGAGCTCGCCCTGCTCCCTGCCCTTCTCGCGCACGGGCTGGAATGCGGCGTACGCCCGCTCGATCAGCCGCGCGTCGCGCACCACGTACTCTTCGTCGCCGTCGTGGAACCAGAGCAGGGGTCGCTGAGATTCATGGAGCAGCCGCGTGACGCGTTCCTGCTGTTCGCTGTCGTACCTTGCCGGAGATCGCGTTGTCCCCGGGCTCGAGCAGGGCATAGGCGAACCCGCCGCGATCGTCAGTGGAGTATCCGTAAGCGACCCCCGATCCCGCGTGAACCGCGGTCGCGGGATGCGCGGCCGCGGGGGTGAGCGGTCCGGCGCTGGCGGCGGCCAGCAGCGCGAGCGCGGCGGCGGCGATGACGCGTGGCGATTTCGAGATGGGCATGACCGGCCCCCGTTCGAACAGTCGAGCGATTCGCGCCGGGCCGCCCGCGGGCGGCCCGACCAACCCTGAGACGGGGCGAACGGTCGAAACGTTGTCCCGTTGCGCCGGGATCGCCGCCTGTCTACGGTTCTGCCGCGCCCGTGACCCCGAACTGGCGGCTGGCCGCTGGGCGCGGCTACGGTTCGCCCGTCTTGCCCGGCCATCATGTACCCGATTCGCCATTCACGCGTGAAGGAGACTGTGATGAAGAAGACGTTGCGGGTCGCCGTGGCCCTGACTGCCCTGCTGCTGCTGGGCGTGATCGGGGCCGCAGTCGCGTTCGCTGACGACGATGTCGTCTCCAAGGACAAGAAGGATCAGCCGAAGGCCGGCGCGAAGCCCGGCGAAGCGGGCGCAGCCGGCGCGAAGCCAGAGGGCAAGCCAGGGGACGACAAACCGTTCGACGACGTCGTGAAGGACATGGAGGTGACGAAGGGCATCTTCACCTTCTACCGCAAGGCGGACGAGAACAAGATTCTCCTCGAGATCACGCCCGACCAGCTCGACAGGGAATTCCTGTTCGCCGCCACCCTCGATCAGGCGCTGGGCGAGCGCGGCGTGTACGGCGCGCAGGTGCTGGGCGATTTCCCGTTCGTCCTCCACCAGGTCGGCAAGAGCATCCAGCTGATCCAGAAGAACACCGCGTTCTACGCGCCGCCCGGCTCGCCCGCCGCGCGCGCGGTGGCGCGGTCTTTTCCGAACTCGGTGCTGGGCGCGGCCAAGCTCCAGTCCAAGCCGCATCCCGACCGCAAGAGCCTCCTGATCGATCCCGCCGACCTGTTCGTGAAGGACCTGCCGGGATTCGCGGCCGGGCTGTCGCGCACCTATCAGCCGACCAGCTACACCTTCGACAAGGAGAAGAGCGCGATCCGTGGCTACAAGGACTTCCCAGAGAACACGCTGATCGAGATCGCGTTGCTCTACGGCACCGACAACGCGCGCACCGCCTCGGTCACCATGCCCGACGCGCGCAGCATTCCGCTGGTGGTGAAGTACGACATCTCGGTGCTCAAGACCACCGGCTACAAGCCGCGCCTCGCCGACGACCGCGTTGGGCACTTCATCAACGTGATGCAGGACTTCACCTCCGACAAGCCGTCCACGCCCTATCTGCGGTACATCAACCGCTGGAATCTCGAGAAGCAGGATCCGAGCGCCGCGCTCTCGCCGCCGAAGTAGCCGATCGTGTACTGGCTCGAGAACACGATCCCGCTCGAGTACCGCGACGCGGTGCGCGAGGGGGCGCTGCTGTGGAACAAGGCGTTCGAGAAGGTCGGATTCAAGGACGCGGTCGTCGTGAAGCAGCAGCCAGACGACGCCGACTGGGATCCCGCCGACACGCGCTACAGCACCATCCGCTGGTTCCAGGGCGTCGACGCGACGTTCGCGATCGGGCCGTCGCGCACCAACCCCTACACCGGGCAGATCTACGACGCCGACATCAGCATCGCCGACGGCATCGTCCGCAGCGCGCGGCGTCTGGGCGAGGAAGTCATCGCGCCCACCACGCAGTCGCTCGACGAGCCGGCGCCGTGGCTCGCGACGGCATGGAGCCGCCCGGAGCGAGCGCAGTGCAGCTACGGCGACGGCCTCGCGCAGCAGGCGGCGCTCGCCAGCGCGGTCCTCGAGGCGCGCGGTGCGCTCTCGCCAGAGGTGGAAGCGAAGCTCATGCATCAGTACATCGTCGAGCTGGTCTGCCACGAGGTCGGGCACACGCTCGGGCTGCGGCACAACTTCCGCGGCAGCTCGATCCTCAAGGTCGGCGAGCTGAACGACGTCGCGAAGACCGCGAGCATCGGCCAGTCGGGCTCCGTGATGGACTACAACCCGGTGATCGTTGCGCTCAAGGGCCAGACTCAGGGCGACTTCGTGCCGACCACGATCGGTCCCTACGACTACTGGGCGATCGAGTACGCCTATACGCCGATCGTCGGCGACGAGAAGCCAGAGCTGGACAAGATCGCGGCCCGCGCCGGCACCGACCCGATGCTCCCGTACTCGACGGACGAGGACGCGGTCGGCACCTACTCGCCGGTCTCGATCGATCCACTCGCGAACCAGTACGATCAGACCGACGATCCGCTCACCTACTTCCGCACCCGCGTGGCGCTGATCAACGAGCTGTGGGCGAACATGGACACCAAGCTCGCGAAGCCGGGCGACGGCTACCAGGTGTACCGCCGCGCTCTTTCGCGCGGCATGAACGACGAGTTCCGCTCGCTGGTGACGTCCTCGAAGATGATCGGCGGCATCTACCACCACCGCGACCACGTCGGCGACCCGGGCGGGCGGCTCCCGTACCAGCCGGTCCCGGCCGCGAAGCAGCGCGAGGCGCTCGACTTCCTCGCGACCAACGCGTTCGGGCAGAAGGCGTTCGTGATCCCGGCCAGCGTGCAGAACAAGCTGGCGATCGAGCGCAATCCCGGGCTCGACCCCGGCTACTTCGGCGTGACGCGCATCGACTACCCGTGGCACGACGCGGTGCTCGCGGTGCAGCGCGCGGTGCTCGCGCGGCTCTACAACCCGATCACGCTCTCACGCGTGCAGGACAACGAGCTGCGCTTCGCGGCGGCGGAGAAGCCGTTCAAGATGGCCGACCTGTTCGGCGGGCTGAACACGGCGATCTGGTCGGAGCTCGACGCCGGGGCGTCCGAGGTCACGAGCGTGCGGCGCAATCTCCAGCGCGAGCAGCTGAAGCAGCTGATCCGGCTCGCGCTGCGCGAGGCGCCGCCCGCCGCGCCCTCCGCCGGCGGGTTCGGCCCGCCCGCCCCGCCGCCGCCGATGGCGCCAGAGGACGCGACCACGCTCGCGCGAGCGAGCCTGGTGCGCATCCAGGGCAAGCTCCGCGCGGCGCTCGCCGGCAAGGCGGTGACCGATGCCACCACGCGCGCCCACTTCGCGGAGACCGACGCGCGCATTTCCGCGGTGCTCGCCGCGCAGGTGCAGCGCAATCTCGACTGAGGTGATTCGCGGGGCGGCCCGGTGGGGCCGAGGCGCCTGATTCCCGGGGCCGCGCGCTTGCGCGGCCCCGGGCGTTTCGGGCAAACTCACTCCCCGCTTCCGGCCCGGGTGGACGGCCTTGCGCCATGGGCCAGAGGCGCCGCCCTCGCTTTCGCCCATTCGAAGGAGTCGCCATTGATCGCCGCCACCCAGCTCAAAGTCGGCATGGTCATCATGCACAACGGCAAGCCGCATCGCGTGACGAACGTGCTCCACGTCACGCCCGGCAACTGGCGCGGGATGGTGCAGACCCGCCTCGTCAACATCGAGAGCGGCAGCCAGGCCGAGCACCGGTTCCGCTCCGAGGACAAGGTGGACAAGGCCAACCTCGAGACCCACAACCTGCAGTACAGCTACCGCGGGGCCGACGAGTTCCACTTCATGAACACCGAGAACTACGAGATGGTGGCGCTCCACAGCGACGTGCTGGGCAACACGGTGGGCTACATCACGGAGGGCATGGTGCTCGAGGCGCTCTACTACGAGGGGCGCGTGGTGGGTCTCGAGGTGCCGATGTTCGTCGAGCTCGAGGTGACGGAGACCACGCCCAACATCAAGGGCGCGGCGGTGCAGAACACATCGAAGCCCGCCATCCTCGAGACCGGCCTCGAGATCAAGGTGCCGCCGTACATCGAGCAGGGCGACCGCGTGAAGATCGACACCCGCACCGGGGAATTCGTCGAGCGCGCCTGAACGCCGGGCGCACGGGCGAATCGGCGCTCCGCCTCACCTCGCGCGCCACCCTCACATCCATTCTCCCGGCGGCGGCCGCGGCGCAGCCTCCCGCTTCCGGAACACCCACAGCCTGAACCCCGCACCCGGCAGCTCCGATTCGGAGTCGAGCCGGACTCGCGGATCTTCGCAGAGGCGGAGGGCCGATACGCTGTCGGCCCAGACCTCGCTCCGATAGGCGGGCGTCATGGCCGCGCCGCCCGCCTCCGGCAGCGCCACCAGGATCAGGTCGCTGCGATCGATCGTGGCCTCGATCCGCGCGAGGATTCGCGGCTCGCCCGCCCCGGCCTCGAGCCACGGCGCACGCTTCGGAATCGCATCGAGCCGAAGCCCCGGCCTGATCTCGCGCGCCCGCCACGAGAGCAGCCCCGGACTCAGCGCGTACGAATAGCCGAGCAGCGTCACGCGATCGCCGCCTTTTCCCGCGCGGTCGAGCACCCGGTCCACCACCCCGAGCATGGCGTATGGCGCGCGGTACGCCAGGCGCGCCGCCTCGACTCGCGCGACCGACGGCGCGCGAATCGCGGCCAGCGTCGCGATCAGGGCAGCTGCCCACGCCGCCTCACGCGCCGCGGAAGGCAGGCGCGCGAGCGCGGCGTCCAGCGCGTCGACGGCGGCCCGGCCCGCGTTGAGCCACACCAGCAGCGCGGTGGTGAAGAAGAAGCGCGGATCGTGATAGCGATGCAGGGTGGTGGCGATCAGCCCCGCGAGCAGCGCGAGGTACGCGAGCCGGGCCGCGGGCCGCGAACGCGGGGGCGGCACGACCGACAGCGCCAGCACCGCCCAGCCGAGCGCGGGCGATGGCGAGTAGTCCATGGCGAATGCGCGCGGATAATAGGCCAGGCC
This sequence comes from Candidatus Eiseniibacteriota bacterium, assembly GCA_041483195.1. Lineage (GTDB taxonomy): Bacteria > Eisenbacteria > RBG-16-71-46 > RBG-16-71-46 > RBG-16-71-46 > WS-2. The sequence continues at coordinate 6,670 of JBGPFC010000017.1, forward strand.
CGCCAGCGACCACGGCTCCGGCCCGCTCGCGCGGTTCACGACGAAGCCCGCGAGCGCCTTCACGCGGTTGGGATACGGAATCGCGAGCCACGCCAGCAGCGGCGCCGCGATGGTGAGGAGCCACACGCGATGGCGCTCCTCGATCGCGCTCCAGCGCCTGCGCCAGCGCGCGGGATCGCGCGCGATCGAGGCCGCGAGCCACGCGATGAGGACCAGCAGCAGCGCGTACGCCGGATTTCCTGCCGAGCGAACCGAGACCCGGCGCCCGCCGAGCGCAAACTCGAACCCGCCGGTCACGAGGATCGCGAGCAGCGCGACGGCCCAGAGCGCGACGCCGAGCGGCATGGGCCGAAGCCACCCGCCCGCCCGCAGCCACGACGCGAAGCGCGCGCGCCCGGCCGTGCGCGCGCGCGGCTCGATCAGCAGCCACTCGTGCGCCGCCAGCGGAGCCAGCCACATCAGCCCGTAGTTGTACTTGAGCAGGAACAGCGCTGCGGTGCTCGCGCCCGCCGCGATCAGAGCGCCGCGGCTCGCCGGCCGGCCCGCGCAGCGCGCGTGCAGCGCGAGGTTGAGCGCGAGCAGGAACGCGCCCGCCGTCTCGATCATCCCGAGCGTGGCGAACAGATGGTAGAGCGGGGCGACCAGCAGCAGCGTGGCGGCGATCGCTCCCGCCCACGCTCCGCGCACCGGATGGAGCGCGAGGCCCGCCCCGAAGGCCAGCAGGGCGGCCGAGAGGAAGAGCGCGACGCTCATGCGCGCCGGCGTGTCGAAGCCGTTCCCGAGCACCAGGAACCACGGCGCCAGCATGAGCCCGTGCACGAACGGCCACACCACCTGGCGATTGAGGACGGACAGCCACTCGATGAGGCGCGCGTGGCGCATCGCGTCCGCGAGCTCAAGTCCGGTGAAACCCTGCGCGGCCTCGTCCCAGAGCGGGAGGCCGCGGCCCGCGCGGACGACCTCGATGAGCCGCGGGCAGACGGCGAGCGCGGCGATCAGCGCGATGGTGGCCGCGACGACCCACGTGACTGCCGCGGCGTATCGGGGCACGCCGGCCACGCGCGCGTCGTTCGTCACGGCGCGTTCGGCGAGCGGGAGATCATCCCTTCAGCAGGTTGAAGATCTCCTGATTGGACTTGCACCGGTTCAGGAGCTCGAGGAGCTTCGTCATCGCGTCCTGGTTCTGAAGGCCCGCCAGCCCGCGACGCAGCAGATGGAGCCGGGGCACGATCTCGGGCGGATAGAGCTTCTCCTCCTTGCGCGTGCCGCTCTTCGCGATGTCGATCGCCGGGTAGATGCGCCGCTCCGCGAGCTCGCGCGACAGCACCAGCTCCATGTTCCCGGTGCCCTTGAACTCCTCGAAGATCACCTGGTCCATCCGCGAGCCGGTGTCCACCAGCGCGGTGCCCACGATGGTGAGCGATCCGCCGCCTTCGATCTTGCGCGCCGCTCCGAAGATCTGCCTCGGCGCCTGCATCGCCTGCGAGTCGAGCCCGCCCGACATGGTGCGGCCGCTGCCCTCCGAGCCGGCGTTGTACGCGCGCGCGAGGCGCGTGATCGAGTCGAGCAGCAGCACGACGTCCTTCCCCTGGAGCACCTGGCCGGCCACCACTTCCATCGCGTGCTCTGCGGTCTCGATGTGTTCGTCGATGCTCATGTCGCTCGAGGCGGCGATCACCTGCGCCGGGGTGTTGCGGCGGAAATCGGTGACCTCCTCCGGCCGCTCGTCAACCAGCAGCGCGTAGATGCCGACCTCCGGGTGATTGAACGCGATCGACGCCGCGATGATCTGGAGGATGCGGGTCTTCCCGGCCTTGGGCGGCGACACGATGAGGCAGCGCTGGCCGCGGCCGATCGGGGTGACGATGTCGATCGCGCGCCCGGTGATGCGATCGCCGTATGGCGGCTCGCCCTTGCCGGGCGGCAACTCGAGGATCAGGCGTTCGGTGGGGTCGAGCGCGACGCCGATCTGCTGCATGTCGCGGAGCACCTCGAGGCCGCGGCGCGGCTCGCCGCCGTTTCCACGCCCCGGGCCGCGTCCGCGTCGCCCGCGCCGCTGCTGCTGGATGCGCGGTCCGCCGCCCTCCCGGCCCTGCGAGTTGTTGTTCCCGTACGGTTGCGGCGCGCTGTTGTTGAGGGGACGGCCGGGTCCGCGGGGACGGCGGCGGCGGCGGCGGGCGCCGCCTTGCGGTGGAGGGGCGGAAATGCCCGCTTCGGGATTCGGGGGTCCGCCCGGCTGGTCCGGTCTAGGGCCGCGAGGACGGCGACGACGTGGTCGCATGAGGATTCCTTCAGTGTGGTCCGCCGCCCGCGCGCTTCGGATCGTCGTGATCCGACGCGTGCGTCGGGCGGGACTCGGTTGAGCCAGAACAGACGCGATGCATGGAGTTGCCCGATCTCAGGGATGCCGCACGTTCGGGCGCACCAGGCACCACATTGCATCCTTCCCGGTCATCGAGTGCTGCGCGCCGTGCCGACCGCAAGCTCGCCTCGCAGGGCAGCGAACGTGGGCGCGACGATGGGGCGGGAGGCCACCTGCGGGAGCGGCTGCCTGGCGCGACATCGGCGCCCGGCGCGTTAATCCTCCTGCGCTCAGGTGTGCGGCGACAGTATCCCGCGCACCCCCGCTTGTCCAGCGCGGGTTTTGCCCGGCGCGCCCCGCCCGCTTCGTGCGGCCCGCTGCACCCCGCCGCTCGTTCAGCGCGGTTTGCCGCTCCATTCCGTCTCGGGCACTCCCGCGCGAAAATTGCACCACCTCGCGATGACGAACAACAGGTCGGCGAGGCGATTGAGGTAACGCACCACCCGCGGATCGACGGTCTCGCTCGCCGCCAGGGCGACCACGCGGCGCTCGGCGCGGCGGCACACGGTGCGCGCGCGATGGAGCTCGGCCGCCAGCGGCGTGCCGCCCGGCAGGATGAAATGCTTGAGCGGCGGCAGCTCGGCATCGAGCCGGTCGATCCACGCCTCGAGCGCGCGCACGTCGTCGTCGGAGACGCGCGCCAGCGACTGCAGCTGCGCCGCTTCCGCGGTCGCGAGCTCGGCCCCGAGATTGAAGAGCCGCGCCTGGATCGCGGGCAGCTCGCCGGCGAGCCATCCTTCGCGATCGAGCGCGAGCGCCGCGCCGAGCGCGGCGTTGAGCTCGTCCACCTCGCCGTACGCTTCCACGCGAGGCGCGCTCTTCGGCACGCGCCCCGGGCCGATGAGCCCGGTGTTGCCGTCGTCGCCTGAGCGCGTGTAGATCTTCACGCGCGGCAGTCTATGGGCGCGCGCGGCGGGGCACAAGCAAACGCCGGAGGATCGCACGCGCGGGCGGCGCATCGGCCCGCTTGCCTCCCGGCCCCCGGTGCGGCATCATGTTTGGCCCTTCCCGCATCCTGGAGGCAACGCCCGAACCCGATGTCCATCCGCGATCAGCTTCCCCCGGTGCTGCGTGGCGAGGTCGCTGCCGATCTCTCGGCCGACTCACGCGCACACCTCGAAGCGCTCGCGCACGAAGCGCAGATGGAACGCCAGCTGCCGCTGATGCGCGACGAATGCGCCGGACGCCTGAAGCAGCCGGGCGCCTCGAACGCCGTGGAGTATCTGCTGGCCGCCGCCTGCGCGCTGCACGGCGAGATGGAGCGCGCCCACCAGACGTTGCTCGCGGTCGGCGAGAAGCTCGCGGCAGCTTCGCAGTGGGAGCCGCTCGCCGCGGTTGCCGAGCGCGCGCTCGCGCTCGAGACCAGCGCCGCCGCCGTGCACCTGCTGGTGCGCGCGCACGAGGGGCTGCGCGAGGAGCCGGCCCGCATCGAGGCGCTGCGCCGCGCGTGGTCGCTGCTCCCCGACGATCTCGAGCTCGGGCTGCTGCTCACCGTCCGGCTCGGCGAGGCGGGGGAGGGCGACGAGCGCCGCATGCTGCTGGCCGAGCTGCTGCCGCGCTTCGCAGCGGAGCCGCCGTACGCGGGTCTCGAAGAGGCGGCGCTGGAGTTCGCGGAGCACCGCGACGCTGACGGACTCGCGAAGCTGATCGCGACGCTGCCCGCGCTCGCGGAGCAGGGCGCGTTCCAGGAATGCCGCCAGCTGCTCGAGATCGCGTTCCCGACGGTCGCGAAGGCGAAAGCCGCGGGGCCTTTGCACGACGCGCTCCGCGCGGTGGCGACCCGCGCGATCGAAACGAACGGTCCGACCGCGGGCGATCCGTTCCGCGCGGCGGTGGTGGAATCGCTGCGGCAGGGCCCGGCCCACTCGCTCCCCGACGGCGCGGCGGTGATCAAGGCGGCCGGGGCCGACGACAAGCACAAGCCGCTGATCGGAGCGCTCGAGCGCTTCGACTCGATCGCGGCGCTTCCCCCGCGGCGCGCGGTCATGCACGACTCGTTCGGCGCGGGCCGCATCGTCGCCAACGACGCCGCCGAGGTGCTCATCGACTTCGCCCAGCGCAAGGGCCACCGCATGCCGTACGCCGCCGCCCGCCGCACGCTCACGCCGATCGAGGAGGACGACCTCCGCCTGCTGCGCGCCACGCAGCCCGATGCGCTCAAGCGTCTGCGCGAAGAGGACCCGGGAGCGGTGATCGCGCGCGCGCTCAAGGCGGTGGGCGGGAGCGGCGACGCGCAGAAGCTCAAGGTATTCCTGGTGGGCTCCGATCTGGTCGCGGCTTCCGACTGGACTCCGTTCTGGCGCAAGGCGCGCGCGGCCGCCGAGAAGAACCCTCGCATCGACGCATCGCGTGCCTTCGAGCAGCACTACCGGCTGAAGCCGGAAGGCGGCAAGCCGGAGACCGGCGACACGCCGCTGCCCGCGCTCGAGCCGCGCAAGTCCGTGAAGACGAATCTCGGGACGATGCGCAAGTTTCTCTCCCAGCACCCCGATCTCGAATCCGCGCTCGCGCAGCGCTTCGGCCGCTACCTCGCGAACGCCATGCGCGACGAGGACGCCGATCGCGCCGACCGCGCGCGCGCGGGGCTCTACATCGCGCGCTGGTATCCGGAGCGCGCCGACGAGTGGGCGGACGTGCTGCGGACGCTGTGGGAGGCGGGGCTCGCGATCGGCGACCTCAGCGGCGAGGAGGAGCAGCTCGCGCTGCTCGAGGTCTCGCACGCGGCCGGCGTCGAGGCCGACGCCATTCTGTCTGCGCTCGATTCGCGCTTCGCGGCGGTGCGCGACGCGGCCACGCGATTCCGAACGCGCCTCGACGACGCGGGACGGGCGGCGATGCGCCACACGCTGCTGCTGCACGCCGCGCGCTACCCGGGGGCCGCGCTGCGCCTGGTCGAGGAGGATCTGTCGCGCGCGCCGCCGGCCGCCGACGCCTGGCTGGTGCTGAGCGCGGCGCTCGCGCTGATCGAGGATCGTCCCAAGGCGTCGGTCGCCGACAAGGTGCTCGGCTGGCTCGAGGCGGGCGGCGCGTTCGACCGCATGCTGGGCGGATCCCCGGCGCCGGACGAGACCCGGCTCCGCATTCGAGTGTTGTTGCGCCAGTGGCGATCGAGCGATCGGTTCCTGTTCCCGGCCCTCGAAGCGGTCGAGCGGCTCGGCCTGGCCGAGGAGGCGGACGCGCTGCGGGCGTCGCGCCAGCAGCGCGCCGAGAAGCTGTTCGAAAACGTGGGACAGCTGGCCGAGGAGGCGAAGCTCTCGGTCATGACCCGCGCGACGTGGGAGCGGCTGAGCCGCGAGCTCGAGCGGCTCGAGCGCGAGCTGCGCACCACGATCCCCGCGGCCATCCAGAAGGCGCGCGAGCTCGGCGACCTGCGCGAGAACGCCGAATACCACTCGGCCAAGCTCAAGCAGGCGACGGTGAGCAAGCTGGTGCGCTCGCTCCAGCTGCGCCTCGCGCGCGCGCGCTTCGTTGACGACGCCGCGTTCAAGGACGGCGTCGCGGGACTCGGCACCGAGATCACCCTCGAGGGCGACGAAGAGGTCGCCACCTACTGGATCCTGGGCGAAGGCGAGCACCATCACGGCGATCACGTGGTGTCGTTCCAGGCGCCGGTGGGGCGCGCCCTGATGGGGCGCGCGATCGGCGACGAGGTCCAGCTCGGCGAGGGCGAGCTGCGCCGCAGCTATCGCATCGTCTCGATCGAGCGCCGTCTCCCGCCCGCCGAGCAGGCGCCGGAACAAACGCGCACGTAGCGTTCGTTCGCAAAGTCAAGTCTCCATTCGGCCCATCGCGCGCGCATCGCGCGCGCATCGCGCCGTCGCGAAAACTTTCATTGGCGCGAGCCGAGCGACACGCTAAGGTAGCGCCCTCGACTTCGCAGTTCTCCCGTCGGGTGGGGCGCACCGCCCGGCGGCGCAACAACACAAAATTTCGCGAGGCGCGCGGAAACCCCGCGCGTCCGCTGCGCTGCTCTTGTGGGCGGCGAAGACATTGAAGTTTGGCCGCAATCGTATCGGTGACCTTCGTGTCACCCGCTGCGTTGGGTTGGAAAGGGAATTCCCGCCGCCCACTTGTTTCATTGGTGCGCGCCGCGAGGTCCTGCGCCTCGCGACCCGCGACCGCCGAGGTCCATCATGTCGCTCGGAGCGCGCACGCACGGCCTCACGCTGAACGTCGACGACTCGCTGCGCGGCGCGCTGGCGCTCGGGGTGCTCGAGGCGGAAGACGTGAGCCTCGAACCGCTCTCTCCCGAATTCGAGGCGGAGCTCGAGCGCGTGATCGCGCGCCTGGTCGGCCGCTTCGCGGGCAAGCCGGCCACCGACGTGCCGGGCGTCGCGGAGACCCGGGCGCTGTTCCATCGTCTCGATCTCGATCCCACCCGCACCCGGCCGAGCAGCGAGGCACTGCTGCGCCGGGTCCTGCAGGGCAAGGGCCTGCCGCGGGTCAATCCCGCGGTCGATGTCTGCAACCTCTGCTCGCTCGAGCTCCAGATACCGCTCGGGCTCTACGATCGCGACGAGGTGAAGGGCGATCTCTCGCTGCGCGTCGGGCGCGCGGGCGAGGGCTACACCGGGATCCGCAAGCAGCGCGTGAACCTCGCCGGCCGGCTCCTGATCGCCGACGAGGGCGGCCCGTTCGGCGCGCCCACCGCGGATTCGGCTCACACGGCCGTGAAGTCTCGGACGCGCAATCTCATGGTCGTCGCGTTCTGCCCCGTCGAGCGCGCCGGGCAGGATCTCTCGGTGGCACTCGAGCGGATCTCGGACATGCTCGCGCGTTTCTGCTCGGGGCGCGTGCTCGCGGTGCGCGTCACGCAGTAACCGCGCCCCGGCGAGTCGTTTCGTACACCGCCGCAACCTCAAAGCCACGCGGGGCTTCGCGCGCCGCGGGCCCGGAATGGGCGGCCCGCGCGCACCAAATCCTTGACCGTGCTCTCCGCGCCCGCCTAGATTCTACGCTCTCACCGTTCCCCGACGCAGCGTTTCGGCCCCGGGATCCCGGTGGCCGCACGAGGAGGTCTCGAATATGAATCGGCGATTCATGATCGCGCTGATCGCGCTGGCGCTGGTGCCCGCCGCGGCGAGCGCTCGCGGGGTCGGGCTCGGCGTGTTCGGCGGCGCGAGCATCCCCATCCTTCAGGACAACGCGACCCAGGGCACCCAGTTCGGCGCGCGCGTCCCGGTCAACATCGTGCCGCTGCTCACGGTCGAGCCGTTCTACGCGAAGTCCAAGCTCGGCGACAAGACCGACACCTTCGCGGGGCTGAGCTACACCCGCGACGGCGGCGAGGTCACATCGTTCGGGGCGAACGTGATGCTGAACCTCGGCGGGCCGGTCTCGTTCTATCCGTTCGCGGGGCTCACCTCGAGCAAGCTTGAGGTCACCGGCTCCGAGGACGTGAAGAAGACCGGCTACGACTTCGGCCTCGGTTTCGGCATCGCCATCGTGCCCAAGCTGCGCCTCGACGTGCGCGGCGAGCTCAACGCCGTCGTCACGGACCAGACCTCGCGCAAGTACGGCAACATCACCGGCGGAGTGTCGTACGCCCTGTTCAGCATGCCCTAGGAGGCTCGCGTCATGAAAAATCTTCGACTGATTCTACCGAGCCTCGCGCTGGCCGCGCTCACATCGACGGGGTGCTGGCTGGTCTCGGGGCAGTTCATCGTGCCGGTGGAGCTCACCAGTCCCCTGACCGTCGCCAGCGCCACCACGATCGCCGCGGCTCAGGTCGATCTCAACACGAACGGCGACTACAAGGACCACAAGGCGGATCTCAAGGGTCTCGCGGATCTCGCCCTGCTCGGCATCTTCACGAACACGGGCGCGGGCGCGCTCGACGTCATCGTGTACATGACCCCCGCGACGACCACGTACACCACGGCCGCGCAGCTGACCGCAGACGGCACCAAGATCAAGGTGTGGGGCCCGTTCACGCTCGGCGTCGGCGCCAGCAAGAAGATCGGCTGGGACGAGTCGGCGGCGCTGTTCGGCGCGGCCGGCAAGGCGGCCGTCCTGAGCGAGGTCAAGGGCGACGGAATCTTCACGCTCTACGCCGTGGGCGCGTCGGCGCCGTACGCATTCAAGCTCGAGAAGGGCGTCGCGGTCGTCGTCATCGACGCCGGAAAATAACAACCATCCCGGCCAGCGCGGGCCGCATGCGTCGCCGACGCCATGCCGGCCCGCGCGGGTCCGCGCCGCGCGGAGCCGCTAGCCCGCCCAGCGATTCGTGATGGGAAGCCGGCGATCCTTGCCGAACGCGCGCGGCGAGATCTTGATCCCGGGCGGGCTCTGGCGGCGCTTGTACTCGGCCCGGTCCACCATCTCGATCACGCGCCGCACGATCGCGGCGTCGAAGCCCATCTCCGAGATCTCGCGCGCGGAGCGATCCTCCTCGACGTAGAGCCGCAGGATCGGATCGAGCACCTCGTAGGGCGGCAGCGTGTCCTGGTCGGTCTGGTCCGCCTTGAGCTCCGCGCTGGGCGGCCGCGTGAGTGTGCGCTCGGGGATCGCCGCCGCTCCGCGCTCGTTCCGGTAGCGCGCGAGCTGATAGATCATGGTCTTGTACACGTCCTTCAGCACCGCGAATCCGCCGGCGGTGTCGCCATACAGCGTGCAGTAGCCCACCGACACCTCGCTCTTGTTGCCGGTGGTGAGCACCAGCCACCCGAACTTGTTGGAGAGCGCCATCAGGTCGTTGCCCCGGATGCGCGCCTGGAGGTTCTCCTCCGTGATGTCGGGCGCGCGTTCCGCGAACGACGGCGCGAGCGTCCCGACGTAGGCTTCGTAGACGCTGGCGATCGGGATCGTCTCGAAGCGGATGCCGAGCGCGAGCGCGAGCGCCTCCGCGTCCTCGCGCGAAGCGGCGGCGGTGAACTCCGACGGCATGCTCACGCCCACGACGTGCTCCGGCCCCAGCGCGTCCGCCGCGATGCAGGCGCAGAGCGCGGAGTCGATCCCGCCCGACAGCCCGAGCACCGCGGTGTCGAAGCCGTTCTTCTCGACGTAATCCCGCGTGCCCAGCACCAGCGCGTCGTAGATCTCGGCCACCAGCGTCCGCTCTGCGACCGCGGGGCGCTTCGCGATCGCGGGCCGGAGCGCCACCGCGGTCGCGACCCCGCCGTTGCCTCCGCCCAGCGTGTGCGCGAGGTCGCCGCCCACCGCCGGCAGCTCGATGCGCGCGGTGGGATCGCCGCTGTCCATCACGCGGCCCTTGCGCAGGCGCGGGTCGTGGAGGCGCGCGTTGAACACCTCGTCGAGATCCACGTCCGCCATCACGAGGTCGTCGCTGAACATGTCGCCCTCGGCCAGCACCCGCCCCTGCTCGTCGATGATCAGGCTGCCGCCGTCGTAGATGATCTCGTCCTGGCCGCCGACGAGATTCACGTAGCACACCACCGCCAGATTGTCGGCGGCGCGCGTGCACAGCATGCGCTTGCGCGCCTGCGCCTTGCCCGCGTGGTAGGGCGAGGCCGAGAGATTGATGACCACCTCGGCGCCGCCGCGGATCACCTGCTCTTCGACCGGGCCGCCCGGGTACCAGATGTCCTCGCAGATGTTGAGCCCGATCACGGTGCGGCCGCGCGCGAACACCGGGTTCTTGGTGGCAGACATGAAGTAGCGATTCTCGTCGAACACGCCGTAGTTCGGGAGGTAGCGCTTGCGATACGTCCCCATCCACTCGCCGTCGTGGAGCACCGCCGCCGCGTTGAATAGGTCGATGTCCCGCTCCACCGTCCCCACCATCACCGTCATGCCGCGCGTGTGCGGCAGGAGGTCGCGGGTGCGCTCGATCGCCCGGTCGATGAACGAGGGCTTGAGCAGGAGGTCCTCTGGCGGATAGCCGGTGATCACCATTTCGGGGAGCGCGAGCACGTCGACGCCCTGCTCGCGGGCGTTCTCGATCGCCGCGACGATCCGGCCGAAGTTGCCGTCGAGATCGCCGACGGTGGGGTTGATCTGGGCGAGGCCGAGTCTCAACTGTCGCATGGGGCGGCGATTGTCGTGCTTCGGTCGGGATGGCGCAAGGCAGCGGGGGAGAAGCTCGTTCCAAACGAAAACGCCCGGCCAAAAGCCGGGCGGTCCCGTTCTGTGCGGGCGTGAGCGCCCGCAACTTCAAGAGGGAAGGCTGGAGTTCGGCGCTTGTTGCCTGATCACGCCTTCCGACCCTTCGGGCGGCAGGGGCCTCGCAGGACCCATTTCTTTACTGCATGCCGTCAGGGCTCTTGAATGCATTCGAGGTCCGACTCTGGAGCCGGACGCCGGAGACCAGGACTCGCAAGTCCCGGGCCGCAGGGGTCTCGGCCCCCCGAACGCACGCAAGTGATTGTGGCAGTGTGGGGGTGGCTGGGACAAGGGCTATTTTGACCGGCCCGCCGATGCGGCAGACGCCCGGGGAATGGGCAAGTTGCCACACGGAGGCGGCCAAAAGCAGGGCGTCGGCCGAGGCGCGGCGGAGGGTCCGCGCCTCGGCCCGTGTGACCCGGAGGGGCTATCCCGGGTGTCCCTTTGGCCGCCCGCCCCGCAACCCCGCGAGCACGGCCGCCAACGCCCCCACCGAGGCCAGCGCGAGGAACGCGTCGCGGGTCGCGAGCGCGAACGCGACCCGTCCCGCGGCCCCGATGTGGCCGATCGCGAGCGCGCCGCCTCCGTGCGCCCCGTAACGCGACGCCACGATCGCGGCGGTCGCGGCGGCGCCTCCCGAAATCCCGAGATTGCGCATGGTCGCCTGGATTCCCGACGCCAACCCCAGCGACTCGTGCGGCGCCGCGCTCAACAGCGCCGTGGTGTTGGGCACTGTGAAGATCCCGAGCCCGACGCCGATCAGCGCCATGCCGCCGAGGATGTGACCGGGATGCGGGCTCACTCCCACCCCCGAGAGCAGGACGAACCCCGCGGCCGTGAGCGCGAGCCCGGCGACGCTCGGAACACGCGGGCCCGCCAGGTCCGCCCATCGCCCGGCGAGCGGGGCGAGCAGCAGCGCCGCGAGCGGCATCACCGCGAGCCACTGGCCGCTCTTCTCGGCGCCGAACCCCAGCACCTCTTCGAAGTAGAGCGGCAGGTGGAATCCCACCGCGATCGAGAGCGACTGGCCGAGCAGCGCGAGCAGCGCGGAGAGGCCGAGCGGGCCGCGCAACAGGGCGAGCGGAAGCATGGGCTCGCGCGCGCGGCGCTCGTTGAGCGCGAACAGCGCGAGCATCAGCAGCGCGCCGGCGAACAACGGCCCCACCAGCCGCGGCGACCATGCGCGCTCGGGGCCGAGCGATAGCGCGAGCATCAGCAGCACGAGACCGCCGAACCAGAGCGCGGTCCCCGGCACGTCGATGCGCGCGTCGGGCCGGGCGCCGCGCTCGGCCGGCACCCGAGAGCGGAGCTGCCACTGTGCGAGCAGGCCGAGCGGCAGGTTGATCACGAAGATCCAGCGCCACGAGAGGTGACCCACGATCAGCCCGCCCAGCGGCGGGCCGAGCGCGAGCCCCACGCCCACCATCGCGCCGAAGCCGCCGAGCGCGCGGCCGCGCTCCTCCGGCGGGAAATTCGAGACCAGCAGCGCCGCGCTGTTCGCGGTCATCAGCGCCGCGCCGATCCCCTGCAGCGCGCGCGCCGCGATCAGCCACGGCGCGGAGACCGCCGCCGCACAGGCCCCCGATGCGAGCGTGAAGATCGCGAGCCCGGTCCCGTACACGAGGCGGCGCCCGACCATGTCGGCGAGTCGGCCGGCGGCGAGCAACAGGCCGGTGATGGTCACGACGTACGCGAGCACCACCCACTCGATGGTGGTGAGCGGCGCGTGAAAGGTGCGCGCGAGGGTGGGGAGCGCGATGTTGACGACGCTGATGTCGAGCGTCGCCATCAGCGTGCCGAGCGCGAGCGCCGGAAACACGCGCCAGCGCGGGAACTCCGCGCCTGGCGCGGGCGCTGGCGTCGAACCGGTCACGTCGGGCTTGCGTTCGGCGCGCGGCTCAACCCTGCCGGACCCAGCGCATGATCTCCGGAAGGGTGGGCGTCTTGCCGTACATGAGAAGCCCGATCCGGAACACGCGCGCGGTGGCCAGCAGGACCAGCAGCGCGGTGCCGGCGAGCAGCCCGATGGAAAGCGCGATCTGCCACGGGGGCACCGCGGCGTTGGGCGCGCTCATGCGCAGCATCATCGCCACCGGCGCCATCGGCGGGAACATCGAGAGCCCGACCGCGAGGTTCGAGCTCGGGCGGCCGATGATGGACGTCATCATGTAGAAGGGGATGAAGTTCATGAACGTGAACATGAACGCGAACTGCTGCGCCTCGCGCATGTTGTTCGTCATCGCCCCGATCCCGGTCATGAGCCCGCCGTAGAATAGGTAGCCGAGCAGGAAGTAGATCACGGCGAGCGCGATCATCGCGGGCGGAACCTGCACCTGCGCGAGCGCCAGCGCCGGGCCGGCCATCGTGGATCCCATCGCGATCCAGGAGCCGACGATGGTGAGCCCCGCGGCGCCGAGCCCGAGCAGCTTGCCGGTGAGCAGCTCCTCGGAGCTCACCGTGCACAGCATGGATTCGAGGATGCGCGATTCCTTCTCCTCGGCCACCCCCTGCAGCAGGTACTGGCCGCCGATCACGATCGAGAGACCCATCAGCATCCCGAAGGCGAACGGCAGCAGGAAGTCGAACAGCTCGCGCCGGTCGTCGTGCAGCTCGAAGACGCCCTGCGGGTTGAGCGTGTAGAGATCCATGCCGTGCGCCGGGCTCACGACCCGCGCGATGCGCAGCGAATCGGCCTCGCCGTGGAGGAGGCTTCGCACGATCCATCCCGACACCGTGCGCTCGTCCGACGATGAAAAGATGTTCGTCGATGCCGCGTAGCGCCGCAGCTTGCCCGTGGCGAGGTAGTCGGCCGGAATCACCAGCAGCTGGTTGATCGTGCTGTCGCGCAGCGCGTGCTCGCCGCCTGCCTGGTCTCCGAAGAACCGCACCTCGGTGCGGAACGACGTGGTCTTCGGCGCCGCCGTACGCGGACCCATCAGGTTGACGTCCGACGAAACGACGCCCTTGATCTCACGCGAACCGTCTGCGAACGAGCCCGATGAGTCCACGACGCCCAGCACCCGGAAGTTCTTCATCTGCTCGAGGCGCTCGCTGATCTGGGGCTTGATCATGATGAACATCAGGAACGCGTAGAGCGCGGGGGTGCCGATGATCGTGAAGAGAAACGCCTTTCTCCGGATCGTGGTCAGATACTCGCGCCGCGCGATGGTAAAGGCCCGGGCCGGGGTGAAGCTCATCGCGCACCTCCCGCCACCAGCGCCTCGTCCACGGTGGGCGGACCGCTCTGCCCGTGATCGAGGCCCAGCCCCTCGCGCACCACCTTCACGAAGATGTCCTCGAGCGGAAGCGTGGCGTGCGAGAACTGCTCGATGGCGACGTCCGCCGCGAGCAGCGCCTGCAGCACCGCGCGGGGCGCGACCCCGGGTTCGAGCGTGAGCTTGTGGTCGCCGTTGAACGCCTCGATGCTGTGGACTCCGGCCACGCGCGCCGGCATGGTGTTCGACCGCACCAGCAGCGCGTCGTCGGAGTACTGGCGGCGGATGTCGCGCACTGTCCCGTACAGCACCATGTGGCCGCGGTTGATCATCAGCGCGCGGTCGCACTGCTCTTCGACCTTGTTCATCTGGTGGGTCGAGAGCAGGACGGTGGCGCCCGCCGCCCGGCGCTCGCGCAGGATTTCCTCGAGCAGATCCACGTTGAGCGGATCGAGGCCGCTGAACGGCTCGTCCAGGATCATGAGGCGCGGGCTGCCGATCAGCGCGGTGCAGAGCTGCACCTTCTGCTGCATGCCCTTCGACAGCGCCTGCACCTGCTTCGCGCTCCAGTCCTTGAGACCCACGCGATCCAGCAGCGCCATCCCTTCGTCGTGCGCCGCGCGACCGCTCATCCCCTTCAGCGTTCCGAAGTAGGCGAGCGCCTCGATCACGCGCACGCGGCGATAGAGCCCGCGCTCCTCCGGGAGGTAGCTGATCTCGTTGCGGCGCAGGCCGCCGATCGGGCGTCCGTCGAGCATGATGGTGCCGGAGTCGGGCCGCAGGATGTCGGTGATCATCCGGATCAGCGTGGTCTTGCCCGCTCCGTTGGGCCCGAGCAGCGCGAAGATCTCGCCGGGATGAACGTCGAACGAGACGCGGTGGACCACCGCGCGCTGGTCGTAGGTCTTGACGACGTCACGGACTTCGAGCATGAACCCCTCCCGGATGGCCGGCGCGTCGCGTCGCTTCGGGGCGAGCCGAGTACGGAGCGTGCGAGCGCGCAGACACTAGGAGAATCGCCGCATCGTCTCAAGGCTTCGTCGGCCGATGGCGACCAGCGCGGACCGGGCGCCGACCGGCGCGGGCCGGACGGGGCGCCGCCCGCGGACCCCCTGGCCTCCGGCTCGGCGCGCCCACCGCGGCCGCGACGATCCGCGAAGAATCCCGTCAACCGAACCCCCCGCGAGGCCGATAGATAGTCCTAGAATTACCGTGCGCTCCGCCGTACCGATCGCCCGGATCCGGGCGCCATCAAGGACCCGCGATCGTCACCTCAGCCCAGGAAGAACGCGTTCATGGCCTCGAATCGAGATTCCGGTCTGCCGCGTGCCGTCCGCGCGGCTTCGGCGTTCGTGTCGCTGCTCGCGATGTTCGCCGCCGCCGGCTGCGGCACCAAGAAGCTGCTCGCCCCGATCGTGCTGCCCCCGCTGTCGCGCGTCGTCATCTCCGTTGGGAGCGACACCACCGTGGTCGCCGACACCGTCAAGTCGAACGGCTCGATCCAGTTCTCGGCCACCGCGTTCGACACCGGCGGCGCGCCGGTGGCGGCCGCCGCGGCGTCCTGGATCAGCACCAACACCGCGGTCTTCACGGTGGATGGCGGCGGCCGGGTCCTCGGCAAATCCGAAGGCACGGCGCTGCTCATCGCGCACGCGTCCGACAAGACCGACAGCGTCGCGATCCTGGTGCTGCCCGCGACCGGCGGGTGGCTGATGCAGGTCAGCAACTCGGCCCGCCAGCTCAACGGCGTGTTCTTCGACGCCGATGGCCGTCACGGATGGGTCGTCGGCGGCGGCGGAGAGATCCTCGCCACGACCGACGCGGGTGCGACGTGGGCGCGTCAGATCAGCAACACGATCTTCAACCTGAACGCCGTGTGGTTCACCGACGCCGACAGCGGATGGGCCGTCGGCAACGGGGGAACCGCGCTGCACACCACCGACGGCGGCAACACCTGGCGCCTGATCCCGACCGGAGCCGGCGAAAATCTGATGGGCGTCACCTTCGCGTTCGCGGACACCGGGTGGATCGTCGGCAGCTCGGGGGCGATCTTGCGCACCAACAACTGGGGCGCGACGTGGTCGAAGCAGAATCCCACGAGCTTCGCGCTGCGCGGCGTCTCGTTCGCCGGCACGCGCCGAGGCTGGGCGGTTGGCGACAACGGCACCATTCTCGGCACCGTGGATCGCGGATTGAGCTGGACCCTCGAGTCCCCGGTCACCGCTCAATCGCTCCGTGCCGTGAAGCGGCGCTCGGAATTCGTCGCGCTCGCCGCGGGACTGCAGGGCGTGACGCCGCGCACCAGCGACGTGGCGAACCTGCCGGTCTGGTCGCTTCAGAACAGCGGCGCGACGAATCAGCTCGGAGGCGTGGCCTGCCCCGGCGACTCGCTGTGCTTCGCGGTGGGGTTCGACGGCAGCGGCCTGGTGCTGCGGACCGACGATGCCGGCGCGACCTGGCAATCGCAGGCGGTCCCCGCCACGAATCCGCTGAACGCCGTGTTCTTCGTGGACGCGCTCCGCGGCTGGGCGGTGGGAGACAACGGCCGCATCGTTCACACCGGGAGCGGCGGGAAGCCCTGACCGGCCTTCCACCCGTGCTAGACTGCGGCGCGCCTCGCGAGCGGCGCGCCGCAGTCATGTCCCCGGGAGGCCCGATGTCGAAGCGGCTCGTCGTGGTGGACGCCTACAACCTCATTCTGCGCACGCCCGCGCTCAAGCCGGGCGAGGGACGCACGCTGCGCGAGTCGCGCGAGAAGCTGCTCAATCTGCTGGCGTGGAGCATGGGGCGGGATGCGGACTTCATCGTCGTCTTCGACGGGGCGGCCGTCCGGGGGCACGACCAGCGGCACGGCGAGGTCGAGGAGCGCTACTCCGTGCCCCCCGACAAGGCCGACGATCTCATCCGGAAGATCGTCGAAGAGCGCATCGACCGGGTGGAACACCTCACGGTGGTGACGTCCGATCTCGAGGTGGCGCGCCACGCCCGCGGGATGGGGGCCGACATCGCGCTCGCGGATCTGTTCCTCGCCAGCGTGCTGGGGCCGGCATCCAGCGGCGAGCCCGAGAAGCCGTCCACCCTCACGAAGAAAGATCTCGAGGCGTGGGTGGAATTGTTCCGCGCCCGCCGCGGCGCCGACGCTCCCGAAGACGAAGCCTGACCGGGCGCGACGCGAAGGGCGGCCCGCCCGCAGGCAAGCCGCCCCTTCGCTTCGGGACTCTCGTCCCCTGGATTCCTAGGGAATGAAGTTGGCCAGCATGGTCGGCCGCACGACGAACGGCAGGATCCAGGCCTGCGAGTCGTACGGGAGCGTGTCGTCGAACAGCGTGCCGTGCGAGAACGCGTTCACGCCGAGATGGTTCACGCCCCTCCAGAACGGCGAGCGCCAGACGCCGGTGTAGGTGTTGTCGCCGTTGTTGTGGAACATCGCGCGCAGCCCGCGCGACATCAGCACCACGACATCGTCGTTGCGCCCCGTCGTCACCGTGAGCCGAACGCTGTCGCCGGCGTCGAACGCCATGAACTGACGCAACCGGAAGAACGCGAGCGGATCGGTGACGGTGGTCTCGCGATCGGCCGTCGCGATCTTGAGGCTCAGGATCTTCGTGGTGGCGCTCCGCGACGTGACCTCGACGCCGGACGACGCCGCGATCCGCCAGCGGCGGTTGCGGTCGTCGTTGTCGCCGTCACCGCGCACGCGCTTCAGGAGCACGCGGCGCACCCAGTGGTCGGCGAGCGGCTTGCGCACGATCAGCAGGCGCATGCTGTCGCTCGCGGCGACTTCGGGCCGGGGGCCGGTCGCGATGTTGAACGTGCCCTTCAGGAGCTTGTGGAAGGTGACGATCGCGGTCGTCGGCCGGCCGGTCGTGTCGGTGTCCGCGAACGCGAACTCGAAGCTGCGGTCGACGCTCGTGATGTTCCGCCAGTACATGAGCGGTCGGATCGCCGCGAACCCGCCGGGGCCGGACGGGAGCGTGCCCTGGTCCGGGCTCTCGAACACGCCGTCTTCGATCAGCTCGGGCGCCGCGGCCATTGCGGATGAGGCCTCGGCCTGATCGTTGGCGGGAGTGCCTGACGAGCCGCCGCTCGAAGAGGCGCCCACCGGCGAAAGCGGAGTGCTGGTTTTCTTGCCGCAGCCGCTCGACAACCCGGCCACGATGAAGAGCGCGATGGCGAAGCGGAACGTTGCCTTCATGTGATTCCGTCCTCCTCTGGACCGCCGGATCGAGAACCGGCCGGGAACATCAGGGCAAGGAATGCGATGGGGACGGGGCAGCGCACTGCACTCCCCATGCCACGCGCGGCCGCGCGCCAAGCCGTTGCCGCGCAACGCGGGCGCGTCGAAACCGGGCCGGAGCGTGTACCCATGCGGCCACCGCCGTGAACGCGGTCGGCCCGAACGGGGACACCACGCGAACGGGGCGGAAGCCCGAAGGACTCCGCCCCGTCGCGATTCCACACGGCGCCGGCGCCATGCGACACCGCGCGGATGGGCGCGGCGCGCCGGCGGATTCCGGCGAAGCTCACTTCATGACGATCACGTCGTTGGTGTTGAACACCAGCTCGGTGCCTTCCTTGATGACGACCTGATAGCCCTTGCTCTTCGCGACGGCGCCGGTTCCGGCCGCCGCCCCGATCAGGCCTCCGATCAGCGCGCCCTTGTTGCTCCCGCCCACCGCCTTGCCGATGAGCGCGCCGGCCGCCGCGCTGCCCGCGATCGCGCCGAGGTTCCGCGCGCGCGTCGAGCCCGCGATGATGCTGTCGGCGGTCGCGTGAACCGCGTGGCTGGTTCCCCCGACGTCGATGGAGCGCACGCCCAGCACGAGGAAGGCGCGCGAGCCTTTCTCCGCGCCCTCCGAGGCGAGCACCACACCCGAGACCGTGCTGCCCGCCGGAATCGGCGCGGCCATTCCGATCACGACCGGAGCCGACACCGTTCCGGTCCACGCATCGCCCGGCTTCGCGGTCTCGGAGGAGATCTGCGCGTTCACCGTGATCTTGATTCCCGTTCCCGCCGGCATCGCGACGCCGGGATTCGAGGGGGCGGTCGCCTGCGGCGCCGGCTTCGACTTCGGCTTCGAAGCCGGGGCGGCCGCTGGCGCGGGCGGAGCCTGCGCTTGCGGCTTGGGTTCCTGATACTGCGACTGCGGGGTGATGTCGCCCTGCGGGGTCTCGACCGGGTTCGCGGAGAGCAGGCTGTCGCTGCTGGTCGCCGCGGCCTGTTCGGACTTCTTGGCGCAACCTGCAAGCGTCACCACCATCAGCGTGATGCCCAGCATCCATGCCATTCGACGCATAAGAGTGATCCTCCTCGTGATTCCGGCGTTGGCGCCGGCCTGGCGGCCTGGTTCGCCGCGTCGTCATCGTCGAAGCCCGTCTCAAGTCTCGTGGAGCGCGCGCGGGAGCGGTGCGCGTCCGGTCACCCGGCCCCGGCCACCGCGACGGGGTATCGGTAGCGAGGCCCGCGCAGGCTAACACGTTTTCGCGCCGGCGATGCGTCCGGATCGGACGGCTTGGGCGAATCGCGGGCATCCGTTACGCTCGCGCGCGCAATCGGCCTCACGCGCGTACGACTCCTCCGGAGGTGGCGCATGGATGTGGTGCTTCGTCGCGGCAACGTCACCGCCCGGCGCGCGGGTGCGCTCGCGCTCGGGATTCTCGAAGGCGAGCGCGAATTGAGCGGCGCCTCGGCGGCCGTGGACCGCGCCACGCGCGGGGCGATCCGCGCGATCCGCAAGCGCGGCGATTTCACGGGACGCTTCCTCGATGTGGCCGTGCTCTACCCGCCGGGCCTCAAGGCGGCGCGACTCATCCTGGTCGGCCTCGGGCCGCGCGCGGAGCTCACGGCGCACCGCGTGCGGCAGGCCGCGGGCCGCGCCGCTCGGCGCGCGCGGGAGCTGGGCGCCCGATCGCTGACCACCGTCGTGCACGGCGCGGGGCGCGGGGGGCTCGACCCCGAGCGCGCGGCGCAGGCGGTGGCCGAGGGCTCGGTCCTTGGGCACTACCGCTTCACAGCGTACCGCAGCGAGGCCGCGGCCGCTCCACTCGGGAGCGTCGAGATCTTCGAGCAGGATCCGGCGCTCGCGAAACGGCTCGCACCCGCCGTGGAGCGCGGCGCGCGCATCGCGGAAGGCGCGTGCCTCGCGCGCGATCTCGCGAACACGCCCGGACAGGACCTCACTCCCGAAGGACTCGCCGACCGGGCGCGCGAGATCGGCCGCCAGTGCGGCGCCCGCGTCGAGGTGCTGGGCGTGCCGCAGCTCGAGCGGTTGGGCATGGGCGCGCTGCTCGGGGTCGGCCGCGGCAGCATCCATCCGCCGCGCTTCATCGTGCTCGAGCGCGCTCCGCGCGCCGTGCGCGGCGCGAAGCCGCCGACCATCGTGCTGATCGGCAAGGGCGTGACGTTCGACACCGGCGGCATCTCGCTCAAGCCGCGCGAGAACATGCAGAAGATGAAGTACGACATGTCGGGGGCCGCGGCGGTGCTCGGCACGTTCGCCGCGCTTCCCACGATCGATCCTCGCGCGCGCGTGATCGGACTCATCCCCTCCGCCGAGAACATGCCGGGCGGCCGCGCGCTCAAGCCCGGCGACGTGGTGCGCGCGCTGAACGGCGTCACCATCGAGGTGACGAACACCGACGCGGAGGGCCGCCTGCTGCTCGCGGACGCGCTGAGTTACGCGCAGCGCCTCGAGGCTGACGTCGTGGTGGATCTCGCGACGCTGACCGGCGCGATCTCGATCGCGCTGGGCCATCTCGCGGCGGGGCTGTTCACAGACGACGACGCGCTGGCGGCCGAGCTGACGGCCGCGGGGGAGGCCACCGGGGAGCGGCTGTGGCGCATGCCGGTGTGGGACGAGTACGCCGAAGAGATGAAGGGCGACACCGCCGATCTCGTGAACTCTTCGGTGCGCGAAGGCGGCGCGATCCTGGGCGCCGTGTTCCTCAAGCGCTTCGCGCGCGGGCTCAAATGGGCGCATCTCGACATCGCGAGCACGGCGTGGACGGTGGCGGACCGCCCGCACGAGCCGAAGGGTCCGACCGGATTCGGCGTGCGATTGCTGCTGGAGTGGATCAATTCCCGCGCGGGGGCTTCGCGGCCGGCTTGACCGGCGGCGCGTCGCGCTCGACGCGCAATTCGTTCGCCGGCTGCGCGAGCCGCAGCATGTGCCCATCGGGTCCGATCCACGCGAGATATTCGGTCCGCGCGTCCGCGAAGCGGAGCTTGCGGGTGACGACCGGCTTCGCGCCCCAGCGGAGGGTCTCCTTCCCGAGGTCGGTGGCGGTGATCTCCATGACGCTGTCGCGGTCGCCCAGCACCACCACCTGCAGCGGGCGGCTGTCGAAGACGCGGTCGTACAGGTTCCGGCACATGATGTCGAACAGCACGAACACCTGCGAATCCACGACGAACATGCGCCCGGGCGGGCGCACCAGCCGGTCGCCCTCGCCGTGGCCGCCGCCTTCGCGATACGAGGTGAACGCCGTGTCGTTGACCCAGAGCCCGCGCACGAGCTCGCGGCCGCCGATCTTGAGACGGGACTGGTAGAACTTGAGGTCGTAGTCGAGAGGCCTCACGACCACCGCGACCTGCTTGTCGATGGGCAGGTCGCCGTCGGGGCCCTGCAGGGTCTGAGCCACGTGCGAGATGATCATCAGGCTGTCGCCGTGATTCTCGAACGAGAAGGTCTCGGTGCCGAGCGCGCGATCGCCCTGGTAGACGCGGTAGCCGCCGCTGTCGATGACGCCGCCGGGCGGAGCGGGGGCCGCGCCCACCAGCCCGACCAGCAGCGCGAGCGGCCACATGAGACGGGACAGCATTCGGAGATTCATGTGGGAAACGGTAGCACAGCGAGGGAGGCGTCCATGTCAGGCACTTTGCAATGGTGGGGCCCGCCGCTGGCGCTGGTCCTGATGGCGGGCTGCGCCAGCCCGCGACCGGGCGGCGCCGTGGCGGAGACCCCGGGGGCGGGCGCAGAGGCCGTTCCGGGGGCGAGGGTGGGGCATCTGCGGGCCGCGGAGGTGAGAGGCTTCCTCGGCGCGCATCCCGACGCGCTGGTGCTCGACGTCCGGAACCCGGATGAATGGAACGACGACCTGGGTCACATCGACGGCGCGCGCCAGATCCCGCTCCCCGAGCTCGACCACCGCCTCGTGGAGATCGAGGCATGGAAGGACCGGCCCGTGGTCGCGGTGTGCCGGGTCGGAGCCCGCAGCGCCCGCGCGGCCGACGCGCTCGCGGCCGCGGGATTCCGGCAGGTGTTCAATCTCGATGGCGGGATGGCGGCCTACCGCCGCGCGGGGAACTAGCCGGGCGACGCGGCCGGCCGCGCGCGCCGGAGCGCGAGCCGCATCAGCCCGTGCGCGCCGGCTCGAGACGCGCGACGCACTCGATGTGCGGCGTGTGCGGGAAGAGATCGAACGGCGTGACCTCGTCGAGGGCGTAGCCCCCGGCCGCGAAATCCTTGAGATCGCGCGCGAGCGTCCCCGGATTGCACGACACGTATACCACGCGCCGCGGATGCAGCTCGGTGACGCGCGCCACCACGCGCGGGTGAAGCCCGGAGCGTGGCGGATCCACCACCACCACCTGCGGCCGGGGCGCGTCCGGACGCTCGCCTCGCGCCCACTCGCGGAGCACGGCGCGCGCCTCGCCCTCGACGAAGCGCGCGTTCGCGATGCCGTTGCGCGCGGCGTTGCGTCGCGCGAGCGCGATCGCGTCCGGGACGCTCTCGACGCCGATCGCCTCGCGCGCGGCGCGCGCGAACAGCAGCGTGAGCGTTCCGGTGCCGCAGTACAGGTCGAGCAGGGTCTCGCCCTCCGTGATTCCCGCGGCCTCGAGCGCCGCGCGGTAGAGCGCCTCGGCCTGGCGGCTGTTGGTCTGCAGGAACGCGTTCGCCGAAACCTCGAAGTCGAGATCGAGCAGGCGCTCGCGGATCACGCCGTCGCCGATCAGCGCGCGCTCCCGCTCGCCGAACGCGACGTTGGCGCGCGAGTCGTTGATGAGCAGCGTCACGGTCTTCACCGCCTTCGAGAGCGCGGCCACCGCGCGCGCCCATTCCTCGAGCCCCGCCATCTCGCCGGCCGCGGCCACCAGGTGCACGGCGCACTCGTCGGTGAGCGGCAGATGGCGCACCGTGAGAAAGCGCACGTCGCCATGGTGCTGGCGCGGGTGGTACGCGCGCCACGCGCGATCGCGCGCGAAGCGCTGCGTGAGGCGCACGATCTCGACCGTGAGCGCGCTGGGCAGCAGGCAGTCCTCGAGCTCGAACACGCTGTCGAACGCGCCGCGATCGTGGAGCCCGAGCCGCGCGACCCCCCCGGCATCCGGCGCGAAGCTGAACTCCATCTTGTTGCGATAGCGAAACACCTCGGGCGCGCCGACGATGGCGCGCACCCGGGGCTCGGCGATGCCGCCGAGATGCACGAGCGTTTCGCGCACCTGCCGCTCCTTCGCCTCGAGCTGCCGCGCGTAATCCAGCTCCTGAAACCGGCAGCCGCCGCAGCGCGCGACGTGCGGGCAGCGCGGCTCGATGCGATCGGGAGCGGCGCGCTCGATCCGCTCGAGGCGAGCCTCCGCGAAGCTGCGCTTGACCCTCGTGATCCGGGCCTCGATGCGGTCGCCAGGCAGACCGCGGTCCACGAAGACCACGCGGCCGTCCTGCCGGGCGATCGCCTTGCCACCGAGCGCGAGGTCCTGAATGTCGAGGATTGACAGCTCGTTGACGCGCATGGCGGGACCGGGGAGGGCGGGTGGGCAACTTCCGGGAACCGGCAACCGTCCAATGCTGTTGTAACTGGAGGCGCCGGGGGTCTCACGACTCCCGGCCGACCACGCTAGCACAGGGAGAACCTCAATGCGCAGGCAGTCAGGATTCTGGGTGGCCGCAGTGAGCGCGCTCGCGCTCGGATCGCTCGTCGTCTCGGCGACCCGCTCATCCGCAGATGACGATTCACCGGCGTGGCTCGGGGTGTACTCGCAGACGCTCACCCCCGAGTTGCGCGAAGGCCTGGGATACAACGGCGACGGAGCGATCGTGACGAGCGTCGTGCCCGACAGCCCCGCCGATCGCGCGGGATTGAAGCAGGGCGACGTCATCGTCGGCTTCAACTCCACCACGATCGCTTCATCCAGCGGTCTCGCTCGCGCGGTGAGCGCGGAGGCGGCAGGAAAATCGGTATCGCTGCGCATCGTTCGCGACAAGACGCGACGCACGCTCACCGCGACGCTCGCGGCGCGGCCCGAGGACGATGAAACGCCCGAATGGAACGAGGCGCCCGAGACGCCGGAGCCTCCCGACGCACCCGCCGCGCCCGCGGCGCCGCGCGCGCCGCGGATCCGGGAGTTCACTTTCAAGAACGGCGACGGGAATTTCTCGTTCGAGGGTCTCGGGAGAGGGCTCGGCATGCTGGGCATGGGCCGCGGCCGGCTGGGCGTCCGCGTCGAGAGCCTGAATCCCGATCTGGGCGGCTACTTCGGCGTGAAGGACGGCAAGGGCGTGCTCGTGATCGAGGTGCTCAAGGACACGCCCGCCGAACGCGCCGGGCTGAAGTCGGGCGACGTCATCACGCGCGTCGGTGACAAGGCGGTCTACGACGCCGACGATCTCGTGAGCGCCCTGCGCGACGCAGACAAGCAGGCCACGCTCACCGTGATGCACAAGGGCGCATCGCGCACCGTCACGACCGAGCTGGCCGAGGCGCCTCACGTGATGCGGATCGATCGCTCGGGACCGCTCGGCATGCGCGACGGCGAGCTGCGGTGGCATTCCACGGACGGCGCGGGCGATCAGGGCGACGTACGGCGGCAGCTCGATGATTTGCGCCGCGAGTTGCGCGAGCTGCGCGATCAGATCAAGGAGATGAACCACAACTGAGCGAGGCAGGCAGGCTCGCCGCCGCCTCGGGGGGGCGCCGTCCAACTCGATCCGCAATATCAGGCTTCTGCAAGGGGCGATGCGGCGGACGGGAAGGAGCAGCGCGGCGCTCCCTCCAGCGGCGGCGAGCGGGAGGCCCGGCCGGGCGACGACGGCCGGGCTCTCCTTTTGCCATCCGCGGCGCGATGAGCCGCCGCGGATCGCTCCGGTCCGGGCTTGCGCGCATCCCGAGCGCAGCTTAGCCTCACGGGCCCGATGCCCGCGCCCCGTCCCGTTCGCTTCTGCCCGCGCTGCGCGACGCGCCTCGTCAGGCGCGACGATCACGGCAGCCCGCGCCCATCCTGCCCCGGCTGCGGATTCATCTACTATCGCAATCCCGCCCCCGCGGCGGGCGTGATTCTCGCGCCGGATCGCAACGTGCTGCTGGTGAAGCGGCGTTATGCGCCGCGTCCCGGCGCCTGGTGCCTGCCCGCCGGCTTCATCGAGTACGGCGAGACCCCGGAGCGCTGCGCGCGGCGCGAGCTGTTCGAGGAAACCGGGATCCGCGTGCGGCTCACGGGATTGTTCGGCGTGTACGCCGGTCTCGACGATCCGCGCGTGCGCTCCGTGCTCATTCTCTACACCGCGGATCGCGCGAACGGAACGCTCGTGCCCGGCGACGACGCGACGGCGGCGCGCTATTTTTCGCTGGACCGGCTGCCGAAGCGGATCGCCTTCGAATCGCACCGCAGAGCGCTCGCGCGATTCTCCGCGAACGGCTGACCGGGCGTACCGCGCATCACCCGCTTCTGGCCCGGTCCTTGCGGTTCTACCGCCGCACCCCTCACCATAGCGGCACCCCGCGCCCGGTTCGGCGCATCGCCTGGAGTCTCAAAACCGTGCAGCGCTACTGGTTTGCCACGCTGATCGTGCTGCTGCTCGCGCCATCGGGAAGCGCGCGCGCGCAGATGGTCAGTGCACGGCGCACTGCCATGGGTGGCGTGATTCTGACCGGGGGTGGCAGTGGGTTCAGCGGACGCAATGTCGCGTATCGCGCCGTGCCCGCCGCGCCCGCGACCGAGCGCACGTTCTCGCTGCCGATCGGGCTCATTCCGTTCCTGGCCGATCTGCCCACCTTCGATTCCAATGATCCGGACTTCAACGTCTTCGAGCTCACGAACCTCCTCTACAATCCCCCCTGGAACCTCCCGCTGGTCCAGCCGAAGACGCCATCGAGCGACATCACGGTCGCGGTGAGCAAGAACAGCCTCTCCGCGGACCTCGGCGACATCGCCGCCATCTTCCCGAAGGACCACAGCCGGATCGCTGCCGTCGCCGAGGCGCCCGCGGTCACGTTCGGAGCGAAGCGGATCTTCTTCGGGCTCGCGCCGCTCGTCGAATACGACAACGATCTGCACCTCAACGACGCGCTGCACGCGGCCCTGGCCGAGGGCGCGGCGTTCACGCCGCGCACCGAGTACGCGCTGTTCGACAAGGCGCACGGCCAGGTCGCGGCGGGCGCGCAGCTCGGCTGGGCCGCCCCGGTCATGGAGCGGGGCGACCCGCGCGGCGACGGCGCGGGGCTCTATGCCGGCGTGCGATTCAAGCTGCTCCGCGGCCTCGCGTACGGCGACGCCGACAACGTCGCGGTCTTCACCACCACCGACACGCTGTTCGGGACCGATCCGGTCGACGTGAGCTATACGGGACGCATGCGCAGCGCCGGGCCGTCGGACGGGGGCATCGGCGAAGGGTTCGACCTCGGTCTGGTGTGGCTCGCGGGGGGACTCGAGCTGGGCGTTGGCGTCGAGAACGTCGCGACCCGCATCCACTGGCGCGTGCGGGAGACCCTCGCGTACAGCGACAGCGCGACGGGCGAATACGTCGACAGCACGCTGAGCAAGGGCACGGCCTTCACGAGCCGGGTGCCGACCACCGTCACCGTGAGCGCGGAAGAGCGCATCGGCCGCGTGCTGGTCGCGGCCGACGTCCTGAGCGGCCTCCATCAGGTCCAGGCGCACCTCGGCGCCGAGCTGTGGGCCGGCCGGGTCGCGTGGCGGGCGGGGCTCTCGAACGACGCGAACCGCGAGATCCAGTACGCGGGCGGCATCGGGCTGCGCATGGGAGGCGTGGGGCTCGATCTCGCGGTCGCCTCGCAGAGCCGGAATCTCTCGCGCGAGCGCGGGATCGATCTCGGAGCGGGGCTCACGTTCTACCGAGGGGAAAATCCATGAACCTCCGGCGCCTCGTCCTATGCTGCGGCCTGGCCGCGATGCTGGCCGGCTGCGGCAATCACCGGCTCGTGCTGCGCGTGGACGTGCTCAGCTTCCTGAGCCCGGCCCAGGCCGGCCAGACGTTCGGGCCGTTGCCGCCGTCGCCCTTCCCCGTGACCTCGGTCCTGGTGAACGACCTCGATGTGAATCTGCTCGAAGGCCTGAGCGGCGCCGCCGTCGTCCAGAGCGTGACGATCACGACGCGCGCGACCTTCACCGACCTGACCGGATCGGGCGCGGACACGCTGCGCGTCTACCTGAGCGACGAGAACACGGATCCGCTCACCACGCCGGCCGCGCTGGTGCTGCCCGTGACGCTGTCCCCCGGGGTCAGCGACACCGTGACCGCGACGCTCGGCGACGATCCCCGTGTCGCCGACCTGTTCACGAAGAAGCGCATGCGGATGAGCATCACGACCACGCTGCGCCCGCCCGCGAGCGGGCCCGCCCTGACGGGAAGCCGGCGGTTGCTCGCGCTCGACGCCGTGGCGATCGCGCGGCGCAAGGACTTCTAGCCGATCGCGCGGCCCACGCGAGACGCGCCGCCGGATCGCTCCAGCGGCGCGTTTCGCGTGGCGGCGGCTTCCCGTGTGGGGTCGATGCCTGGATGCGGCGCCCGGGTCCGCCTCAGGCCCACGCCTCGGTGCGGCGCGCGCGGTCCTGATCGGCGAGCGAGATCGCGAGCAGCGATCCCGCGAGCAGCGCGCGATCCAGGTCGTAGTCCTCGAACGGCATCCCGCTGCGCTTGTTGCTCAGGTTCATCACGCCGCACAGCCGGTTGTTGTGGATCAGCGGGACGCAGATGAACGAGTCCGAGTTGTAGGCGTCCTGCCCGGTGTGGTGGACGCCGTTCGCGTCGTCCTTGACCCGCACGAACAGGGGCTTGCGGTTGTGGGCCACCCAGCCGGCGATGCCCTGGCCGATGCGGACCCTCACCTGCGAGGCCACGGACGGCTCGATGCCGCGCTGCGCGGCGATGTGGAGCGACTCGCGTGCGTCGTCGAGCAGCATCAGGCTGCAGCGCTCGACGCCGAAGTGGTCGCAGAACCAAGAGACCAGCGTGCGCGTGAACTCCTCGCGGTCGTGTTCCTGTGACAGCACCTGGCAGACCTCCTTCATGAAGCCCACGGTCTGCTGGAGCGCCTGGAGGCGTTCCTCGGCCGCGCCGAGACGGGAGTAGGCCTCGTTGAGGTGCTGGGTCGCTGCGGTCGACTGCTCCTCGAGCGCGAACAGCTGGGACTTCACCCGCTCGACCTCGTGCTTGTACTGCGTCGAATTCTTGTCGAGCAACTCGATCTCGCCCGCCAGCGCCTGCAGCCGGTCGGACTTGGTTCGATTCTCGTTCTCGAGCTGCGCGGCGTGCGCGCCGAGCCGGCGGATGTGCTCCTGAAATTCCGCGGCCGCCGCGCCCGGCTTCGCGACCGGGGCCCGGCCCGGCGCGCTCTGCGCGCCGCGGTAGAGGTGCTGCGAGAGCGCGAGCGCCGCGATCGCCTTGAGCGGGATGAGCTCGCCGATCGCCTTGCTGCCGATCGCGTTCTTCTTGTCGCTCGCGATGATCAGCATCGCGAGCATGTCCTCCTGGTCGGCGAGTGGAACGCAGACGCAGGAGGTCCAGTTCAGGAGCGCACAGAGCGGGCGCAGCGCCTGGGCCTCGACCGCGGGCACGTCGTATGAGGGCGAGGACTGCAGCAGCTGGGACAGCAGCGAGCGGCGGTCGGCGTGATTGAAAAATGCACTGGGGTGGAAGAACTTTCGCACGAGGCGGGCCGGGAGGGAGTCCACCGGCACCCGGACGTCCTTGCGGGACAACCGGCGGCCCTCACGCGAGTAAACGTTGACCAGCGCGTCCTGGCTGACCTCGTAGAAGGCCAGCGACGCGCGCCAATCCGACCGCACTGCTTGAAGATACCCGAGGAACTCGAACACGACCGCCTCGGTATCCCGTGAGGCGGCAAGGCGCTCGGAGATGTCACGCAGATCGAATTTCGACACGGTCGCAGCCTCCCTGGAGGAAGTCGGAAGCGAGGTCCACGGTTCAAGGCAAGGCGTGTGCCGCGCGAGCCCGGCCGTGCCGAATGCACGAGTCGCGTGCTAGAGTCCGATCTCGCGAACATCGCTTCCACCGCGGGAGAGCGCCATGCCGAAGCTGATTGCCGACCGTCCGATCCTCAGCATGAGTTCCGAGCTCGGCCAGGTGATGGCCGCCGCGCGCGCGCGCGAGCAGGCGGGGGAGCGAGTGCTACACCTCGAGCGCGGCGAGCCCGACTTCGACACCCCGCCGCACATCGTGGAAGCGCTCGCGGCGGCGGCGCGCGCCGGCGAGACGCACTATCCCGACCCGCGCGGCTCGATGCCGCTCCGCGAGGCGCTGGTCGAAAAGCTCGCGCGCGAGAACGGCATCCGGTGCGAGCCCGACGACATCGTCATGACGCTGGGCGGGACGCTTGGGTTGTGCCTCGCGTTCCCGGGCCTGCGCGGCGCCGGCGACGAGCTGCTGGTGCTCTCCCCGCACTGGATGGCGATTCCCAAGCTGGTGGGGTTCGCGGAAGGCGCGCGCTATCGGACGCTGCCCGCGTACCTCGAGTTGCTGGAGGGAACGCTGAGCCCGGCCGCACTCGCGGACCGCGTGCGTGCCGCGCTGGGACCCAGGACCCGCGGGATCTATCTCAACTCGCCGAACAATCCGACCGGCGCGCTGCTCGATGGTCCGACGCTCGAAGCGCTCGCGTCGGTCGCGATCGAGCGCGATCTGTGGGTGGTGAGCGACGAGGCTTACGAGCACCTGCTGTTCGACGGCGCGCGCCACGCGAGCATCGCGTCGCTGCCCGGCATGGCGGAGCGCACGCTCAGCGTGTACACGTTCTCGAAGTCGTATGCGATGACCGGCTGGCGCGTGGGGTACGTCGTCTCGCCCCGGGCGCTGCGTCCGGTCATGGGCCCGCTGCTTTCGTTCTACACCACCCACGGCGTGTTTCCGGCGGTGCAGAGCGCGGCGCGCGCGGCGGTCGTCGGACCGCAGGACGCCGTCGAGACCATGCGCCGCGCCTATCAGGAACGCCGCGATCTGCTGATCGAGGGGCTTCGCGACCAGAGCGCGGTGCGCATCCCGTCGCCCCGCGGCGCGTTCTACGTGTTCGCCGATGTCTCCGCGGCCCGCGCGGGGCGCGACATCTGGGATCTGGTACGCGAGTGGATCGCGCTCGGGGTCGCGGTACTGCCCGGCACGGCGTTCGGCCCGGAATGCGGCGACTGGGTGCGGCTCTCGCTCGCGACGCGGCGCGAAGACATCGTCGAAGCCGCGCGGCGGCTGCGCGAGCACGTGACCGTCACCGCCGGCCCGCGCGCCGCCGGTCGCTGAGCGGGCGCGGCGATGGGCTACTGCCCGGAATGCGGCGCGTCGTACCCGCCGGCGGTGGCCGCCTGTCCGCGCTGCCGCGTCGTGTTGAGCGCGGACCCGCCGCGCGGCACGGGCGAGCCGGCGATCGTCCATCGCGTGCCCGACGCGGCGGCCGGAGCCCTGCTCTCCGGCGTGCTCGAGCATCAAGGCATCCACGTGGTGCTGCGCAGCGCGATGCTGCCCGGCTACGGAGCGGTGCGCCGCGACTGGTCCACGACGGCGTGGGGCGAGATCCTGGTGCCGAGCACGGAGGCCGACGAGGCGCGCGCGATCATCGCGGACTACCTGGGCGCGCTCGAACGGGGCGGCCAGGTGCGTGACGAAGACGTCGAGGGCGCGGAGCCGGGCTGAGGCGAGTCCGCGCGCGGCGCGGCGTCAGCTCCGCTTCACTTCGGCCGCTGCGCCCGCGCCGATCGCATGGTCTGCTGCGCGGGAGCGTCGGCCTCGGCCGTCTCGTCTTCCTCGACCTCGATGACGAAGCCGCCCGCCGTCCGCTGCGGCAGGATCACGCGATGGAGCGCGATCGCGAACACGTCGTCCATGGTCTCGACCGGGATCATCTCGAGCGACTGCCGCACGTCCTCTGGAACGTCGTCGAGATCCTTGAGGTTCGCCGCCGGGAACAGCATCGCACGGAATCCCGCGCGATACGCCGCGAGCGCCTTCTCGCGCATCCCGCCCACGATCAGCACACGGCCACGCAGGCTGACCTCGCCGGTCATCGCGACGTCGTGACGGATCGGGCGATCGCTCAGCACCGATGCGATCACGAGACCCACGGTGATGCCCGCCGATGGGCCGTCCTTGGGCACGCCCGCCGCCGGGAAATGGATGTGAATGTCGTAGTTCGCGAACGTGTCGGCGTCGATCTCGAGCATCTCGGCGCGCGAGCGAACGTACGAGTGCGCGGCCTGCACCGATTCCTTCATGACCTCGCCAAGCTGGCCGGTGGTCGTGACGCGTCCGGCGCCCGGCATCTTGAGCGCCTCGACCACCAGCACCTCCCCGCCGGCCGCCGTCCACGCCAGCCCCGCCGCCACCCCGACCTCGTCGTTCTTGCCCACCATCTCGGGCGTGAACACGCGGTGACCCAGGTAGCGCTCGAGCCTCGCGGGGGTCACCCGATGCCGGCGCCCGTCCCCGGTCGCGCGCGCGCGCGCCACCTTGCGGCACACCGTCGCGATCTGGCGCGACAGGCTGCGCACGCCGGCCTCGAGCGTGTAGTGCCTCACCATGGCGCGCAACGCGTCCTCGGGCAGCGTCACGTCGCGCTGCGAGAGGCCGTGATCGTGGAGCAGGCGCGGGATGAGGAAGCGCCTCGCGATCTCCAGCTTTTCGTCCTCGCTGTAGCCCGGCACCTCGATGACCTCGAGGCGTTCGAGCAGCGCGTCGGGCACCATGTCGACCGAGTTCGCGCACAACAGGAGCACCGCGTGCGAGAGGTCGAACGGGAGCCCGACGTAGTGGTCGACGAAGTGCGCGTTGCTGTCGGGATCGAGCAGCTCGAGCAGCACCTCGATCACGCCGAGCCCGCCCTCGCCCACGAGGCGATCGACGCCGTCGATCATGAGCACCGGATTGCGAACGCCGGCCTCGCGCACCGCGCGCACGATCTTGCCGGGCTGCGCGCCGGGGAGCGTGCGCTCCACGCCTTTGAGATCGCTGGCGTCGCTGGTGCCCGACACGCTGATGCGGACGAACGGACGCTGCAGCGCCCGCGCCACGGTGGCGCCCAGCGACGACTTGCCGGTGCCGGGCGGACCGATCAGGCAGAGCGCGGGGCCGGGCAGGTCCGGCTTGAGCCGCCGCACGGCCAGGTACTCGACGACCCGCTCCTTCGCCTTGTCGAGGGCGAGATGGTCGCGCTCCAGCACCTTCTCGACCTGCTTGAGGTCCGCGTCCTCGGGGGCGCCGCGCTCCCAGGGCAGGGACCAGAGCCATTGCAGGTACGCGCGGATGTGCCCGGACTCCGGCGTGCCGGTGGGCAGGCGACGCAACCGGTCCATCTCACGCTGCGCCTGGCGCGTGACATCGACCGGCAGCCGGCTGGGCGGCAGCGATGCAGGCATGGAGTCCGCGGCGCCGTTGGTGCCGTTCAGCGGCTCGGTCACGGCGCTCCCCGCGCGCAGGCTCCGCTCTGACTTTCGGGTTCGAAGCGATCGCGTCCGCAGTGAGCGAGGCATGTGATTCTCCAACCGTTCGGGTGAGTTCGAGCGCATCGTTCGGAGGGGAACCAGTGGCCGGAGGGAGCCCGGCCACGCCTACACCATTGCGATAAGCAAAATCGCGGCCGGGTCCTGGGGATTTTTCCGCGCACGCCCTCCGCTCGACCCACCGCCTTGTCGCGCAGCGGATTGCGCGACCGACCCGGGGCCGCGCGTGGCGCGAGCTCTCGGGCCCGGGTGTGGCGACGTGGGTGACGGTCCCTTGACGGCGGGGCGTTTTTTTCCCGCCGTCACGTGCGAGGCGGAACGATTGCGAACGCCGTGCAAATTGCACGGCGCAGGGCAGCGCGCCCGCGCGCCGCGCCCGCTTCGCTAGTGCTCGAAGTGGAACGGCCTG
Source organism: Candidatus Eiseniibacteriota bacterium (assembly GCA_041483195.1). Lineage (GTDB taxonomy): Bacteria > Eisenbacteria > RBG-16-71-46 > RBG-16-71-46 > RBG-16-71-46 > WS-2. The sequence goes on from JBGPFC010000017.1 coordinate 39,396, forward strand.
CCGGCGCGATAGCGCGCGAGCTGCTGCCCGAATCGCGCGGCTTCCTCCGCGCGGCCGTCGGCCTTCGCGATCCGAATCGCGCGTTCGCAGGTCGTGACCGCCTCCGGGAAGCGCCCCGCCTCGGCGTAAGCTGCTGCGAGCGTGCTGAAGATCACCGCCACCGGCTCGGGACTCCTGTCGCGCGCGCGCTCGGCCATGCGGACCGCGACGGCGGCGTCGCGATGCATCGCTTCCGCGTGCGTCGCGCGAATCCACGCCACGTTGTTGAGCGCATCGAGGTCGTCGGGGTTCGAATTCAAGATCTCGCCGTACTCGACGATCGCGTGTTCGACGCGGCCGCTGCGGGTGAGCGTGACCGCCAGCGCCCGGTGAGCCTCCGCGTCTCCGGTCATGAGCGCCACCGCGTGCCGCAGCAGGCGCTCGGATTCGGCGAGCTCGCCGCGCGCCCCGATGGCCGCTCCGAGATTGAGCACCGACGAATAGAAATCGGGGTCGAGCCGGAGCGCTTCGCGGTACTCGCGGATCGCATCGTCCATGCGGCTCTCGTGCGCGTATGCGAATCCCAGATTGTGGTGCGCCTGCGCCGTGGGTGCGAGCCGGATGGCCTCGCGAAGCTGCTCGATCGCCTCGTCGTAGCGGCCCAGCGCGCCGAGCACCCCGCCGAGGGTGTTGTGGACCTCCGCGAAATCGGGGGCGATGCGCAGCGCGGACTCGTAGTGAGGAACAGCGAGTTCCAATCGGCCCTCGCGGACGAGATCATCCCCCAGGTACTGGTGCGCGATGGGGTTCAAGGGGGTCACCGCGAGTGCGTGCGCGAACAGCGTGCGCGTATCCTTCCACACCGCAACCTGCCGCGCGGTCGTCGCGGCGAGCGCGGCCAGCACGACGATCGAGGCGCTCGCCGCCGCGATCCGGCCGGCACGCGAGCGCGCGACCAGATCGCCCACGCCCCACACCGCGGCGATGAGCAGGCCGATGGTGGGAAGGTAGGTGTAGCGATCCGCGTAAGCCTGCCCCCCCACCTGGATCAGCCCGATCACCGGAAGCGCCATCCCCAGGTACCAGAACCAACCCACCGCGAGATACGGGCGCGACTTTCGCCATCTCAGTGCCGCCCAGGTGACGAGCGCAAGTCCAAGCGCCGACGCGATGGCGCCGCCGAAATCGGCCGTCCGCGCGTTGGGGTAGAACACCGACAGATCGACCGGCCAGATCGATTTTCCGACGTACCGCCAGTACGAGATCAGCGCGTTGCAGATGCGCCGCTCGATCGACATGTATCCGGTCGATGCGACCGCGCCCGAATTGCGCTGGACGATGAAGGTCACGACCGAAGCGGCCACGGCGAGCGCGATCATCGGCCATTTCTCGGCGAGCAACCCCGCGAGCGGGCGGATCCTGGCGCGCCCACCGGAGGGCCGGCCCGGCGCACGGCTGTCGCCTGACAACCGCCCCAGTGGCCAGACGTCGAGCAGCACGAGCACGAACGGCAGCGTCACCAGCATGGGCTTCGACATGAGGCCGAGCGCGAAGGCCGCGATCAGCAGCGCGTAGCGGCCGGCGCCCGGCCGCTCCACCCAGCGCCGGTAGGCTTCGATCGCGAGCAGGAAGAAGAGCGCGCTGGCCACATCCTTCCGCTCCGAGATCCACGCCACGGACTCGACGCGCAGCGGATGTATCGAGAAAAAGGCTGAGACCATCACGCTGCGCCACCACGCCCCCGTCAACCGGAACAGGACACCGACGAGCAGCAGCGCGTTCAGCACATGAAACACGAGGCTCATGGCGTGGTGGCCCGCCGGATTCAACCCGAACAACTGCACGTCGAGCATGTGCAGGATGGAGGTGAGCGGGTGCCAGTTGCCACTGTGGGGCTCGTGCAGGAACCAGCGCACGCCATCGAGAGTCAGACCCCGGATGACGTGCGGGTTCTCGTAGACGTAGCGGGGATCGTCGAACTGCACCCAGTCGTTCTGCACCACGCCGGCAAACGCGGCCACGATCGCCGCGCCGAGCAGCGCGAGCAGCAGCGGCCTCGAGGCGCGACGCCGAAGCGGGCCCGCTGAAGTCTCACCACTCACCGTCTTGCTCGACGTGCTCCGCTCCTAACGAAGCGGCCACCCTCGACTCGAGGGTGGCCGCCGTGATGCCGTGTTGGGCACGGCAATGTTCGAACTAGCGGTACAGCACCTTCAGTGTTCCCCACGTCGTCGAATGCGCCGGGGTCGCGAGACAGGCCGTGCTCGCGGGACTCGCCGAGTTGCGGAACGGCGTAGAGGCGGTGGCCGCCACGGAGAAGTCCGTGCTGTTGTTGTCCGTGTCCGTGATGCCGGCACCATTGCGAACGAGGCTCTGCGCGTTGGTCAGCACCGACGCCGGGGCGGTCTCGAAACAGTTGGCCGTGGGGCCGTAGCCAACGATGTCGATGAAAACCGGCGGGTTGCTGCACAGGTTGTTCAGGTTGGTGTTGTTGACCAGCGCGATCTTGCCCGTCGTCGCCGACATGCTGATGTTAAGGGTGGTGTAGTCTGGCACCACAGGCTGCGGCGCACCGTTCGTGCCGAGCGCGCCGAGCTCGATGAGCATGTAGTGGCATGGGCCGATGGAGGCGCCGGCCGGGAAGACGAACATGTTGCCCGCCACACTGCCGAAGCTGGTACCGGTCGCCGAGCCATACGCGAGCGCCCAGCCGAACAGGCTCACGGCCGAGCCGCTATCGTTGAACAATTCGACGTAGTCCTTGTTGTAGGTGCCGGTGCTGCCGCCGCCGCCGCCGTACACCTGGCTGATGCGGACAGCGCTCGACGCGAACGCCGCTGACGCCATCGCGAGACAGAGCGCGGTGGCAAGAAGACTGGTAGCGACCTTTTTCATCGGGGTCCCCTCTCGGTTGTGGAAACTGTGGTGCGTGGATTGCCGAGCGTCGCGCGCGATCACTTCGCGCTGGCTTGTCTCCGCAAGACCCCGATGCGGCCCTTCCCCGGAATCGTCCCGGCGCGCCTCACGGGGGCGCCGGCTGAAGGGGTGGGGGGGGACCGGATGCGCGACGAACTTGCCTTGGCACCTTCAAAGCCACAATGACGATAGCGAGTTTCGGGCTCGGTCGGCAAGCGAAAACGCGGGAGGGATGGGGAGATCGCGGCCGCGCGCGCTCAGCCCGAACTCCGGAACCCGTGGGCGGGCACCGGGTTGAATACCCGGGGCGATCTTTCGTTCAGTGGCTTGAAACTCCACGCGAGACTTCTGACCCGGCCGGAGCCCCCGGCCCCCGCCCGCGGCGTCGCGCGCGGAGGAAAGTGAGCCCCACGTTCGCGAGGAGAAAGAGGGCGAAGCCCCTCCTGAGCACGTCGCCCGGCGCCTTCTGCACCAGCGCCGAAGCCCCGGCCGCGCCCGCGGCCGCACCCAGCGCCAGCCATCCGACGATGCGCCTCAGCATGTTTCCGTGCCGCGCGTGCTCGATCGCACCCACCGGCGCGGTCACCAGGATGACGGCGAGCGATGTGCCCTGGGCGATCTGTTGTGGCATGCCGAGCAGGAGCGTGAAGGCAGGCACCGCGATGATGCCGCCGCCCACGCCCATGTAGCCCGCGAGCACGCCGACCGCGACGCCGAGCGCCAGGTCCAACGCGACGGCGGCGAGCCCGTGGGGAAGCGCGACGAGCGGAGCGGTGGGGAGCTTGAGCATCAGGCGCACCGCCACCAGCAGCAGGAATATCGCGAACCCGAGCGTGAGATTGCGCGAGGACGTGCGGGTGGCGAGGCGCGCGCCGAGGCGCGCCGCGAAGACGCTCGATGCCCCGACGATGATCGCGGTCAGCCAGTCGACGTTCGAGTGCGATCCGTAAATGACGAGCGATGCCAGCGCGGTGGCGCCCACCACCGCGAGCGAGGTGCCGTGCGCCTCGTGCTGGGTCGCATGGAACCAGGCGGTCAGCATCGGGACCAGCAGGATTCCCCCGCCCACGCCGAACAGGCCACCGGCGATTCCCGCGACCAGCCCGGCAGTCAGCGCGCGCGCGCGATCGCCGGCGGTCATCGCGCCGTCAGGGCTGGGGCGTCGCGATGCTGGCCGCGAGCGTGCGCTGGACGAGACGCGTCACGTCCGCGAAACGAGTCGCGTTGGTCGGGGCCCCGAGCACGACCGCGATCATGTCGCGGCCTTCGGTGTGCACCCAGGTGGCCAGACAGTAGCCGGCCTCGCTGATGAAGCCGGTCTTGCCGCCCATGATCTCGTAACGGCCGTACAGCATGCGATTCGTGTTCGCGATCTGATGCGGCCGCGTCGCGCTGCGAAACGCGTAGGACCGCGTGGTGCTGATCGGCTGGATCACCGGGTTGTTCGCGGCCACGCGGAGCAGGCGTGCCACGTCGGCGGCGGTCGAGACGTTGCGTTCGTCGAGACCCGTGAACTCGACGTAGCGGGTATGCGTGAGCCCGAGCTCGAGCGCCTTCTGATTCATGCGCGCCAGGTAATTCTCGGGCGAGAGCCCCGATTCTCGGGCGAGCACCCGGGTGGCCACGTTGTCGGAACACATGAGGCTCATGTGCAGCAGGTCGCCGAGCGCGACCCGCTCGCGATTGCGCAGCTGGGAGTGGCCCGCCCCGTAGAGCTCCGTGCGCGTGACCTCGGCCATCCGATCGAGCTCGGGGCTCTGCTCGAGGAACACGAGCGCGGTCATGAGCTTCGTGAGGCTCGCGATCGGCACCGAGAGGCCCGAGTTCTTTTCGTACAGAACTTCGTCGGTCGCGGGGTCGAGCACGATCGCGTTGCGGGCGTAGCATCCGCCGGGAGGTGCGCGCCGCGCCCGCCGGCCCAGGTGACGGCGGTGTCCCGCCTGGCCAACCGAAGCCGTGTAGGTCTGAGTCGTCGAGACGGAAGCGGCGGCCGTCATGGCCGGGCACGCGATCAGGGCCAACAACAGCGCGGCCCCGACGCGTCGTACGGGGTGAAGCGACATGATCCCTCCAGAGCGCCCTCGTCGCGAGGGCTCGGGGCCGGTACCCTCCATGGTATCGGTATCTGCGAGGAAATCACTTTAGCGGCGTCTGCCGCGAGCCGTCAACGAAAACCCTGCCCACCCGCGGCTGGGTGGGATGCCCCTCAGTGGATCAGGGTGGAACGCAGGTGCGGATAGACGGGCTGGCGGACCGCGCCGCGCTGCCAGTCCCCGAGGCGGCAGAAGCCATCGACGCTCAGGTCCTCGACTTCTTCGGAGAACGCGTCGAGCCTTCCCTCGTGCAACGCCACCACCATGGTCTCGCCGCGAGCACGATTGAGGATCCTCACGATCTCGGGATTGAGGCAGGGCCCATACACCAGGTCGACGAGCACGAGGCCCGGCAGCGAGCGCAGCAGGCGCAATGCCTCGCGAGGTCTTGCAGCGATCCGCACGCTGGTCCCGCGACCGCGGAGCGCGTTCATGTGTGCGGCATGCAGGCTGGGTGCTGCGCTGAGCAGCAGAACTTCACATGATCGAGGGGGGTTCATGAGAGAGATCCTCGTGGGCTGGGATCCAGGCCGAGGTCGACCCGGATCTTGTCCAGGCTGTCGTACAGGGATGGAAGGAATCGCCCCGCCGAAACCTCCGTGTCGAGGTCGAGGTTGCTTCCCACCGCGAGCCGACCCGCCCATGCCGAAGCCTCGTCGGCATCCCCAGCTGGGGCGAGCCGTCTCAGAAAACGGAGCAGCAGGCGCTGTGAATCCAGCGACAGCCGCTCCACGAAATCGATCAGCAACGTGCCGCCGTCCGTCGCACGCAGCAGGCTCCGGCCGGGCTCGGGGTCCGCGTTCGACAGCCAGCCCCGGAGCCCGGCCTGCACCGAAGCTTCGTCATGATCCGCGCGTACCGCGACGAACGCTCCGTAGCGCACCGGGCTCTCGCGATGGAATGCGATCGCGACCTCGGCCCGCTCGGAAGGCGTTCCCCGCAGCAACAGCAGGTGAATGAGGCTATGCCGGTGCATGCGGATGAGCTCGGCGGCCCGCGGCGCCGCCCTTCCGGGGAACAGATTCTGTTCGAGTGCGCGAGGCATCGCCCGTCAGATCTTCGGTCGCCGCGCAGTCGCGGTGCTGACCGGGGTCGTGGCCCGGATCACGCGCGCCGCGGACTGACGGGGAGCGAAGCGGGCGCGCAGGTAGTCGCGGATCAGCGCGGCCTGGTATTCGAGCAGGGCGGTCGGCGCGAGCGTCGGGGTTGCCGCACCCTCCGAAGCGCCGCTCATGAGGGCGCTCGTGCCTCCGGTCGGGACGACGCCCGATCCCTGAGCGCTGGCGGGTCCGGCGAGAAGGCTGAGAGCGCAGGAAAGAATCGCGGCCAGGGCGATCGCAGCCAGCAAACGGGCGGCACGCATGAAACGCCTCCTTCGAAACAGTGGTGAAACGCGGGGGGACCGCGACGCCACTTGGCGAGGACCGTGCCAGCTGCCGTCCATCGATGATCCGTGCTCGCATCGTGCTTCCCGACAGAGACTTAGTGCGCTTCCGATCGGAAGAAGTAGCACGTCGTCGCATGGAGTCAAATTCGCCGAAACCAGCGAAATGACGACATCGCCATTTATATAATCTGTTGTCTGTATTTTAGTTCAAGTTAATTTCAGCGATTTCGGCGAGTCCGCCGTTTATGGCGAGTCGAATCGAGGGTGTACTTGCGGATGCGGTAACGAAGAGACTGCTCCGTGAGCCCCAGATGGCGGGCGGCGAGGCTCTGGTTGCCCGATGCGAGTTCGAGCGCTTCCGCGATCGCGCGGCGCTCGAGCTTCTCGACCAGCTCCTTGAGGGTGCCGCCGCGCGGGATCTGGTCCGGGCGTTCTTCGAGGTCGCGCGGCGGAGGCGTGGGATGCAGCGCATCGCCGGGCGTCATGGCCAGCACGCGCTCGATGTAGTTCTGCAGCTCGCGCACGTTCCCCGGCCAATCGCTCTGCATCAGAGCCGGGACGAATTCCCGGGTGAGCCGCGGCACGGGACGTTCCTGCTGGCCGGCGTAGATCCGAACGAAATGCGCCGCGAGCGCCGGGATGTCCGCCTTGCGCTCGCGGAGCGGAGGCACCTCGATCGGGATGACGTTCAGGCGGTAGAAGAGATCCTCGCGAAACGTGCCCCGCTCCACCGACTGGCGCAGGTCGCGATTCGACGCCGCGATGATGCGCACGTCCACCGGGATGGGTTTTCCTCCACCCACCGGGGTGATCTCGCGATTGGCGATCGCCGAGAGCAGGGCGACCTGCTGCTTGAGCGGCATCTCGCCGACTTCGTCCAGGAAGAGCGTGCCCCCGTCCGCCTGGACGAATCGCCCGTCGCGCCCGCCCACCTCGGTCGCGATGCGCGACAGGATTCCGAACAACTCGCTCTCGAGCAGCGTCTCGGGAATCGCCCCGCAGTTGACCGCGACGAACGGCTTGAGCCGCCGCTTGCCGCTGTGGTGCAGGACGCGGGCGATGAGCTCCTTGCCCGTGCCGTTCTCGCCGGTGAGCAGCACCGTGGCATTGACCCGCGCGGCGCGATCGACCACGGCGAGCACGCGTTGCATGGCGGAGCTCGTCCCGATCAGATTTTCCGCACGGAAGCGCGAGCTCACCTCGCGGCGCAACGAGAGGTTTTCTCCGACCAGCTGCTCGTTCACGCGCAGCACTTCCTGGTGGCCGCGGCTGTTCTCGATGGCGACGGCCATGAGCTGGGCGAAGCCTTCGAGCAGGGCGCGGTCCGCGTCGCTGAAGACGTCGGGGCGGCGCGAGTCGTCGAGATAGACCGCCCCCACCACGCGTCCGCCGAGGTAGAGGGGGACGCAGAGGATGGACCGGAGACGCATGTCCATCACGCTCTCCGAGCGGGCCTGCGGATCGGTCGGCGCGTCGGCGATCAGCAGGCTGCCCCCGCTCTCGGCCACGCGCTGCACGACCCTCCGGCTGTACCCGACCGCCGCGTTTCGGGTCTTCGCGTCCACCGCGCCGAAATCGGCCACCGGGGTGAGCTGCCCGGTCTCGGGGTCGGCCAGCAACAGCACGCCACGCTCGGCGTCGAGCTGTTCGACGGCGAGCCTCATCGCGCGCCGCGTGAGCTCCCCGAAGTCGGACATCGAATTGAGCAGCCGGCTCACCGCCTCGATCAGGTCGCGCTCGCGTCCCGCCGACGGGACGCCCGCGGCGCCCCGGCGGAGCCATTCCACGGTGAGCGCGAGGGTGGCGGCTCGACCGCGCGAATCGCCGAGCCGCTCGAACGCGCCGGCCGCCACATCGAGCCAGCGCCCGACCGCGATGGTCGCCTCGCGGTCGGCCGCGAGCGCGAGCCGCGAGAAATCGAGCGCGGCGTGCGCGCGATCGGCCGGCGCGGGAAGGGCACCCAGCCGATCGAGCACGGCCCTGGCGCCCTCTTCGTTCTCCGAATTCCGCGCTCGCGCGAGCGCGAGCTCGGACCGCAGCTGGTCCACGGTCGCTGCGGCATATGGTGCGTCGTGTCCGGCGAGCCAGGATCGCGACTCCTCGACCCGCGCCTTCGCGAGGTCGATCGCGCCGGCGCGGAGCGCGGCACGGCCCGCGAGGGCCAGCAGGACCGTGCGTCCCACCGATCCGGAGGGCCGCGGGCTCGCGAGCGCGCCGTCCCAGAGTTCGCCAGCTTCCTTCCAGCGGCCGGCGGCGATCAGCGATCGGCCCAGCTCGATACGGCACCAATCGATCTCGTCGGGCCTCGACAGCTTCATGCCCAGCGCGAGCGCGCGCTGCGCGATGCGGGCCGCTCGCGAATAGCGGCCCGCGATCCGATGCGCCTGGGCCAGCGAGCGCATGGCGAACGGCGTCTGCTGCGGCAGGTAGACCCGGCACATGCGCACCGCGGCCCGCGCCTGCGCGAGCGCGCCGGCTCGATCGCCCGTGAGCCCGTCGGCCTGCGCGAGATTCGCGATCGCGATCGCGGCGCCGTGCGGGCGTCCGTCCTCCAGCGCGAGCCGCGCCGCTTCCGCGACGGAGCGGCGCGCGTCCGGCCAGCGGCCGGCCTCGATCAGGATGACCGACCAGTTGAGCAGCAGCTCCTCGAGCGGCAGCCGCAACCCGTGCGCGCGCGCGCGCGCGATGGCATCGAGATAGAGACGCTCGGCCTCGGCGGCGCCCTGACGGGATTGCGCGATGACCGCGCACAATCCCGTGGCCCGCAGCTCTCCCGGGAGATCGCCCGCGCGCGCGAACGCCTCAACGGCCCGAGCGGCCGTCGCCGCAGCTTCCTCGGCGAGGGTATCTTCCGCACGCCCGCTGATCATCGCGCCGGCGAGCGTCTGCGCCGCGACCCCGATCGCCAGCTCGTCGGTCGCGGACTCGCCGAGGGCCAGCGCATTCCGCGCCAGCTCGAGCGCGCCGGGCCGGTCGCCATCGAACAAGAGCCGCGCGGCCTCGTTGCTGAGAATGCGCGAGCGCGAAGCTTCGGGGAGGGACGCCGCGAGCGCCGTGGCGGCGACCCGCGCGGCGTCCGCGAGCTTCCCCGCGCGCAGGCATGCGGTCGACAGCTGCACCCAGCGCGCGGGGCGGTGATCGGGCGCGGCATCCAGCGACAGGGCGCGCTCGATGTGCGGAATCGCCGAACCGTAGCGGCCGCGCGCCGCCCACTCGCGCGCGGCCCGCTCGTGCCACGTCGCGGCCGCGGCGTGTCCCTGCGATTCCGCGAGGGCCGCGGCGTCGGCGGCCAGCCGCGCGTCGGGCCGCGCCGCAAACGCCGCCGCCGCCGCTTCGAGCGCCGCGGCCGCATCGCCCGCGGCGCGCAGGTGAACGAAGCGCTCCTCATGCGAGAGCGGGCCGCTCTCGACCACGGCGCGGTGGAGCGCGCGCCGCGCATCGGCATCGAGCCGCTCGAGCAACGCGGGCCCGAGCGCGGGCGGCGTGAGCGCGACGTCGCCGTTCTCCTCGCGGCGCGCGAGGCCGGCGGTCACCAGCGTGGCGGCGGCGTCATCGCCGGCCGCCGGCGCGATCGCGCGCATGCGCTCTGCGGAGGCCGGATGGCCGAACGCCGCGATCGCATGCGCCGCCTCCCGCGCCGGAGTGGGCAGCGCCAGGAGGCGTTCGAGCACCGCGGCCTCGAAGCCTAAGGCCTTGGGCAGGGCATCGAGCCGCTCCGCAACCAGCAGGAGCCCGGCATCGCTGTCGCGCAGCGCGCCCCGCGCGGCGGCGGTGCGCAGCCGCTCGATGGCGAGCCCGGGGTGGCCGCCACTCTCGCGACGGAGGAACGCGAGCAGCGCATCCGGCGCCGGCTCGCCGAGCCGCGCGGCGACGAGGCGGGCCAGACCCTCGTCGTCGAGCGGGCCCAGCGTCATCGTCTCCGCGTAGCCCGCCTCGAGCAGCATGCGCACGTCGTCGGGAGGCACGGGGGATTCCGCGCGGCGCGCCCACACCCACAACATGCGCGCGGCATCCGGATGCACGATCAGGCGCCTGGCGAACGCGCGGGAGAGCGAGTCGAGGTGCCGCGTGTCGTCGAGCAGCATCAGCGGCGCGCCGCGCCGTGCCGCCGCGGCGCGACTCCAGCGGGCCGCGGCGTCGACCAGCGCGGAGAGCTCGTGTTCATCCAGCCCGACCGGATCCCCCGCGAGCGCCGCGCGGGTGCGTGGCGCCAGCTCGATCGCGAGGCTCGGATCGGCGCCGGCCTCTGCGGCGAGGCGGCGTGCGATGCGCAGCGCGACGTCGCCCCGGCGCTCGGCTCCGGCGCACGACAGCGAAACGACGCTGACCCCGGAGAGCGCGGCGCGCCCCGCGAGCTCCGAGAGCAGCGCGGACTTGCCGACGCCCGCCTCGCCGGTGAGCCAGACGAGGTGGGAGCGCGACGTGAGCGATCCGCGGCGCGCCTCGATCCTCGCGAATTCCCGCTCGCGCCCCGCGACCACCAACGCTTCCATGCGCGCTTCGAGCGGCCGCCGGGCCGCGGGGTGGATTCTCTCGAGCTCGCGCCGCACCTCGCGCGCATCGACCGGTCGTTCGGCGGGCGAGGGCGCGAGCAGCCGCAGCACCAGGCGTGCGAGCGCGGGCGGAGCACCGGATTCCTCGAGCGGACGGGTGGACGGCGGCCCCGCCTGCTGACGCCTCAGGATCGCCGATGGCCGATCGCCTTCGAAGGGCGGGGAGCCCGCGATCAAAGCATAGAGCGTCGCGCCCAGACCGTAGAGGTCCGACGCCGCGCCGGGCGCCTCGCCGCGGATCACCTCGGGCGCGGCGAATCCCGGCGTCCCGCGATGTCCGGCGCCGCGGGCGTCCCGCAGCCCCGCGAGCCCGAAATCGAGCAGGCGCACGGCGGCCGGAAGCGCGCCGGCGGCCGCCGCGTGCACCACCAGCAGGTTCGAAGGCTTGAGATCCCCGTGCACGACGCCCGCCGCGTGCAGCGCCTCGAGACCGGACGCGACCTCGGCCGCGACGAAGCAGAGCGCGGCCCAGTCGCCGCGGGTGAGCGCCCGATCGGGCGGCACGCCCGGCACGAACTCCATCGTGTAGTAGGGCGAGCCGTCGAAGTCGAATCCGAGCTCGTGCACAGCGATGATCGTCGGATGCCGCACGCGGGTGAGCGCCTCGAACTCGTGGCGCATGAGCTCGGGCGTCGCGAGCGGGGTCCGCCGTCCCAGCCGCTTGAGCGCGCACTCCGCGCCGGTCGTCTGATCGAGCGCGAGGAACACCTCGCCCATGCCACCGCGTCCCAGCGGCTTGAGGAGGAGGTAACGGCCGGCGACGCGCTCCCGCATCATTTCGCTCCCGCTCGCGATCCGTTCCTGCGGACCAGCTGCCGGAGCACGCCCTCGCGGGCCAGCGGAAGCGGCACGCCTCCCTGTCGCAGCAGCGCGTCGTGAAACGCGCGCAGATCGAACCGATCCCCCAGCGCGCGGCGCGCCTCCTCGCGCAGCGCGAGGATCCGCCACTTGCCGAGCGTGTACACCAGGTAGGTCGGATCGAGCGCGCCGCGCCGCGCCTCGCGGGCCGCGTTCACCGGGGCGAGATAGCAGCGTTCTTCGAACAGCCGCTCCGCCTGTTCCAGGGTCATGCCCTGCGTGTGCAGCGAGATGCCGACGATCAGTCGCCCGATGCGGCTCAGGGCGAGCGCGAGCTGGGCCAGCTCGATGCGGGGATCGCCGCGGCCGAAGCCCTCCTCCACCATCATCTGCTCGCAGTAGTGGGCCCAGCCTTCGGAGTTGCTCGCGCAGCGCAATGCCTGCCGCACGCGCGAGGGCACCCGCTGCAGTTCGAGGAATTGGGCGTAGTGACCGGGCAGCGCCTCGTGCACGGTCACGAGCGCGGCCGCGCTGCGATTGAAGAACGCGAGGTGGTCGCGCCGCTGCCGCTCGGTCCATTGCGGTTCCGGTGGGGTGACGTTGAACCAGGCGCGGGTCGCGCGTCGCTCCCACACGCCCGGGGCATCCATCGACGCGAATGAGAGGCTCCGCTGAAACGGCGGGGTCTCGCGCACCACCAGGTCTTCGCGCGCCGGCAGGGTGAGCACACGGTGGGCGCCGAGGAACGCGCGAATGCTGTCGAGCCCGGCCGCGACGAACGGCACCAACCCCGAGTCGGACGGCGCGTCGACCTCGAGCGATTCGAGCGCGGCGGCCACGCCCAGGCCGGGCGCGATGCGATCGGCGACCCGCTCCATCTGCGCGCGCGTCGTGTCGAGCGCCGCCATGCCCTGCGCGAGCAGGGACTCGACCGGCGCCGTCTCCATCTCGTCGGCCGCGAGTTTGCGCTGATAGAGGTCGCGGCCCAGCGCGAAGCCGCCGGTCGCGTGGGGGAGGACGTCCTCGCGCAGCTGCTGCACGAATCGTTCGACCGCGAGCACCGCCGCCGAATCCGCCTCGGCGAGATCGGCCTGCACGCGCGGTTCGCGGCAGCCGCCGCTCAGCGCGGGGATCCCGCGGCGGTAGTAGTCGAGCACCCCCTGGAATTGGGCGATCGCGACCTCGACGTAGAGCCGCGGCGGATCGCGAAGGTTCACGCGCGCCGCGCGAAGCACCTCCGGCACCAGGCGCAGGCGACGGGTCGCGAGCAACGCGCGTTCGCACGGCGGCGCGATGTCGCGCTCGAGCAGGGACTGGATCGAGCCCGCCACCAGGTCGAGGTACGCGTTCGGATTGCGCTCGAACGACCGGACTTCCGCGAGCTCGATCCGCTCGCGTTCGATGCGGGCGGAGAGCAGGTCGTACTCCTGAGCGCGCTCGAACGAGAGCGCATCGCGCGGGATCGCGTCCAGCGAGGCGCGCATGCCGGCCAGCCAGTCGAGATCGGACGCGACCGAGGCCGCGGTGATCGGCTCCAGCCGGCCGTCCCAGGCGTGGATCCCGAGCCGGGTCGCGAGCTGCGGACGGCGTGCGAGCCAGCCGTCGAGAAACGCGTCCGCGACCCGCAGCAGGCGCGCGTCAGAAGACTGGGCCACGGCGGCGCCCGCGAGCCAGAGCCCGAGAAACGCGGCGATCAGCAGACGGCGCAGAACGACTTTCATCATGTCCTGGCTCACGCGCGCGCGACCCCGCGTCGCGCGCGTATCAGGGACGCGGGACGACGTCGTGCACCAGCACCATCGGGTCCCCGATCTTGAGCGGCGAGGAGGAGAGGTATGCCTGTGCGTACTTCGCGCCGATCTGCCAGCCCCAGTAGCTGGCGAACGACGCGAACACCTCGCGCACCGGCGGCAGGTGCGCGGGTCGCGGCTTCTCGGGGTTGTAGAACTGACTCTGGTGGCAGTCGAGCGCCGCCATCCACTCGTCGAAGACCTCGCTGATGTCGACCAGAAAGGTGGGCTGTGTTCCGGGCGGAAGGAAGTAGTAGAAGATGGCCTTCGCCTGATGCACCTCGCCCGGAATCGGGGCCTTGCGCAGGTGCGCCAGATTGTAGGCGTTCGAGACGATCTGACCGGTCTTGTAGTGATCGTTGTGGCCGAGCCCGCGCCCGATCGGCAGGTTGTAGTATGGCGCGAGCACGATCTGCGCGCGGTGCTTGCGGATCATCGCCGCGGCCTTGCAGCGGTTCTCGAACGTGTCCTCCACCCGGCAATCGCCGAGGTCGAGGTTCTCGCGAACGTCGAGCCCGAGAATGGTCCCCGCCTTCCGGCTTTCCTCGGCGCGGATCTCGGGCGTTCCCCAGCCCATGTCGCCGGTCGTCATGTCGACGATTCCGGTGCTGTGACCGAGATTCTTCATCTTGCGAAGCAGGCCGCCGGCGCCGATCTCGGCATCGTCGGGGTGGGGACCGAACGCGAGAAAATCGACCGCCATGGACGGGCTCTCCAGAAGTCGCACGAGGGGTGGGAACGATGCGCGCGGCGCAAGCGCGCGGGTCATCATAGCCAGCGTTCCCGGGCGAGACAACCGTACGGGGCCGGGCGCGCGGCGGGCGGCGGACCTGCGGGACGCGTGCGCGCCTTTGGAGTATGCTGCGCCCGGATGACCGCACCGCGCGCGCTCCCTCCGGAGGCCTCGTGCTGTACTTCGCCTATGGATCGAATCTCGATCCTCAACAGATGCGTGCCCGCTGTCCGGGCGAGAAGCTCGTGGGCCTCGCCGCGCTGCGGGACCATCGCCTCGCGTTTCCGCTCTATTCGAACCGCTGGGGCGGCTGCGTCTCCAGCGTCCAGCCCGCGCACGCCGACACCGTGTGGGGCGTCCTCTACGAGCTGACCGAGAGCGATCTCCGCGCGCTCGACGAGTACGAGGGATTTCGCGCTCCCGGCGATCAGCACAACGTGTACGACCGCGAGCAGATCACGGTCGAGCTGGTGCGGCCCGACGATGGATCCATCCCGCGGCGCGTGCGCGCGGCCGCGTACGTCGCCCGGCCCTCCAATCCCTCGCCGCCCTCGCGCCGCTACCTCGACGCCATCCTGGCCGGCGCGCGCCACCACCGGCTTCCCGAGGAGTACGTCGCGAAGCTGAGCGCGATCGCGGCGGTGCCGGAGATCGAGACGTCCGGACCCGCATGAGCGGCGCGGCCGAAGCGCGTCCCGGGGTTCGAACCGGGATCACGCGCGCGCGCGGCTTCACGGCCGCGGCGGTCGCCGCCGGCATCAAACCCGACCGCCTCGATCTCGCCGTGGTCGCCGCCGATCGGGTCTGCGCGGCCGCCGGCGTGTTCACCACGAATCGCGTCCAGGCGGCGCCGGTGCGGGTCTCCCGCGCTCACCTCGCGCAGGGCCGCGCGCGCGCGATCGTCGCGAACGCCGGCTGCGCCAACGCAGCGACCGGAGCGCGCGGGCTCGAGGATGCGCGGCGCATGGCGGCGTGCGCGGCGAACGCGCTCGGCTGTCCGCCGTCCGAGATCGTCGTCGCTTCCACCGGCGTGATCGGCGTGCACCTGCCGATCGACCGCGTGACCGCCGGCATCGCGCGCGCGATGGCCGAACGGAGCGAGGCGGGCGGGGCCGACGCCGCGCGCGCGATCCTCACCACCGACACGCGGCCCAAGGAGACGGCCGTCGAATTCGCGATCGCGGGAGGCCCGGCCGTGGTGGGCGCGATGGCCAAGGGCGCGGGGATGATCGCGCCCCACATGGCGACCATGCTCGCGTTCTTCACCACCGACGCGGCGATCGAGGCCGCCCCGCTGCGCGCCGCGCTGGCCGAGGCGGTCGGCGAGAGCTTCAACCGCATTACCGTGGACGGCGACACCTCGACCAACGACATGGCCGTGATCCTGGCGAGCGGCGCCGCGAGCGCCGCGCCGATCCGCGGGCCGGGGCGCGACTACGACGCCTTTCGGGCGGCGCTCGCCGAGGCCTCGCGGCGCATCGCCGAGATGCTGGTGCGCGACGGCGAAGGCGTGACCCGCATCGCCGAGGTGCGGGTCGAAGGCGCGCGCGAAGCGGGGGATGCCGACCGCATCGCGCGCGCCGTCGCCGAGTCGCTGCTGGTCAAGACCGCCCTCCACGGCGGCGATCCGAACTGGGGGCGCGTGCTCGCGGCGGTCGGCCGCTCCGGCGTCGCGGTGGACGTGGACCGCGTCGACATCTTTCTCGGCGAGGTGTGGGTGTGCGAGGGCGGATGCGCGCGCGAGTACGACGAGGCCCGCGCCCACCGGGCGCTGACCGTCGACGACCCGGTTCGCATCCTCGTGCGCATGCGCGAGGGAAAAGCGGCCGGCTGGATGTGGACGGCCGACCTCAGCAAGGCCTACGTCGACATCAACGCCAGCTATCGCAGCTGAGCCCCGGCGCGACGCGTCACGCCGCGCCCGGCCCGGCGCCGAGCTTCGCGATCCGCCGCTCGATCACCCGCCGCAGCGCGCGCCACGCCGCGGCGATCTCGCGGCGATTGGCGCGGCAGTACGCGAGCGCCACCCGCGGATCGCTCGCCGCGAGCCGCGTCATCCCGCGGAATCCCGGTCCGGCCAATCCCCGGCGCGCGGCCCCGCGTCCCGTCTCCTCGATCGCGCACGCGATCAGATACGGGAGGTGGCTGGTGCGGCCGAGCGCGCGGTCGTGCGCGGCGGGGCCGACGCGCAGCGGGCGCGCGCCCAGATCGCGAACCAGGGCCGCGATCACGCCCGGCACCGCGCCGCGCACCGGCATCAGCGCGAACGCCGCGTCCTCGAACAGATCGGCGCGCGCGGCATCGAAGCCGCGGCCCTCGCCGCCGGCGATCGGATGTCCGCCCACCGCGCGCACCCCGGCCGCCGCGGCCCGCTCCAGTGCGCGGGTGAGCGTCGCGCGCGCGCTCCCGGTGTCCAGCAGCGCAGCGCCGCGCGGAAGATGGCGCGCGGCGCGCGTGATGAGCGCGGGCAGCGCGTCCACCGGCGTCGCGATCACGGCGAGCGCGGCCGAGGCGCAGGCCGCCGCGAGCGACGGCGCGACCTCGTCGATCGCGCCGGCCTCGAGCGCCCGCGCGAGCACCGCGCGGTCCCGATCCCACCCGATCCGGCGCCACCCGCCCCGCCGCGCGAGCGCGAGCCCGATCGATCCGCCGATCTGGCCGAGCCCGATCAGCGCGACGCGCTTCGAGTGCTTCAGCGCGCCCGCCGCGCCGCGAGTGCGACCGCGTGGCGCGGGAGCGAGGTCGGGCCGCAGCGCGGCCGCGGCGTCGAGATAGACCGGCCGGAGCCGCGCCCCCGCCCGTACGCCGCTCACCGTGAGCAGCACGCGCACCACGCGGGGCATCGCGCCCGGGACGCCCATCTCGCGCGCGCCCAGCAGCGGCACGTCGGTCCAGCCCAGCCGCCGCGCGGCGTGCGCCGGAAAGTCGGCGTCGAGATCGGGTGTCGCCGTGAACACGGCGCTCACGATCCGCGATGGCGCGATGCGATTCGCGTCGAGCAGCGCCAGCAGCAGGCGCGCCGTCGCGGCGTGGATCTCCTCCGCCCGGTTCGAAGCCACCTGCACCGCGCCGCGCACGGCCGCGATGCCGCTTCCGGCGCCAGGGGTACGAGGCATGAGCCCTCCGTTGGTCGCGGCGGGGGTCGCGAGACCGGCCCCGCGCGCGATTTCCAGGGCGGCGCGCGACGCGCGCGCCGCACGATCAGGCGCCGGGCGTGACGAGCGCGGCCGGGACGCTCGCGTCGTACAGCCGCTCGAAATATTCGCGCACCATGCGCTGCGCCGAGAACCGCGTCTCGCCCATCTGCACGCTCGCCGCCATCATGCGCTGCCAGCGCGCGCGGTCGCGCCACGCCGGCAGCACCTCGCGCTCGAGCGCATCGTAGAGCGCGCGCAGGTCGCGCTCGTCGTTTCCGGGCGTGCCGTCTGCGATCGCCCATCCGTTCACGCCGTGCTCGCAGCCCTCCGGCCACCAGCCGTCGAGGATGCTCAGGTTGAGCACGCCGTTCATCGCCGCCTTCATGCCCGAGGTGCCGCAGGCCTCGAGCGGCAGGATGGGATTGTTGAGCCACAGATCGCAACCGCGCACCATGGTGCGGGCCACGGCCATGTCGTAGTCCTCGAGGAACGCGACGCGCCCCGGATGCTCGCGCTGGGCGCGCGCGAGGCGCGCGATGATCGCCTTCCCGTGCTTGTCGTCGGGGTGCGACTTGCCGGAGAACACGATGTTCACGCCCTCGGTCTCGAGCAGCCGCGTGAGGCGCTCCTCGTCGCGCAGGATCAGGTCGCCGCGCTTGTAGGCGGCGGCGCGGCGCGCGAAGCCGATCCACAGCGCGTCAGGATCGAGCGAGACCCCGCTCGCACGCTCCACCCCGAGGCGCAGCGACGTGCGCTCCTTCTGGTGCGCCGCCCAGAGCTGCTCGGGATCGCCGTTCGCCGAGCGGATCGCGACGGACTGCCAGGTCCCGCGGTGCACCCCGTTGGTGATCGACGTGATCGGCGCGGCGTCCGTGACGTGCCCCCACATCGCGCGCGCGGTGCGCCCGTGCATCTCCGAGACCGCGTTCGCGGCGCGTGCGAGCCGCAGCCCGGCTGCCGTCATGCTGAATGGATCGCCTCCCAGCGCGCGCATCTCGGCCCCGGAGAGCTCGAGGCACGCGCCCATGCGCCTCAAGTCCTTGATCGAGTGCTCCTCGTTGCCCGCCTTGACCGGCGTGTGGGTGGTGAACACGATGCGCTGCCGCGTCTGGGCCCACGCCTCCTCGAACGCCACGCCGGTCTCCATGCGTTCCGCGATCATCTCGACCCCGGCGAACACCGCGTGACCCTCGTTGAAATGGTAGGTCGAGATCGGAATGCCGAGCCAGTTCAGCGCGCGCAGGCCGCCGATGCCGAGCAGCATCTCCTGCGCGATCCGCACGTCGCTCCCCGCCTCGTAGAGACGGTGCGTGATCCACCGGTCCTCGCCGCGCACCGGCTCGATCAGGTAGAGCGGCACGTGGCCGTAGCGATCGGTGACCCACACCATGCACGGGACCTCACGGCCCCGGACCCGCACCCGCACCCGCACGCGCGTGTCGCGGAGGAAGCTCGAGTCGTAGCCGGGGAATTCCTCGAACGGTTCGCCGTCTTCGCCGATGCGCTGCACGCAGTAGCCGCGATCCCAGCGCAGCCCGACCGCCACCAGCGGCAGATCGAGGTCGCGCGCCGACTTGATGAAGTCGCCGGCCAGGATCCCGAGCCCCCCGGAGTAGATGGGGAACGAGTCGTCGAGGCCAAATTCCATGCAGAGGAAGGCGACGTGCGGGGTGCGCGACATGCGTGCTCCGAAAGGGAATCGTGAGTGCGTGGTCTCGTGCCGATGCGCAGGGCCGGGGATCATACGAACCCGGGCTCCGGCTGTCACGCGCGGCCGGGCCCTGAGTGCGAGAGCGGTATCGGCAGGCAGGCGCTTCGAACGCACGACTCCGGGTGCGTCTTCGCGGCGCGGCGCGCGCGTTTCGGGCTTACGCCTTCCACCACATCTGCGCGGCGACCAGCACCAGGAACACGGCGAACACGCGTTGCAGCACGCGCGGCCGCAGGTCCAGCCCGATGCGGGCGCCCAGCCACGCGCCGAGCAGCAATCCCAGCGCGATCAGCATCGCGCCGCGGATCTCGACGGAGCCCTGGCGGTAGTACTGCCACGCGCCGAGCGCCCCGACCGGGAGCAGCAGCGCGGCGAGCGAGGTCCCGGTCGCGCTCTGGGGCTTCAGTCCCGCGATCATGATGAGCGCGGGCACGATCACCACGCCGCCGCCGATTCCAAAGAGCCCGGCCAGGACTCCGGCGCACAGGCCGATCGTGAGATAGATCACGGAACGTCCTCCGATCCCCGACCGCGACGCGGCCGGCGCGCACGCACGCTACGTCGCCGCGGTGTGCGCCTGGTCGGCCGCAGAGCCTTCCATCACCCACCGCACGCCCTTCGAGCAGGGGCAGGTGCCCCCGACCCGTTTGAGCTTGGGCATCTTCATGATAGCGTCCTTCACGCTCAGCGCACCGGACGCCACGCCGCGCAACGCCTCCGCGTAGTTCCGCATGTCGCGGCTCGCGACGTAGCCTTCGTTGAGGTTGTGCGCCAGGTGCCGCAGGTATTCCTCGGCGTCGGTGTACGCCTCGCCGTCCACGCCCACCATGCTGAACGCGGACTCGCCCTTGCGGCGGAAGAAGCGAGGATCCGGCACGCGCAGCAGGTCTTCGTGCCGCACCCCGCGGTGGGTCCCGCGGGTCTGCTCGAGCGCCTCGAGCGCGGCCTCGGCCTTGTCCGGGGCGTCTTCCGGGAAGCGCGCGCGGATGAATCGCGCGTTGATGTCGCGGATCATCTTGCGCACTTCCTCGATGTAGCGATCCTGCGCCTCGCGGTTCTTCATGTCCTTGAAGCCGAAGCGCACGTTGGTGTCACCGCCGCGCTCGTCGCCGAACATCTCGAGGGCGCGCGGGAACCACTTGTTCACGGCGTGCTGGATCGCGGTCATCGTGATGAACGGGTCGCCCTGCGCCGCCTTCTGCGCCCAGCGCCGGAGCGGGATCACGCCCGCCGCGAGATGGAACGCCTCCTCACGCAACATGGGCGGCATGCTGTCGGCCATCGGCTTGTACGCGCACACCTTCTGCATCGTGAGCTGGTACTTGCCGACGCGGTCCACCAGCGCCGCGAACGCGATGTTGTCGATGAAGGAGTCGTAATCGAGGTTGAACGCGTCGAGGACGTGATTGCCCGTCTGCATCGACAGGATCTCCTCGACCATCTGCTCGCCCGTCACGCCGCCCGAGACGTGAGTCCAGTCGCTCGACAGCAGCAGGTGGAGCATCTGGTAGCCGTGGCGCAGCTCCTCCGCCATCACGCGCAGCACCCAGTAGCGGTCCTGGTCGTCGGTCGCGCGCTCGAGCGTGCCCGCGTGCTGCTGGATCGAGCCGAACTCGGTGGACGCCTGCGCGCGGATGATCGCGAGCAGATGCTGCGCCTCTTCCTGGGTGAGCTCGTCGGGCTTCATGCGCTTCTTCTCGCCCGCGTGGTCGCCGATCTGGATCAGGTCGCTGGTGCCGAGCTCCAACTTCGCGCACAGACAGAACTCCTCGTCCTTCGGGAAGTACCTCTGCCAGTGCTCGAGGAGCGAGCCGTAGTCCTTGAAGTTGTGCCGGCGCCAGTGTTCGACGGCGTCGTGGTATTTCTTGTCCAGCGAGATGTTCTCGACTTTCATCGGCTGCTCCTCAAGAACCAGGCGCGAGAGCGATTTCCAATGCCTGCAGCGGCGAAGGCGTGAACCCCAGCGCGTTCAGGAACCCGGAGATCGCGGGATCGCGGCGATCCACCAGCGTGCGCACCGAGGTCGCGCCCGCCGCGCGGAAGTGGGCGCAGATCGCATCGAACATCTGCTTGCCCAGATCGCGCCCGCGGTGGTCGGGGTCGATGCCGAAGCGCTCGATCCAGCCGCTCGGCTCCTCGATCCCGAACTCCCCGGCCCGCACGTCGCCGAGCAGGAACCCCACCACCTTGCCGCCGATCTCCGCGACCTGCGATGCCCCGGGATCGCGGCGCAGGTAGTACCCGACGCGCTGCTCCCAGACGTCCGGCCGGTACACGCCCGTGATGCGCTCGTCGATGCGTACGATGCTTCCAATATCGAGCTCGTCGAGCGGCCGGATGCGGGCCGTGGACTGCACTTCGGGCATGAAAGGCTCCGATCGGAGGTGGGCTGCGACACGGAATCGGCGGGAGATTAACAGGTTTACCGCGAAAACTGCACGTCGAGGCGCCCGCGACGGCGTGGTTTGGTGACACAAAACCACGAAAACGCCCGGGAATTCCAAGCTCGACGCGGGTTTTGCCTTGCGTGCGGGTGGCCGAACGTTCACCATTGTCAGGTCAATTTCAAGTGACGGAACCCCCCGCTTCGATATGAGTGCGCGCGCTCGCGTGTCACCGCGAGGACATCGACGCCCCTCATACGCCGCGCCCGTCGGCCTGACCCTGGAACGATTTCTCCTGGCATCGCAACCGTCATGACCGGAGGCACCTTCATATGACCGCACGATACTCCGCGCTTCTACTTGCCGGGGCTCTGCTCGCGGCGGGCGTGCAGGGCACCGCGATCGCGCAGTCGGCGCTCGACTCGCCCGCGATCACACCCGTCAGCTCGGGCACCGCCAAGGCCACGCTGACCATCACCGCCGGACCCAGCGGCGCGCCGTACGGGTTCACCATCTTCTGGATGACCCAGGCCGACTTCGACGCGAACGGCAGCCAGTGGTGGTCGTATGGCAACGCCGTTCAGGGCGAAGCCAACTACTGGGGAACCCCGACGCTCAATACCTGGGACGGCACGCTCACCAGCTTCGTGCTGGGTCCGAACGAGTCGGCGACCGTCGAGATCGGCGACCTGTTCGACGAGACCGGCGTCACGACCAACAACGCGAACGAGCTGGACTACGCGGGGGACTACGTCTTCTGCGCTTTCGCGAACGGGCCGAGCCCGCCGGAAAACAGCGAGTACTCGAAGAATCACAAGCCGCCGCCCCCGCCGCCCCGTCAGTGCAAGTTCACGCAGGGCTACTGGAAGAACCACCCGGGCGCATGGCCGGTGCTGCCGGATTGCGGCGGCGGATTCCTGAAGCTCGGCACGGTCTGTTACACCAAGGCCCAGTTGCTGTTGATCTTCAATCATCCGGCCGGCGGCAACGGCCTCGTCTCGCTCGCGCACCAGCTGATCGCGGCGAAGCTGAACATCCTGAACGGCGCCGACGGCTCGCTCGTGGCCGCGACCATCGCCGCCGCCGACCTCCAGATCGGCGGGCTCGTCGTTCCGCCGATCGGGGGTGGCTACCTTTCGCCATCGAGCACGTCGCACAAGACCGACATTCTCGACGACTTCAACCAGGGCAAGCTCGGCTCGAATCAGTGCAACCCGACGGCGGCGCGGGTGAGCACCTGGGGCACGATCAAGGCCCTCTACCGCTAGTCGCAACCGCCCCTCGCGGCGGCCAGCCAGAAGGGCGGGGACGCGGAGCGTCCCCGCCCTTCGTATGTGGCGGCGTTGGTGTCCGGCGCGCTACGCCGGCGCCACGCTCGCGGCGACCACCGCGCGGCTCTCGCCCGGCGCGAGCCGCCGCACCACCTCGATGCGCTCGTGATCGGGCGAGTGCCACCACCAGCGCCAGCGCGCGGGAATGCCGCGCGCGTCGGTCTGGTGCCACTGGATGCGCTCGACGTCGCCGCTCAGCTCGTCCGCGAAGTCGTCGTCCACCGCCTCGGCGGCGCCCCATCCCGATCCGGGCTCGACGGTGACCCGCCGGCTCACGCGAGCCGCCGCATGATGCCGCTCGAGCTGGCGTGCGAGCCAGCCCACCATGCGCGGCCTCAGGTCGGCGATCACGTTGAAGCAGTCGTGTGCGCCGCGCGGGTAGAACACCAGCTCGCGCTCGCAACGCGCGTCCTCGAAGATGTGGTAGGCCTCGCTGCCGGGCGTGATGAGATCGTGTCCCCCGCCCGAGATTATGAGCGGACATCGAAGCGCGGGCAGCACGTGGGCGAGCGTGATCCGGTCGATCGCGGCGCCCATCTCGCGCTCGCTGGTGTCGTACAGGGCGGCCAGCTCGCGCCGCATGCTGACGAGGGTCACGTTCCAGTAGATGTCGGCGGAGTAGGGCGGGCTCACCGCCGCCACCGCGCGCACGCGGGGATCATGCGAGGCCATGCGGATCGCGAGGTAACCGCCGAGGCTCATGCCGAAGAAGGCGACCGCCTCCGGATCGAGCTCGGGACGGGTCTCGATCTGGTTCAGGATCGCGACCCCCACCGGGCGCGGCTCCGCGACCATCGACAACCGGTGGAACGTCTCGCCCAGCCCCGGCCCGTCGAAGTAGATGGTCGCGATCCCGCGCTCGAGCAGCGCGTCCGACCACCAGTGGAGTTCCTCCTTGACCGCGTTGGTGCCGTTGAACATCACGACCACCGGCACCGGGCCGCCGCCCGGCGGCACGCGCAGGTATCCCTTCATCGCGCGCCGGCGATAGATCACCTCGAACGGCACGGCCGGCGGATCGAACAGCGGCGCCGCCAGCGCGTAAGCACGCGTGCATGAGTCGTGCAGCGTGCGCTTGCGGTTCTTGTCCATGAAGATCACGTACTGCGAGAAATTGTAAGCGGCCGAGGCCGCGAGGAAGCGCCGGGCGGCGTCGGCGGGCCTGCCGAGCGCGAGCGCGTCGCGTGCCGCCTGCTCGTGCGCGCGGCCCAGGCTCTCCCATTCGTCCACCCACGATGTGAGCCCGGTGATGCGGCCGAGCACGTGCTCGAGGTCTTCGGACGATACCCCCGCGTTCGTGAACTGGAGCTTGGCCCACGGCGGCATCTGCTGCGCGAAGCCGAGCTTGAGGCTCATGCTCACGAAGCCCGGACGGAGGAGCTGGCTGCGCAGCATGTGCGGCACCAGGAACTCGAGCCGTCCGCCTTTGAGCGTCATCGCGTGCCCCTCGCCGAGGGCGATCTGTGACCGATACCGCAGGATGGGTCGGGGCGGCACGTCAGTGGGCGCCGCCCCGCGGGTAGCCGCGAGCGCATGCGCGCTCGCCACCTCCGTTGGAGTGCATCGCATGTGCCACCGATGCGAAATGCTTTCGCGCGCGGCCGGGGCGGGCCCGGATCGCCGGTTGGTCGCGGCCACCATGGCGATTCCCGAATCCGCGATGCGCCCCCGCCGTGCAGCGTGAGGTGCGGAATCGTGCGAGATCCCCGGAGTGTGGGTGATCGCGCCCCGTCTGTGGGCGAGCGCCCACAGCCCGGCCGCCGCGACTGCTGGCGCTCGGGCCGCGGCGCCCGGCCACGGGTCTCACCCCGCGGAGGCGGTCTCCACCGCGGCGCGATATGCGTCGCGCAGGCGAAGCCCCACTTCGCGGGCGGGGAGCGCGCGCTCGCCGATCGCGGCGACCGGAACCACCTCCTGCACCGAGTTCGTGAGAAAGATTTCGTCCGCCGCGAGCAGCGCCTCGCGGGTGAGCGGCGCCTCGCGGACGGCGACGCCCAGCGAAGGGCCCGCCGCGATCACCCACGCGCGCACGATCCCCGGCAGGATCCCGCGCGCGAGCGGCGGCGTGAGCGTCTCGCCCCCGACCACCGCGAACACGTTGCTGGTCGCGCCCTCGAACACCTCGCCATCCGCGCCGCACATCAGCGCCTCGTCGGCCCCGGCGGGACGCAGCTCTTCGCGCGCGAGCGCGTACGCGAGCCGGCTCGTGGTCTTGTGCCGCCCGAGCGCGCCCGGGTGAAACGGACGCTTCGAGAAGATGACGCGCGCCTCCGAGGTGCGCGCGCCCTTCCAGATCCGCGCCGCGATCGGCTCGACGTCCACCCACGCCCCGCTGCGGGTCGGCCGCCCGCCCGGGATGCCGCGCGTGACGGTGATGCGCGCGACCGCGTCGGAGAGGCCGTCGGCGGCGAGCACCTGCGCGAGGCCGTGGCGCAGGCGCGCGGGGGCGGGCGGCACCGGGAATCCCAGCTCGGCCGCCGAGAGCACCAGCCGCTCCATGTGCCGCTCCCACGCGAAGGGCTGGCCGCGATAGATGCGGAGGGTCTCGAACACGCCCTCGCCGTCGCGCGCCCCGCGATCGAAGAGCGAGAGCATGACGTCCTCGCCCCGCACCAGCGCCCCGTTGATCCACACCGCACGCTCGGGCAGGCGCGGCGCGCGTTCGCGCGCGGTGGCGGGCACCGGGACGTTCTTCACGCGTGGACCGGTCCGGGATCGAGCGCCACGTCCGATCCCAGCGTCGCGCTCAGCGCGCGGCGCAGGCCCTCGGCCTTGTGCAGCGTCTCCAAGTACTCCGCTTCCGGATCGGAATCGGCGGTGATGCCGCCGCCCGCTGCGAAGTGGATCGCCTCCCGGGTGACGAGCGCGGTGCGGATCGCGATGTTCCAGTCGGCGTCGCCGCGCCAGTCCACGTAGCCCAGGCTCCCGGTGTAGACGTGGCGCCGCACCGGCTCGAGCGCGTCGAGGATCTCCATCGCGCGAATCTTGGGCGCGCCGGTGATCGATCCCCCCGGAAAGCAGGCGTGCAGCAGATCGAATGCGTCGAGTTCCTCGCGCAGCGTTCCGGTCACCGCGGAGGTCAGGTGAAATACCTGCGGAAACGCCTCGAGCTCGCAGAGCGCGGTGGCGCTCACAGAGCCCAGCTCGCAGGCGCGGCCGAGGTCGTTCCGCAGCACGTCCACGATCATCACGTTCTCGGCGCGGTCCTTGGCGCTCGCGAGCAGCTCGGCCCGCAGCGCGGCATCCTCGACCGGGTCCGCGCCGCGCGGACGCGTGCCCTTGATGGGACGGGTCTGCACCTGGCGGCCGCGCAGCTCGAGGAACCGCTCGGGGCTCGAGGAGGCGATCGCGTGATCGCCCGCGCCGAAGTAGAACGCGAACGGCGCGGGCGAGCAGTCGGCCAGCGCTGCCTGAATCGCGATCGCGCGCGTGCCCGGCTGCGCGGGTTCGACCGGCAGCGTCCAGCGCTGGGAGAGGTTGGCCTGGAAGATGTCGCCGCGCCGGATATGGTCCCGCACCCTCTCCACCGCGCGGCGGTAGTCGTCTGGATGAAACGTGGAGGTCGCATGCAGACCCGGCACCGGGGCGATCGCGTCGGGCCGGCCGCGATGCGAATCGATGAGCCACGCGATCTCGTCGAGCCGGCCGCGCGCATGCGAGAGGCGCGCATCGCCATCGAGCGGGAGTCCGCTCGAGAACAGCCACGCCTGTCGCGTCCAGTGATCGTACGCCCCGACCACGTCGTAGAACCCGAGCACGAAATCGGGGAGCCCGAGATCGTCGCGCGCGACCGAGGGCAGCGATTCGAGCCGCCTTCCGAAATCGTACGCCCAGTAGCCCACCGCGCCCCCGGTGAATGGAATCGCGGTCGGCGCCGGATCCTCGGCGCGAACCCGCCGCGCGAGCGCGCGCCACGTCGCCAGCGCCTCTTCGTATCGCGTGCCGCGGTGGATCGCGAACGGATCCGCGCCGAAGAACGACCAGCGCCCGCGGTCGTCCTCGAGCGATGAGTGGATCAGGAACGGATACGGCAGCCGCGCGAGCGCATGCAGCGCATCGATCGGATCGGAGAGCGTCACCGGCCGGGTGAGCGGGAGGTCGTGAGCGATGGACATGCCGGAAAGGGTAGGAGCGCCCGGGAGGGAGCGTCAATCGCGGCTGCGTGCCGCCACCGCGCGCCACGTGAGACGCGCGCACCTCTTGACACCCCTTCCGCGCGGTGCCAACGTCGCGGCCGATCGAAATCCGCTCCGAACGCTGGGCCTGAAGCTCGCGTTGCGCGCCGGCAAGGAAGCCGGGCGCGCGCCGTGATCGCACGGAGGCGCCCTCCTGAGCACCTGCCTCATCCATTCCGGGACCCTGGTCCGCATGGACGCCGCGTACACCGTGGCGCCCGGCGACCTGCTCGTCTCCGACGGCCTCATCGCCGCGCTGGGCGCCGCCGTGAAGGATGCGCTCGCCGCTCTGCCCGGCGGCCGCGCGGACGAAACGCTCGACGCGAGCGGGGCGTTCGTGATTCCCGGCCTCGTGCACGGCCACCTTCATCTGTGCCAGACGTTGTTTCGCGGCCTCGCCGAGCAGAGCGATCTGCTGCGCTGGCTGCGCGAGAGCGTCTGGCCGCTCGAGGCCGCGCACACGGCGGCATCGATCGCGGCGTCCGCGCGTCTCGGCCTCGCCGAGCTGATCGCGGGCGGCGTGACCTGCGTGAACGACATGGGCTCGGTCCGTCACACCGAAGCGATCGGCGAGACGCTCGAGCGCAGCGGCATCCGCGCGGTGTTCGGCAAGGCGCTCATGGACCAGGGCGATGGCGTGCCGGCCGCGCTGCTCGATCCGCCGCGCGCCGCGCTCGACGACGCGCTCGCGGTGGCGGCGCGCTTTCACGGAGCGGACGGCGGCAGGCTGGGCGTCTCGCTCGCGCCGCGGTTCATCCTCTCGTGCAGCGAGGGGTTGTGGCGCGACGCGGCCGCGGCCGCCGCCGATCGCGGCCTGCTGGTGCACACCCATCTCGCCGAGAGCCCTGGCGAGGCGCGCGAGGTGGAGCGCGCGGTGTCGACCAGCGCGGCACGCTACTTCGCGGCGCGCGGCGTGCTCGGCCCGCGCTTCGTCGGCGCGCACGGCGTGTGGCTCGAAGCCGACGAGATCGCGCTGCTCCGGCAGGCCGACGCCGCGCTCGTGCACTGCCCGGGCTCGAACCTGAAGCTCGGCTCGGGACTCGCCGACGTGCGCCGCTGGCGCGACGCCGGCCTGCGCTGCGGGATCGGGTCGGATGGGGCGGCGTGCGACAACCGCCTCGACAGCTTTCACGAGATGAGCCTCGCGGCCGGGATCGGCCGGGTGCTCCACCCCGAACGGCCGCTCGCCGCGCGCGAGGTGTTCGCGCTCGCGACCATCGACGGCGCGCGCGCGCTGGGGCTTGGCGATCGCATCGGCTCGCTCGAGCCGGGCAAGCAGGCCGACCTCGCGATCGTGGGGGTCGGCGCGCTTCACCAGTCGCCCAACGCGGAGCGCGATCCATACGCCACGATCGTGCACGCCACGCGCGCCTCCGACGTGCGTCTCACGATGGTGGCGGGCCGCGTGCTCTACCGGGACGGCGCGTGGACCACGCTCGATGGCGCGCGGGTCGCGGCGGACGCGCGGGAGGAGGCGCGCGCGTTGCTCACGCGGGTCGGGCCCGGCGCGTCGCGGAGCGCGGCATGATCATCGCGCCATGCACGGTCGTCACCGGCGGGCCCGCTCCGCGCGTCATCGACAACGCGGCGGTGCGGGTGGTGGGCGCGCACATCGCGGCGGTCGGATCGGCGGGCAACATCGCCGCCGCGCATCGCGAAGACACGTTGTGGCCGGCTCGCGGCCGCGTTCTGATGCCGGGGTTCGTGAACACCCATGCCCATCTCGCACGCCACCTGGCGCGCGGCCTCGCGCTGCGCGGGCCGGCCGCCTGGCGGCGCTACGATCGCGCACTCTCGCCGGAGGACGTGCAGTGGGCGGTGACCGCCGCGCTGGTCGAAGGCGTGCGGCACGGGGTCACCACCGTGTGCGACTTCCACCGCTCGGAGGCATGCGTCGAGCTCTCGCTCGCGGAGGTGGTCGCGGCCGCGCGGCGCGTTGGCGTGAGGGTCGCGACCTGCTACGGCGCGGCCGAGGACGACGCGCCGGCCGCGCGCCGGACCGCGTTCGAGGAGTGCGCCGGGCTCGCCGCCGACCTCGCCCGCCAGCGCGACGGCAAGCTGCGGGCGATGGTGGGGGTGCAGGCCACGTCGCTCGCCGGCGTCGACGCGCTGATCGCGAGCGCGCTCGAAGCCGCGGGCGACGCGCTCGCCGTGCACGTGGACCTGGCGCTCGACATCACGCCCTCCGAGCGCTGGCAGGGGACGCGCGTGTGGCGCACCGGCGGCCCGCCCTCGCTCTGGGCGCACGCCGAGGCCGCGCCGCGCGGACTGCTCGGGGCGGCGCAGGAGCGCGGCGACGCGCTGTCGGCGATCGGATCCGGCTCGACCGCCGCGCTGGTGCGTGACGCCGACGTCGCTTGGGGCAGCGACGCCTCGGTCAACGCGCCGCCGCTCGCGGATTCGGCCGGCGGCTGGGCCACCGGCGCGCGCGCCGAGATGCACTACCGCCGGCTGTTCGTGAACGGTCCGCGCTGGGCCGAGGGCGTGTTCGGCGAGGGGCTCGGCACCGTCATGCCGGGCGCGCCCGCCGATCTGGTGCTGGTGGACTACCGCCCCGCGACCGAGTTCTCTTCGCGCACGCTGGTGGACCACCTGTGGTCGGGGCTGCTGCGCGCGCCGATCTCGGGCGTGATGGTGGCGGGTGAACCCCTGATGGACAACGGGGTCATGCTCGCCGCCGACGAGCGCGAGGTCGCGGAGCGCGCGCGCGAGTGCGCGGCTCGCGTGTGGGGACGGATCGGGTAGGGCCCGGGGCGCGCGATCGCCCGGGCGTCAGCGCTCGCGGCGGTAGGCGCGCTCCACTTTCGCGATGCGCACTTCGAAGTGCGAGTACCAGCTCCGGTCGCGCGAGGCCTGCTGCACCGCGCGGTGCTCGTCCACCATCTTCCACGCGCGAATCGCTTCCTCGCTCTCCCAGTACGAGACGGTGATGCCCAGTCCGTCCTCGCCGCGAGTGCTCTCCACGCCCAGGAAGCCGGGCTGAGCCGCCACCATCCGCAGCATCTGTTCGGAAGCCTCGGCGTATCCCGCGGTGTTCGGGCCATGCGCCGATGTGAAGATCACGACGTAGTAGGGCGGCTCCGGCGTGCGCGCGAAAAGGCCGGGGCGCGGGTCGGCGGAAGGCTCGTTCGACATGACGTTCCTCGGGCGAGGGGGCCGGCGCGCGGCGTCGCCGGATCGAAGCTCGAGCGCACTGTAAGACGCGCCGGCAGATTTCGGCTAGTCTGATCGCGGCCGCAGTTCCGATTCGCGCTCGCGCCCCGTCCGCCCACGCCTCCGAACGACTCCATCGGATCACGCGCCCATGCTCCATATCGTCCCCGCCGCGACCCCAGGCGACCTCGTCCAGGTCCGCGCGCTATTTCGCGAGTACGCGGAGTCGCTCGGCATCGATCTCTCGTTCCAGGATTTCGAGCGCGAGCTCGAGAACCTGCCTGGCGACTACGCGCCGCCCTCCGGCCGGCTGCTCATCGCGCGCGTGGACGAAGCGCCGGCCGGCTGCGTCGCGTTGCGCGCGCTGGCCCCCGGCATCTGCGAGATGAAGCGGCTCTACGCGCGCCCCGCGTTTCGCGGGCAGGGCGTGGGGCGCTCGCTCGCCGGGGCGATCATCGAAGCGGCGCGCGAGGTGGGCTACGCGCGCATGCGGCTCGACACGCTGCCCACCATGACGCCCGCGATTGCGCTCTATCGGGGGCTGGGGTTTCATCCCATCGAGCCCTATCGTTTCAACCCGGTCGAAGGTACGAAGTTCATGGAGCTGAGGCTGTGATCTCGCGAAGCATCGTCCCCACCGGTCGCGCGCGCCACGCGCGGAGGCACTCATGAAGATCCCGATCTACCAGATCGACGCGTTCACCAGCCGCGTGTTCGCGGGCAATCCCGCCGCGGTGTGCCCGCTCGACCGCTGGCTCGACGAAGCGGTGATGCAGTCGATCGCCGCAGAGAACAACCTCGCGGAAACCGCCTTCATCGTCCGGGACGGCAGCGAGTGGGCGATTCGCTGGTTCACCCCGGAGCTGGAGGTGGAGCTCTGCGGCCACGCGACGCTGGCGTCCGGGTTCCTCATGCTCAACCGCCTCGAGCCGCTGCGCGATTCCGTCACGTTCTTCTCGAAGAGCGGGCCGCTCACGGTGAAGCGCGCCGGCGAGCGGCTCGAGCTGGACCTTCCCACCCGCGCGCCGGCCTCCTGCGAGTGGCCGGCCGAGCTGGAGGAAGGACTGGGCGCCGCGCCGCGCGAGGTGCTGCGCGCCCCCCGCGACTACCTCGCGGTGTTCGACGACGAGGCCGCGGTGCGCACGCTCCGTCCGCGGATGGACCTGCTCGCCACGCTCGACGCGCTGGGCGTGATCGCGACCGCGCCCGGCGCGTCGTGCGACTTCGTCTCGCGCTTCTTCGCGCCGCGCGCCGGCGTTCCCGAGGATCCGGTCACCGGATCGGCGCACTGCACGCTGGTTCCCTACTGGTCGGCGCGCCTCGGCAGGCCCCGGCTTCACGCTCGCCAGATCTCGGCGCGCGGCGGCGAGCTATGGTGCGAGCACCGCGGCGATCGCGTGATGATGGCCGGGATGGCCGTGCAGTTCCTCGAGGGCACGATCGAGGTCTGAGGCCTGCGCGCGGGGCGCGGTTCCGCGCTTGTGACTTCCATGACCTTCGGCTGCCCGCCGGCTGCCCGCGGGCGGCCACACGCGCGTGCGATGGTGAACTATCTTGCACACGCATCGTGCACGAACGCCATCGAGCGGTGGCGGTCGGCGGGTGCAACTCGCTGCGATTCAACGGGGGCATACCCCACCTCGGCGCGCGGCACGCCGCCTGCTCATGACCTCCCCCGAAGCATGCGTGCCGCGACCCGTCTGGCGCGGATCACGCGGAGGATTCGAACCGGGTGCTCCCCACAGACCGGAGGATGGCATGAAGCGCATCGTGATGTTGTGCGTGGCCGCCGCGCTGGCGGCGATGACGGTGTCGGTGGCGTCGGCGAACACGGCGACGCCGCGGGTGGAGCGCCGCGAGGCGCGTCAGCACGCCCGCATTCATCAGGGCGTCCGGAGCGGCGAGCTGACGCCGGGCGAGGCCGCGCGGCTTCGCGCCGGGCAGCGTCACGTCGATCGCGTGGAAGACCGCGCGAAGGCGGACGGACGCGTGACGCCCCGCGAGCGTGCGCGCCTCAATCACGCGCAGAACCACCAGAGCCGCACGATCTACCGCCTGAAGCACAACGCGCGCACGCGCTGAGCAGTCGCCGCGCCGGCTCGTCACGGTGCCAGGGCAAGGAAACGAGCACGGTGCGGCGTACGGCCCCCGGCGGAGCGATCCGCCGGGGGTTTCATGTTGGGCGCGATCGTCGAACGCGCGCGGCGGTCGCGCCGCAGCCCGCGCTCGTCGCGCGGGGCTTGCGCCGCGCTCACCCGCTCGCCATTCTCCCCTCGCTCCCCGAGCATCCGCTCCCCAGCGGAGATCGCCGTGACCCCGAGAGTGATGGTCGTCCTGCTGCTCGCGCTCCTCCGTGCCGCGCCCGCGCGCGCGGCCGAGCCCCCCGCCGTCGAGCAGGGCGTCCGCCTGTTCGAGCAGGGCCGTTTCGACGAAGCGCAGAAGACGCTCGCGCCCGCCGCGAGCGCGAAGCCGCCCAGCGCGACCGCGGCGTTCTATCTCGGCCGCATCGCGATGCGGACCGACGACGCGAAGCAGGCCGAGCGCTGGTTCGAGGCCGCGATCGGGCAGGACGAAGCCAACGCCGCGTATCACCTGTGGCTCGGCCGCGCGTACGGCACGCAGGCGGAGCACGCGGGCAAGCTCTCGCAGTTCGGGCTCGCGAAGAAGGTGAAGGCCGAGTTCGAGCGCGCGGTCGCGCTCGACGCGAACAACCTCGAAGCGCGCGAGGGCCTGATCGATTACTACCTCGAGGCGCCCGGGTTCATGGGGGGCAGCCCCGAGAAGGCGAAGCAGCAGGCCGGGGAGATCGCCCGTCGCGACCCGCTGCGCGGCACGCTCGCGAGCGCGCGGATCGCCGAGGACCAGAAGGATCTGGCCGGCGCCGAGCGCGCGTACCAGTCCGCGGCGCACGCCGCGCCCGACAGCATGGGCCCGCGCTACGCGCTCGGCCTCTTCTACGCGCGCACGAAGCAGTTCGACCAGGCCTTCGCGACCTTCGAGGACATGCTCAAGGCGAAACCCGGCGAGCTGGGCGCGCTCTACCAGGTGGGCCGTACCGGCGCGCTGTCGGGCCAGCGGCTCGACCGCGCGGAGGCCGCGCTCCAGCAATTCCTCGCCGCGCCGCCGGCACCCAGCACGCCCAACCCCGCAGCAGCGCACTGGCGGCTCGGCATGGTGTACGACAAGGGCGGGAAGAAGGACCTCGCGCGGCAGGAGTACCAGCGCTCGCTCGCGCTCGACCCGCAGCAGGCCGAGGCGAAGAAGGCGCTCGCCGCGCTGAAGTGATCGCGTCGCGTGGCTGCGGCTACTGCGCGCGCATCATGCGCTCGATCGCGTCGGGGTCACGCGGCAGCGCGCCGGTGAGGAGGCGGTGCCCGCTCTTCGTCACCAGCACGTCGTCCTCGATCCGCACCCCGAGCCGCTTCGCGAGCAGGTAGACGCCCGGTTCGATGGTGAGCACCATGCCGGGCTCGAGCGCGCGCCCGCGGTCGCCGGCGTCGTGCACGTCGAGCCCCACCCAGTGCCCGAGCCCATGGATGAAATCGTCGCGGTAGCCCGCCTCGCGGAACATCTGCTCGGCGTGGCGGTGGATGTCCTCGTAGAAGACCCCCGGCTTCACCATGTCGATGCACGCGTTCTGCACCTTCAGCACCAGCTCGTAGACCGCGCGCTGCTCCGGCGTCCACCTTCCGTCGGCGGGATAGGTGCGCGTGATGTCGGCCGCGTAGTGGTCGTACTCGGCGCCGATGTCGACGACGACCAGCGAACCCGCCGCGATGGTGTGGCTGTGCGACGGGTAGTGCAGCACGCAGGAGTTGAGCCCGGAGCCCACGATCGACGGGAACGCCGCGCGCACGCTGCCGCCGCGGCGATACTCGAGGTCGATGACTCCGCCCACCCAGTTCTCCTCGGCCGCCGGGCGGATCGCGAGCGCCGCGGCATGCTGGGCCGCGATGGTGTTCGCGATCGCCTTTTCCATGAGCGCCAGCTCCTCGTCGCTCTTCACCTGCCGCATCGCGGCGATCGCGCCCTGCGCGTTCTTCACGGCGAGGCCCGGGATGCGCGCCTGCAGCTTCGAGTAGAGGTCGCTCTCCGGGGGGAGCGGCGCGCCCGGTGCGACCGCCGGCGCGATCATGTGGAGCACCGGGGCGTGCGCGAGGTCGCGCAGCAGCACGCCGTCGAGCGCGCCCGCCCGCGCGACGAGCTCGAAGCCGAGCGCCGCTCGCAGCGAGTCGCCGATCAGTCCGCGGATGCCGGTCCAGCGCTCCGCCTCGGAGTCCACCGACTTGAGGAATAGCGCCTCGCGATACACGCGCTCGCCCGGCGCGAGCACCAGGATCGCGCCCTCTTCGTCGACGCCCGTGAGGTAGTAGAAGTTGGGATCGGACTTGAAGCCGGCGTCGTCATCGCCGCCCTTGCCGTAGAGCACAGCGACGCCCGGGCCGAGCTGCTTCATGAGCCGCTCGCGTCGTGCCTTGAAAACGGAGGGCGGGAGTGGCGACGGCACGCGCTCGGCGACCTGAAGCCGGAGCGGGGCGCTGCGCTCGGCGGCACCGCCCGCGGGTTGCGCATGGGGGGGCGTGCTGGTCGCGAGCACGGTCAGAATGATGGTGGCGACGGCGGCGAATGCGCGCTTCATGGCGGCTCTCCTCGCGGTGGGTCCTACGGTGGAGCGGGGAGTATACGCAACGATGCGGGACGGCGAAGCGTCGCAGCAGGCTGGCGAAAGCTAGTCCCCGAGCGGCCGCAGCAGATCCATCGCGCGCGTGTACGACACGGTGAATCGCGCCTGCTCGATGGTCGGGCCGAGCGGCCACGCGTAGTTGAGGCGCACGAATCCGGTGGGATCGGGAATCCCGGGGCGATAGAGCAGCGCGATGCCGGCCTCGCTCACCCAGTGCTCCTGATCCGGCCAGTCCACGCCGCCGCGCGCCGGGCCGCCGTAGGGATCCGCGCCCCACACCGCTCCCGCGCCCGCGAACACGCCGGCCTGGAGCGGGAACATCGCGGGGTGCGGAATACGCGCCAACTCGAGCAGGTCGGGCGCCTCGATGAGATCGAGCCGCGCGAGCGCCATGCCGGTGCCGCCACGCGATCCGCCCTCGACGCTGCGCAGGGTGTGCGAGCCGCCGAGGTAGAACTCTTCCTGCGGCACGGCCCCTTGCGTGAGGCGCCCGTACGCGAGCTGCGGCACGATCGCGATTCGGTGCCCGATCGCGAAATCGCCGGCGAGCCCGAGGCGAACGCGGCGGTACTCGAGCGCGCTCCCCGCCGCGTGGCTCGCGCTCGCCCAGCGCGCCTCGCCGGTGAGCGGGACCAGCGGGAGCCGGGCCGCGCCCTCCAGATCGAACTCGTGCGTTCGCCCCAGCCGGGCGGGAAGATTGTCGATCACCTTCGGCGTCGCGTTCGCGAGGTTCCAGGTCGTGGTGGTCGCGAGCGGGGATTCGAGCATGTCGCGGAACGCCGCGATCGCGCGCCAGGTCGCCGCCTCGCGCTCGAGTGCCGCCTGGAATCCGTCGCGTCTGAGATATTGCTTGCGGTCGTTGCCCGACACGAACGCGCGCAGCATCGCGAGGCGCACGTCTGCGAAGTCGCGGTCCATGCCCTCGGTGTAGCGCCCGGCGAGCACGCGCAGCGCCCAGTAACTCTCGTCGTCGATCCGCAGCGTCTTCGTATAGGTGCCGCCGCCCAGCCAGTCGTTCGGTCCGGCGGCGTAATGCAGCGAGCCATCGAGATTGCCGAGCTGGCGCGCGCGCCCGACGCTCAGGCCCCCGCCGTAGCGCGGGCCGTCGACGCGATTGAATCCGAGGTCGCCACTCAGCGAAGGCTTGAGCCGCAACTTCTCCTTCGCGTGCGGGTGCGCGAGCTGGTAGGCGAGGGCGCTGTCCTGGCCGGCGGTGTCTGGCGCCGCGGCCGCGACGCCGAAATAGGCGTCGGTCGAGTCGGAGAGCGTGCGGAAAAAGTTCTCGAGCGTGTCGGGCGCG
Source organism: Candidatus Eiseniibacteriota bacterium (assembly GCA_041483195.1). Taxonomy (GTDB): domain Bacteria; phylum Eisenbacteria; class RBG-16-71-46; order RBG-16-71-46; family RBG-16-71-46; genus WS-2. Next base: position 75,520 of record JBGPFC010000017.1, read on the forward strand.
GCTTCGGCCGCCCGCGACACGCTGGCGGCGAGCGGCGTCGCCGAGAGCGCCGAGAGCGCCGCGAGCGCCCACGCGGCGGCGCGGGCGAAGCCTCGGATCCGTGCGCGCTCCGCGCGGGCCCGCCTCACCGCGCCCTCCCCGGTTTCACGAACAGCGAGTCGTCGATGCCGGCGTTGATCGCGTACTGGTCGAACTGGAGCGCGACGTCGAACGAGCGCCCGATCGTGGGGATCGGCATCGAGAGCTGGACGCGCACCAGCACGCGCCTCAGCACCCAGTAGCCGTCCACGCGCTGCCGCTCGATCACCATGCGGTCCATGCTCTTGAGAATGAGCGGCACCGGCGAGCGCGGGAAGCTCACCTCCTGTCGCACGATCACGAAGTCGTTGGTGTCCACCCACACCAGCCCGCTCGGGATCGACGGGTCGAGCGCGGAGCGCGGCTCGAACGCGATGCGGTAGATCAGGTGACTGCCCAGCAGGTCGCGTCCCACGATGCGGTAGCGGAACGCGCGCCGCGCGCTCGGGCGGAACGCGAAGTTCACGATCTCCTCGTCCATGTCCGCGCGGAAGTTGACCTCGACGTTGTCGCCCTTGCCGCCCTTGTCGTCCTTGCCGCCCTTCTCCGGCTTCTTCTGCCAGTGGTGCAGCAGCACGGTGCGCGCCTTGTCGGGCTTCTTCTTGTAAACGCGCGAGACGGTCTCCTCGAGCAGCTGCGGAGGCTTCTTCGTCTCGGCGACGTCGCGCACCACGCGCACCGTGGAGGTGAACGCCTGGTCGTGCAGCAGCGAATCGCGATGCGCCTCGCCGCGCGCCACGCGGTCGAGGATCTCGTCGAGCGTCACCCGCGGCGCGCGCACCAGCACCTCGGAGACGGTGGTGCGCATGGTGTCCTCGACGGCGACGGTGGGCCCGGAGGACGGGGGCGCGGCGAGCGCGATCAGGACTGCCAGGGCCGGAAGCGTGGGCATGCGTGCCTCGGGTGGGACGGGGGTATGGCCAGGCGCCGCGGAACGGCCGCGACGCGTGGGGTGGCGGACGCTAACAGCCGGTGCGGCGCGGCCGCAACAGGTCGCGACGCCTCCGCCACGCCCCGGGCCTGCGAGGGGCGGGCGTTTCCGGCGAGTTGCGCTATTCTGTCTTCCGCTCTAGCAAGAACGCCACCGGCACGCCGCGTGCGAGGGACCGCACGCGTGGATGGGCCGCGCGGGACTTCGTTCCAGCAGGGAGGACGTCATGAACCATCGCCGAATCTGGATCACCGCGCTCGCCGGCCTCGCGGCCGTGGCGGGCGCCGCTCGCGCGGAGGGCTTTTCCGCGGCGAACACGGGCGCCGCGGCGCCCGCGGAATTCGCGTACACCGGCGCGCCATCGGGAGCGCGCTTCGATGCCGTGCGCTACCAGCCGCGCTCCCATCGCGGGGGATTCGACAGCGGCCGGGCCGCGGGCGAGAGCCCCACGCAGATCCACATCGGGTTCTTCGAGCCCGACGGAAACGGGGCGACCAGCTTCGCGTTCGGGATCCGCGGCGGGCCGCAGGTCGACGAGCACGTGCAGATCGGCGTCGGCGCGGACTGGTACCACAAGTCCGAGAGCCAGCGGGTCGTGGTGGGCGACCCCTACGTTGTGAACGGGAACATCGTGCGCCCGACCCGCGTGCTGTCGCGGGCGTCGAGCGACCTGATCCCGCTCGAGCTGTTCATGCAGCTGAGCGGCTCGCAGGACATGCAGGTGATCCCCTACGGCGGCATCGCGGGCGGCTATCAGTACCTGTTGCTCTCTGCGACCGACTACCAGACGCGCAACGACTTCAACGCGACGTACGGCGGCTGGGGCTGGCAGGCATGGGGCGGCGCGGCGCTGCCGCTCTCGGGACGCTCGCGGCTGTTCGGCGAGGTGTTCGTGAACCAGGGCGACGTCGAGCGCGACGTCACAGACAGCGCCGGGAACGACTACCGCGAAGGCGTGAGCGCGGACGGCGTGGGCATGCGCTTCGGGGTGAGCTGGGGCTTCTAGCCGACGGCGCGACGGGGTGAGGCGCGGGCGGAACCGCACGGGCCTTCGCGGCCTTGCCGCGCACCAACCCCTCCTATAGGCTCGCTCGCGCCATGCCACGCAAGTCCCCTCGCGCGCGAAAGAAGCCCGATCCGCCGCGGATCCGCGGCACGGGCCGGCCGCGCGCGAAGCCGGGACGCGGGCGCTCGAGCGCCGCGCGTTCGATCGCCCGCGCCGCGCAATCGGCCCACGCGCCGAAGGGCGCGCGCCCCGCGTCGAAGCACACCCGCGCCGGGACGCGCCCGCGCGCCGCGCGCCCGCGCGCCGCGCGCCCGCGCGCGGTCCCCCGCCCGCCGAAGCTGCGCGCCGCGCGGCCGCGCTCGCGCCCGACGCCCCCCGATCCCGCGCGCGTCGCCGACCTCATCGAGCGCCTCGAGCGCGCGTTTCCCGCGCCGGCCACCGCGCTCGACTTTCACGATCCGCTTCAGCTCCTGATCGCGACCATCCTGTCCGCGCAGTGCACGGACGCGCGGGTGAACATGGTGACGCCCGCGCTGTTCGCGAAGTATCCAGACGCGCGCGCGTTCGCGGCCGCGCCCCAGGCCGACGTCGAGGCGTTGATCCGCTCGACGGGATTCTTCAGGAACAAGGCACGCTCCATCCGCGAATGTTGCGGGGACATCGTCGCGCGGCACGGCGGAGAAGTGCCCCGCACGCTCGAAGCGCTCACCGCGCTGCGCGGCGTCGGCCGCAAGACCGCGAACGTCGTGCTCGGGAACGCCTACGGGATCCCGGGTCTCGTGGTGGACACCCACGTCGCGCGGCTCTCGAACCGGCTCGGGCTCACCCGCGAAACGGATCCGGTCAAGATCGAGTTCGCGCTGATGCCGATCGTGCCCCGCGAGCGGTGGACGGCGTTTTCACACTGGCTCATCCTGCACGGGCGGGCGACCTGCATCGCGCGCAAGCCGCGCTGCTCGGCCTGCTCGCTCGCGACGTGCTGCCCGCGCGTCGGAGTGACGGCGTCGCAGTAGCGGCATCGCCTCCCGCCCGCGCCGCCGATGGAATGAAGAGGAAACGGCAAGAGCCCGCCGCGGTGCCCGCGCGCGCCTCGTCGCGCGCGCGCGCGGCATCCGCGCGCACCGCGCCCGATCGTCTCCCCGACGAGGTCGCGCGCCGCGCGGCGACGGCGCTCGCGGTCACGCTCGCGCTGCTGGTGCTCGCGCGCGCGGCGTTCGCGCTCGTCCCATCGATGACGCTCTGGGGCCTCGGCCTCTCGCGGTTCGTCGCGCCGGTGCCTGCCTGGTCGCTGCTCGCGCTTGCGGCGCTCTCGCTGGTTCCGGCGTTCGCGGCGCGCGTGAGCCCCGCGATCGAGCGCGCGGGGGAGACCATCGCCCGCTCGCCGGGCGTCGCATATACGGTCGCCGCGCTCTTCATCGCGATCGCGGTGCTCGCGCTGCCGGACCGGCTCCAGCTGGTTGGCGATTACCTCATGCGGCTCGGCACCGCGCGCGGCAAGATCCCCACCCAGGTCGTGTTTCCGCAGGCGCTCCCGCTCGACCTCGCGTTGCATCACGGGCTGCAGACCGCGTTGCGGCGGGCGATCGCGCTGGACGCGAACGACACGTCGCGCGCCCTGGGCGCGATCGAGGCCGGCGCGCTCGCGATCCTCGGGGTGATGTTCGCGCGGGCGCTGCGCCTGCGCGGCGCCGCGGCGTTCGCGGTGGTGGCCGCAGCTGTCCTCACCTCCGCGCTCGGCATGTTCACCGGGTTCGCGAAGGCGTTCAGCGAGCTGTGCGTGATCTCCGCAGCGGTCGCGGCGCTCGGGATCCTCGCCGTGATCGAGGGCCGCGGCCTGCTGGCGCTGTCGATCGCGGTGAGCGTCGGCTTCATGCTCCATCGCTCTGCGCTGGTGTTCGCGCCGGCGTTCGCCGTCGTGGCGGTGCTCTGGTTCCGCGCGCACGGCGCGGCGGGGGCCTGGAGGCGGCCGCAGAATCTCGCGGCGCTCGCGCTGCCGCCGCTCACGCTGGCGCTCATGCTGCCGCGGATCCGCGCGGCGATGGAGAGCATCGACCGCCTGCACGTGGCGCGCGAGGGCGCCGATCCCGCGCACGTGCTGGGCGCCGCGTTCCGGCCGCTCCACCTGCTCGACCTCGCGAACATGCTGTTCCAGATGGCGCCGCTCGCGCCGGTCGCGCTCGCGCTCGCCGCGGTGCTCGCGCCGTCGCTGCGCCGCCGCCGCGAGGCGCTGGTGCTGCTCGCGCTGGTGCTGCCGTTCATCGCGCTCATGCTGTTCGTGCATCCGCGCCAGGGATTGTTCCGCGACTGGGACGTGTTCGCGGCGGGCGTGGTCGCGATCTCGTTCGCGGCGGCATGGCTGATCGGCGAGACGCTGCGCGGGCAATCGCGCCACGCGTGGCTCGCGGTCGCGGTCGCGGCGGGCGCCCTCGCGCCCACCGCGCAGTGGCTGCTGCACAATGACGATCCGGCGCGCGGCCTGCAGCGCATCGAGGCGTATCTCGAGAGCGCGCCGCGCCGGCCGGACGAGGAGCGCGCGCTGCTGCTGGCCTACCTCGGCGTGCGTTATCAGGCGCTGGATCGAAAGCGCGAGGGCGCGGAGGCCTACGCCCGCGCGGCGGCGCTCGCGCCCAGCCCGCGCATCCTCTTCGAGTGGGCGATGGCGGAATCGGAGCGCGGCGAGAACGCGAAGGCCCAGGGCATCCTCCGTCGCATGACCGCCGGAACGCCCGACATGGCGAGCGCCTGGCTCGCGCTCGGGGTCGTCTCGATGCAGATCGGCGACACGGCCGAATGCCGGCGCGCCGCGCGGCAGGCGCTCGCTTTGCAGCCGGGCCTCGGTCAGGCCGAGACGCTGCTGCGCGAGATCGATCGCTACGGGGCCGGCAATGTCCGCGCGCCACGCTGACCGCGGGCCGGCGCGGCCCGGACCGCGCGACGGAGCGAAGCGCGCACGCCAGGGCGCGGCGCCCGGGTCTCCGCGTGCGCCCGCGGTTCGCGCGCCGCGCGCCGCGCCGCTCCCGCCGCCCGCCGATCCCGCGCGCGGGGCGCGCGCCGCGGCCGCGCTCTGGACCGCCCTCGCGCTGCTCGCGGTCATGCGCGCCGCGCTCGCGTTCACGCCAGGCACGTGGGGCTGGAGCCTCGCGCTCAACCGCCATCTCGCGCCGCTGCCGGGCTGGGGAGCCTGGATCGTGCTCGCGCTCGCGCTGGTGCCGGCGGTCGCAGCGCGCATCGCCCCGCTCGCGGCGCGCGCCGGCGACGCGCTCGTCCGCGCCCCGGGCCGCGCCGCCACGCTGGGGGCGCTCGCCGCCGCAACGCTGGTGCTGCTGCTGCCCGATCGCGTGGGCTTCGTCGGCGACTTCCTGCTGCGGCGGAACACGCTGGCGACCGAGGGGATCTCGCTCGCTCACTGGTACCCACAGGCGCTTCCGCTCGATCTCTTCATCCACGCGCACGCCGCGCACGCGCTGATGGGCGCGTTCGGGGTGAGCGGCGAAGTCGCCGCGCGGATGATCGGCGCGCTCGATGCCGCGCTGATGGCCGCGCTGGCGGTGCGATTCGCGTGGGCGCTGGGGCTCGCCGGCGCGGCCGCGCTCGCGGCGGCGGCCGGCGTGTTCTTCACGGGCGCGCTCACGCTCTTCACCGGCTACGACAAGGGCTTCGCCGAGATGACGCTGGTGGTCGCGGCGACCGGAGTGCTCGGCATGCGCGCGGCGCGCTCTGGGAGCGCGCTGCTGCCGCTCGGCCTGGTCGCGGCGGCGGGGTTCACGCTGCATCGCTCCGCGCTCGGGCTGCTGCCCGCGCTCGCGATCGCGTGGGGCTTCGCGCTGCGCGCCCGCGGCCGCGCCGCGTGGCGCGAGCCGGTCACCTGGATCGCGGCGGCGCTGCCGGTCGCGACCCTCGCGGCGATGCTGCCGCGTATCGTGGACATCATGCGGCGCATCGACCCCATCCACTTCACGCCGGCGGAGCCCGGCCGCGGCGTGCTCGCCTCGGCGTTCGCCGGCGCGCGACCCGCCGACATGCTCAATCTCGCCGTCATGCTCGCGCCGCTCGCGATCGCGATTCCGGCGGCGATCCCGCTGGGCCGGGCCGCCTGGCGGCGGCGCGAGTGCGTGCTGCTGCTCGCGCTCGCGCTGCCGTTCGTGGCGCTGGTCCCGTTCATCCACGCGCAGCAGGGGCTGTTCCGCGACTGGGACGACTTCGCGGCCGCGGGGGTGGGCGTCGCGCTGCTCGCGGCGTTCCTCGCCGCGGAGACGCTGCGCGCCACGCCGAGGCACGCGTGGCTCGCGGTACCGGTCGCGCTCGCGGCGATCGTGCCGAGCGCGCAGTGGCTCGCGCACGACGCGGATCTCGCGCGCGGCCTCGCGCGCGTTCGCGCGTTCGTCGAGGAGCGGCCCGCGCGCACGCCGTTCGAGCGCGCGATGACCTGGCAGTACCTGGGGCAGGTGAACGTGGAGGCGCGACACCCCGCGGCGGCGGCCGACGCCTACGCGCACGCCGCCCGGCTGCTCCCGAGCCCGCACATCCTTCGCCAGTGGGGCGCGGCCGAGACCATGGCGGGTCACGCGGACTCCGCGCGCCGCGTGTTCCGCACGCTGCTCGACCGGCTGCCGCACGACGAGATCGCGCTGCGCGGGGTCGCCGTGCTCTCGATGCACCTGCGCGACACCGCGCAGGCGCGCGCGTGCGCCGAGACGCTGCTGAGCGTTTCGCCAGGCGACCCCACCGCGCTCAAGGTGATCGAGCGCATCGCGAGCGGACACCCGTTCGATGTCGCGCCCCGGCCGTAAGCCGGCGCACGGCGGCGCGCGAGCGTCCGACCGCGCCGCGTCGCCAGCGTCCGCCCGCGAGCGCGCGCCATCGGTCGCGTGGCCCGCCGCGGGCGAGGCCGATGCCACGCGCGCGGCGCGGGCGCTGTGGATCACGCTCGCGCTGCTCGCGCTCGCGCGATGCGCGCTCGCGTTCGTACCGTCGATGGCGCTCTGGGGCCTGAACCTCTACCGCTTCCTCGCCCCGCCCGCGGCGTGGGGGCCATGGGCGCTGGCCGCGCTCGCGCTGATCCCCGCAGCATCGGCCTTCGCGACCCCGGCCTGCACACGCGCCGGCGACGCGCTGGTGCGTTCACGCGCGAGCTTGGCGCTCGCCGCGGTGCTCGCCGCGATGCTGGTGGGGGCGCTGCCGGACCGCGTGCGCTTCGTCGGAGATTTCCTGCTGAGGCAGGGCACGGTCGAGCAGGTGGGGCAGGCGGCCGTGCTCTTCCCGCAGGCGCTGCCGCTCGACGTGTTGCTGCACGTTCAGCTGCCGCGCGTGCTGACCGCCGCGCACCTGCTCGATGCGAACGGCGCGGCGCGTCTGCTCGGACTGGGCGAGGCCGCGCTGCTCGCGCTGGCGGCGGTGGCGTTCGCGCGCGCGACAGCGCTCGGGGGCGCGGCCGCCTTCGCCGTCGCGTGCATCGCGTTCTTCGGCGGCACACTCGGCATGTTCACCGGATTCGGCAAGGCGTTCTCCGAGATGGTGGTGCTGGTCGCGATCATGGGCGTGGCCGGCCTGCGCGTGATCCGCGAGGGGCGCGGGCTGCTCGCGCTCGGCGTCGCGATCGCGCTCGGATCGACCCTGCATCGCTCGGCGCTCGCGTTGCTGCCGGCCGGGGCCCTGGCCTACGGCTGGTGGTGGCGCGATCGCGGCGCGCGTGGCGCGTGGAAGCGGCCGGCCGAGGTCGCGGCCCATGTGATCCCGGTCGTGACGCTGATCGTGATGGTGCCCGTGATCGTCGCGATCATGCGGCGCTGGGACGCGATCCACATCGTCCCCGAGGAGGTGCGCGCGCAGGGCGGCGTGTTGCGCGCGGCGTTCGCCGGGCCGCGAACGCTCGACCTCGCGAACCTGATCGTGCTGCTCGCCCCGCTCGCGCCCGCGGTTCCGGTGGTCGCGCTGGCGTTGCGCCGCGTGCCGGGGCGCGGGCGCGAGGCGCTGTTTCTCGCAGCGCTCGCGGCGCCGTTCATGATCACCATGCCGTTCATTCATCCGGCGCAGGGATTGTTCCGCGACTGGGACGATTTCGCGGCGGGGGGCGAAGCGCTCACCCTGCTCGCGGCCTGGCTGGTCGGGGAGACGCTGCGTGGGGCGCCGCGCTTCGCGTGGCTGGGCCTCGCGGCCGCGCTCGCGGCGGCCGCGCCATCGATGCAGTGGCTCGCGCACAACGCCGATCTCGACCGCGGGCTCGCGCGGGTCACGGCGTTCATGCGCGAGCCGCCGGCGCGCAGCGCCGGAGAGCGCGGCAAGACCTGGGACTACCTCGGCATCCGGAACTTCCGGCTCGCGCGCTGGGACGCGGCCGCCGCGGCGCTGGCGCGTGCGGCCGAAACCTCGCCCAGCCCGCGCATCCTGCTCGAATGGGCGACCGCCGAGACGCGACGCGGGGATCTCGCGGCAGCAGAGCGGGTGCTGGACCAGGCGGTCCTCCGCAGCCCGGAGGACGGGATGGCGTGGACCGCGCTCACCACGGTCGCGGTGCGTCGCGGCGACCGCGACGGGGCGCGGCGCGCGGCGGAGGGGCTGCTGCGCGCGCGGCCCGGGGACGCCTACGCGCTCAAGATCCTCGCGGAGATCGGGGCGCGGCCCGCGCCCTGACCCTTAGGTTGTGCTGCGAGGAATGGGTCCGCGGTGGGAACTCGCGGTCGCGAGCGGGCGTCCACCGCTTCAATCGGCGTAGCGCAGGCGGTGGGTGCGGCCGCGCGGGATGCGGCGGGTGGGGATCGCTCCCCGGTAGTAGCGC
>JBGPFC010000018.1:0-79139 GCA_041483195.1 Candidatus Eiseniibacteriota bacterium
CGGGAAGCCACTCCTCGATGGAGGGCGGCAACAGCAACTGCTGATCGGGCTGGTACGGGCGGAAGGTCTTCATGTCCGCATCTTCCACACCGTCACCAGTCCACGCCAGAACTTTGACGAATACTCGGACAGGCTCCTAGGCCGCGAACGCCTTCGGCACCACGATCCCGGTCTTCCACTGCTCCCAGGTCCGCCACGCGTCGGACGACATCGTGCCCTTCAGCACGTGGCCCGAGACGTCGATCGTGACCTTGACGGCGTTTCCGATCATGACCTTGCCGCGGTTCTCGGCGTTCACCGATTCGCGCGTTCCGAAGAACACGTCGTGACCCGCGACCTCGACGAAGAGCGCCTCGCTCCCCGAGAGCTTCGCCTTCCAGTTCTGGCGGTGCACGCCCTCGACCGCGATCTCGATGACGTCCTGCGATTCCTTGGTCTTCGCCTTGCGCACCGAGTCGACGAGCGCGTCCAGCTGGTTGAGCTCGGCATCCGATGGCTGCTGGTCGAACGCGCTCGCGAAGCGGCGATAGCTCGCGATCCGGCGGCCGCCCCACACCAGCTGGAGGACGCCCAGCATGACCCAGTGGGATCCGCTCGAGCCACCCTGGGTCAGCGCGAGCACGGTGAAGACGAGGTTGTAGACGCCGACCATCAGGAGCGTGACGCCGTCCGCGATGACTCCCACCGGCCGCGGCGCCGCGATGTTCCACACTCCGGTGCCGAGCAGCACCAGGCCGAGGGTGGCGAGGATCCATTCCGTGGGGGGCATCAGTCCCATCACGAGCGCGACGGCTCCGAATACGATGCTCCAGATCCCCGCGCTCTTGAGGCTCTTTCGAATCGTGCGGTAGTCGGCGATCTTCTGCATCGGGTGCGACGGTCCGGGGAGAGGCATGGCGGCCTCCTTTCGTTCCCCGGGTTTTCGGCAGCGCCCGCCCGGATCTACACCCCCCGCGCGAGCCTCCTCGCGAGCGCCGTGAGCGCCAGCTTGGGCGCCTCCGGATCGACGAATCGCACGCGCTCAGGCCGCGCGATGGGTGATGATGTGGCGGACGCGTCGCGCGGTGCGCGTGTGTCGACCCGCACCCCGAGCCGCCGCAACTCATCTCGACTCGACCCCCAACAGGGAGCACGCTTCCTCTTCGCGCCGCCGAGGGCTCGCCCCGCGGCCCTGTGAGCCCAAGCCGCCTCAGGACCTCGCCCGCAGCAGCACCAGGGCACGCGCGCGGTCTTTCCTCGTTCCTTTCAGCACGCCGCGGGACCCCCCGCACCCGGCGGCCCGGAAGTGTCCGATGAGATCGAGTCGCTGGTTCGCCCTCCTGCTCCTGCTCGGCCTTGGTGCCGCAGCGCCAGCTCGCGCGCAGGAGGATTTCAACTCGGTCGACGTCGCGGTGAACGTCCTGAAGGGCGCGACCGCGACCGACGATACGATCAAGGCAGTGCTCGCGGCCGCCAACGAGATCCTCAAGCAGGCGAAGGTCGAGCTGCAGCTCAAGAAGACCAACCGGAATGTCTCGGACGGTGGAAACGACGACGGCGAGGTGACCGAGGACGAGCGCAAGCAGCCGGTCGCAGCCGGCGCCAAGGAACTCGACACGGTGTGCGGCAAGGGCAAGGGTTACAAGCTCACGATCGCGCTCGACGCGGATGTGGCGGACCAATCCAACGTCGGGCGCACCGGGCACGGGTTCGGGGTCACGATCGCCGAGCTTCTCACCAACAACGGGGAGTCCGGCTACAACGTGGCGCACGAGTTCTGCCGCGCCTTCACCCTGGGCGCCAATCACAAGGTGAACGGGACCACCAACGCAGACGGCACCGGACACGTTAACGACATCACGAACCTCATGGATCCGGCCATCGGCGACGGAACGACGCTCACCGCCGACCAGATCGCCGAGATCCGAAAGCGTGCGACCCGCCGCGGCACCGTGAAGCAGAAGGCGGGAAACGACGGCGCGGCACAGAAGAAGGGGCAGAAGGCCGGCGAGGACGTCGACAAGAAATCGGGGGAGGGCGGCGAGCCCGCGGGCATCCTGCCGAAAAGCGACTTCCGGCGGTCGGGACTGTTCCTCGACGGGGGCGATGCGCTGGCTTCCGGCCACATCCAGATGCAGGGGCGGTTCGACAGCCTGGTGCCGACCCAGTGCCTTTGCACGATGTTCATCGATGCCGACGCCAACCCCGGCGCAGGCCAGCACGAGATCGTGGACGGCCTGCCGATCGGCGCCGAGTACCTGGTGCAGATCACCGCGAGCGGGAACGGCGTTGACCCGATCCAGCTCTCGGGGTTTCTCGGGAACACGCTCACGCTGCAGCAGTTCCCGCTCGCCTCGCTAGAGCTCGAAACCGTCCTCGACATCGCGGACAAGGCACCGGGCGGGTGCCTTCCCTGCGCGACGCCGACGCTCGATCAGATCGACTTCGAGGTCCACGCGGCGCAGCTCGGGCCGGTGCTCACGCCACTCCAGGTCGGCGTGCGATTCACGGATCAGATCGCGTTGACGGTGGACGAGATGCAGTTCCAGTTCCGCGAATGGCCTCGGGGCTGCCGCTGCTCACGCTCGACGACTACGGCGTCGCGCCGCTCGCGATCGTCCAGGCGACGGGAGACGGCTTCGCGCCATCGAGCCACGTCGTGATCACCGCCGACGACGCGCAGGTCGCCTCCGCGATCACCGATCCGTCCGGCCACTTCACAGCCAACCTGCTGGCCCCGGGCGTGGGCGGCACGTTCTACTGGGTGAACGCGCAGGACGCGGGCGGAGGCGGCGATTTTAGCGTGCTGCACGTGACCGGCGTGGCTCCCCTCGTGCCCGCCGCTTCCGCGTGGGGGCTCGCGGCGCTCGGGGCATTGCTGGTGGCCGCGACCGCGCTCACGCTCCGGAGGCGGCGCGCGGTGCCGCCCGCCTGACGCGGGGGACGCGCGCAGAGTCCCCTGGTTCTGCTTCGCCAGCTTTCGCCCGAGCGCCGTGAGTGGAACGCGCGGCCGCCGCGCGATCAACGCACGATCGCGACCTTCTTGGCGCGTGATTCGCCGGCCTGCCTGAGACGCAGGAAGAACACCCCTGGCGAAATGTCCCGAATGCTGCCGAGTCCCATCTGGTGAGGGCCGGCTCCGAGTCCGCCAACGCTTCGCGATCGAACGATGCGCCCGCTCGCGTCAATCAACTCGAGCGTGGATGGACCGGCGCTTGCGAGCGTGAATTGCACGCTCACCTCACCCGCCGCCGGGTTGGGACTTGCCCCGGCGAGTGCCAACACAAACGCGATCGGCACCTCGACCGAGGCCCTGCCGGTCCAGTCGCTGTCGCCGTCGGTGGCCAGCCTGATTCGATACTCGTAGCGCCGACCCGGAGTGACTTGCCGGTCCTCGAACACGATCCGCCCGCTCCCGTCCGCGGCGGCCACGGCGATGGATCGCCAGTCCTCCCTCGCCGCCCGCCGGTGAATGTCGAACTCGCGCCCCGCCGCATCCGGCGCATACCAGGCGAGCCGCACGCGATCGGGCGCTGCGTCGGCGCTCACAAGCGAGAGCTGTGCGGGAACCGGAATGTCGGCCGACAATCGCTGGGCGAAAACGTCCTGCGTCCCGTTCCGATCGTCAGTCCACATCAGGATGGCGCCGCCGATCCCATCGGCGATCATTCTCACGTAGTCGTGCGTGCTCGCGACGGTGCAAAACGGATTTCCGTTGGCAGTCCAACCATCCGCGAGCGTGCCCGCGGCCGTGAGCCGCACTGCGTAGAGGTCGTTGACACCGAACCGATAGTCCACCCAGCCGAAGTACGCGCCGCCATCCGGGCCTCGCGTGGTGCTCGGCGTGTACCATGGCCCTGCGGGGCTCACGACGGTTCCGGTCACGCTCCAGCCGGGGGCGGCGACCCCTCCCACTCCCAGGCGCAGACCGAGCAAGCCTCTGTCAGTGGCGGCGCCGCCCGCGAGCACACCGCCCTGGCCGTCGGGCGCGATGTTCCAGGGGGAGAATGTAGTCGGCAACAGAATGGACCAGCCGGGTGCACCGGACGCATAGATCCGACTGAGGTCCCAGGATCCGGTGCGGCCCATTTCGTAGAGGAGCCCTGCTGCACCGTCAGACGCCACCGTCGGAGGAGCGGCCGCGTCAACCCCGGCGGTGATATCCATGACCGATGTGGACGCGGATCCGAAAACGCGAACGAGCTCGGCGTAGTACCTTTCGGGCGGACAGCCGTGCTGAGAACAGGTGGGCGTGTAGGTTCGAAAAGCAACATAGCCTCCACCCGCGCCGTCGGAGACGATACCTGGACTCGAACTCAGGGAATACGGCCTCTCGACCGGCAGCCCGGCCGCGGGCCACCCCGTGGGCACGGTGCCCGCACCGGTGATGCGGTAGGCATAGACCGCGACCGGAAGGTTGTCGCGCCAGTCCGCGGCGGCCAAGATCGCGCCGCCCAGACCGTCTGCGTCCATCGAGAGGGAAGTTTGAGAGCTAGCCGCGCAAACGCGAACACCCTCGGGCTGCCAGCCCGGTGCGATCGCTCCGCCCGCGAGCAGGCGCTGGGCGTAGATCGCCAAATATCCGTCGCGAGTGTCATGCCACGCAATGATGGCACCCCCGACACCGTCCGACACGATGGACGGCGAGCCCTGGTCGGGAGCAGACGTGCAAACCGGCGCCCCACCCGGCGTCCAGCCTGGAACCACCTGACCCGAGACATTGAGTCGCACGGCATAGACCCTGTTTCCACTCGATGACCGCCCATCCCGCCATGTGAGGATCGCACCACCCAATCCGTCGGCGATCCCGGTGAGATCCCGTTGTTGTCCGGTGCCCACCGACACCGGAAGTCCCTGCGCCGTCCAGCGCCCAACCAGCGGAGCGAACGCCACTACCGGGCCGCCGGTACCACAACTGTCCAGGTACGCCGTGAAATTGTCGGCACCGTAGTTGGCTGCGATGAGATCAGGATGCCCGTCTCCGTTCACATCTCCTGCTTCGAGCGAATAGGGCTGGGTGTCCGCGATGTAGCTCTGCGGGCCGGAAAAGCCGCCGTCCCCGACCCCGCCAGTCCCAGTGCCGACCAAGAGTGCCAGACGGTTACTCGCGGCGACGGCGAGCACGCAATCGAGAATTCCGTCTCGTGTGTAGTCGCTGACTGCCATCCCCTGGGTCGCGCCCCCCGCGGAGTAGTAGTTGGGTGGTGAAAAGGTCCCGTCACCGTGCCCCGCGCTCCCGTGACCGATCAATACCCGCATTCCATTCGCGTTCGTGACCGCCAGGTCCAGAATCGCATCGCCGTTGAAATCTCGAGCTTCGACATTCCAAATCGTGTTGCCGATCGAAATGACGGTTGGCGGGCCGAATCCTCCATCGCCCACGCCCCCCGATCCTGTGCCCGCCACGATGTCGATCTGACTCGGGCCGTACAACACCACCGCGAGATCGGCGATGCCGTCCCCGTTGAAGTCGCCGGCCGTTGCGGTCGCCGGATACGACGTGCTGTTCCCGAGCACATAGGTCGTGGGCACGGCAAAGAGACCTAGACCGTTCCCGGTCCCGATCTGGCCGAGCAGAACCGAGATCGTCCCGGCGGTGAGGTTCAGAGCGACGAGATCGAGCCGGCCATCCGCGTTGAGGTCGCGCGCGACGAGAAACGTCGGATCCGGGCCCGCGGCGTAAGCCACCGGAACAAGAAAGTTCGCAGCCGGCCCGGTTCCCTGTCCGCGCAACAAGTACACCGATCCGGTGAGGTAGTCCCCGCTGATCAGGTCGGCGTTGCCGTCGCGATCGAAGTCCCCGGCCACGATGTGAAAGGGATCACCGGGAACTGAGATAGACGCGCCCACGCCAAAGTGCCCGTCGCCACTCCCCCAGTGGACGGTGACAGTTCCAGCCTGGCCGGTCTTCGGAGGGTAATTGCTGTTTGCCACTGCAACGTCCGGCCGACCGTCGCCATTCAAGTCGGCGATCGCAATTCCGTGCGGGTGGCTTCCGGCAACCTGAGGAGGAAAAGGGAGGAGGACCGACGCCGGATCGCATGGCGCGTCGGCGGTGGCAGTCCGGACGACGGCGATCAACCCCAGGATCAGCAGGCGGTACGGGCAAACGCGCGCGCACTGCACGGCCATGGCGGCTCCCTTCGAAACGGCTTCGGCGACGCATCGAGCTTACGCCGGCGGAAGCCAATTACAAACGAGGAAAGTGGGAGACCGGCTCCACCGGAAGCGCATCGGCCGCCGCGCTGAGGGACCCGCCCCAACGTCACTACTTCTGCTTCGCCAGCTTTCTACCGAGCGCCGTGAGTGGAACGCGCCGCGCGCACGCATTCACGAACCGCATCCGCTGAGACCGCGCGATGGGCGCGACCAGCGCCCCGTGCCACACCTCGACCTCGATCGCGCGATGCGTGATGGTGTGGCGCACCCGCCGTGTCGTTCGCTCGATCCGCGCGAGCACACCGAGTCGCCGCAGCTCTGCCCGCAACGCCGGCGCGGCGTCTTCACCGTGCGCAAGCTCCACCCCCGGCGGCTCCCACAGTCCATCGAGCAGCGCGCCCTCGCGGCGCGTGACCAGCAATCGGCCGTCGCGCAGGATCACCGCCACCGCGCGGCGCAGCGTCTCGGTCGCGCGGCGCGCCGCGACCGGCGGAAATTCCGCGACGCGCCCCCGCGCGCGCGCCCGGCACCACCTCGCCACCGGGCACTCGCCGCAGCGCGGCGCGCGCGGCACGCACACCGTCGCGCCCAATTCCATCAGCGCCTGGTTCCAGTCCCCCGGCTCCTTCGCCGGAACCAGCTCGGTCGCGATCGCCCACAGGGCCCGCGCGCCGCGCGGGTCGCGGATCGCGGCCGGCAGCGCGTAGAGGCGCGACAGCACGCGCGCGACGTTGCCATCAAGCACGGGCAGCGGCCGGTCGAAACAAATGGAGAGCACGGCGCCCACGGTGTAGCGGCCGACGCCCGGCAACGCGCGGAAGCTCTCGGGATCGCTCGGCACGCGGCCGCCGTGCTCGCGCACCACGAGCCGCGCGGCGGCGTGCAGATGGCGGGCGCGGCGGTAGTAACCGAGCCCTGACCAGGCGGCGAGCACCGAATCGGGGCGCGCGCGCGCGAGCGCGTCGAGGCGCGGGAAGCGATCGAGGAAGGCCTTATAATAAGGTAGCGCCGTGGCGACCTGCGTCTGCTGGAGCATCACCTCCGAGACCCAGATGCGATACGGGTCACGGGTCGAACGCCATGGCATGGGCCGCCCGTGCCGCCGATACCATGTGCGCAGGGCGCGATGAAGCGCCGCGGGTGGAACCGCGAGGCCGGCATTTTCGAGGAGTGTCCGCGACATGTCTGCTCCCGATCGCATACGTGACGACTTCGTGCGGAGCGTGAATCGCCCGGAATCCGCCATCGAGCTGGCGCGGGTGGCGCTGCTGGTGGCGGCCGAGTCGGACCTCAACGTGGACATCGACGGCACGATGCGCCAGCTCGAGACCTGGGCCGACGAGTTCCGCGCCCGCATCGAGCCCGACTGGAACAACCTCCAGAAGCTCGCGCGGCTGCGCACCTACGTGTTCGAAGAGCTGGGCTTTCGCGGCGATCGCCGAGATTACTACAGCCCGAGCAATTCTCTGCTGCACGAGGTGATCAAGCGCCGCCGCGGCGTGCCGCTGACCCTCGCGATCGTGTTCATGGAGCTGGGCTGGCGCGCCGGGATTCCGTTCGAGGGGGTGGGATTCCCCGGGCACTTCCTGGTGCGCCTCCCGGGCGAGCCTCGCGACCTGCTGCTCGATCCCTACAAGCGCGGGATGTCGGTGCACGAGGAGGACTGCCGCCAGATGCTGCTCGAGGCGACCGGCGGCCGCATGAGCTACGACCAGCGTCTCACCGTCTCGGTCGGCAAGCGCGACATGGTCGTGCGCCTGCTCCACAACCTGAAGGGCTCCTACCTGCGCGCGGGCGAGGACGCGCTCGCGCTGACGGCGGTCGAGCGCCTGCTCCTGCTCTCACCGGGCGATCCCGACGAGATCCGCGACCGCGGCCTGCTGCTGTTCCGGCTGCGGCGCTACCGCGCGGCGCTCGATTCGCTGCGGGCCTACCTCGCCACCATGCCGCTCGCGCACGATCGCGAGACGATCGAGAGCCACATCGCAGCGCTGCGCGAGATGATCTCGAGCATGAACTGAGGGGCGGCGCGCGGCGCGATCTCGAGCGCGCGCGTCAGGCGCTCGCGGACCTCAGCGCTTCGGGGTGAACGCCGCGGACGATGCGTCCTTGAGGTTCGGCGTCTTCTGCTGCGAGCCGGTCCACGCGCAGGCCATCACCACGCCGCAGCGCGGGCACTCCATGTGCGCGCTCCGCCCTTCCTCGGCGGTCGGCATCCAGCGATCCATCTTGGTCTGGCACCCCGGCGTGTAGCACAGATAGACGCACAGTGGCATCGCGACTCCGTCGTTGAATGATTCCTTCTGCCTCAGCGCGGCGCGAGCACCGCGGATGTGTTGTCGAACGTCAGCGCGTGCAGCGTGAGCCCCGGCGCATCGGGTGAAAGCTTGAGCACGTGCTCCCCGGATCCGCGCGCCAGGATGTAGAGGCGGGGCTCGGTCACCTCCACGTACGACGCGCCGCGCGCATCGCGCATCGCGTCGTCGCCGAGCGCGTCGGCGGGCAGCCAGGCTTCATCGCGCAGGATCCAGAGTCGCGCCGCGCCAGAGCGCGGCGGGCTCGCGACCACGCCGACCCGCTCCAGCGCGGAGCGGCCGTCAGCATAGCGGATCGCGAGAAAATTCGCCGCCCCGCCACGGGCCGCCGCCAGCCCGTCGGCGAGCAGCGTCCAGCTCCCCACCGGATAGGGCGTGAGCGGCTCGCCCTCCTGATCGAAGCGGAACGGAGCCACGAAGGTCTGCGGCGCGCCCGGCTTCACGTTCGCGAGCGGCCCGCGCAGGTCGGGCCTCGCGCCCAGCGCGACGCTGACGCAGGCCATCGCGGGCTCATCGGGCGCGCGAGCGCGCTCGGGCTCGGCCGGGAATCCCAGACCGGGACGCCAGCGGCGCAGCTCGCGCCGGATCGCGGTCTCGCCCGCGCTCAGATCGAATGGCTCGACCAGCCCGCCGCGGAACACGATCGAGCCCCGCGCATCCGCGACGGCGAAGCGCGGCGCGTCGCGATCCGATGGCGCAGCGGACGGAGAGTCGGCGGGATCCGGGGGGAGATCGATCCTGCGCTGCGGGTCGATGGCGATCGGAAATTCGAGGCGGAGCCGCCGCGCGAAGCGCGCGGGCACGGCCGAATCCGCCGCGAACGCGTACTGCGGATGGTGAACGCCGACCACGCGCACGCCGTAGCGTGCGTACGCCTCGTGCCACGCCTCGAGCCCGCGCAGGACCATCGCGCTCCGCGGATCGGTATCGGTGAAGATCGCGAGCACCACCGGGTGTAGGGCGAGCGAGTCTTCGCCGGCCGCGCGGCCGCCGAGCCACCCGGCGGCGCCCGCGAGCGATGGAAGCCGCGCGGCTCCACCACGGCCCACGACCCGCATGACCGGGGAGTTCGGCCCGAGCCGTTCGATCAGCCGCGGCACGATCTCCGAAAGGGGCGGCGCCAGGGCCGCGACCACCAGCCCGATCACCAGCGCGAGGACGAGGTGATGCCGTTGCGGACGCACGGCCGGGAAGTATAGCGCCCCGCGCGGATTTGCCCCGCAACCCGGCGCGTGACGGCCGCGCACCGGCGCCCGCCCGACCGGCGCGCGACGCTGTGCTAGACTGCGCGCGCAAACGCGCGAGCGATCGCGCCTCACCGCGATCCGCGCCGCGAGTTCGAACCTTCTCGATGCCGCCGCCTACCGCGCGCGGCAGGGAGCACGACTCACATGATGAAACGCCTCTCCTGCCTCATCGCGATCGCCGCGCTCGCGGCACTCGCCGGATGCTCGGCGCCCAAGACCAAAGCCCCGGCGACCGGAGCCGCGGCGGCCGGCGCTTTCAAGATCGGCGTCATGACCGGCACCGTCTCGCAGGGCGAAGAAGATTTCCGGGCGGGGGAGCAGGTCGAGGCGAAGTACCCGGGCCGCGTGAAGCACGTCACCTATCCCGACAACTTCTCGACGGAGCTCGAGACCGTGATCGCGCAGCTCACCGGGCTCGCCGCCGATCCCGCCGTGAAGGTGATCGTAGTCGGGCAGGCGATCCCGGGATCTGTGACCGCCGCCCGCAAGATCCGCGAGCAGCGTCCCGACATCCTGATCGGCTTCGTCGGGCCGCACGAAGACCCGGACGTCGTGAACGAGGCGTGCGACCTCGCGATCCAGCCCGACCAGTACGCGCGCGGCGTCACCATCATCGCGACCGCGCAGGAGATGGGCGCGAAGAACTTCGTGCACTACTCGTTCCCGCGCCACATGTCGCAGATGCTGCTCGCGCAGCGGCGCGACATCATGAAGAAGGAATGCGACAAGCGCGGCATGCACTTCTACTTCGTGACGGCGCCCGATCCCACCGGCGAGGGCGGGCTGCCGGCCGCGCAGCAGTTCATCCTCGAGGACATTCCCCGCCAGCTCAAGAAGCTCGGCCCCGCGACCGCGTTCTACAGCACCAACGACGGCATGCAGGAGCCGATGATCAAGGCGATTCTCCAGGCGAAGGCGGGCTACTTCGTCGAGCAGGACGTGCCCGCGCCCACCCAGGGTTACCCCGCCGCGCTCGGCATCTCGATCCCGCCCGACAAGGCCGGCGACATGGCGTGGATCAACGGCGAGAACAAGCGGCTGATCGCCGAGAAGGGCATGACCGGACACTTCGGCACGTGGACCCAGCCGGTGGACATGGTCTCGATCCGCGCGTTCACCAACCTGCTGGTGGACGCGGTCGACAAGAAGGCCGACTACCGCGACTCGCTCACGGTGCAGCGCTACCTCGAGGCCGAGGCCGGCGGGCCGGTGAAGCTGCGCAAGTACGATGCGAAGGGCAACCAGTGGCTGGTGGTGCTGGACCACGTGACGTACTAGTCACGATCCACGAAGGTCGCGAGGCCGCAACATGAACGTCGCATACGTCGCTCCGCTCCGTCTCGCCTGGGCGCGCATGACGCGCATGCTGTTCCTCCCGTTTCAGATCGAGAACTGGCTGGTGCTGGGCTTCGCGGCGTTCCTCTCCCAGTACCTCGCGGGCTCGCAAGGCGGCCAGTACAGCTGGAAGGGCAGGTCCGACAACATTCCGCACAGCGTCATCCACAGCGTGCGGAGCTTCGTGCTGAATCCCTTCTGGTCGGCGCTGCTGATCTGGATCGCGATCTTCGGGCTCGTGATCGCGGTAGTCCTGATCTGGATCAACGCGCGCGGCAGGTTCATCTTCCTGCACAACGTCGCCCACGAGCGCCCCGGGATCGTCGAGCCGTGGCAACGCTACGCGCGGCTCGGCAACTCGCTCTTCCTCTGGAGCCTGCTCTACGCGTTCGTCACGCTGGCGATCGTCGTCGCGCTCGCGCTGCCGTTCATCGGGGCGCTGATCACGGCCTTCCAGAGCGAGGAATTCCGCTGGCCGGCGGTGGGCCTGATGCTCGCGTGGGCGCCGGTCGCGGCCGCGGTCGGAATCGTGGTCGCCTACTTCTACATGATGCTCAATCACTTCGTGGTCCCGATCATGTTCCGTCACGACCTCACGACCGCCGCGGCGTGGGGGCGCTTCATCCCGCTGTTCCGCGCCCACCCCGGGAATTTCCTGCTCTACGGCCTGTTCATGCTCGGCCTCACGATCGTGGTGGGCTTCGCGTGCGCGACGCTCGGCTTCGCGACCTGCTGCATCGGCTTCGTGCTGCTCGCGCTTCCCTACATCGGCTCGGTCATCACGCTGCCGGTCGAGGTGACGATGCGCGCGCTGGGGCCGGAGTTCCTCGCGCAGTTCGGCGCGGAGTGGAGCGTGCTCGCGGCGCCCCCGGCCAAGCCCGCGCCGGTCGAAGGGGCGGGCGCGTGAGCGCGCGGATCGCGGAGGCGCGCGGCGTGACGATGGCGCGCGCCGTCGAGACGGCGCGATTCGGTCGCGCGCGCATCGCGCGGCTCGCATGGGCAGCGTGCGGCGCCGCGGCCATGGCCGGGGCGCTCACGTTGCGCGCGTCGGCGGCGGCGGGCGATCCGTCGCATCCGCTCTGCCTCCTGCGCACGGTCACCGGTCTCGCGTGTCCGACCTGCGGCCTCACGCGCGCCGCCGCGCTGCTGCTGGCTGGCGAGTGGCGGGCGTCGCTCGCGATGCACCCGATGGCCGCAGCACTCGCGGTTCAGCTCGCCGCGGGCTGGATGGCGTGGGGCGTGGCGCTCGCGCGACGCTCGCGCGAGCGGATCGACCGCTGGATTCCGCACGCGATCGCCGTCGAAGCTGCCGCGTTTCTGGCGATCTGGATCCTGCGGCTCGCGACCGGAACGCTGCCGCGCTGAGGGTCGCGAGTCCGGCCCGCCCGGGGATTCGCCCGCTACGGCGCCGCGCGTTTCAGCAGCCTGCGAATTCCCCGCCCCAGCTCTTCGGCGCTCGGCGGATCGTAGTTCGAGAGCACGATCAGCGTGTAGCCGCTCTCCGAATCGATCTCGAGCAGGGCGTTGAGCCCGGGCGCGCCCCCCGCGAACCCGAAGCCGCCCTTCCCCGAAGCTGATGCGGCGGCGCTCGCCGCCGCGCTCGCCGCTCCGCCTGGCGCTTCGCCGGTGAACATCCAGCGCGTCCAGCCCGCGCCGAGCAGGCGGCCCGCCTGCAGCGCGTTCGCGAATCGCAACAGGTCGCCAGCGGTCGAGTAGCCGCCGCCGGCCGAGCTGCCGCGCGCGGGGCGCGAGAAGATGTTCTCGCGCCGCGGCCCGACGCGCGGCGGAGCGGAATCCTCGTGGCCCGGCAGCCGGCGCGTGTAGCCCAT
The DNA here is from genome assembly GCA_041483195.1 of Candidatus Eiseniibacteriota bacterium. Taxonomy (GTDB): domain Bacteria; phylum Eisenbacteria; class RBG-16-71-46; order RBG-16-71-46; family RBG-16-71-46; genus WS-2. The sequence continues at coordinate 12,865 of JBGPFC010000018.1, forward strand.
CGCCACGTTGGGCTCCGGCGCGTCGGACTCGAAGAAGCCCGTGCTCTCCATGACCGCCGCCTTCCAGACGTGATCGCGCATGTAGTCCGCGTAGTCCTGCCCGGTGACGCGCTCGATGACGGCGCCGAGCGTGACGTAACCCGCGTTCGAGTAGCGATGGTCGGTGCCGGGCTCGAACTCGAGCGGCTTCTTCGCGAACAGCGGGAAGTAGTCGCGCAGCGTGCGCAGGTTCGACTTGTTCATCGCGTCGTACTCTGGACCGAAGAAGTCGCCCATCCCCGAGCTCATGTCGAGCAGCTGCGCGATCGTGACCCGGTCCGCGATCTCGGGTGGAAAGTCGTTCAGGTATTTCCCGACCGGGTCCGAGAGCGACAGCTTCTTCTGCTCCACGAGCTGGCCGATCGCGACCCTGGTGAAGATCTTGTTGATCGAGCCCAGGTTGAATCGCGTGTCGCCGCGATTGGGCGCGCGGAAGCGCTTCTCGGCGAGCCCGCAGGCGCGGCCCAGGATGGGCCTGCCGTCTCGCGCGAGCAGCACCACGCCCGAGAATTGGTCGGCGCGCGCGACGCTGTCCACCGTGGCGTCGACGGCGCGCAGCAGTTCCGCCGGCGTGAGCCTGGGTCCCGCTTCTTCGGCGCCCGGCGCTTGCGTCTGCTCGATCCGGATGCCGGCCAGCATCCCGGCCCCGCCCGGCTCGCATTCGAAGGTCAGCTCCACCCACTCCCCCGCGCCGTTGCGCGCGAGCAGGACGATCGAATCGTCCCCCGACGCCTTGACCCGCACCATGCCCAGCGATCGGAGATCCTGCTTCATCTGCTTCCAGCGGTTCGCGCGCTCCTCGGCCGGCCGCTGCTTCGCGCCCGCTTCCGAGAGGTGGCGGGTGAAGAACTCACGCATCGCGGCGGGATCCTCGGAATTGAAGGCGCTCACGAAGTCGGCCGCGAGGCGGCCCGCGGGCGTTGATGGGAACACCGAGGACGCGTGGGAGTCGGACGGCGGCGCGGTGCCCGACACCGCGAGCGCGCAGGCGAGCAGGCAAAGCACGATGGCACGGATCATTGACTCTCCTTTCGCGCCGCGACCGGCGTGCGCATTGGATACCCGTCACCCGCTCAGGGTTGGGTGAGGAGTCGCGAGCATCGCGGCAACCGCGGGTGTCCGCCATCGCCACCTCCAATCGCGCGCTCGGTTGAACGGCCCAGTAGGGCCCGGGACGGCGGTAACCAAAGGAGGCATCGGGCGAATGCAGGTTTCGGCATGGGACATGCTGATCAGGGCACATGCAGCGCTATAAGCGTGTTTGAAATCTATACCTTGACTTGCTCGTCCATCGGGTAACTAATCTGCGGCGAAGGCATCACTTTCTCTGATATCAGCACCGATCATTAAATCAGTCGCGGTTTCATGGAACATTCTGTAGCTTGACCCCCGGAAGCAACCGAGACCATGAGATCGGCCGCCCCGATGATCTCCTGCCCGGCCCGCCCGGCCGCTTGCTCTCCGCGGGCGTCGAAGTCGCACGGCCCTTCCCCGCCTTTCCCCGTTTCGGCGCGTAGCCCCGTTCCGCACTGGAGCCGGAACCGCATGCGAACTCTCCGCGCGCACGATGCGCGAACTTCGATCGCTCCGGGAAAGGCAGGCCCCTGATCTCGCAATCCCCGAGTTCGAGACCGATCCGCAGATTGCGCTACGTGGCCTTCGCGGCGTCCGTCAGCCATGGAGAGGCTGCCCTGAACCATCGGGGTTCTCGCAGGCAGGCCGAGCGGCACGCGAGACCGCAGCACCCAAACGGAGGCGTATCATGCTGACGAGAAGCTGCATCCGTTGGCTGAATTTCGCGGCAGTCGTCTCACTCTGCGCGGCGATGAGCGGGCTCGCGGCCGGTCCCGCGGGGGCCGCGCCGAACACCGTCATCGCCATGTTCAAGTCGAGCATCGTGGAGCTGCCGAACGGCGCGATGACCGCGCCGATGGCGGAATCGCAGTTCACATCGTCGGGAGTGCAGAGCGTGCTCTCGACCTATGGCGTGCAGGTGGTCGCCCGCACCTTTCCCACCTTCAACCTGGGCGACACGCTCGCCGTCGCGACCACCGGCGAGACCGTCACCCTCACCGATCTCTCCAACGTCTACTCGATGACGGTGCCGGCGGGCACCGACCTGCAGGCCTTCGCCGATGCGCTCGCCGCACAGCCGGATGTCGTCTACGCCGAGCCGGACGGCGGCGTGAAGCCCGTGAGCCCGATCTACCCCGACGACCCGCTGTTCCCGCAGCAATGGGGATTGAACAACACCGGCCAGTCGGGCGGCACGGTGGATGCGGACATCGACGCTCCGGAAGCATGGGAGCTCACGACCGGGTCTCCGAGGATCATCGGCGTCGTGGACGGCGGCGTCGACAACTCGCACCCGGATCTCGCGGGGAAGGTGTCGGGTGACGCGGGCTGGGGCTGGAATGGACACGGATTCCACGTCTCGGGCATCGCGGCCGCCAACACCTACAACGGCCTCGGCGTCGCCGGCGTCAACTGGCAGGCGCTGATCAACTCCCAGCGCATCGACAACGCGGGCGGGGACGGGGACGTCTACGACGCCATCATGGCGGCGGTGAACGCCGGCGCCTCGGTCCTCAACAACAGCTGGACGCTCACCGACAACAGCGGTCTCAATCCCCGCTACTCGATCACCGTGCGCTCCGCCTTCGCGAACGCCTACAAGATGAATCGCGTGGCCTGCGCCGCGATGGGGAACGATGGCACATCGGTGGTGTGGTATCCGGCCGGTTTCGGCCAGGGCATCGTCGCCGTCGGTGCGATGGATCGTTACAACCACTGGGCATCGTTCTCGAGCTTCGGCCCCCACATCGACGTCGCCGCGCCCGGGGTGTCGATCATGAGCTGCGTCCCGTACGGATCGCTCTACGAATCCTGGAGCGGCACCTCGATGGCGACGCCGCACGTGACGGGCGTGGCGAGCCTGCTGCTGGCCGCGAACGGCTCGCTCTACAACGACGACATCGAGCAGCTGATCCGCCTGTCGGCCGACGACATGGACATTTCTCCGGCATCGGCCGGCTTCGATGACTACACGGGGACGGGGCGGCTGAATGCGCGGCGCGCGCTCGACCTGTTGCGGCCGCCGTACTCGTTCTACCAGCTGTCGGCGAGCGGCGGCACCTCGGTCGGGAACACGAACGTCACGATGACGTTCCTCGGCGTGCCGGGCCTCGCGGCCGGGACCTACTTCACCCACCGCTACGAAGTTCAGAAGTCCGTCACCTTCCCGGCCTACCTCGCCGGCGCGCCCAGCGTTTGGGGACGCGGCGTCGCCACCGCCGGCTACTCCGCGGCGAATCCCAACTACGGCATGGGCTATTGCGACGTGGTGGGAACCGTGACGCCGTCGGGTTGTACGCTCCGCACCTGGGTGTACGACGTGTACGACGTGCTCGGCCGTCACGTCGGCTGGTATCCGACGACGGTGGCCGGAACCGTGTTCGCGTACTCGGTGCTCGGCCAGCATCAGCCGGTCGCCGCCACCATCTCGGGCCCGACGCTGCTCGCGACCGGTGCGACCGGCACGTGGACCGCGAATCCCAGCGGCGGCAACGGGAGCTACACGTACGAGTGGCGCGTGCGCACCGACGGGATCGGAGCGTGGTCTCCGGTGATCGGGACCTCGCAGTCCATCACGCGCGGAATGCCGGCCGGTGACGAGCAGCTCCAGGCCCACGTCACCAGCGCCGGCAGCGAGGTCTACGCGACGTACTGCGTCGCGAACACCGCCAACCCCGCGGCGCCGGTCGTGACCGTTTCGGGACCCACCTCGCTGAGCGCGGGAGCGCAGGGCACGTGGACCGCGACGCCCACCGGTGGCCGGAGCTGCTCGGTCTGGGGGTACGAGTGGCGCTGGCGGCAGGCCGGCACGACGCCTTGGTCGGCGGTCGTGAGCACCGCCCCGAGTTACACCCAGAGCATGCCGGGCTACCCCATCGATCTGCAGGCCTCGGTGACGGGCCAGCAGACCGGCACCGCGATCTACGCGGTGGCGCTGAGCGGGGGCGGAGGCGGGGGCGGTGGCTGTCCGTTCGTGGACGTGCTCGCCGCCGACGGGTGGAAGGTCGGGAATTCGATTCTCGGCCGGTCCCTCACCGGCGAGTGGCAGCAGGACACGTATCGGCTCAGGGTGAAGCCGGCGGTCGACGATCGCGGCTACCACCTGCGCCTGCGCGAGGACGAGCAGGAAATCACGCGGGTCGACCAGCTGGGCCTGATCGCGGTCGATCACGACCCGTCGCTCGAAGCCTTCGTGATGGACGGCCGGATCGCGCTCGGTCATCCCGCGGCCGCCGCGCGCGTGACGACCGCGGACGGGCGTGACATCACGTCGCTCGTCAACGGCAGTCAGGAGGGCGGGGTGTTCGTGGGCAAGCCCGGCGACGTGATCTACGTCGACTTCGACCGCGCGACGGCGAGCGACGGATCCGGCGAGGGCGAGACCGGAATCACGAAGACCGGTCCGATCATGCTCTCCATGTACCTCAAGGAAATGGAGCGCGCGCACCGGGTCGATCGGGGCGCGCTCATCGCGAAGTCGCCTCAGGAATACGATCGCCGCGTCCTCGACCAGACCGGAGTTCGGATCGAGGTCCCGGACGGCCAGGGCGGATGGCGCAGCCTCTCGCGCCAGTACCCGCGCGAGAATCCGGACGTGCTGGTGCTGGGCGGCGAGCAGACCGACCGCTATCGCCTGGTGTTCGTCGGTGAGCATGCGCTCACCTTCGCCGGGCGCTTCCAGAGCCCGGAGGCATCGCCGGTGCTCACGAGCCTCCGGATGATCGAGGCCACTCACTCGACCGGCGGCAACGTGATCGACGCCATCGGCGCGGCCGGCGGTGCGATCGCGACGCTGACGCACGGCGAGCAGGTCGATCTGCGCTTCGAGGCGCCGGATGTTCCGGCCGGGAAGGTGCGTGACCTGTTCCTCGTCTCGACCGGCGTCTACTCGTCGGTGGTGGACGAGCCGAAGGGGACGGCGCGGCTCGACTTCACGCTGTCGCAGAACCAGCCGAATCCGTTCAGCGCGTTCACCGAGTTCCAGTTCACTCTGCCGCAGACCGCTCACGCGCAACTCGAGGTGTTCGATCTGCAGGGCCGCCGCGTCGCGACGGTCGCCGACCGCGAATTCAGCGCGGGCCGGCAGAGCCTCACGTGGGATCGCACGGATGCGAAGGGCCAGCGGGTCGGAGCGGGTGTCTACGTCTACCGACTCACGGCCGGCGATCGGAAGCTGATGAGGAAACTTCTCGTCCTGCCGTAATCGCATGAGTCAGGGGCGGGGCCGGAGCACGATGCTCCGGCCCCGTCGTTTGTGGCGGCCCGCGGGCCACACTTGCACCGGATGGACCTTGCGCGGCAATCTCCGGCACCTCATGCCAACCCCACCCCTCCCCTCACCCGCCGCCGTGCGCCCGTGACCCAGCCCGTCCTCGAGCTGCGCGAGATCACCAAGGAGTACGACGGCAACCGCGTGCTGAAGGGCGTGTCGCTGGTGGTGCGCCCCGGCACCATCCACGCGGTGGTCGGCGAGAACGGCGCGGGCAAGTCCACGCTCATGAACGTGCTGTTCGGCATGCCGGTGATCCGCGAGACCGGCGGGTACGGCGGCCAGGTCGTGCTGGATGGACGCGAGGTGTCGTTCGCGGCGCCGATCGAGGCGATGGCGGCGGGGATCGGCATGGTGCACCAGGAGTTCATGCTGATCCCGGGCTTCACCGTGGCGGAGAACATCAAGCTCAACCGTGAGCCCACGATTCCAAATCTGCTTTCGCGCATCGCGGGCCCCGCGCTCGAGACGCTCGACGTGCCGGCGATGCGTCGCGACGCGCGCGCCGCGCTCGATCGCGTGGGGCTCGCCGTGGACGAGTGGCTGCCGATGGCGGGGCTGCCGGTCGGGCACATGCAGTTCGTCGAGATCGCGCGCGAGGTGGACAAGAAGAAGGTGCGGCTCCTGATCTTCGACGAGCCCACCGCGGTGCTCACCGAGAGCGAGGCGACGCAGCTGCTGAGCGTGATGCGCTCGCTCGCGGCGGAGGGCATGGGCCTGCTGTTCATCACGCATCGCCTCGACGAGGTGCTGGCGGTCGCCGACGAGATCACCGTGCTGCGCGACGGCGAGGTCGCGGCGCGACTCGAGCCCAGGCGCACGACGGTCGGCCAGATCGCGGAGCTGATGGTGGGCCGCCCCGCGGCGGTGGTGAAGCCGGGCGGCGCCGCGGCCCGCGCCGCCGGGCCTCCCGCGCTCGCGATCACCGATCTCGCGGTGGAGATGCCGGGCGAGCGCGTGCTCGGCGTGTCGCTCACCGTGGAGAAGGGCGAGGTGCTGGGCATCGCCGGCCTCGCCGGCCAGGGCAAGATCGGCATCGCGAACGGGCTGATGGGCCTCTACCCGGCGCGCGGCTCGGTGGCCAAGGACGGGAAGCCGCTCGCGCTCAATGATCCGCGCGCCGCGATCCGCGCGGGGCTGGCGTTCGTCTCGGAGGACCGCCGCGGCGTCGGCATTCTTCCAGACGAGAGCATCGAGCTGAACATCGTGCTCACCGCGCTCGAGGCGCAGAACCGCTTCCTCCGCCCCGGACCGATCGGGCCGCTGCGCCTGCTCGATCGCGGCGCGGCGCGGCGGCACGCGCTCGAGATGATCCGCGCGCTCGACATCCGCTGCCGGGGCCCAAGGCAGCAGGTGCGGCGGCTCTCGGGCGGCAACCAGCAGAAGGTGTGCCTCGCGCGCGCGATGACGCTCGACCCCGACACGCTGCTGGTCTCGGAGCCGACGCGCGGCATCGACGTCGGCGCGAAGGAGCGGGTGCTCGAGATCCTGCGGGGCCTGAACCGCGAGCGCGGCATGACGCTGGTCGTGACCTCGTCGGAGCTCGCCGAGCTGCGCGCGATCTGCGACCGCATCGCGATCGTGTACCACGGCCGCATCGAGGCGGTGCTGCCTCCCGACGCGAGCGACGAATCGTTCGGCCTCGCGATGGCCGGCGAGCTGCACGGCGCGGAGGCGGCGCGTGGCTGAAGCTCCCGCGCGCCCGGACGACGGCGGCGCCGGCGCAGCGGGCGCCGTGCGGGAGTACCTGCGCGAGATCGGCATCCCGCGGCTCCTGATCGGCGTGTTCCTGGTCGCGTTGTTCGGCGTCGCGTTCGCCACGAAGATGGACATCCCGGGGCTCGCCACCGACTGCATCTTGCGCATCGCGCGCAACGGAATCCTGGTGCTCGCGCTGTTGCCGGCGATCCAGGGCGGCGTCGGGCTCAACTTCGGCCTGCCGATCGGCATCATCTGCGGGCTGATCGGCTGCGTCATCACGCTCGATCTCTCGATCGGCGGATGGCTCGGGCTCGGGCTCTCGGCGCTGATCGGCGCGCTGCTCGCTGCGCCGGTCGGCATGGCCTACGGCTGGCTGCTCAACCGCACGCGCGGCCAGGAGATGATGGTCGGCACCTACCTCGGATTCGCCGTGGTGTCGGGCATGAGCATCTTCTGGACGATCGCGCCGTTTCACAACCCGCTGCTGGTGTGGGCGATCGCCGGCAAGGGGCTGCGCACCACGCTCACCATCACCGGCATCTGGGACAAGCTGCTCGACCAGCTCGGGCAGTTCACGCTCGCCGGCGTCACGGTGCCCACCGGATCGCTCGCGCTGTTCGCGCTCGCCTGCGTGATGGTCGGGCTGTTCTTCCGCACGCGCGCCGGGCTCACCATCAGCGCCGCGCGCAGCAACCCGCGCTTCGCGCGCGCCGCCGGCATCTCGGACGAGCGCACCCGGGTGCAGGCCACCACCTTCTCGACCGTGCTCGCCGCGATCGGCATCGTGGTGTTCTGCCAGTCGTACGGCTTCGTCCAGCTCTACACCGCCCCGCTGCTGATGGCGTTCCCCGCCGTGGCCTGCCTGCTGATCGGCGGCGCCTCGGTGAGCCGCGCGACGCTCACTCACGTCGTGATCGGAACGGTGCTGTTCCAGTCCATCCTCACGGTGGCGCTCCCCGTCACCAGCCAGGTGATCGCAGGAGATTTCTCGGAGACCGCGCGGCTCATCATCCAGAACGGCATGATCCTCTACGCGCTCACCCGGCGCGGGGACCGCTGATCGTGAACACGCAGACTCCTCAGCCCTCGGGGCCCGCGCCGCGGGCGGGCGCGCCCGGGCCGGCGCGTGGTCTGGGCACGCCGGGGCCCGCGCGCGGTCCGGTCGCGCCGCGCCGCACGCTGCGCGGCGCGCTCTCGCACGCTGCGGTGCCGATGCTGTTCGCGCTCATGTGCGTGCTCGGGATCATCGCGGCCCACATCGGTCCCGGGTTCCTGATCCGCGAGCTGCTCTCGCGTTTCGCGCGCAACGCGGTGCTCGTGACCTCGCTGCTCATCCCGATCCTCGCCGGGCTCGGCCTCAACTTCGGCATCGTGGTGGGCGCGATGGCCGGACAGGTCGCCGCGATCCTCGTCACCTACTGGAAGATCGGCGGCATCGCGGGCTTCGCGCTCGCGTGCCTGATCGCGGCGCCGCTCGCCGTGCTGTTCGGGCTCGGCACCGGCGCGCTGTTCAACCGCTCGAAGGGCCGCGAGATGGTGACCGGCCTGATCGCCGGCTTCTTCGCGAACGGTCTCTACCAGCTGCTGTTCCTGTTCGGGGTCGGGAGCCTGATCCCGTGGCACGACAAGTCGATGCTGCTCCCGCAGGGCTTCGGGCTGCGGAACACCGTCGACCTGTTCGGCATCCAGTACGCGCTCGACGACCTCATCAAGGTGAGCGTGCCGATCGACGGCTCGCCGGTGCGCGTGCCGGTCGTGACGTTCGGCTGCATCGCGCTGGTGTGCGGGTTCAACCTGTTCTTCCAGCGCACCCGGCTCGGCCAGGAGCTGCGTGCGATGGGACAGGACCCGCACGTCGCATCGACCGCCGGCATCCGCGTGGATCGCAACCGCGTGATCGCGACCGTGCTCTCCACCGTGTTCGCGGCGTGGGGTCAGCTGTTCTTCCTGCAGAACCTCGGCACGCTCAACACCTACAGCTCGCACGAGCAGGTCGGCATGTTCGCGATCGCGGCGCTGCTGGTCTCGGGCGCCACCGTCTCGCGCGCGACCGTGGGGCAGGCGCTGCTCGGCACGCTGCTGTTCCACACGCTGTTCGTGGTCTCGCCGCTCGCCGGCAAGGCGCTGCTGGGCGACGCCCAGATCGGCGAGTACTTCCGCGTGTTCGTCGCGTACGCGGTGATCACGGTCGCGCTGGTGCTCCACGCATGGCAGAAGGCGCGGAGGGATCGCGCGGGGTGAGCGGCACGCGCCGCTAGCGGGGGCCTGTCGCCCGAGGGCGCATCGCACGGATTCGCTCGCGCAGCTCGTACGCGCCGCGATCGTCGGGACGGGTCGCGAGCAGGGTGTCGAGCTGGGCGATGGCCTCGGCGGCCATCCCCCGCGGCGCCCACACCGTGGCCAGCACGAAGCGCGAGTCGAAGTTGTCGCGCCACAGCGCGAGCGCGGTCAGCGCCTCGTGCTCGGCGCTCAGCGAATCGCCGCCGCTCAGCATGCACACCGCGCGTTTGGCCGAGACCGTCGCGCGAAACACCAGCGCGCCTGGATCTCGCTGCAGCGAGTCCGCGCGGTCGAGCGCGGCGCCGGCCGCGGCCCAATCGGCGCGGCGCATCGCGTCCGTGGCGTCGAGCAGCGCGCGCATCGCGGGCGGGTCCACCAGCGCGACCTGCGGCACGTGATCGGGCTGGTACTCGACGATCGCGGCCAGGTCGAGCGCGGGCCGGCGGCTGTACTCCTCGAAGCGCACCCAGCTGAGCGTGCTGTCGCGATACCACACGCGCAACGCGCGGCCCCCCATGAACGCGTACTCGGTCATGCGCGGCAGGTAGTGCTGGCCGACGCGCGCGCCGGGCGGTAGCGTTGGGAATCGCGATTGGAGCGCGTGGCGCGTGCCCTCCACCAGACGCTGCACACGCGCGAGCTTCACGAAGTCGAGCAGCGCGCCGCTCTCCTGCGGCGCGACGGTGACGCGCGCCGGCGCGCCCGGGCTCACGGCGAGCATGCCGAGCCGCGCGACCAGCAGCACCGCCGCGAGCGAGGGATGGGCCGCGGCCAGCAGCGCCGTCAGCGAGATGCCGAGGCCGATCGCGGCGAAGATCCCGCGATAGCCCGACCAGTCGGGCCAGGTCGCGGCGAGCGGAAGCAATCCGAGGATGAACCACGCCCCGCCCCACAGCGTCCATGGCAGCGCGCCGCGCAGCCGCGTGCGCGCGGTGGAACGCATGAAGAACATCACGATCGCGACGCCCACCAGGCCGAGCAACACACCCCTCGCGGCCGGCTCCAGCCCGGCGTCCCCGGACGGCAGGCTGAACACGGAGTGCCACGTGTTCACGCGCGCCCACCACAGACGCGCGGGCCACGAGGCCGCGGCGCCCGGCGCCGGTCCTGGCCACGCGAGATGAGCGTGCGCGTGGACGACCGCGTACGCCGCGCCCCACGCCGCGAGCAGCGCGCCGATCGCGAGCGTCCAGCGCAGCCGCGACGATCGCTCGCGAGGGCCCGGAACCCACGCGAGCAACAGCGCGGCGGGCGCGGCCAGCTCCTTGCAGAGCAGCGAGGCGAGCAGCGCGGCCAGCGTGCCGCCGAGCCGCGCGGCCGCCGCCTGCTGGATCGCGACCGCCGCGAAGAGCACGGCGCCCAGGTCCTGGAAGTTGCTGGGCCACGAGATCAGCATTCGCGCCGACTCCATGAGCAACGGGAAGCTCGCGGCCATGGCGGCGACCGGGCCGGGGAGGCTTCCGCGCAGCGCGCGATGGAGGAACAGCGTCGTGAGCGCGAGCAGCAGCGCGTGGAGCGTCGCGATCAGCGCGGGATGCGCCGTCATGACCGGCGCGAGCGCCGCGAAGTAGATCTGGCGCGAGAGCGGCCGCCAGTAAAACGCCGAGCCGTACCCGTCGAACAGCGAGAGCCCGGGCGCGAAGCGGACGCGATACAGGCAATCGAAGTCGTCCGCGACCGGCTCGCCGAGCGCCGCGCCCCGCGCGTGAAGCAGCAGTGGGAGCACGAGCAGCATCGCGGCCCAGGCCCAGCGATCGCGCCACCACGGGGGCGCGGCGGGCGCGCCGCCCGGGCGGACGGCGCTCCGTGCGCTGCGGGCCGCTTCGTCGAATTCGGGCCGTCGCGGCATCGCGCGCACGCTAGGCACTCGCGCGCGGGGCGTCAATCGCGGCGAGCGGATCGCGCAGCGCGCGCAACGGCGAGAGCGCGAGCACGACCAGCGCGATGAACGTGACGCCCGCGCCCGCCAGCAGCACCGCACGCGGACCCGCGCGCTCGCCGAGCACTCCGCCCGCGAGCGACCCCGCCAGCTTCGCCGCGAGGCACGCGAAGGCGATGCTCGCGCTGACGCGGCCCAGCAGCCGGTCGGGCGTCACGCGCTGGGTGAGACTCAGGAGCTGAATCTCGAAGATGGTGTGCGCCCCGTCGCCGGCCAGCTGCTGGCCGAGCAGCAGCGCGAGCGCCGTCCACGTCGCGCCATAGGCGAGCGGCGGCAACAGCCTCCCGATCGCGACCAGCGCGAGGCATGCCAGCAGCGCGTTCCCGATTCCGAGCCTTCGCCCCGCTCGCGTCGCGAGCACGGCGCCGGCGAACGAGCTCGCGCCCCCGACCGCGAACACCATGCCAAGCACCCCGGTCGCGAAGCCGAGCGTCCGCGCGAAGAACAGCATGAGCATCGCCGCGATCGCGCCGCTCGCGAGGTCGACCAGCAGCCGGCAGGCCGCGACCGAGCGCAGGAGCGGATCGCCCATCACCACCCGCAGGCCCTCGGCGATCTCGATGCGCATCGCGCCGCGGTCCGCGACCGGAGCGGGCGCCGGCTCCGGGGCGCGGATCGCGCCGACGCAGACCGCGGACACCACGAAGCTCACGGCGTCGATCAGCACGGTGAGCGGGCCGCCCAGCCACTGCACCAGCCAGCCCGCGATGCCGAACGCGCCCGTCTCCGCGACCGCGCTGCTCGCGGCGAGCCGGCTGTTGGCGGCCACCACCCGGTCGCGCGAGACCAGCGTGGGCAGGTACGAGACGTACGCGACGTCGAACGTCATCGAGAGCGCGCCCACCATGAACCCGACCGCGTAGAGCTGCGGCATGCGCAGCGCGCCGAGCAGCGCGGCCGCGGGAATGGTGGCGAGCAGCGCGGCGCGGCCGAGATCGGCGCCGATCATGATCGGGCGCCGGCGCAGCCGGTCCGCCCACGCGCCGGCGAAGAGTCCGACCAGCAGGCCGGGCGCGAGCTCGGCGGCGATCTGAAACCCCATCTCCATCGGCCGCGCGCGCAGGAACAGCACCGCCGTGAACGGCAGCGCCGCGCGCGTGACCATCGAGCCGAACACCGAGACCGTCTGGCCGGCCCAGAGGCGGTTGAAATCGGGATCGCGCCCGAGGTTCGCGCGCGCGGCCGCGCTCACGGATGCGGGGCGCGCGCCGCGCGCAACCGCGCGAGCATCTGCCGCGCCGCGGGATGGCCGGGATACTCCGAGATCACCGACTCCATCGCGGCCTCCGCTCCATCGAGATCGCCGCGATCCGCGGCGCGCGCCGCGAGCACGAGGCGCGCCTCCGGCCCCACCGGCCACAGCTCGAGCGCGCGCAGCGCCTCGCGTTCCCCGCCCGCGTGATCGCCGAGCGCGAATATGCACCACGCGCGCACCCCGGCGAGCGCACCGAGGAACATCTTCGCCTCGCGGTTCGACTGGAGCGAATCGGCGCGATCCACCTCGCGCATCGCGGCGGCGAACTCGTTGCGCTCGAGACGCTCGAACCCGCGCAGCATGCCGCGCGTGGCCTCGACATCGACGACCGCGACCTGCGGCGGGGCCCCGGTCTGGTATTGCACGACCGTGACGAGCTCGAGATCGGGGCGCCTCGTGAACTCGTCGAAGCTCACCCAGCGCAGCGTGCTGTCCCGGTACCACACCTCGAGCGCCTTCGATCCGCCGAACGCGTACTGGCTCGCGAGCGGCATGTTCATCTGGCCCACCATCGCGCCCCGCGGCAGGCGCGGGAATCCGGCGCGCAGCGCGGCGCGCGTCTCGCTCATGAGCAGCTGCAACCGCGCGATCTTGGAGAAATCGGTGAAGGCACCGCGCTCATCCGGCATGCCGGTGATCTCGTGCGGCGCCGCGGGACTCGCCGCGAACGCCGCGAGCTTGACGACCATCACCAGCGCGAGCAGCGCCGGGTGCGCGGCGCTCAGCAGCCCCACGAGCGCGATCCCGAGACCGATGCTGCCGTACAGCGTGCGCGCCGGCGCCCACAGCGGGTAGATGGTGGCGAGCGTCCCGCAGGCCGCGCCGAACCACGCCAGCCCCCACAGCGTCCACGGCGCGCCGGCGCGCAGGCGCTGGCGGGCGCGCGCGCCGAGCCCCACCCCGGCGAGCGCGATCGCGATCAGTCCCGCGACCGCCGCGCCCACCGCGATGTCCCACCGTCCCGGGGCCAGCGCCAGGCTGAAGATCGCGCGCACGCTGTTCCACGCGGCCCACGCCAGCCGCGCGGGGATCGGCGTCGCGAGCAGCGCAGGGTCCCGCTCGAGCCCGTGCGGCAGCTCGAGCCCCGCGTGCCGGCGGATCGCGAGGTAGGCCACCGCCCAGAGCGCGACCAGCGCGAGGCTCGCCCCCGCCCAGCGCACGCGCGTCCGCCGGTCGGTCGGCGCGGCGCGCGGCACCCACGGCAGCATCAGCGCGGTGACCACGTTCACTTCCTTGCACAGCAGCGCCGCCAGCAGCGCCGCCAGCGAGGTCGGCAGGCGGCGCCGCGCCGCCTCGTGAAGCGCGATCGCCGAGAAGAAGAAAGATCCCAGGTCCACCGAGTGCGTCGGCCACGTGATGATGGTGCGCGTGGAATCGGCCAGCAGCGGAAACGCGGCGGCCGCAGCGGCCGCGTAGCCCGGCCACGTGCCTCGCAGCATCCGGTAGATCAGCAGCGATCCCACCCCGAGCGCGAGCACGTGGATCGCCGCGATCGCGCGGGGATGCGCGAGCATCAGCGGGCCGAACAGGAGGTAGTAGACCTGGTGCGAGAGCGGGCGCCAGAACGCGAGCGATCCGCCGCCATCGAGCAGCGTGTGCCGGTGCTCGAGCAGCGCGCGATGAAGGAAATCGAAGTCCTCCGCCGCCGGCTCGCCGAGCGGCGCGCCGAGGCTGTGGAGCACGAGCGGAATCAGCGCGGCGAGCGTGGCCCACGCCCACGGATCGCGCCACGCCGGCGGCGCGGGCGATGGCGGCGGCAGCGCCGCGGGGCGCGCCGGGGCCTTCGATGGAGCCGCGCGGCGGCGGCGGCTCAGGGCGTCACCTCGGCCCGGGCCGCGGCCACGGCGAGGTTGATCTGCGCGCCGGTATCAGAACGCATGCGATGGGCACCGGGTTGGGGTGGGAATGGCGACCCGAAACGCGCAGCTTATCATCGGCCTCCCGGGCTCGTTAACCCGGCTTGTCTCAAGCCCCCGGGCGCGCGTAAGATTTCGGGTCCGATGACCTCGCAGAACCCACCTTCGAGCGACTCCGCCGTGTTGATCGACACCCACGGCCGCGTGGTGCGTGACCTCCGCATCTCGGTCACCGACCGCTGCAACCTGCGCTGCGTGTACTGCATGCCGGCCGAGGGCATGCCGTGGCTCCCGAAGCAGGACCTGCTCACCTACGAGGAGATCACGCGCTTCGCGCGCGTCTGCCTCGCGCTCGGCGTGCGCGGCATCCGCTTGACCGGAGGCGAGCCGACGGTGCGCGCCGACCTGCCGGTGCTGGTGCGGATGCTGAGCGATCTCGCGCCCGGCCTCGATCTCTCGGTGACCACCAACGGCCTCAAGCTGGTCGCGATGGCCGACGAGCTGCGCGCCGCGGGGTTGAAGCGCGTCAACGTGAGCCTCGACACGCTCGACCCCGAGCGCTTCCACCGGCTCGCGCGGCGCGACCGGTTCCACGAGGTGATCGCGGGGATCGAGGCGGCGCGGCGCGTGGGGTTCAGCCCGATCAAGGTGAACGCGGTGCTGATGCGCGGCTTCAACGACGACGAGGCGGTGTCGCTCGCGCGCTGGGCGCGCGATCATGATTACGAGCTGCGCTTCATCGAGTGGATGCCGCTCGACTTCTCGCACAACTGGTCGCGCGAGAAGCTGGTGCCGGCCGACGAGATCCTGGCCGCGATCGGCGAAGAATTCCCCCTCGAGCTCGCGCCCGGCGAGGACCCGAGCGCCCCCGCCACGCTCTACGACTACCGCGACGGGCGCGGGCGGGTGGGCGTGATCGCGTCGGTGACGCGTCCCTTCTGCGGGCACTGCGACCGGATCCGTCTCACCGCCGACGGCCAGATCCGCACCTGCCTGTTCGCGCTCGAGGAGTACGACTTCCGCAAGGTAATGCGGGGCGGCGGCAGCGACGAAGACGTCGCGGCGCTGCTGCGCTCGGCGGTGTGGCGGAAGAAGCCAGGGCACCTGATCAACAGCCCCTACTTCGTCCAGCCCGAACGCGGAATGAGCGCGATCGGGGGCTGAAGCGGGAAGGCGGGCGGCCGCCGGAGCGCGGGAGAGGACGGCGTGACGAACCGGGACTTCGGCGACTTAGAGCTGATCGAGCCGCTCGCCAAGGGCGGTATGGCGTGGGTGTGGAAGGCCCGCGAGCGAGCCCTCGATCGCCGCCTTTAGGATCGCGATGATCTGCGCTTCCCTGGAGCGCTTCCCGGTGCTCGGCATGCGATCCTCAGTGCCGCCGAGGCTAACGAAGACTCGCTATTCGTTCCGTGTGAGCTTCCGGGGGCTACGTCGGGCGCTATGACTCTATGGATTGAATGTGAGCTGCCTCTTATTGCCGGAGGCGACTGTGACGATCCAATTGGTGCCGTTGCTCAAAGTGAAGTCGAGCGAGCTGAACGCAACATAGGCGATGTCGGTCCCGGTTGGACTCCAAGCGTAGCTGTTGAGGACGGAAGAGCCGACTAGAC
This sequence comes from Candidatus Eiseniibacteriota bacterium, assembly GCA_041483195.1. GTDB lineage: Bacteria > Eisenbacteria > RBG-16-71-46 > RBG-16-71-46 > RBG-16-71-46 > WS-2. The sequence continues at coordinate 28,889 of JBGPFC010000018.1, forward strand.
GTCGTGGCTGGCTTCCAATTGAGTCCGCGATCCATAGCTCTAGTGGTTCACCGCCGGTGAGCGGACGCTGTAGAAAGGCGATCTCGCTGCCATCCGGCGCGTATCGTGGCAGGAAGTACTGAGACGACGCACTATTCAACAGGATTCGCTGAGCACCGGTGTCCAAGCGGTACTCTACAATCTGCGATGAGGTGAGCCGACCTGCCGAATGGCCGTTCACGACGCCCAAGAGTCGAGGAGAAGAACTGTCCCAGTCTGGATAGTCCAATTGCGAATGCACGAGGTGCGCCCCTCCGCCATTCGCACCGACGATCCATGCCCCAATCGGTTGGTCCTGTCTTTGAAAGTAGACTACGGAGTCAGCTGCCGGGTTCCACCGTGGCACGTCGGCTCGCCCGGGCGTCGGGAGAACAGCCAAGCCCGCCGAGTCTGGAAGACCGCCGACGAGGGGGAACGTGAAGAGTCGTGGACCGACACTCGTTAGCAGCCAGCAAACCAACTTCGTACCGTCACGCGAGATATCTGGAGCGCCCGGGTAGAGTGCCATGTGGCGGTGCAGATCCGTCCCATCGGCGCGGATTACCCACCATCCTCCCAGAGAGTCAATCCAGTCATAACGGACGTCGCCGGTGGTGGGATCGTAGGAGAGACTTCGCAGCGGAAGATGATCGAATAGCAGATGAGTTCCATCCGGAGACCAGACCGGATCCCCGTACGGCGATCCGGCGAGATACGACGGCGGGATAATCCCACTCTTGGGACGAGAGGGGTGATGGCTACAGCTCAGGGCCAAGACCATTGTTGTAGCCATGAGTAGCAGCCGCCCTACGCAAAGACGGATGCTGGCAACCACGTGAGTGAATCGCTCTAGCATGTGAGTGGCGGGCTCCAGAGCGAACGCCGTCAATTGTTTTCGATACGTGCTTGCACAACAATCCAGTCGCTCACCGTGCCGGCGACCATGAGACGGCGGCGGGCTGCCCGCACCCTTCTCACCACTTCGCAGGCGCCGGGCCCTTAGGCATCTGAGCTCAAATGAGGGCAAGTGCTGCTCCCCTACTTCCCCGACTTTACGCGCACCTCGACGAGCACCCAGTCCGCGAACGCCTTGCCTTTGAACTGGGCCGGCCGGTACTGCGCCTCGCCGATCGCGTGCGTCGCGGCTGCCACCGCCTCGCCGCTAACTCCCTTGACTGATGTCCGGAGTCCTGCGTCGACCACCTTCCCGTTGGCGCCGACGAAGGCCACCATGGGGACCGTTTGAGAGGCACCTTGACAGGTCCCACAGACGACCTCGAGCACGGTCGGGCCGGCTGCGCGCTGACCTGAGCGCTGGATCTCCGCCTGCGTCACCTCCTCCGGCTGTTCGATCGGAACGAGGAAGCGTTCACCATATCGGTAGCGTTGGCCGCCCCGCACTGTCTCGAGGCGGGTAAGCCGGCTCGGCTCGACGGCGGCTGATTCTGCTTCAACATGAAAGGGAAGTACGAGGTCGAGCTCATGAACAATGTCGCCTTCCACAACCGTCAAATATCCCCGGATCTCCAGGTCGCCGGGTCGGTCAGGCGAGAGAGTGACGATCCAGCGTTTGCTCGGACCGATGCCACGGCCGCGGTGCAGCGTGTCTCCCGCAACCAACTTCAGGCCTGGAGACAATTGGAGACGCGCCGTTCCCTCGCCTCCATACTGCCCGGCCATGCTAAACCGAATCCTGGCCGCTTTTCCCACCCGCGGCTGGTCAAGCCAGACAGCCCCGAACCCGACGGGCGAACTCCCCTCACGCTCGCTGGCGTAGCCCCACACGGCTGAGGCGACAAACGTCCCCGCCACCACCACGCACAGCATCAACTGTCGCCGCATGACTACCTCCATTACTCCAGCCGCGCCAGGGTGGTCGTCAACTGCCGACCACCCGCCCGGAGAATGAGCGCGATCGGCGGCTGAGGCGGGTGCGCTTCGTCGTACTACCGCACGACGACGATCTTGCTCTCCGCCCGCGACGCCCCGGCGCTCAGCCGGCACACGTAGATCCCCGCCGCGACGCGCCGGCCCCGCGCGTCCCTCCCGTCCCACTCGACCGCGTGAGTTCCCGCGGGGCGCTCGGCGTCCGCCAGCAATCGAACTCGCCGCCCCGACACATCGAACACCTCGAGGCGCACGCGCGCGAGCGCGGGCAACGTATACGCGATCGTCGCGCGCGTACGAAGCGGATTGGGCCCGATCGACGCGAACCCGAAGCGCGACGCGCGCCCGGCGTCGGCGACGTCCGCTGCATCGGCGACGTGAATCCGCGCGATCGCGTAGTCGCATCCGCCGCTCTCGGTCGTCACCAGGAATCGCACGTTCACCGATCGCCCCAGCATCGAGTCGGGCGGCGTCCACGACAGCGTGTGGCTCGGGGCGTCGAAGCTCATCCCGGGCTCGAGGAGGTACGCATGCCACGTGAGCGGATCGTCTTCGGGGTCCGAGCCCTCCACCGTGATCTCGAACGGCGCCCCGGCCGCGCGGACCAGACTCACGAACGGCAACGCGTGATCGATCGCCTGCCCCGCCACGCGCGTGATCCGCGGCGGCACGCTCATGTTGCGCCGCGCTGCGAAGAGCTGCGTGGTGCGCAGCGCGAGCCGCGTGCCGTCGGGCGAGAGCCGCGGCGTGAGGATGGGATCGTTGGCGGAATCCGCCTGGTCCGGGTAGTGGAGCACGGGGATCGCGCTCGGAAGCGTGAGCCCGGACGCCGAGGCGTCCAACACGTGCGTGTGCGAGCCGGTCGTGTCGCCGACGCCGAGCAGCAGCGCCTCGCCGTCGGGCGAGTACGCCGGCGTGCTCGCGATCAGTCCCCCGCCCGGCAGCAGCACCGGGATCGCTGCGCCGCCGGATGACGCCACCCGGTACACGCCGTGCTTTCCGTTGCGCACGACGTCGTACACGATCCACGCGCCGTCGGGCGACCACTGTGGATAGAAATCGTCTCCGGTCGGCTCGTTGGTGAGCTGCACCCCGCGCGTCGTGTCGCCGTCCGCCGGCGTCTTCCACAGGTGATAGTGCTCGCCCTCCGCGGAATGGCGCGTGAACGCGATCCACTCGCCGTCCGGAGAAAACGCGGGCGTGAGGTCGCCGCGCTCCGCGACGGTTGCGTCGTTGTGGCGCGTGACCAGCCGGAGCGTGGTGTCCCCGGCGAGCCCGGGAACCCCCTTCGCCCAGATGGTGTTGTCGGCGCGGCCGAACGCGATCTCGGTGCCGAGCGGCGACCACGTCGGGTCGTAGTCGTGCACGCCGCTGTCGGGAAACGTGAACTGCATCAGGTCGTCGCCGTCGCGCGGGTCCGAGTGGGCGATGTACACCGAGCAGTCCCCGTGGGGCGCGGTATGAATGGTGAAGGCGAGTCGCCGGCCGTCTGGCGACCACGACACCGTGCTCGCGCCGATCACCCCCGAAAGCTCGGCGTCTTCCTCCGCGACGTCGCAGCTGTCGCACAGGTTGGTGCGGCGGACCAGCGTGCCGAACAGCGCGTGGCGATGCGCGTGGCCGAGGTGGGGCGCGACCAGCGCCGAATCCCCGGCGCCGATCGATCCCGAATCGTCGAGATCGCACGGGGCCTCCGAGGCGGTGGCGCGGCCATCGGCGTCGGCGTCGGTGGTGCGCACGCTGGCGGTGGCGGCGCCCACGGGGGTGCCCGAGACGCTCACCGAGAACTCGATCGTCCCGCACCCGGAGAAGCTCGGGAGGGTGATGCGCGCCCGCCCATCCGCGTCGGTGCTGTCGTCCGCGAAAATCTTCGGGCCCTGGTCGTTCACGCGCAGGTTCGAGGTGGCGGCGCCGAGCTCCACCCAGATCGACTCGGGCGGCACGCCGGCCGCGGGGAGACTCGTGTCGCGCAGATACGCGACCACGATCCGGAGCCGCGAGGGATGCGCCGTCGAGACGCTGTCGCCGCCCGGGCAGCCGACGACCGAATCACGGAACGACCACGCGACGTTGCCGGCATCGAGCGTGCGCGCGCCGGCGGACGCTGGAGCGAGCGCCCCGCTGGCGCACGCAAGCAGCAGGAACGACGCGCACCGGCTCATGGCCCGCTCGGCGGCCCGCCCGGTGGAGGCCTCGGCAAGCTCTGCAGCCGGTCGAGTATGACGCGCGCGACGCGATTGGTGGGCTCGAGCGCCACCAGCGTCTCGAGCGCCGCCATCGCCCGCGGAAAATCGCCGCGGCTCGCCCAGCTCGCGGCAAGCAGCATCCGCGCCTCGGGGTTGGCGTGCCACAGCGTCATCGCGCGGCTCGCCTCGCGCTCCCCGGCCACCGGGTCGCCCAGCCGGTAGAGGCACACCGCGCGAATGCCGGCGATCTTCCCGAGGAAGGCGCGCGCGTCGCGATCGGTCTGGAGCGAGTCCGCGCGCTCGATCGCGGCGCGCGCCGCGAGCACGTCGTGGTCGCGGTTGATGGCGTCCTGCGCGCGCAGCAGCTCCCGCATCGCGTCGATGTCGATGAGGGCGATCTGTGGGCTCGAGAACTCCTCGTACTGCACGATGGTCGTGAGTGGAAGCTCCCGCGCGCGCGCGAAATCCTCGTAGCGCACCCAGCGCATCGTGGTGTCCCGGTACCACACGTGGAGCGCGCGCGAGCCTTCGAACGCGTACTCGGCCGCCATCGGCATGTTCTGCTGGCCGATCATCGCCCCGCGCGGCAGGTTCGGGTACTCGCGGAGCAGCGTCTGGCGCGTCTCGCGCATCAGGCGCTGGAGGCGCGTCACCTTGGGGAAATCGGCGAACGCTCCGCGCTCGGGCGGGGTCGAGGTGATGCCGGGGGGCGCCGGCGGGCTCGCCACGAGCGCCGCGAGCCGCACGCCGAGCAGCAGCGGCGCGAGCGCGGGCAGCGCGGCGTCGAGCGCCGCCGCGAGCGCCACGCCCAGGCCCACGCTCCCGAACAGCGTGCGCGCCGGCGCCCAGATCGGAAAGATCGGAACCAGCACGCCGCACGAGAGGGCGAACCACGCGAGCCCCCACCACGTCCATCCCGCGCGGTGCGCGAAGCAGGCGCGAGCGCGCGGCGATCGCGCGAGCCTCGCGCCCGCGACCAGGACGATCGCCGCCGCGCCGCCCAGGATCCACAGGTCCCAACGCCCCGCCATGAGCTCGAGGCTGAACACGGCGAGCACGCTGTTCCATGTCGCCCACTTCAGCCGCGCGACCAGCGATGTGTGGAGCATCGCGGGATCGGTCTCGAGATGGTGCGGCAGCGCGAGCCCCGCGTGGCGGCGGACGAGGAGGTACGCGATGCCCCACACGGCGACCACGATCGCGCTCCCCAGGATCCAGCGCGCGCGGGGCCGACGCGCCTCGCCCGTCGCCTGCGGCACCCACGGCAGCATGAGCGCGGTGACCATCGCCACCTCCTTGAACAGCAACGCCGCGAGCAGCGAGCCGAGCGCGGTGCCCATGCGGCGGCGCGAGGCCTCGTGCAGCGCGAGCGCCGAGAACAGGAACGGCCCGATCTCGACCATCTCCGCCGGCCACGTGATGAGCGTGCGCGCGGACTCCGCGATCAGGGGGAAGCTGGCCGCGATCGCCGCGAGGTGTCCCGGCCAGCTGGGCCGCAGCATGCGGTAGATCAGCAGCGATCCGGCGCCGAGCAGCGCGGTGTGGAGCGCCGCGATCGCACCCGGGTGCGCGAGCACGAGGCGTCCCACCAGGCTGAAGTAGCCCTGGTGCGCGAACGGGCGCCAGAACGCGAGCGAGCCGCCGCCGTCGAACACTCCGTGCCTGCCCTCGAGCAGCGCGTGATGGAGGAAATCGAAATCGTCGGCCACCGCTTCGCCGAGCGGCGCGCCGAGGCTGCGCAACACCAGCGGGACGAGCGCCGCCAGCGTGAGCCACGCCCACGGATCGCGCCAGGTCGGCGGCGGCGGGGATGGCGGCGCGGGCGGCGCGAACGGTGCGCGCGAGGGCGCGCGGGACGGCGCGGAGGCGCCCCGCCCCGACTTGTCGCGCGAACCGGACGGTCCCCGCGCGGGCTGGCCGCGCGGCGTGCGTGGGGCGGCGTTGCGTCGCTGCTTCAGCGGAGCACCTCGCGGGTTGCGGTCGCGGCGCTAGTTCCCGTACAGCGTGTGGCCCGGCGGCGGCGTCATTCCGTGAAGGCGTGGCTCGTAGTGTTCGCCCGCCCTGACCACGCGCGTGATCGGCGAGGACCAGCTGTTCTCGAACGAGCGGCGGGCCTCGAGCGCGATCGCCCGATTCTCCATGGTGAGCGCGACGTTGCGCACCGAGTGGAAGTAGCTCGGCTCCCAGTTGTCGGTGCCGACCCACGTCCAGAGCGAGTCCACCACCATGTACTTGCAGTGCTCGACTCGCGCGAACGGAATGTAGCCCTGGGTCCACTCGGGGATGCTCGACATGCGGGTCTCGACGTTGGGCAACGTGGAGAGCGCCTGCACGTCGCCGATCCGGGCGTTGTCGGCCTCCCAGTCGGAGACCAGCAGCTTCACGCTCACCCCGCGCCCCGCCGCGCGGCGCAGCGCGAGGTCGATCGTGTCGTCGCGGCGTTCGCGCTGCCCGATCGCGTACGAGTAGATCTGGATTGCGATCTCGCGGCGCGCCGAGTCGAGCAGGCGAACGATCGCGTCGCGATCCCAGCGCGTGGTGTCGGGAATGAACGGCCGCGGCGTGACGCTCGGCCAGAGCCGCACCGTGTCGCCCTTCGACTGGATCAGCGTGAGCGGCCAGGCGGCGCCGGCCTGTCGCGGCCACGACGCGAGCAGCCCCGCGCCGGTCGAGTCGCGGCCCGCGATCTGCTCTCCCGCCACCTGCCAGTCCAGCTCGAAGACGTCTGCGTAGAACGCGGCCAGCCGCGGGTCGCGCACGCGCACCCCCAGCTCGTGAATGTGCTTGAACGAGCGCCAGTCGAAGTTCTGGCTGCCGAGGTAGACCTGCTCGCCGTCGGCCATGAAGAACTTCGCGTGCTGGATGCCGCCCGCGATCTTTCTCACGTCGATCGTGCGCACGCTGACCCCGGGTACCGTGCCCAGCGAATCCCCCGGTTGCGGGTAGGTCTTGTGCATGCTCGCATCGAGCAGCAGCCGCACCTTGACGCCGCGCTTCGCCGCAGCGCCGATCGCGGCCAGCAGATCGTCGGTGGGCTCCCCGGGCCAGGCGGAGCAGTACATTTCCTCGAAGTCGAGCGTGTGCTGCGCGCCGCGAATCATCTCGAGCCACACCTCGTGCGCGACCGGAATCGCGGGGTTGCCGAGCGTGGTCTCGACCGGCCGCGTCTCGGCCAGCGTGACCGGCCGCGCGGCGGGCGCGGGCGCGGCCGGCGGCGCGGCGGCGGCCGCGCGAGCGGCCGGAACCAGCGTGAGCGCCATCGCGAGTGCGGCGCAGAGCGCGGCGCGCGGGCGGGACGGGTGCGGGAGCGTGTTCATGGACCGGCTCCTATCGTGGGTGGGCGCGAAGCGCGGGCTTCTCGCCCAGAAACATCACTTCCTCTTCGAGCGTGACGCCGAACTTCACGCGCACCCGCTCCTTCATGATCGCCGCCAGCTCGAGCACCTCGCGCGCGGTCGCGTGGCCGGCGTTCACGATGATGTTGGCGTGCTTCGCGAACACCATCGCGTCGCCGACGCGCAGCCCCCGGCAATCGCATTCGTCGAGCAGCTGGCCGGCCGCGACCCGCCGGGTACCGGGCGAGAGCCTGGCGCCCGGCATCTGCCAGTCGGGCGGCAGATTCTTGAAGTACGAGCCGGCGGTCGGCTCGATCCGCCACTGCGGATGCTTGACGCGCCGCACCTCGAGCTTCTCGTCGATCACCTTCTGGATCGCGGCGTGCTCGCCCCTGCGGAGCTGGAGCAGGCATGAGAGTAGCACGCGCGGTTCGCGCTTGAGGCGCGAGTCCCGGTAGGTGAACTCGTACCACGCGGCGGGTCGGGTCTCGACCGTCGCGCCGTCGAGCGTCGCGTGCGTGCACTCGATGGTGTACGAGCCGATGTCCTCGCCGTAGCAGCCGGCGTTGCCGTAGAGCGCGCCGCCCACCGAGCCCGGGATGCCGGCCGCGAACTCGAGCCCCGACAGGTCCCGGTCGCGACACTGGTAGATGAGCTCGAGAAAGTCGACGCCGCCCTCGACGTGCGCCGCGGTGCGGTCGAACTGGATCGTCTCGCAGGCGTTGCGCACCACGAGGCCGCGAAAGCCGGCGTCCGAGACCAGCAGATTGCTGCCGCCCCCCAGCAGGAACACGGGCAGCGCGATCTCGTGCGCGACGCGCAGCGCGGCGACCAGCTGGTCCGGCGTCGGAGCCGCGTAGAAGAAATCAGCCGGCCCGCCGATGCGAAAGGTGGTGTGATGGCGCAGCGGCTCCTGGGTGAGGAGCCCCTCGCCCAGCGACTGGCGCAGGCGATCTTCGATCGAGCGGACGGGTGCGGGCATGGGAATGGAGCACGTTCGCCGATCCGCGGGGCGACGGTCAAGCCGGGGAAAACGCTCGGCCGCGGGACGAGGGCGGGTGGCACCCTCGTCGCGGCGCGCGCTATAGTCTGCGTGGTTCATGGTCCCTCCCGCCGTCCCAGTGGAGACCCTCGTGATGAGCAAGCTGGAGATCACGTACTGCGTGCAGTGAAACTATCTTCCGCGGGCCACCAGTTTGGCGGCCGAGTTGAAGCAAGAGCGCGGCATCGACGCGAAGCTCATCAAGGGATCGGGTGGCCAGTTCGAGATCGTCCTCGACGGCCAGCTGATCTTCTCGAAGAAGGCGCTCGGGCGCTTCCCGGAGCCGAACGAGATCCTCGACAAGATTCCCGCGTGACACGTCGCGGCTGAGCCCGCTCCCCCGCCGATCGCCCGCCGCCCGTGCCGGGTTTTCACGGAGGGCGGAGCATGATCTTCGAGAGCCGGGATCAGGCGGCGCATCTCATCGCCGCCCGGCTGCGCGCTCATGCCACGCAGCATCCGCTGGTGCTCGGAATCCCGCGCGGCGCGGTGCCGATGGCGCGCATCATCGCGTGCGAGCTGGGCGGCGAATTCGACGTCGTGCTGGTTCACAAGCTGCGCGCGCCCCATCGGCCCGAGCTGGCGATCGGCGCCGTGGATGAAAGCGGGAACGCCGAGCTCGAGCCGCACGCACGCGCGCTGGGCGCTGACGATCGCTACCTCGAGACCGAGCGCGCGCTCCAGCTCGACACCCTGCGGGCGCGGCGCGCGGCCTACACGCCGGGGCGGGCCGCGATCGATCCGCGCGGACGAACCGTGATCGTGGTGGACGACGGCGTCGCGACCGGGGCCACCATGGCCGCCGCGTTGCGCGCGGTGCGCGCGCTCGGGCCCGCGAGGCTGATCGCGGCGGCCGCCGTGGCGTCCCCGGAGGCGGTCGAGCGGCTCGCGCGAGTCGCCGACGAGGTCTGCTGCCTCGAGACGCCGGAGGATTTCGAAGCCGTGAGCACGTGGTTCGAGGACTTCCCGCAGATCTCGGACGCCGAGGTGGTCGAGCTGCTGGGCGGAGGCCGGCCGGGCGCGTGAGCGCGGTGCTACGCGGCGCCGCCCGCGCGCGCGCGGCCCGCCGCGATCTCGAGTCCCCGGTAGAACCTCGCGCACTCCGCCTCGCGGCCGCGCACGATGCGCTTCCCGCGCAGCGGGCCGAGCCGCGCCGTGATCACCGTGCACTGGCGCTCCCCGCCCGCGCCGTCGGAGTAGAGCACCACCCAGTCGCGGGTCGCGTTCATCTCGTGGGCGCGCGCGGTGTTCGAGAACAGCGCGGTGTAGTGCCGCTCGCGACGCGTGGTGTGGAGCACCGGCAGCCATGCCTCGTGGGCGGGGTTGAAGCGCCGCGGGGCGATGCGCCGGAGCGTGCCCTCCGCCCCGCGCTCGCGGTACTCGCGGTCCACGTCGAGCAGCTCGGCCACGCCCGGCTCGCCTACGGGCCCGGCCGGCACCGGCCCTCGCACCCGTGCGAGGCGGGTCGCGAGCGAGTCGATGATCCCGGCGAGCCGCTTGGGGCCGAGCCCGAGACGCTTCGCGAGGCGGCCGTCGTTCGCAGCGGCCTCCAGCTCTTCGAGGGTGTCGATGTGCAGCTCGCGGTGCAGGCGCTCCGCGCTCTTGCGCCCGATGCCGGGCACGGTGGCGAGCAGCAGCTCGGGCTCGCTCTCGCCCCGCAGGCGATCCAGCATGGGCAGGCGCCCGGTCTCGATCACGGTGCGGATGAAGCGGGCGATGCTCTCGCCGACTCCGGGCAGCTCGCGCAGGCCCTGCTCGCCCTGCGCTTCGAGGATCGCACTCGCCGGGCGGTCGAGCGCGCGCAGGGTCGCGGCAGCGTGACGGTAGGCCTGGACGCGATAGGGGTTGGCGCCCTGTTCGTGGAGCAGGGCGGCGGCCTCCTCGAGGCGGCGGGCGATTCGTACGTTCACGATCTCGGACATGACGGGTATTGAGATGAGGGTGGCCCGCCCCGAGTTTCGCGCGCGTTCGTCGCGCCGCTACCCTCCCCCGGCGCCCTTCTCGAGCGAAACTCGAAATCGCCGCGCCTCGAGCTTCTCGAACACGATCGTGTCGCCTACCTCGAGCCCGCGCTCGCGGCACCACCTCATCATGCCCGGCAGCTTCGGCGAGCGCGCGCGGAAGATCCACGAGCCGTACTGGATGTCGGTCTCGAACGCGAAGCCGAGGTCGGTCTCGATGGCGAGGGGCTTCACCTCGTAGGGTCGCGGGGCATCCCCCGGTCCGCGCGGCCCGATCGCGTCGGTGGGGAAGAACTCGAGGATGTCCCACAGCGGCACGTTGCGCTCTGTGAACGTCCAGAGATCTTCCTTCGTGCGGATCGGGATGCGGCGGGTGTCGGGCATCGACGGCGTTCGTGGGTTGCGGACGGCGGCGGATCGCGCCGCTATGCCCCGCCGGCGGGCGGCGGGACCCTGGGCCGCGCGTGGTGCAGCACGTCGCGCACGATCGAGTAGCCGTCGCCGCCGAGGCGGCCCACCGGCCGGAGCTTCGCGATGTCGACCGCGCCCTCGGTGAGCACCTCGTCGGCGGCGTGCGCGCGCACGATCTCGCCGACGACGAAGAAGGTGTCGCCCAGCTCGATCACGCGTTCGAGCCGGCATTCCATGCTCACCGGCGACTCGCCGACCCGCGGCGATCGAACCAGGTCGGAGGCGACCGGCGTGAGCCCGGTGAGCGCGAACTCGTCGACCTCCTCCGGCCAGTCGCCGGAGGTGCGCACCATGCGCTCGAGCAGCGGCTCGCTCACGACGTTCACAACGAAGTCGCCGACCTCCTGGATGTTGCGGAGCGTGTCCTTGGGCTCGCCGCGCCGGCGGTTGATCGAGACGCCGAGCAGCGGCGGCCGGCTGGTGATGGCGTTGAAGAACGAGAAGGGAGCGACGTTGAAGACGCCCGTCCGGCTCACGGTCGAGATGAACGCGATCGGCCGCGGCACGACCGTGCCGATCATGAAGCGATACATGGCGCCCGGCGGGAGCGCCTGGGGATCGAGGATCATGGCTACTTGAGCTTCGCCCCGGCGCTCCAGTTGAGCACGATCGTGGTCGGGGTCAGCGCCTCGCTCTGGGGCTTGAGATAGAGGAAGCGCTGGCCATCCGGGGCGACGACGAAATTGTTGCGGATCCCGGGGACCGCCTGCATGTCGAAGAGCGCCTTCGGGACGCCGAACTCGAGCGTGGCGCCGGGCTTCACGTCCACCGCCATCAGCTTGCCGTCGGTGGATGCGAAGAACAGCTCCTTTCCATCCGCGCGCCAGTGCGGCTCGAACCCGCCCGAGGTCGAGACCTGCCACTTCCCGGTCGTGCCCTCGAACGCCTGCACGTAAACCTCGGGGCGGCCCGACTCGGTCGATGAGTACGCGACCCACCGGCCGTCTGGCGAGAACTTGGCGTGGGTTTCGGTGAATGGCGTCCTGAGGAATACCCGCGGCTTGTGATCGCCTTCCATCGGCATCACCAACAGATCCGCGTCGGTCTCCGGAGTGAAGTCGGTGAACATCAGATACTTTCCGTCGGGAGAGATGTCGTCCGCCCAGATGCTGAGATGTCCGCGGCAGAGCTGCTCGTCCTCGCCGAGGCCGCTCGCCGACTTCACGTAGAGCCCCATCACGCCGCCCTCACGATCGGATCCGTACACGACGTGGCTTCCATCCGGGAACCACAGCGGATTGCCGTCGTTCGAGGGATCGAACGTGAAGCGCGTGGCCGTGCCGCGGGCCGGCTCCATGATCCAGATGTCGAGGTTGTTGCTCTCGCGATCGCGGCGTCGAATCGCGATTCGCCTGCCGTCGGGAGACAACGCGGGGCTCCGATAGTCCGCCGGGGGAGCGACCGTCTCGAGCTCGCGGCCGGTGCGATCGAGCCACACCAGCCGCCCGGTCGATCCCGCCGAGTTGCGATAGACCAGCACGCCGTTCGCGGAGACCGAGAAGTTCGCATGGCCGAACGGGGTCGAGGCCAGCGGATCGGCGACCGGGAACGGATCGCCGCTGAGCGCGAGGCGGCGCGCGTCGAAGCGCTGCGCGAGCAGCGACTGATCGCGCACGAACAGCACATACCCGTCGGGCGAGTATTCGACGCGCGACACCTTGATCCCGAGCAGCTTGATCTTGCGCGAGCCCAGCTCGGAAGCCGCGAGCTCGAACTTCCCGGCCACGCCCTTGGTGAACAGGAAGTGTTTGCCGTCGGGGAGGAACAGCGGCCAGGCCGACTCGCCGGTGGAGTCGCTCGCGACCTCCGCGGCGGCCACGCCGCCCGAGGCCAGCACGCGGCGGATGGGATCCTTGTCGCCGCCGTCGAACAGGATGACCCCGTCGCGGCTCCACGTTCCGTCGGAGCCGGTCGGCGGCGTGTCGCAGACGATCTCGGCCGGGCCCCCCGCGACCGGGACCTTCTTGAGCTTGCCGTTCGCGACGAACCCGATGAAGCGATTGTCGGGCGACCAGAAGGGCCGCCCCGCGCCGTCGGTCCCGGGCAGCGGGTTCGCGGTGAGCGACGAGATCGGCCGGATCCAGATCGAGTTCCGGCCGGTCGAGTCGGTCGCGTCGAACGCCAGCGTGAGGCCGTCGGGCGAGATCCGCGGCAGCCCCATGCTCCGGATGCCGGTGGGCGCGGTGATCGTGAACCGCATGGTGGCGGGTGCCGGGCGCGGACGCGCGAGCTCGCGGAAAGCGAGCGCGCCCGCCGCGATCAGCGCGATCGCCGCGATCGCCCACGCCAGGTGCTCGCGTCGCGCGCGCCGCGCCGCGACCGGCGCGGGCAGCCCCGCGGCTGAGCCGCCCTCTGCGATCCACTGAAGCTGGAGCATCACGTCGTGCGCGGTCTGCCAGCGATCGTCCGGCTCCTTCGCCATGCAGGTGCGCACCACGCGCTCGAGCGCGGGCGGCGTGAGCGGCTGGACCGACGCGATCGGGGCGGGGCTCGACGACATGATCGCCGAGATCAGGCTCGCGCGGCTCTTGCCAGCGAACGCGGGCCGGCCGGTGGCCATCTCATAGAGCACCGCGCCGAACGCGAAGATGTCGGTGCGCGCGTCGGCCTCCTTGCCCTCGAGCTGCTCGGGCGCCATGTACTGGAAGGTGCCGAGCAGCGTGCCCTCGGTGGTGAGCGGCGCGCCGCCCACCGCCTCGGTGGGGAGCGAGGTGAGACCGTCGAGTGCGGTGCCGACAATGGGCCCGGCCGCGATCTTGGCGAGACCGAAGTCGAGCAGCTTGGCGCCCGACTTGGTGAGCACCACGTTTCCCGGCTTGAGGTCGCGGTGCACGATGCCCTGGCGATGCGCGCTGTCGAGCGCGGAGGCGATCTCGACCCCGAGGCGCAGCACCTGCTCGGGCGGCAGCGGCCCGCGCGCGAGACGCTGCGCGAGCGACTCGCCCTCGAGGTGCTCCATCACCAGGTAGTCCACGCCGTCCTGGTGACCCACATCGTAGAGCGTGCAGATGTGCGCGTGCGACAGGCTCGAGATCGCGCGCGCCTCACGCTCGAAGCGCTGCTGCAGCTCGGGACTGGCGGAGAGATGAGACGCCAGCACCTTGATCGCGACCACGCGGTCGAGGCGGGTGTCCTTCGCCTTGTACACCTCCCCCATGCCGCCCGCGCCGAGCGCGGCGACGATCTCGTAGGGACCGAGCCGCGAGCCGGGGCTCAGCGGCACGAGATCACGCGATGCGCGGGGCGAATCGGATGCAAGGATGCGGTGGGCACGCGGAATCCTCCAGGACTGGCGTTCGCGACGGCGGGCGGCTCGGGGGAACTCCGCACGCTATCACATGTGCGAGCCCTCATTCGATCCAGCGCTTGCCACAATCCTCGCAGATCCAGCGGCCATGCAGCAGCGGCAGCGGAATGAGCTTCTCGATCAGCGCGATCACGAACCCCTCGGGCTCCGAGCCGCGAAAGTAGACCAGCTGTCCCCCGCACTCGGGACATGCGGGTGGTGCGCCCTCCGCCTGCGGGTCGGGGGCCGGCGGCTCCGAGTCGGGCGCGAGCGCGGGGAACGCCGAAGGCAGCTCGCGCAGCAGCGCCAGCGCCGCGGGCAGGTCGTGCTCCCAGACCTGCACCTTGACGCCGCCCATCGCGCCCGTGATGAACCACATCATCCCCACCAGGTGCTGGTCGGCGACCACCGGCTCGATCCCGGCCTGCTGCAGCATGGTGCTCAGCAGGTGCGCGTTGTGGGCGGCCAGCGAGTGCGCGATCGTGACGAGCCGCTCGCCCGGGCGCGGCTCCGAGTGCTTGTCGCTCATGGCGCGCCCGGCTCGCGCACCGCGGCGAGCCTTCCGCGCTCGAGCGTCAGCACCGGGCAGTAGAGCCCGAGCGGCTCGCGCCGCCACCACGCGCCGCTCGCGCGCCGCGCCCTCGCGTCGGTGAAGTGGTAGTCGTACACGACGGCCCGCACGAAGCGCGGCGGCGATTGCGGGAACGGATTGCGCTCGAGCAGCGCGAGCACCGGCGGCGAGCCCTGGAGCAGCCGCTCGCAGAAGCGCAGGAACCACGTCTCGCGCCGGAAGTCGCCGATCGCCGCGAACCACATCTGCCAGTCGAGGCGCGGCATGTGCGGCGCGACGAAGCGCGGCCGCCGCGCGAGGTCGCCGATCTTGAACGCGAACCGGTAGGGCGTCCACGTCACGCCGTCGGCGCTGCCTTCGACCTCGATCTCCGGGCGGCGCGTGGTCATCACCGCGAACAGCCCGTAGGAGTCCGCGATGCGCAGCGGCGCGACCAGCTCGTGCAGCGTCCGCACCGGGCCGAGCCACGCGGCGGGCAACTGAAGCACCCGAAACAGCGGAACGAGCGTGAGCGCGAACATCGCGACCGCCGCGCCGCGCACCAGCCAGCGCGGCACGCGGCGCGCGCCGGCGTCGCGCGGATCGCGAGCCGCCGCCGCGCCGCCCCAGTGGGACGGCCACATCACGTCGTCCACCAGCAGCACGCACAGGGCGATCGAGATCAGATTGAAGAAGCCGTAGTTCCCGGTGACGAGGATCAACACCTGCAGCATCACCATCGCGGCGGCGGCCATGAAGCGCAGTCGCCGCGGCGCGAAGATGAAGAACGGTGCCAGCCCCTCGACCGCGAACATCACAGCCGCCGACATGCGCTGAAACGCGGCGGGGAGATGATGCGCGTACCACGCCGTCCATGGCGGGAGCGGCTGCGTCTCGTAGTGAAAGGTGAGCGCGGTGAGATGCCGCCAGGCTGGATCTCCGCTTCCGAGCTTCACAGCGGCCGATGAGAACATGAGCCGGAACACCAGCCAGCGCAGCAGCCACAGCGCGGCGCGCGATGGGGCGGGCGCGCGGTGCGGATGCGACGTCCACCGCCAGGGCGCGATGAAGATCGCGAGAAAACCCGCCTCGAGCAGCAGGCTGTCCCACTGGAACCACATGAAGTCCTGCCCGACGCTCGCGATCGAGAGGTAGAGCAGCCACGCCCCCGCCGCGCAGGCCGCCGGCGCGATCCCGGCGATCAGCAGCGCGGCGAGCGCGGTGCCTGCCGCGCACAACGCGATCAGCGCGCCGTCGCTCGCGCCGAGCCAGCTCACGGTGGGCACCAGCCACATGCCGGCCGCGCCGTAGTGGGTGCGCACCGCTTCGAGGAGTTCCCGCGCGGGGAGGATGCCGCGCGCGCCGACCAGCCCCACGATCTGCGTCCACATCGAGACGAAAGCGCAGGCGTACACCACGCCGAGCAGCCGCATGAAGATCCAGGCGGTGAGCGCCTCCCCGGGCGGCACGACGTGATTGCCCCACAGCGCGAGCGTGACCCACGAGAGCGTGCCGCGATTGCGCGCGACCCGCGAATAGCACCAGCGGCTCGCCGCGCCGAAGCCCGGCATGCGTTGGTAGAGCGCGAGCGGCCAGCCGCGGCCCGGCACGCACGCGAGCGCGCGGAACATCGCCTCCGCCCCTTCCGACCAGCGTCCGTCGGTCTCGATCAGCTGCGCGGCCGCGCGGAACTTCTCGAGCGGGACCTCGGGGAATCGCGCAGCCACCTCCTGATACGGCGCGTACTCCACGCGGTCGCCGGTCGCCCGCCGCAGGCGCGCCATCCACGCGCGGCAGAAGCCGCATTCGCCATCCCATATGAAGAGGGGCTTCGCGGGAGTCTCCATCGCCGGAGTGTAGCCGGATCCGCCGGGATGCGCGCGCGGACGCGCTCGGGTAATCTCGCCCGCGACTCTCGCGGACCCCACGCCACGCGCGTACCGGAGGAAGCCGTCATGCATTCACGAAGGCACCTGCTCTCGCTGATGGTTGCCATGACTCCATTGCTCATGTGCGCGGGTCCCGCGCACGCCGCGGCGCGCGCCGCGGGCGAACACGCCGCGCCCGCGCACCGGCCCGCCGCCACGGCGCACGAACATGCCGCCGCCCCCCACGCGCGCGGCGCGCTCGATCCGACCGATCCGCTGCTGCTGCGCGGCCTCGAGTGGCGCAGCATCGGCCCGTACCGTGGCGGGCGCGTCACGGCGGTCACGGGGGTCGATGGCAATCGCGGGACCTATTATTTCGGCGGCACCGGCGGCGGCATCTGGAAATCGGTGGACGGCGGTTCGAGCTGGAAGAACGTCGCCGACGGTCAGATCGGCACCGGATCGGTGGGCGCGATCACGGCGGCGGCATCCGATCCCAACGTGGTCTACGCCGGGATGGGCGAGGCCTGCATTCGCGGCAACGTGTCGCACGGCGACGGCGTCTATCGCTCGACCGACGCGGGCAGGACCTGGAAGCACGTGGGCCTCGGCGATTCGCGGCAGATCGGAGCCATCGTGGTGCACCCGCACGATCCCGATCTGGTGTACGTCGCGGCGCTCGGCCACACCTTCGGGCCCAATCACGAGCGCGGCGTGTTTCGCTCGCGCGACGGCGGGGCGACCTGGAAGAACGTGCTGTTCGTGAACGACAGCACCGGCGCGGTGGACATCGTGATGGCGCCGGGCAACCCGCGCATTCTCTACGCCACCTTCTGGCAGGTGGAGCGCACGCCGTGGAGCCTGCTGAGCGGCGGCCGTGGCAGCGCGCTCTACAAGTCGGTGGACGGCGGCGACTCGTGGACGAGGATCACCGGCCCGGGGCTCCCGGCCGGCATCTGGGGCCGGGTCGGCGTGACGGTCTCCGCAGCGAACCCCGATCGGGTGTGGGCGATCGTCGAGGCCGATCAGGGCGGCGTGTTTCGATCGGACGACGCGGGGCGCACCTGGGCGAAGACGAACGACGAGCGCACCCTGCGCCAGCGCGCGTGGTACTACACGCACATCTACGCAGACCCGAAGAGCGCCGACGTGGTGTACGTGCTCAACGTGCAGTTCTTCCGCTCGAAGGACGGCGGCAAGAGCTTCGAGCGCATCGGCGTTCCGCACGGCGACAACCACGACCTGTGGATCGATCCCGACGATCCGCGCCGCATGATCGAGAGCAACGACGGCGGCGTGTTCGTGTCGCTCGATGGCGGCGCGTCGTGGACCGACAACGACAACCAGGCGACCGCCCAGTTCTATCACGTGATCGCGGACGACCAGTTCCCATACCACCTCTACGGCGCGCAGCAGGACAACTCGACGGTCGAGATCGCGAGCCGCACGCGGGACGCGGGGATCGGCACCCGTGACTGGCACGACGTGGGCGGATGCGAGAGCGGATTCATCGCGCCCAAGCCCGGCAACCCGGACATCGCGTACGCCGGATGCTACGACGGCTACATTGGCCGCCACGACAACCGCACCGGCGAGGAGCGCGACGTTTCGGTGTACCCCGACAACCCGATGGGGTACGGCGCGGAGGGCATGAAGTATCGCTTCCAGTGGACGTTCCCGATCGTCGCCTCGCGACACGACCCGAACACGCTCTACGCCGGCGGCAACATCCTGTTCCGCTCGACCAACGAGGGACAGAGCTGGGAGGCGATCAGCCCCGACCTCACGCGCAACGATCCGAGCAAGCTCGGGCCATCGGGCGGACCGATCACCAAGGACAACACCAGCGTCGAGTACTACTGCACCATCTTCGCGATGGCCGAGTCGCGGCTCGAGAAGGACGTGCTGTGGACCGGCTCCGACGACGGGCTGGTGCACGTCACGCGCGACGGCGGAAAGCACTGGGCGAACGTGACGCCGAAGGATCTGCCCGCCTGGAGCATGATCAGCCAGATCGACGCTTCGCCGCACCACGCCGGAACGGCTTACGTCGCGGCCAATCGCTACAAGCTCGACGACTATCGCCCGTACGCCTACGTCACGAACGACTACGGCAAGTCGTGGCGCCGGATCACGAACGGGCTCCCCGAGAACGCGTTCGTGCGCGTGGTGCGCGAGGATCCGGTGCGCGAAGACCTGCTGTTCTGCGGCACCGAGACCGGCGCCTATTACTCGCTCGACGGCGGCGGCCGCTGGTGGCCGCTGCGTCTCAACGCGCCGGGCGCGGGAGACGCCATTCGCACCGCCGCAACGCGCGCGGTCGCGCTCGCGCGTCCCGACGACGCGGCGAAGACGGCGGCCGAGGAGCCGCGCGGGCTGCTGCCCGTGGTGCCGGTGACCGATCTCATCGTGAAGGACAACGACATCGCGGTCTCGACCCAGGGCCGCTCGTTCTGGATCCTCGACGACATCGCGCCGCTGCGCCAGCTCGGGCCCGCGGTCGCCGCCGACGATGCGCACCTGTTCGCGCCCTCCCCCGCCTACCTGTTCGGCGGACCGCCGGGTGGCCCCGGGCAGAATCCTCCGAGCGGCGCTTTCGTGTACTACACGCTGAAGCGCGAGCCGAAGGAGAAGGAAGAGATCACGCTCGAGTTCCTCGATGCGTCCGGCAAGCTGATCCGCAAAATCTCGAGCAAGGCGGACGAGAACGCGGGCGGCCCGGGGGCTGGCGCGCCCGGCGGCGAGGGCGGAGACGAAGGCCCCCGCGTGCCGCCGCCGCCCAGGGCTCCGGCGCGCGCCGGCCTCAACCGATTCGCCTGGAATCTGCGCGAGCCCGACGCGACCCGCTTCAAGGGTCTCATCATGTGGGGCGGCGGCGTGACCGGCCCCGAGGTCGTGCCCGGCCACTATCAGGTGCGGATCACGGCGTTCGGAACGACGCAGACCCAGGGCTTCGACGTGCGCAAGGACCCGCGCGTCGCGGCGACCGCCGCCGACTACCAGAAGAAGCACGACTTCCTCGCGCAGATTCGCGACCGGCTCACCGACGCGCACGACGCGATCGTTCGCATTCGCGACGTGCGCGATCAGGCGAAGTCGGCCGCCGAGCGGGCCGGGGCGAGCGACCCCGACTCGAGCATCGCGCGCGCGGCGCGCAAGCTATCGGAGAAGCTGACCGCGGTCGAGGAGGCGCTCTACCAGACCAAGAACAAGAGCGGCCAGGACCCGCTCAACTATCCGATCCGGCTCAACAACAAGCTCGCCGCGCTCGCGGGCACCGTGGACGGCGTGAACGCCCCGCCCACCGATCAGGCGTACGAGGTGTATCGCGACCTGAACGGGCGGACCGAGGCCGAGCTGAGCCAGCTGAAGGAGATCCTCGCGACCGATCTGGTCGCGTTCAACCAGCTGGTGCGCGACAAGCAGGTGCCGGCGGTGGTGGTGAAGGAGAAGAAGGCGGCGAAGTAGGCGCGCCTACAGCATCGCGCGGTCGAGCAGGAAGTCGAGCACCATGCGGTTGACCAGGTAGGTGCGCTCGAAGATCACGCTGTGGGTCGCGCCCGGCACGATGCGCATGTGCGCGCCGGGAATCGCGCGGGAGAGCGCCTCGGTGTGCGCGAGCCGCACGATGTCGTGCTCACCCGCGACGATCAGGGTGCGCGCGCGGATCGAGCCCAGCTCCTCGGGCGTGAAGCGAGGCTGCGTGCGCCACATCGCGAGGATCTTGCTCATCGCCGTCTCGTAGTGCGCGGGATCGGGCGCGACGCTCTGGTACGCGGACTCGGTGGCCGAGCCGAAGCTCGACGCGTTCGCGCCGTTCATCCACTCCTCGAAATCGTCCGTGTAGCCGTCTGGCGCGAAGTTGGCCCCGAACGTCACGAGGTGCTTCACGCGCTCCGGGTGGTGGATCGCGAGGTCCAGCCCGACGTCGCCCCCGTCGCTCCAGCCCACGACGTCGGCGCGGACGACGTGGAGGTTGCTCATCAGCGCGAACAGGTCCTCGGCCATGGCGTGATAGCTGAGCGGGCCGGGCCCGTCGGTGGTGCGGCCCTGCGCGCGTGCGTCGGGCACGATCACGTGGAAGTATTTCGAGAACACCGGCACCTGGTGGGCGAACTGGGTTCCGTCGCCCCCGCCGCCGTGGAGGAGGAACAGCGCCTGGCCGTGCCCGCTCGACTCGTAGTACATGCGGATGCCGTTCACGCGCGCGTAGTGGGCGCGCGCGCTGAAACCGGAGCACGCGAGGGTGAGCGCCGCCGCCGCGGCCACCGCGACCGCGAGCGCACCGGCACGGGCGCGAACAGCGATCAGCTGCGCTCCTCCCAGATGCGGGCGAGGTGAACGACCGTCTCGACCGCCTTCTCCATGTCCTGGACCGAGACCCATTCGAGCCGCGAATGGAAGTTGTGCCCGCCCGCGAAGATGTTCGGGGTGGGCAGGCCCATCTCGGAGAGCCGCGAGCCGTCGGTGCCGCCTCGCACCTTGGTGTCGGTCGGGGTGAGCCCGGCGCGGCGGATCGCCTCGCGCGCGTACTCGACAACTTGCGGGACGCGGTCGAGCACCTCCTTGAGATTGCGGTAGGAGTTCTCGACCTCGAACGACGCCGTGGCGCCCGGCCAGGCCGCGACCGTCTCGCGAGCGAGCGTCTCGAGGAACGATTCCTTCTCGCGCAGCTTCGCCGTGTCGAAATCGCGGATCAGGAACCGCACGCGGGTGCGGTCCACCGACGCGTCGACCACGTAGGGATGGAAGAATCCCTCCTTGCCGGCGGTGGTCTCCGGCGAGAGCTTGTCCTTGGGCAGTCGCTGGATGAAGTCCGCCGCGATCTTGATCGAGTTGATCATCATCCCCTTCGCGTAGCCCGGATGGCTGTTGAATCCCTGGAAGGTGACGGTCCAGGCGTCGGCCGAGAAGGTCTCGACGTCCACGTGGGCGCACGCCTCGCCGTCGAGCGTGTACGCGAACGCCGCGCCGAACTTCGCGAGGTCGAAGTGGAGCACGCCGGTGCCGACCTCTTCGTCGGGCGTGAAGCCGATGCGGATCGGGCCGTGCGCGATCTCGGGATGCTGCATCAGGTACTCGGCCGCCGCCATGATCTCGGCCACCCCGGCCTTGTCGTCGGCCCCGAGCAGCGTGCCGCCCGATGCGGTGATGAGGTCGTGGCCCACGTATTCGCGCAGCGCGGGAATCTCGGACGGGCGCAGCACGGCGGTGCGATCGTCGGGGAGCGCGATCTCACCGCCGCGATAGTCGCGGTGCACGATCGGCTTCACGTCCGTGCCGCTCGATTCGGGCGAGGTGTCCACGTGGGCGACCAGCCCGATCACCGGCACCTTCTTCTTGGTCGTCGCCGGGATGGTCGCCATCACGTAGCCGTGCTCGTCGCGCGTCGCGTCGGCGAGCCCCAGCTCGCGCAGCTCCTCCGCCAGCCGGTCGAGCAGCACCAGCTGCTTGAGCGTGCTCGGATAGGTCTCGGAGTTCTCGCTCGATTGCGTGTCGCAGGTGACGTAGTAGAGGAAGCGTTCGACGACGCTGGTCTTCATGGCGGTCTCGGGCATGGCGGGCTCCGGCGGATGGTGTCGGGTAGGTGCGGGCGCGAACAGGAGACGCTAGCGCGGCGCGGGGGCGGGTGTAAAGGCGGGGGTACGCGCGTTCCGGTCCGCCCGATGGCGCGCCACCCGCGGACGAGATCGAGATCGGCGGGGCCGCACATCAGGATTGACGGGCGGGGGAATAAGGGGCAAAGGTGATGACGAGTTCCAGTCCGCGGACGCCGAAACGATTCGTGCCGCGAAGATCCGGGCACCCGAGTGAGGAGCCGAGATGCACATCCTTCGTATCGAACACCCCGTTCCCAATTTCGACGGCTGGAAGAAGGCCTTCGACAGCGATCCCGTCGGGCGGGAGAAGTCGGGCGTGCGCCGCTACCGGGTCCTGCGACCGATCGACGACCCGAACTACGTCATGATCGATCTCGAGTTCGACACCCTTCGTGAGGCCGAGGCCTTGCTGGCCGCGATGCGGGTCGTGTGGGGCCGAGTCGAGGGCAAGGTCATGACGAGCCCGAAGGTCCGCATCGTCGAGGCGGCGGAAACCAGAGAGTACTGAGCGCGAGGAGGATCACGTGAGCCCATCCGCCAAGTCCGCATCCGCGGAATCGCCCGCCAGGCAGCTCGCGGGCTTCATCGACAAGTACGACCCGGCGGTCGCCAGGCTCGCGCGCTCCACTCGCGCCGCGCTTCGCAAGCGACTGCCGAACGCGATCGAGCTGGTCTACGACAACTACCAGTTCCTGGCCCTCGGCTTCTCCACGACGGAGCGCGCGTCGGATTGCATCGTCTCGCTGGCCGTCTCGCCGAAGGGCGTCGCGCTCTCGTTCTACTTCGGGGCGACTTTGCCGGACCCCCACAAGATCTTGCTGGGCGGCGGGAATCAAAATCGGTTCGTTCGTCTCGAATCGGCCGCGACGCTGGCCAGGCCAGCGGTTGAGGCATTGCTCAAGGCGGCGATTGCCCAGGGCAAGACGCCGCTGCCGGCCACGGCGCGAGGCTACACGATCATCAAGTCGGTCTCGGCCAAACAGCGCCCGCGTCGCGCGTCCGAGGCCCGGAATGAGGTCCGGTCGCAGCGCACGCGCTCCGCGGGCCGAGGATGACACGATGTCTCTGAAGATCGGCTTGCTAGGGCGGTCTCAGCTCGACGGCGTGAATGTGGAGTGAACATGCGACAGACAATCGGAACAGGGCGTCTCATGGGGAGCCAGGTCGGCCTGGCAACGCTGCTCCTGGTAGGCGTGCTGGCGATCGCCTACGGCTATCTCCACCCGAACAAGATTGCGTTCTACGCCGGGTTGTTCCTGACGCTGGGCGGTGTCATCACGGGAGTGGTCCGCATCGTGGCGGGTGGCGGGGGTGGAAAGCCCGGCGCCTGAGCGGGCCGGCGTTCGACTGCTGAGACGCGATAGGCGGAGGAGGCAAGGGGAACCCATGGCGGATCACACGCTCGCTCTGGTGCGCGCGCTGGCGTGCGCCGTCATTTACGCCGTGCTCTTCATCGGCTTCGTGCTCGTCTTCCTGCCCGGCGAGCTTCTCCAGTGGGCCGGCGTCACCCGGCCCTCGATCGGCGGCCCGCCTCAGGTCGTCGGCGCCGCGCTCGTGGGCCTCGGCGGCGCTCTCGTGGTGTGGTGCGTCGGAACGTTTGCCTTTGTCGGACGCGGCACGCCGGCGCCTTTCGACCCGCCGCGGCGACTCGTGGTCAGAGGACCCTATCGGTTCGTGCGCAACCCCATGTATTGGGGCGCGGGACTCGCGCTCTTCGGCGCGGCGCTCGTCTATCGGTCGGTCGTGCTCGCTGGGTACGCCCTGCTCTTCTTCGGCGCGGCTCATGTGTTCGTGCGCTGGTACGAGGAGCCGACCCTTCGGCAATTGTTCGGCTCGGAGTACGAGGAGTACTGCCGGCGGACACGACGCTGGTGGCCCGTTCGGCCGGTGCGTCGCGAGGACGAGCGCCCCTCCCATCTGTGAAATCTACTCAAAGAATCGGGCGCGCCGCGCCGCCGCGCGATCACATCCGGTATGGTTTCGGGAGACGCACGCGACGGCCACGGTCGCCCGGGCGCGAGCGCGACGCGAACCGAGGAGGAGCACCGATGCGTTGTCTGTCGAGACGGAGTGTGGTGATCGCGGTTGCGGCCATGATGGGATTGGCGGCCTGCTGCGCGGCTCAGTCGAACAGCGAGCCTAGAACTCGTTCGGTGGACAGCAAGCCCAACGTCATGCCGGTCAAGCGCGCCTCGCCTGAACCGGTCGCGCCGCCCTCACCCGGCGCGGGGAATCCGGCCCGCGAACAGATCAAGGTACTCGACGATCAGATCCGCGCGCTGCGCCAGGAGTTCAAGACCCAGGCCGATCCGCTCGAGGCTCAGCTCAAGGCGTTGCGCGACAAGCTCGACTCCGATCTGAAACCACTCGAGGCCCAGCGTCACGATCTGATCGAGCAGGGCGAGTCTCCAAATCTGCGAACGCTCGATGAGGAAGAGACCAGCCAGCTCGCCGCGCTCGCCGACAAGGAGAAGGCGGAGATCGCGAAGATCCACGAGAGCTACGCCGAGCAGAGGAACGCGCTGAAGCAAGGCTTCGAGCAGCGGCGTCGCGAGCTGCGGGGCGGGAAGAAGTAAGGCGGGCTGCGGGCGCAAGTCCCTGGTGCGCCCGCTCTCATCGCTTTCGGATCGGTCCCGAGAGGCCTCCGCTCGCCATCCGAAGCGTGCCGGCGGTCGGCGCACCGCTGGCGAGATCGCAGGACGCGCGGCTCACATACGGCCGGAGCGCGCGCGGTCCTCGGCGAGAAATTTCGGAGATCGGAGGGCGGGCTGGCGGCGCGGCCGAACTTGTTCGGCGGCTCAGGGGTATGAGCCGGCAGGGTCGCCGCCAGGCCGCCCCGCGCAGTCCCCTTGCTGAGAGGCGCCGATGAGGAGTCGTTGGGTCTCACACCTCGTGCCCGGCCTCCTGATGTGCGTCGCCGCGGGTGCGGGCGCGGCGCCGCCGCCCGATACGGCTTGGACGGCGGGCGGCATTCCGGTTTGCACGGCAGGTTCGACGCAGAGTGCGCCGGTCATGATTGCCGACGGCAGCGGCGGCGCCATCGTCGCGTGGGAAGACAACCGATTCGGTCTGTCCACGATCTTCACGCAGCGGCTGACGGGCGCGGGCATCGTGGCGGCGGGCTGGCCCGACAGCGGATTGGCGGCGGCCACGACGGCTGGGTATGACCCGTCGATTGCCGCAGACGGCGCGGGCGGGGCTCTCCTGATCTGGCGGGATGGAGAGCACGTCGTGTTCAAGCATCTCGGCTCGGACGGCCCGGTGTTTTCGAGCGCGGAGCTTTCGGCGCCAACGAGGATGACCGGCGCGGCCGGCGGGCTCGCCGCGAATAAGATCGATCTCAGGTTCACGCCGGTCGCGATATCGGATGGGGGTGGCGGAGCGTTCGTCGCCTGGCAGTACACCAACTTCTTCCGTGGATACATCGAGATCCAGCGTGTGACCTCGGGAGGCTTCGCGGCGCCCGGGTGGCCGCAACCGAGGACAATCGGCTGGACATATTACGATGTGGTGCAGCCGCTGCTCAGTCCCGATGGCACGGGAGGCGTGCTTCTCTCCTGGCTGGATGACGCGGCGCACATGCGCATAGTGCGCATGACGGGTTCGGGGACCTTCGCGACCGGATGGGACACCCTCGGAGTCGTGATCTCGCCGTCTCCCAACACGCAAGACTCGCCGGGGATGGTGTCGGATGGCGCCGGGGGTGCGCTGCTCTTCTGGTCCGAAGCCCGCGGTGGGGGCGGTGCGCAGCTCTTCGCTCAGCACATCACCGGGGGCGGTGCGATCGCCGCGGGCTGGCCGGTGGCTGGACTTCTCGTGTGCGGACAGAACACCGCGGCGGGTCAGGTTAGAAATGGCGAGTGGCTGGCGACCTACACGTCAGTCGCTTCAGATGGTGCGGGCGGGGCCTTCGTCACATGGAGCGACCAGCGCGCCGACACGGGAGATGTCTACGCGCAGCACGTCCGGTCCGGTGGGTCCATCGCTCCGGGCTGGGCCGCCGACGGCGTGGCCGTGTGCACCGCAGCAGGGCTTCAGGGGCATCCGGATCTCGAAGCCGACGGTGAGGGAATCATCGTCGTGTGGGAGGACCAGCGCGCGGGTGGCGCACCCGACCTCTACGCGCAGCGCATCACGACGGCCGGGCTGGCGGATGCGCTGTGGCCGAAGAATGGAACCGCCGTGTGCTCCGAGCCGCACGACCAGCTTGTTCCGAGGATAGCTTCGGATGGTGCGCTCGGGGCCATCGTGGCCTGGGAGGACGATCGCGGGCCTGCGCCCCGGGTCTACGCAGGTCGAATCTTCGGCGACGGCCTGGTGGCCGTGGAGATGTCGCTGATCAGCGCCGAGGTCGGTGACGGGCTTGCGCGGCTCACGTGGTACGTCAACGCTCCGACCGGAACACCGGTGACGGTGGAGCGTCGAGCCGATGATCGGGAATGGGTGACGCTGGCGCGTGAGGCCGTGGACGCGAGCGGGCGGGTGATGTTCGAGGACAGGACCATCGTCGCAGGTGAGCGCTACGGTTACCGGATCGCCGCTCCCGACGCCGAGGGGCTCCGCTATTCGGCGGAGACGCTGCTCGAGATCCCATTGAACCCAACGCTCGACCTGTCGCGGATTATGCCCAATCCATCAGCGGGCGACGTCTCCATTCAGTTCACTCTGCCCGACGCCCGGCCTGCCCAACTCGAGATCATGGATGTCGTCGGCCGATTGTTGGAGAGACACGACGTCGCCTCGCTCGGGCCTGGACGGCACGTGCTGTCACGGAATGGCGAACGTGCCTTGCCCGCCGGCACTTATTTCGTACGACTTCGTCACGGATCGTCCACGCGGGTTCGTCGGTTCGCGATCGTGCGGTGAACTGGGATGATCGTCGGTGACGGCGTGCTTCGTGTCGCGACCAGGCCGCGGACGGGCCACGGAATGAGCCATCGGCCCGTCGGGGCGCGCCCGAAAACTTGAGGACCCAATGCTGACGAAGACTCCATTTCGACTGGTGGGCGGCGATCAGCCGCTGATCGTCGTTGCGGCGCGGTTCAACGGATCGGAGCCCATCGACTGCGCGCTCGACACCGGAGCGAGTCACGCCGTGCTGCTTCCAGAAATCGGTCACCGCCTCGGCCTCGAGATCGAAGGGACGCGACAGGCCCACGGCGCGGCGGGCTCGATGCGCGTGGAGATGGCAAAGGCCGAATCGATTGCTCTGGGCGATGCCGTGGTTCACGGCGTCTCGGTGCTCATGAGCGATGACTTGCGACGCATCGGCGAGGCGATCGGACACCCGCTCGGCGGATGCATCGGGTTCAGCTTCCTCGAGCGCTTCCGCGTGAGCGTGGACTACGCGGGACTGACGCTGACGCTTTCCACGCCGGACGAGGCCGGCGATACCGGGCCCGCCCGCGTGGAACTTCCCTTCACGCTCGCCCATCCCTCGAAGCCGCTCGTCCTTCTGCCCGTGAAGGTCGACGGCCATGAGTTTCGATTCGCCCTCGATACCGGCGCGAGCACGACCGTCGTCTCGCCCGAGCTCGCCCGGCGATGCGAGCTGGCGTCGACCGCGATGCCGAGCATGACCGGAGGGGGCGGCACCGTGGCCGCGAGCTCGGCGCTGATCCAGTCGCTCCAGATCGGAGGCGTGCGCATCTCACGCGTGCGCGTGGCCGTCGCGGAGTTTCTCGAGATGCTCAGCCGGGCGACGGGCGTCGGCATCGACGGGATTCTGGGAACCAACGTGCTGCGGCGGTTTACGCTGACGATCGACTATCCGGGGAAGATCGTTCGGCTCGCGTAGGCGATCGCGCCCCGCCGGCAGCGACGTCGTCGCCCCGCGTCGGGGTCGCCGCGATGCACGGATCAGCGATACAGCGCCTTGATCGCTCCCCAGGTGGTCGTCACCGTCGGCGTCAGGATCGGCACCGAGCTCACGCGCGCCGCGCTCGGGAACGAGATCGCGAATTCGCTGGGCCCGCCGAGCGTGACGTTCGCGAAGATGGTGAACTGGGCGACGTCGCCGCCCATGGTCATCGTCACGTCGAAGGAGACGGGGCCCGCGTAGGTGTTGGTCCCGGTCCTCGAGATCATGAACGCGACCACCTGCTCGGGCTGGGTGTTCCGCAGCGTCTCTCCGGCATGGAGCAGGCTCGTCAGCACCACATTCGGTGCCAGCACGCTGCCAACCGCCTCGTTCGGATGAATGGGAGCGACCGGGGGGCCGGGATTGTTGATGAGCACGTAGAGGCTCATCTCGGGGCGAGATGAGATCGCGCTGAACGTCGTGCCGAAGAACTCGGCGGCGCCGATGTCGGTCGCGCCCTTGTTGACGACGAGCCCGAACCCATAGGCGGTCAGCATGATTCCGCACCCGTTCGGGCAGAGCGTGGTGTCGACGTGGTCCGTATAGATGAGGTCGAAGGTGGCGGATCGCGTGGGCGACGCGAGGGTGCAGGCGCAGAGCAGGACCATCAGTGCCGGAATCAGAATGCGACGAATCATGTGATGCTCCTCACGCCCCGGTCGGGCATGTGACGCAACCCGGAATCGCTCCCCCGCGTGCGCACGGCGGGCGGCGACTCGCGTGAGCAAGTTTGCACCCGCCGCGGGGCCCGGGCCAAGGGCATTTCATCACTCCCGCACGAACTCCACCCCGCGCTCCGCCTCCCCACCCGACACCAGATCCTTGACGTGCACGCTCACGCGGTAGCGCCCGGCGGGCAGTAACGCCGTCGCCACGCGCAGGAACTGCCGCCGCATCGCTCCGACCTGCGTCTCCTCGCGCGAGGCCCAGGTGCCGACCGGCGGGCGCCGCTCGGCGGCGGCTCGCGCCTTCGCGCTCGATTCGTCGGCGAGCCGCCGCACGTCGTAGGTGTACTGGAAGCGCGCCATGCCATCCGCGCCGGTCGCGAGGCGGTAGATCTCGAAGTACGCGACCAGCGGCGCGCGCCCGGCGACGCGCGAATCCATATTCGCCTCGATGCGCACCGCGCCCTGCGCCGCGTACTGCGATGGGTCGCCGCAGCACAACACCAGATCGCTGAGCGCGAGCGCGGAGGGCGGCGCCGGCATCGCGACCTGGCGTCGGAACACGCCGCGATGCCGGTGCGCGTCGCGCACCGAGAACGTCACGTCGAAGCGCCCCGCCGGAAGGTCGGCGTCGAACTCGGCGAGGCGGCTCTCGCCGGGATCGCACGCCGACACCGCGAGCGACTGCTCGCCGCGCGTCACCTCGTGGCCCGCGGTGTCGATCACCACCCAGCGCGCCGAAAGCGTGTCGCCGGGCCCGCCCGGCGCGCGCACCTGCGCGAGCAGTCGCGGCCCGCGCGCGCCCTCGAAGCGCGACACCACGCCGCGCACCTCGAGCCGCTGCGCGCGCGGCGGCAGCGTTGGGAACACCGAAGCCCCACCGCCGATCGAGAGCAGGTCACCGCGCGCGGCGAGCACGCGCGGATCGGGAATCGTGCCCGGGATGAACTCGCGCGTCACGGGCTGCGTGTACACGCCGGTGAGCGATCGATCGTGGAGCAGGATCCGCATGCCCAGCTCCGGGTACTCCCACACCTCCGCGTCCAGCGGGTACCCCGCGAAGCTGTCCTGCCGCCCGGTGCGCAGCACGTTGGGCTTGAAGATGAGCGACACCCCGGGCGGATTGCGCAGCACGCGGCGGGGCGGCCCGTAGCGCATGTACGTCTCCGCGCGCGCGTCGAGCCCGGGATGGAGCGGATCGAAGAACACGAAGTACGCGTGCGCGATCCGCGACCAGCACTCGAGCTGCACCTCGTTGGCGGCGGTCGTGGGGTCGGGATCGAGCGGCGCGAACAGCGCGAGGCCCGCGGCGGTCGCGGTGGGCTCCTCGGCCGCCGCGCTCTCGGGCGGCGCGGCATGCGCGGCGCCGTCGAGTTGGGCGGGATCATCAGCGCTGTCGCCGTCGCGCGGCCGCGGCGCGTTGAGAATGCGCGTGGGGTCGTCGAACAGCGCGCGCAGGTCGGGCGCGAGGCGTGGAATCGCGGCGCGGAACAGGCTGTCGGCGAGCTCGATCTCGCCGAGCCGGAACGCGAGGTAGGCCACGGCGAGCGGCGCCTCCGCGCGGCGCGGCCGCCCGGCGAGCGCGTTGGCCGCGGCGTTCGCGGCGCCGGGGAGCTCGCCGTGCTCGTAGCGCAGCGGCACGAGCCGCAGCCAGCCCTCGCTCCCGTAGGGGCGCAGGTGGGTCACGGTGTCGAGCTGTTCGATCGCGTGAGCGAGCGCGAGCGTGTCGAGCGTGCGCAGCCATTCGCGCTTCCACGCCATCGCGAGTCGCGTTCGCGTCTCCGGCTCCTCGGGCGCGAGGCGGATCGCATGCTCGAAGCTCTCGCGCGCGAGCCGCTCGTGATTGCCGACCTCCTGGAGCCGGCCGAGCACCATCCAGTGCCCGGGATCGGCGGGCTCGAGGCGGATCGCCTCCTCGATGTTGCGCATCGCGCGCTCGCGGTCCTCGACCGAGGTCTCGGCGCCATCGAGCGCCGCGCGCGCCCAGCGATCGAGCATGCTCGCGCGCGGCGGCGGGGCGTCGGCCGTCGAGGGCGTCAGGGCGAGGATCGTGGTGAGAACGAATGGAACAAGGATCGCGAGTGCGCGGCGCACGCGGAGTTCTCTCGTGGTGGGTCGCCCGGCCGGGCGTGCTGCGACGCGCAGAATAGCAGAGCTCGGGTTGGCCCGACCGCGGTTGGGATCACAAGGACAGCAGGACAGGGCCGAGCGAATTCTCGAAGCGGCACAACGTATTCCAGCGGAAAATGGGGATACATGGCAGTGGCAGGTAAGGATCTGCGCATAGGATCGAGCAAGACATGCGCCATAAGTTGCATTGATCCGCCATAGAGTTATTTGGGAGTCTGATGGGAGTGAATCGTGAGCGAGTTCGTCGATCACCCACCCTCTGCTCGCATTTTCTGGGAGGAGTTCACCGTGAGAAAGATGCTGATCACCCTACTTCTCGTGGCTTGTCACGCTGGGATCTCCGCGGCCGGGGTTGGGCCCAGCAAGCTGCCAACGGATGACCCTCCGCCTCTCCTCGCAAACCCAGGCGGCGGTTTTGTCCTCCCCTCGATCACGTCAACTTGGAACGGCGGCCCAACAAGCCTTGCCTACAACAACGGTACGTCGTCCGAGACACTGGTAAGTCAGGCGCTGTCCATCGCCGGAGTTCAGCAGGTGATGAGTGCGCTAGCCGCGCGCGGATACATACGCCGCGCCGATGCGGATACGGGATTCACGGGTACGGGCCGCTCCACGGTCATCCTCGCGTTTGAGAAACCGGGCGTCCCGCCGGCCGAGCAGCAGCCGTTCGTTTATGTCTCCTCGTTCGCGATTTACCGGCAAGACTGGGGCGGGTACATTCCGGTGACGATGGTCATGGGGGGCTCGGCCTCAGACTCCGCGGGCTACCCCGTCTACAGGTCTGATCCGACCATGCCGCCAGTCGGGCTCGTGTCCATCGTGAACACGGCTTTCACGGATGGCGTCGCCGGAGTAGAGAACGAGGGCGAGGTGTACGCGTTTGCCTACTCCATCCAACCGTGGATGTACGATCCCGGCTCTCCCGTGGGAATTACCTTCGTTCATAACGAGCCTCGTTCCGATGTCGATGAGGCTATTTGGTGGGCCGGATACGGTGACGCCGTCACTAAGGGCGCTCTCGTGGGAGGAATCAGTGGTGGTATCTGGGGGGCAGCACGTGGCGGAGCCCCAGGCATACTTCCGGGCGCACTTTGGGGGGCTTTCTCCGGGGCGAGTACGGCGGCCATGATGTATCAGCTCCGCAACCCGTATCCCGAGAGGTGAGATCTTGCGCTCCGTGGTGATGTGCATTGTGATATCGGCGGTCGCCGCAATTGGCTGGTGGTGGATCTCGCAGAGTCCGGTAGTTGCCGGGATTTCATTCGGGGTCGGCGTTTGGTCGTCGGTGACAACACCAAGGGAAGAGAGAACCGCGGTGATTCTCGTTGCCTCACCGGTGGTGCCGGGATTCATTGCGGCGATTCTCGAGTCACTGCTGTGGAAGGGTGGACCGCACTAGAGCGATGGCGCGCCCCGCTCCCGCGCGAACCACGGCGCGATCTCCCGCCGCGACGCCCGGCGGCTTCGGCACGTTGGTGGTCGCGTGGCTCCGCTCGATCTGCAGGACCTTGCAGTCGGGGTCCACCACGAGCCGCTCCGGCACGAAGTCGCAGTGAATGGTGATCTCGCGGCTCTGCTTGGGCCCGAGCTCCACCATCGTGCGAGCATCATGGTAGGCCTCGCCCTTCTCGCCCTGCTTCGGGAACCGCTCGCCGCGCACCGCCGCGACTTCGACCGGCATGAGGCCGGTGCCGGCGTTGCGCACCTTCGCGCGCACCTCCCACCCGTCGCCCGCGACCGCGAGCGTCGCGTCGCGCAGCCGGTACTCCGGCACCAGCACGCTGTCGAACCACTGCTTCACGAACGCGTCGAACGCGACCGGATCGGGCGCGTGTCGCCGCAGCGTGCCGAGCATCTCGACCACGACCGGGTGGTCGGCGCTGTCGCCCCAGGCGTGGACGAACTCCTTGAGTCCCGCCAGCATCGCGTCGCGACCCATCACCTGCATGAGCATCCACATCGACCATCCGCCCTTGTCGTAGAACACGGTCTCGTCGCCCATGCGCGAACCATCCACGCGCGTGAGCGGCCGCTCGGCGTCGGCCCGGCGGCGATGCGTGTAGCGCTTCTCGATCTCGCGGCAGAACGCCATGCGCTGCTCCTCGCCCTTCACCTGCTCGGTGAGCAGGATGGTCGAGAAATGCGCCATGCCTTCCGAGAGGAAGTTGTTGCCCGGGCCGCGCGCGGGGGTGAGCAGGTTGCCCCACCACTGGTGCGCGGCCTCGTGCGCGGTCACCCAGAACGCGGCGTTGGCCTTGGGCTCGCTCTTCGTGAGAAACCCGATCCCCTCGGAGAAGCTGATGTTCATGGACGGCCCCTGCGCGTATCCCGCGAGGGCGGGGAACTCGCTCAGCCGCAGCTCGCGCCACGGGTAGGGCGCGAACCATTCCGAGTAGTAGCGCCGCGCGCCGGCGAGCGCCTCGAGCATCTCGTCAACGTTGTAGGTGTGCGCCGCGTGGTAGTAGATCGAGACCCCGTCGCCGTGCTTCTCGGCCCAGTGTCCGGCCACCAGGTTGTAGATGCGGACCGGCTGATCGGTCTGCCATTGCGTGATGCGGCGGCCAGCCACGACGCTGTCGCTCACCATGTTGCCGGTGGCGTTGTACTGAAGACCCGCGGGGCCGGTGACGCGCATGCGGCAATCGAAGCGCTGATCAGCGAGCGGGATGAACGGGGGCGTGATGCCGGCGTAGTAGTCGGCGGGCGGGTCGCGCGGCTCCGCGCGGTTCTTGTCGTCCACGCCGATCTCGTCGATGTAGCCCAGCTGCGGCGCGAAGCCCGACGCCGAGAACCCGGTGAGCACCACGGCGGAGGGCAGAATGAACTCCATCGCGCCGCCGCCGTTGCGCGTGATCCCCTTCGGGCAGATGCCCTCGTAGCGGAAGCCGAGGCTCGCGCGTTCGCCGGGCGCGAGCGGGTGCTGCGGCGTGAACACGTAGAGCTTCGCGCGGTCGTCGGGCTTGACCGGCTCCCCGTTCCACGTCCACGCCACGTTCTTCCAGTAGATCCCGCCCGTCACGGGAAAGCGGTCGAGCGGCTTGCCGGTGCGGTTCACCAGGTCGTAGCGCCCGCGCATGGTGAACGCGCTGTGCTCCGTGTCGAGATCGACGTCCAGATCGACCGCGCTCACGCCCGGCAGCGGCGCCTCGTTCCAGGTGGCCGCGTTCTTCTTCCAGTAGTCGGTGTTGAGCTTCTTCGCGGCCGCGCCCTCGCGGCCTTCGTGCACCTGGAGGTAGAGCGCGACACCCGCGGCAATCGGCAGCACCGCGACCGCGAGCGGAATCACCGACGCGCGCAGCAGCGCGCCCGGCCGCAGGCGATGCACGGTGCGGGTGGCGTCGGCCTCGCGGCGCGCGAATAGGCGCACGGTGATCACGATGAAGAGCGCGGTGAGACCGAGCGCCATGAGGCGATTCAGCACCAGTGCGCCGCGGTCGAGCTCGAGCCGGCTCATATCGCTCCAGCGCACCGCGCTCCACAGATCCCAGTTGCCGACCCAGTTCATCTTGCCGCGCAGCTGGAGGAACCCGCTCGCGATCATCGCGCCGAGCCCCAGCGCGTAGGTCACGTAGCGGCTGCCGGTGATCGCGTACACCGCGCTCACGAACGACGTCCACAGCAGGAAGGTCGGCACCAGCAACAGGCCCCACAGCAGCGCGAACGGCACGGGATCGAAGCCCACCTTGCCCTGCACCCCGAGCACGATCAGGTCGCCGAGCAGCGTGACGATCAGCACCACCACGCCGACCAGCGAGTTCGCGAGCGCCTTGCCGAACAGCAGGGATGCGGTGCGCAGCGGCGTCGCGTAGTGGATCGATGCGAGGCCGGTGCTGCGCTCGCGCTGCAGGGACTCCACCGTGTAGAACAACAGCAGCATGCACACCAGCAGCGTGAGCGTGTTCATCGCCGCCGCGGCGAGCAGCCCCGGCGTCTGGAGCAGCACGGTATCGAACGCGCCGACCTGCACGGTCCCGCCCAGCGTCTGGATGAGGATCATCGGCACGAACAGGTAGAGCCCGGGATGGCTGCGCAGCTCCATCAGCTCGACGCGCGCGATCTCGAAAGCGCCGCGCAGGAAGCCGGACGCGCCGCCGCGCATCTCGAGCGCGGCGAGCGCCGCGGGCTGCACGGCATCGAGCGACCCGGCATCCGCCGCCGGCGCGGCCGCCGCGCGCCGCGCCGGCTTCGCGCCCCGCGCCCCGCGCACGCTCGCCGCGAAGCGCGCCTGGGTC
Source organism: Candidatus Eiseniibacteriota bacterium (assembly GCA_041483195.1). Taxonomy (GTDB): domain Bacteria; phylum Eisenbacteria; class RBG-16-71-46; order RBG-16-71-46; family RBG-16-71-46; genus WS-2. Next base: position 63,980 of record JBGPFC010000018.1, read on the forward strand.
CACGCCATCGCGCCGAGCCCTCCCGCCACGCACAGCGCGCGGTTCAGGAAGAACGTGAGGTCGAGGCCGACCGGCGCGTGATTGTAGAACTCGACGCCGCGGTCCACGTTGAGCCAGGTCTCCTTGAGCCAGCGAATCGCCCCGGGGTCCGCGATCATGAGGAGGTTGTTGATCGCGGGGCTGAGCCACACCGGCGACCACTCCCACAGGAACAACGCCCCGAAGAACACGGCGGCGACCGGCACCAGGAACACGAGGATCGGGCGGCGCGTGAGCGCGCCGAGCGCGAAGCTCGTGCCCGAGATGAAGATCAGGAGCGGCAGTACGAACAGCAACACCGGCCGGAGGTAGTTAATCAGGCGAAACGGCCCGATCACCTCGACGTTCTCGCCGTGCGGGAACACGTGATTGAACACGATCATCATCAGCAGGTGAACGCCCAGCACGCCCATGAAGCTCGCGAACACCGCGAGGTACTTGCCCCACACGTATTCTGCCGGGGTCAGCGGCGTGGCGTGAATCACCTCGCCCACCTTGAGGTCGTGGTCGTGAATCACGCTCATGCCGGCGGCCACCGCCATGAAGAGTCCGTAGACGAGCGTGACCATCATCGCCAGGAGCTGCGAGATCGCGTACTCGGAGGTGATCCACGCCTTGCCACCGCCGACCGTCGCGTTGCCGGAGCCGATCGAGGCGTGGCCGTTCGACATCTCGAGCGTCAGGAAACCGAGGATGAGGATCAGGAACCAGAACAGCGGCCGGCGCAGGTTGTGCGAGAACTCGAGGCGGAAGACTTCGTAGAGCCGCCGCGGGTTCACGTGATCGCTCCCGCGTGCGGCGCGGCGGGCGCGGCGTGGGGCGCGGACGCGGGCGCGGGTCCGGCGCCATTGCCCGCAACGCCGTTCGCGCCCGCGCTCCCGCGCATCATCACCAGGTAGGCGTCTTCGAGGGTGGGCGCCACGGGCTCGAAGCCCGGAGGCGCCGCCCCGCCCGGCTCGAACACGCGCACGCGATGCCGCCCCTCGACCAGGATCGCCTGCGTCACGTTGCGCGCGCGACGCAGCTCCGGCAGCTCCGCGGGCGGCACCGTGCCCTCGAAGATCGCGCCCGCGATCGCCGCGCGCGCCTCGCGCGGGGTGGTGCGCGCGATCAATCGCCCGCCGCGGATCACCGCGAACTGCGGGCAGAGCACCGCGACGTCCTCGACGATGTGGGTCGAGAGCACGACGATGCGATCCTCCGCCAGCTCGGCGAGCAGATGGTAGAAGCGCAGGCGCTCCTCGGGATCGAGCCCCGCGGTGGGCTCGTCAGCGATCACGAGCCGCGGATTGCCCGCGATCGCCTGCGCGATCCCGAGACGCTGGCGCATGCCGCCTGACCACGCCTTGAGCTTGCGCTTCGCGGCGAATCCGAGATTGACGCGCTCGAGCAGCTCGCGTGCGAGCGGCTTGAGCCCGCCGGGCGCATCGACGCCCTTCAGGCGCAGCAGGTGGAGCAGCATCTCCTCGCCGTTCAGGTGCGGATAGAACCCGAACTCCTGAGGGAGGTAGCCGAGCTGCGCTCGCACGCGCTCCGGGTGGGCGAGGATGTCGGCGCCATCGAGGGTAACGCTGCCCGATGTGGCCTCGAGCAGCCCCGCGAGGATGCGCATGAAGGTGGACTTGCCGGCCCCGTTCGGGCCGAGCAGCCCGAACATTCCGGGCGGAATGTCGAGGTCGATCCCCTGCAGCGCGGCGACCGGACCGGGATAGATCTTCACCAGACTGCGAATCGCGAGCATGGCAAGGCCTCCAGGGGATGCGAGTTCAGGGCACGGGCGGTCTACGGTTACCGCACGGGGAAGGTTGCCGGGGAGCGGCGCCGGCGGGGCGACGCGCCACGGCGGCGGAGGGCCTGATGTAAGCTGGCCTTCCTCGCGCGGTCAAACGCCGGGCGCGGGGCCCAACCCATGATCGATCCCACCCAGCGCTTCTCGAATCGCGTCGAGCACTACGTGCGATCGCGCCCGCCCTACCCGCCGGAGCTGCTCACGCTGCTCGAGCGGGAGTGCGGGCTCACGCGCGATTCCGCGATCGCCGACATCGGGAGCGGCACCGGCATCCTGTCGCGCTTGTTCCTCGCGCACGGCTGCCGCGTGATCGGCGTCGAGCCCAACCGCGAGATGCGCGAGGCGGCCGAGCGCCTGCTCGCGGACGAGCCGCGCTTCGAGAGCCGCAACGGGACCGCAGAGCGCACCGGGCTCGCGGACGCGAGCGTGGACTTCGTCACCGCCGGACAATCGTTCCACTGGTTCGACACCGCGCGAGCGCGAGTCGAGTTCGCGCGCGTGCTCAGGCCCGGTGGCTGGATCGTGGTGGCATGGAACACGCGCGTGCATGATGCGAACGAGTTCACGCGCGGCTACGAGGCGCTGGTCGCCGAGTTCCGCACCGACGAGGAGACCATCCGGCACGAGCAGCAGAACCCCGACACGCTGGGCGCCGCGCTCGGACTCGGCAGCGTCCAGTCCCGCGAGCTCCGCCAATCGCGAGACCTCGATCGCGACGGCACGCTCGGCCTGCTGCTCTCGACGTCGTACCTGCCCGCCGCCGGCCAGCCCGGTCACGAGCAGATGCTCGCGGCGGCGGATCGGCTGTTCCGCAAGCACGCGCGGGCGGGCGTGGTGACGATGATCTACAGGTGCGAGGTCTACTTCGGGAGAGTGTAGGGCGCGCTCCCCCCGCGCTCAGCGATAGATGGTTTTTAGCCGGCCCCAGCTCATCGAGCGCGCCGGCGTGATGATCGCAGGACACACGACGAAGTACTGGTTGCCCGCGATGGCCGCGAAGCTCACGCCGCTCGGCGGGCCCAGGCTGCACGTTCCGGGGGGCAGCGGGCCGAGCGACTGATTCGAGACGTACGCGTGCCCTCCGCCGTTCACGAACGCGCACACCTTCACGCAGCCGGCCGGATTGCCGATCGTGGCGAGCGGGATGGCGAGTTCGACGCCGGTGGTCACGCCGGCGCCGGACGACACGCCGCAGCCCGCCGTGACGCCCGCCACGTTGCGATTGTCGATCGTCGCGAGGATGCCGTTGGGATTGGTGCCGCCCGAGAGCGTCCCGGGGCCGCCCGGCGTGGCGGTGCCGAGGTAGTAGCCGGCGCCGCCGCCCGCGGTGGGCAGCTCGGCGTAGTTGGCGCGGAGCGGAAGGCTGCGGGTCGCGGCGCCGCAACCCAGCCAGTAATCGGCTTCGAAGTCCGAGTCGAAGCTCAGCCCGGCCATGTTGTTCAGGTTGGTCTCGGAATCGATATTGGGATTGTTCGCGCGCAGCAGATTCTGGCCGCCGGGCTTCGAGTCGAAGAACACCTCGAGGTTGGTATAGACGTTGTCGATCTCAACGGTGCGGTGGAAGGTCAGGTTGCCCGAGAGGAACACATGGAGCACGCCGTCCGCGATGAACGCGTACGCCGCGTCCAGCTCCGACCCGCCCGACTGATCCACGAAGGAGTCGATGTTGTCGCCGAACTGGGTCTGGGTGGTTTGGGTGCTGAGCGCGACGCCGTACTGCGGGTCGAGCGTGCCGTCGATCGTCTGGGCGAGGGCGAGCGTGGCGAACGCGGTCGCGGAGATGACGACAGCCGACACGATCAACGAGCGCATTGCGTTCCTCCCATTCGAGCGAATTCCATCATTCCACCGTGGCGGAGCACGCGCTCCGCCAAGTCCGGGCAGGTGATCTAGGGCACGCCCGCCCCCGGCTCAAGGCCTGGCGACGAGCCCCCCGCCCCCCCGGAGGGCGGCGTGGAGAACGTCGGGGTCCAGATCGGCGCCGTTCGGCCACACGATCGTGCCCAGCTCCGGATCGACGCGCACCGCGGCGAAGTACTCTGGCGCCTTGATCGGCTCGAATACCCCTTCGAATCTAATCAGGCGCTCGAGATCGACATCGCCTTCGACTCCATCCGCGAATCGCAGGTGAAGCGTGTACGGCGCTCGCGGCTCGACGTGAACGACATCAACGAGCATGCGTCACTCCAGTGGCGCGATCTTCCGCAGGGGCGCCTGCCGGCGCGCCAGATCCCAATCCTCTCGCAACTCCACCTGGTGGACTGAGGCCCATTCCATTACCAGCCCGAGCGCGCGCGGTGGCAATTGCCCTCCGAGAATGCTGAGTTCTTCGATCGCGATGATCGCCTGAGCAGCGCCGTAACGGGCGTGGAAGTGAGGAGGCAGATGGTCACCGTAGAAGATGGCGATGACAATTCCAAAGAATCTGCTGATCTCGGGCATGCGCCCCTCCGGCATGAAGTGCCTTCGGGAGCACTCGATCCTTCGCGCGGGCCTTACCGCCACGGCCCGGCTCACCGGAAATTCTACTCCTTCTTCCGGGCTCGGGGGAGAAGCCGATCCCGCCCTTTCAGTGCAGCCGCTTCCTCCGATTCCTCACGAAGTCGCGGAACACGTACGCCCCGAGATTGTTCGGATCGGTCTCGTAGATGCGGCCGTGATTCAGCGCGGTGAGCTTGCGCACGAACTCGAGCAGCGGCAGGTCGGTGGCGAGCATGAAGGTGGTGATCGTGATCCGCTTCTTTCGGCAGTAGGACGCCTCCTCCAGCGTCTTGTTCACGATGCGCGGATCGAGCCCGAACGGGTTCTTGTAGATTCTCCCCTGCTCGCGGATCGCCGACGGCTTGCCGTCCGTGATCATGAAGATCTGCTTGTTCACGCCCTTGCGTGATTCGAGGATGCGCCGCGCCAGCTGAAGCCCGGCCCGGGTGTTGGTGTGGAACGGGCCGGCCTGGATCTTCAGCAGGTCCTTGAGCTTTACCTGCGCCGCGTCGTCGCCGAACAGCACGACGTCGAGCGAGTCCTTGGGATAGCGGGTCTGAATGAGCTGCGCGAGCGCCAGCGCGATCTTCTTGGCGGGCGTGATGCGGTCCTCGCCGTAGAGGATCATGCTGTGGCTCACGTCGACCATCAGCACCGTGGCGCAGCTCGAGAGATGCTCGGTCTCGAACACCGAGAGATCCTCCTCGGCGAGCGAGAGATCGTCGATGCCGCCGCGCTTGACCGCGTTGCTCACCGAGCCGAGCGGATCGAGATCGGAGAGGTTGTCGCCGAACTGGTACGCGCGGGTCTCGCTCAGCCGCTCGCCGCCCTTGCCCGCGACCGGCGTGCGGTGGTCCCCGGCGCCGCCCGCCTGCAGCGTGCTGAAGATCTCGTCGAGCGAGTCCTGGCGGATACGACGCTCACCCTTGGGCGTCAGGTTGAAGCCCTGCGGCGTGCGCTCGGCCTCGCCCGTCTCTTCCAGCAGCTTCTTGAAGTCGGCGATGCCGAACTTGTCGTTGAAGAAGCCGTACTCCTCGCCGAAGTGCTCCATCCACCTCAGCGCTTCATCGACGTCGCCCCCGGTCTGGAGCAGCAGGTTGCGGTAGATCTCCATGAGCTGCTTCTGAAACTGGAGATCCTCGGGCCGCGGGCCCTTCCATTTGGAATAGTCGAAGAGCACGGCGTCAATCGTCCCCCAGCCCGCTCAGCATGCTCTTCAGCATGTCCTTGTAACTGGTGCTGGCGTCTTCGCCGCGCTCGCGCGAGAGCATCGAGTGCTGGTGCAGGCCTTCGAGCACCAGCTCCATCGCGACCGCGCACTCCTCGGCGTTGGCCGGCTTCAGGTACCTGGTCGCGAGCGCGCCGAGCGCCTTCACCGAGCCGAGCTGCTTCGCGTACTCGGCCTGCGGCATCTCGTCCGAGATCTGCACGTGGTTGCCGCTCGCGAACCATTCGAGCACCGGGCGGTACTCGCTGGTCGCGAGCGACTCGCCCTCGGTCGCGGCAGCTGCGGCTGCCTCGACGCCGCGCGGCGCGCGGCCGCGCTTGGGCTTGAACGCGTCGGGGAAGCGCTGCGCGAACAGCGACTTGAGCCCGCGCCCGAGCAGCGCGCGCGCCACGTTGATCGCGCCCTCCTGCTCCCCCTCCAGCACCAGCTCCACCTTGCCGCTCACCGCGGAGACCGCGTGCTGCAGGTCGCACACGCGCGTCACGACCCGCGTCTCGCCGGAGCGGATGCCGCGGCGCTCCGCGTTCGACACCAGGTTCTCGATGAGCGCGATCGGCAGCCGCGCGGAGACGCCGGAGTTCTGGTCGACGTACTCGCTCTTGCGCGCCTGGATCGCGACCTCCTCCACCAGCTCGCGCATGAACGAGGGCACCACGACCTCGATCCCGCCCTCGCGCGCCACCCACGATTCCTGCGCGGTGATCGCCATCCCCAGCTCGCGCGTGGGCGGATAGTGCGTGACGATCTGCGAATTGATGCGGTCGCGCAGCGGCGTGATGATGTTGCCGCGATTGGTGTAGTCCTCGGGGTTCGCCGAGAACACCATCGCGACGTCGAGCGGCATGCGCACCGGAAAGCCGCGGATCTGGAAGTCCTTCTCCTCGAGAATGTTCAGCAGCCCCACCTGGATGCGCGGCTGCAGGTCCGGCAGCTCGTTGATCGCGAAGATGCCGCGGTTGGTGCGCGGGATGATGCCGTAGTGGATGACGCGCTCGTCCGAGTAGTCGAGCTTGAGCGTGGCGGCCTTGATCGGATCGATGTCGCCGATCAGGTCGGCGATCGTCACGTCGGGCGTGGCGAGCTTCTCCTGGTAGCGCTGCTCGCGGTGGATCCACACGATCGGCGCCTCGTCGCCGTGCGCCTCGATCATGAGCTTCGCGTGGTGGGTGAGCGGCAGGAACGGGTCGCTGCTGAGCGGGCAGCCTTCGAGCGCGGGGATCCACTCGTCGAGAAACTGCACCAGCGAGCGCAGCAGCCGCGTCTTCGCCTGTCCGCGCAGCCCGAGCAGGATGAAATCGTGGCGCGAGAGCAGCGCGTTCACGATCTGCGGCTCGACGGTGCTCTCGTAGCCGACGATGCCGGGGAACAGCGTGTCGCCCGCGCGCAACCGCGCGATGACGTTGGCGCGCAGCTCGTCCTTGACGCTGCGGGGGTGGTATCCGGCGGCCTTGAGCTCCCGGAGCGTGCGGGGTCGGGTCATCGAGGGCATCTCCTGGTGTGTGCAGGGAGCGCCGCTGCGGCGGGAGGCGCGAGAAGCAGAACCACGTGAGGGGAAAGTCTAGGGGCTCGTCCCCCGAGGCGCAACGTAGGCAATCGCCAGCCTTGCCGTGCCCTCGGCACGACATTAATCTCGCGACGAATCGGGGGTCCGTCGCGATCAGCGCGCCGGAGTTCCCAAGGCTCGAAGGAGGATCCCGTGCTCAAGGAATTCAAGGAGTTCCTGCTCAAGACCAACGCGCTCGCGCTGGCGGTCGGCGTCATCATCGGCGGAGCGGTCGGCAAGGTGGTGAGCTCGCTGGTGAGCGACGTCATGATGCCGGTCATCGGCCTCGTCATTCCCGGCGGGGCGTGGCGCGACCTCAAGTTCGTGCTCACCACCAAGCCCGACGGCACGCCGCTCAACGCGGTGACGTACGGCCAGTTCATCGGCTCGATCGTGGACTTCGTGATCGTCGCGTTCGTGGTGTTCGTCGTCACGAAGGCGCTGCTCAAGCCGGCGCCCGCGCCGCCCGCGCCTCCGACCAAGGGCTGCAGGGAGTGCCTCGAGACCATTCCGGCCGCGGCCACGCGCTGCCGCGCGTGCGGGAGTCCCGCCTGAGGGAACGGATCCGCGCGCGCGCCTGCTAGACTCCGCGCCCCATGACTCGCGATCCGAAGCTCGTCGAGGAGGCCGCCGCGCTCAAGCGCGCGCTCGACCAGTACCCCACACTCGCAGCGCTTCGAGGCTCGCCGGAGCGGGCGGCGCTCGAGGACCGCATCGCGCGCCTGCTGAGTGGCGTCCGGCGCCACGCGCCCGCGCGGCCGCCCGCGCCCCCCGCCGATCCCACGCGGCTCAAGGCGGTGCAGTGGAACGTCGAGCATGGCAACTGGTACGAGCAGGTCGAGCGCGCGCTGCTCACGCACCCGCAGCTCGCGAACGCCGACCTCCTGATGTTCAACGAGATCGACCTCGGCATGGCGCGCGCGGGGAACCGCGACGTCACCTCCGATCTCGCGGCGGCGCTCGGCCTGCACGCGGCGTGGGCGCCGTTGTTCCTCGAGACCACGCCCGGCCGGGACGACGATCCGGCGATGGCGGCGGGCCGCTCGAACCAGGAGTCGCTGTTCGGACTCGCGGTGCTCTCGCGCCATCCGATCGGCGAGGTGCGGATCGTCGAGCTGCCGAGCCCGCAGGCCATCCAGTTCGATCTCGAGCGCATGGCCGGCCGCCACATCGGGCTGATCGTGGAGATCGAGCGGCCGGGCGCGCCGTTCGTCGCGGTCTCGGCGCACCTCGAGGTGCATCGCACGCGCGCGCACCGCGAGGCGCAGGTGCGCGCGCTGCTCGATGCGCTGCGCGACGAGCGGCGGCCGATCGTGCTGGCCGGCGATTTCAACACGCACACGTTCGATCGCGGGCTGTGGCACTCGCCATTTTCGGGCGGCGCGACGCTGCTGCTGTTCCCCACCACCGCGCTCGAACGGCGGCTGACGCGGCCCGATCTCGGCCGCTCTCACGAGCCGCTGTTCGACGCGCTGCGCACGGCGGGCTTCGAGTGGGAACGCTGGGTGGACTACGCGCCCACGCTGCAGCTGCGCTTCGACCGGCTCGACGAGGTGACCATGATGCCGCGGCCGATGCAGGCGCTGGTGCACCGCCTGCTGAAATGGGCCGAGCGCCGCGGGCGGCTGCGGCTCGACTGGTTCGCGGGGCGCGGCTGGCGCGGCGGCCGAGGCGCCACCGTGCACGGCCTCGATGGTCGCGGCCTGGCCTCTGACCACGCGCCGATCGTCGCGGAATTCGAATAGGAGACGCCGATGACCGGGCCGGATGACTTCGCGATCGTCACGCACGAGCTGACCCGGCGCTTCGGCGACCAGTTCGCCGTGAACGGCGTCGCGCTCCACGTTCCGCGCGGCGCGTTCTACGGATTCGTCGGCCCCAACGGCGCCGGCAAGTCCACGACCATCAACATCCTCACCGGGATGTTGGCGCAGAGCGCGGGCACCGCGCGCATCCTGGGTCTCGACCTCGACGCGGAGTCGCTCGCGATCAAGCGCCGCATCGGCGTGGTGCCCGACGGGCCGCACCTGTTCGACCGCCTCACCGGCGCCGAACAGCTGCGCTTCGCGGCGCGGATTCGCGGCCTCGACCGCCGCACCGCCGATCAGCGCACCGATGCGCTGCTCGGCAGCATGGATCTGCTGGGCGAGGCCGGGAAGCTGATCGGCAGCTACTCGCACGGCATGCGCAAGAAGCTCTCGCTCGCGTGTGCGCTCATCCACAACCCCGAGCTGCTGTTCCTCGACGAGCCGTTCGAGGGCATCGACGTGGTGGCGACGCGGCACATCCGCGACATCCTGGCGCGGCTCATCGCGAGCGGGCACACCACGGTGTTTCTCACATCGCACATCCTCGAAGTCGTCGAGAAGCTCTGCACCCACATCGGCATCATCGCCGGCGGCCGGCTCGCCCTGGAGGGCGCCCTCGACGCCCTGCGCGCGGGGGATGGCGGGCATGTGCGCACGCTCGAAGACCGCTTCCTCGAAGTGGTGGGCGCGCCCGCCGAGAAGCCGGCGCTCGACTGGCTGGGGGCCGGCGAACGGACATGACGCAGCTCCTGCTGCTGCTCCAGCTCCGCCTGCGGCTGATCGCGCGCGTCGTTCAGGGCGGCGCGGGACGGCAGGTGGGACGATGGCCGCTCCTCTTCCTGTTCGTCCTCGCGGGCGTGCTGCTCATGACCGGCCTCTCGGTCGCCCCCGCCGCGTTCATGGCGGTGAGCGAGCATGGCGCGGGTGGATTGCTCGCGGCCATCGGGCTGATCCATCTGGGCTGGCTCGTGATGGCGATGTTGATGACCTCGCTGAGCGAGGCGCTCGATCTGCGGCGCATGCTGCGCTACCCGGTCAGCCCGCGACTCGTCTATCTGTTCAACATCGCCGCCACGCCGATCGACCTGCCGGCGCTGGTGTTCGTGCCGTCGCTGATGGCGTGCGTGCTCGCCGCGGGGCTCCGGATGGGGCCGCTGGCCGGCGCGGGTACGGCGCTGGCGGTGTCGTTCATCGCGCTCTACACCGGCGCGCTGCTCCAGCTCGCGAACACGGCGTTCGAACGGTTCCTCCGGCACGAGTGGGTGCGCGCGATCGCCGGGCTGCTGCTCGCGCTCTTCTTCGTCGCGCCGCAGATGATGGGCCGGGTGCGCGCCCATGCCGCCGACCTCGTGGAGCTGGGGGTGGGCATCGGCGCATCGCTGCGCTGGGTTCCCACCGTCTCGCTCCCCGCGCTGATCGCGCAGGGCGCGATGACCGGCGATCCGCTCCAGCTCGCCGCCGGCACGGCCGGGGCCGCGATTCTCCTCTACCTGATCGCGGCGCTGGGCGCGGCGTTCGCGGTGCAGGTCGCGCGCGCGCCGGAGCCGGTCGCGCGCGTGCGCGCGCGGGTCGGAGCGGCACCCGCGCGATCGCGCACGCTCGACACGCGAGTGCCCGGCCAGATCGCCACGCTGCTCGGGCGGGAGCTGCGTTATCTCGCGCGCAATCCCGCTCTGATCGTGAATCTGGGACTGCTTCCCGTGTACCTCTACTTCTTCGTGGTGGCCAGGCCCCTGGGACGCACGGGCGGCGAGTACTTCGCGGTCTTCTGGGTGATCCAGATCGTCTCGACGTACGCGTTGAACCAGTTCGGATTCGACCGCGGCGGGGTGCGGCAGTTCTTCATGCTCCCGGTCTCGACGCGTCGCGTGGTCGTCGCGAAGAACCTCCTGATCTCGCTGGTGACCGTCGTCACCGCGGGCCTCGCCGCGCTCACGCTCGCGCTGTTGCGGCAGCCGCTCTCGTCGGCGCAGAGCATCCGGGCGGGACTTATCCTCCTGCTGTGCCTCCCTCTCAACCTGATCAGCGGCAACATCAGCTCCGTGCGGGTGGCGCTGCCGATGCGCGCCTCGTTCGGCCCGGCGCGCCGCGGACGGGGATGGGCCAACGTCGGCCGCTCGCTCGGCGTCATGCTCGGCCAGGTCGTCGCGGTGGCGGTGCCGCTGGTACTCGCGATCATCGCCCCTCCCGAGCGGCGTTTCATGGTAGGGGCGATCGGGCTCGGGCTCGAGACGGTCGCCGCGTGGGCATGGTGGTGGTCCACGCTCGACCGCGCGGCGCGGCGGCTGAGCGACGAGCGCGAGTCGCTGCTGACGGCGCTCGCGAGCGCGAACGAGGAAGGCTGAGGCGAGCCGCGGCCATCGTCGCGCTTGCGTGCCGCGCGCGGACCGTGGCTTAATCGTTGGCCCGGCCCCACCCTCGTCCCCAACCATCGGAACCCCACCGTGTCGAATCCCGCCCGCAACACGCTCGCCGTGATCGGCGCCGGACCGATCGGTCTCGAGGCCGCGCTCGCCGCGCTCGATCGCGGGCTCGACGTTCACGTCTTCGAGCAGGGCGAGGTGGGCTCGCATCCGCTCGCGTGGGGTCACGTGCGCATGTTCACACCGTGGCGCATGAATCTCGGGCCGGCATCGCTCGGCCATCTGCGCGTCGCGGGCTGGACCGCGCCCGATCCCGAGTCGTGCCCCACCGGGGCCGAGCTGGCCGAGCGATACCTCGCGCCGCTCGCGGCGCTCCCGGAGCTGAAGCCCCGCATTCACACGCACGCGCAGGTGGTGCACGCGAGCCGCCGCGACCTCTTGAAGGGCGATCTGATCGGCGACCCGCGGCGTGCCGATCATCCATTCCGGCTCCTGGTGCGCGACCCGGGCGGGCGCGAGAGCTACATTCACGCGTTCGCGTTGATCGACGCCTCCGGCGTTTACGCCAGCCCGAACTGGGCGGGTGATGGCGGTATTCCGGCGCGCAGCGAGCTGTACCTCGCGCCCCAGCTCTCGTATCACGTGGACGACGTGCGCGGTCTCGCGCGCGAGCGCTACGCCGGCCGGCGCACGCTGGTGATCGGCGGCGGAACCAGCGCCGCGACCTCGATCGCATCGCTCGCCGCGCTCGCGGCCGAGACGCCCGGGACCAGCGCGGTGTGGGTGACGCGCGAGGGCGCGGACACGCTCATGCCCGCGGTCGCGGACGATCCGCTCGCGGAGCGGCGCGCGCTCTACGAGCGGGCGCGGGAGCTAGCGCGCGGCGCGGATCCTGCGATCGCCCACGTCGGTGGCATGGCGGTCGATGGCTTCGAGTTCAACTCGGCGACGCACCGCTACCGCGCGACGCTGCGGAGCGTCGGCGAGAGCGCCGGGCGCGAGCATGCGCGCGTGGAAGAGGCGGACCAGGTGATCGTCAACACCGGCTTCGGCCCCGACAACTCCATCTATCGGGAGCTGCAGGTGCACGAGTGCTACGCCTCGCGCGGCCCCATGAACCTTTCGGGCGCGCTGCTCGGCGCGGGCGGCGCCGACTGCCTGAGCGTGCCAGCTTTCGGCGTGGACGTGCTGCGGAGCCCGGAGCCGCGCTTCTTCATCCTCGGCCACAAGTCGTACGGCCGGAATCCCAACTTCCTGCTCGAGACCGGATACACGCAGGTCGCAGAGGTGGTCGCGGCGCTGGCCAGCGAGCTCGGGGCCGAAGCCCCGGCTTGAGGAACGAGACGGAACCATCGAGAACGAACCCTTGTGATGTCGGACAGGGGCCCAGTCCAATAGGCGGCGGACCGGCGACACCGGACCATCTTCTGCTCGTTAGCCGGCAACCGCCTCTCCAAGGAGCCTCGAGTGGGTCTAACAGAGAAGGCTATCGAAGCTGGTGTGGATGCGGCCATCAAGGCTCGCGAAGAGCGGGATAAGCGTCGCAAGATTACGGATGAGGCCACTATCAGGGTATGCATTAGAGTAGATTGTCTTGTCGAGGACGCTAGCTTTGCTCCGCCTCTTGACGTGTTCGTAAACGGCGTCCGAAAGCCCCAGGGCATCAACGTGGCCGGAAGCGAGAAGAGGAACGAGTGCGCGCTATGGCTAACATTGGGCGTTGATGCTGACGGTGTGCGGCCGCTCGTTGTCCGCCTGGTGCCAGTTGATGGGGCTGGGGCCCATTTCAAGACGGGAGAATCGGCGTCGATGCGCCTTGAGCCTGCATTCTATCGAAATGAGGTTGAAAAGGTTGGCAGAGACTTCGCCGATCCAGAGCTCAAGCGATCGGACACCCCACCTCACACCATTCGTGTCCGTATCGAACCTCGTCGCGCTGGACTCTTCAAGACCCGCAAGGCCACTGACATCCCGAGGGACTGGCGCGCCTAGGCCGAGCGGGGCCGCTTCGTGGGTCCAGCGGAGTCGAGGAGGTCTAGAGCGAATATGCGCGGGCCACTGACTCGCTGGGTACTGACCGTTTACCTCCTTCTCGTGCTGGCCGCGCTCGTGGTCGCTGCCCTGCGGCTGAGTCAATCCATCGAGATGCCGGGCCTGGCCGCCATTGAGCTGGTGCTCCTCGCGCTACCCTGGAGCCTCGCGCTCCGCGTCGAGCCCCTCTCGCGCCTTGGCTTGGGCGGAATGACCGCCATCGTGCTTGGCGGCCTGGTGCTCAATGGACTCATTCTCAACCGGCTGGCAGCCTGGCTGCAGCGGCGCGGGTCACGGCATGACACGCGAAACGCCGGCTGACCTGTCGATGCAGCGGACGCCTGTCGGCGCCACTGATTTCCCACGTTAGGCACCCGAAATTGTCATCCGCGCGTGCACATCAACCCTGACCACTTCCTGCAGACCGAGAACGGTCGCGTCATCACGCCTGAACTCAACAGGGCGGCGTGGGAGAAATCCTTCGAAGCCCTGAGCCGGGGGCTCCGAGACGCGAATCCATCAACCAGGGTCTTCGTCCTTGTCGGCCCCCAGGGTGCCGGGAAGTCTACGTGGGCGAAGTCACGGGGCCCAAGCGCTCCGAACTCGATTTTCTTCGACGCGATCCTGGTCAAGAAGGCCGAGCGCGCACCCATCCTTGCCGCGGCCAGCGCGCATTCGGTGAGGACGATCGCCGTTTGGTTCAAGACGCCACTCGAGGTCTGCATCTCCCGCAATGCATCACGGCCGGCTGACGAAGTTGTTCCTGAGCAGGCCGTGCGAAACGTGTACGCTGCTATTGAACCACCGAGCACCGCCGAGGGCTTTGAGGAGGTCATCGAGGTGGCATGCGGTGAAGCAGATGCCTGACCCTTCGTTGCACCGGACTTGCCCTCGGCAAGCCGGCGCACTCAATCGTTAGGCCACATACAATGGACAAATCAGGTCACCAAGAGTGGCTGCGGGCGGCGATTCTCGTGGGCGCCTTGTACCTTGTCGTCGGGGTCGCATTCGCTGCGCTCGCCGGTCGGTCCGGGTCCAATCAGATGCGAGTCGCGTGGCGTCTGGCCGCGTGGGTGATCAGCGCCGCCGCGTTCGCGGCGCACATAGGTCACGAACGCGTGCGGCTACGCAGCTCGCATCGGACGACGGCACTACACTCGTCGTTGGCCGTCGCCCTGGGGGCCTTCGGACTCGCGGTCGCGGCAAATGTTCATGCGCAGGCCGCCTCAAGCCACCCACACTCCCGCGCCCTCGCGCTCGCCCTTGTCGTATGGCCGGTGGTGACGGCGCTGCCGGCGTTTGTGATCGCACTCGCCGCGAGTGCCGTTCTTGCACCAGGGCGGCGGACCGACTGAAGGAGAAGAAGCCATGGGACCTGGACCCAAGGCCAAGGCCAAGGCGAAGACCATCGACGAGTACCTCGCGGCGTTGAGCGACGACAAGCGAGCCGCGCTCGAACGCCTGCGAAGGACGATCCGGGCCGCAGTTCCGAGAGCTGAAGAGTGCATCAGCTACCAGCTCCCTGCCTTCCGTCTGGACGGGAGAATGCTCGTGTGGTTTGGCGCATCCTCGAATCACTGCGCCTTCTACCCGGGCGCCGTCGTGGAAGCCCACAAGGACGAGCTCACGGACTACGAGACCAGCAAGGGCACCATTCGTTTTCAGGCGGACCATCCCTTACCCGCCGCGCTCATAAGGAAGCTGCTGAAGGCTCGGATCACCAGGAACGCCGCCCGCTAGCTAGGAGCCTGTCCGAGTATTCGTCAAAGTTCTGGCGTGGACTGGTGACGGTGTGGAAGATGCGGATATGAAGACCTTCCGCCCGTACCAGCCCGATCAGCAGTTGCTGTTGCCGCCCTCCATCGAGGAGTGGCTTCC